>NZ_JAJIRR010000011.1:0-192208 GCF_025717595.1 Kinneretia sp. DJ1R-11
TGACGCCGTTTGCCCGAAGGTGGGAAGTCCCTTCGTATTCGCTCGAGCCGACTCGGAGCTTGAATCGGTCGCGCAGGGCAAGCTGCCGTGATTTCCTCGGCGCCGGGTACTTCAGTTCCGCTTCAGCCTACCGGCGCCTTGATCTTGCCGGTCTTGGGCAAGGCGCTCGCTCTCGTTTCTTGGCTCGCGGCCAAGCTCTTTCGGCATTGAATAGAGAATAGAAATGTCACTGCTACTCAAGGCACTCGAATACAAAAACTGGGCCGATCGACGAACGCTGGATGCGGTGGGAGCACTTGATCCGGCCCAGGGCGCCACATGCCTCGCCTTTGCTCGACAACAACTGAATCACATGGTGAGAGTCGAAGAGAATTTCAGGGCGCGGCTCCAGTCGAAACCCGGTCTGCACTCATCGACAAACACCGACGTCCTACCCGAACTCCCAGATCTTGATCAACGACTGACAGCTTCCAATGCATGGTTGGCAAGCTATGCCGCAGAGCTGCGAACGGGCCACATGCACCAGACGCTGAGCTTCACATTCGTCGACGGCTTGCGGGGATCAATGACGCCAGAGGAAATACTGTTTCATATCGTCAATCATGGAACATATCACCGTGGCGCCATCGGTCATGCACTCGACCTCGCTCACGCAAAGCGGCCTGCCGATACCTACACCGTTTTCATTCACGCGCTCGAGCCACAACGCCGTGATGCCTAGGTCCGCGTTCGATTCGACCCGCGAGGACGGGTGATTTCGGTCCTTGTTTCACTTCGGGCTATCCGCGCCCATCCGCCGTTGGCGTTTCAGCTTCAGCGCCAGTCATCACAGGAGACCTCCGTGCCTCGCACATTCCTTCTTGCGGCCGCTTGCGCCGCTTTTGCCTGCATGCCAGCCGGTGCCTCCCAGCAATGCGAGGGCCCGCTCAAGCGCGATGCCCGCGATTTCTCGGCCGTCGGGGACGGTTCACAGATCTATGACAAACGCAGCCATCTGATCTGGATGCGCTGCGTCGAGGATCAAACTTGGAATGGTTCGATGTGCGTCGCCAATGACCCAGAGGCAGTCAACCCCGGCCCAAGGCTGACATTTCAACAAGCGAAGGCGCTCGCTGTGAGCAAGTCCACCAGCGAGGAGCACTGGCGAGTTCCCAGTCGGAAAGAGCTGCTCACGCTGCGTGAGCCGAATTGCTACAACCCCTCGTTGAACCTGACGCTGTTTCCAACGAAGCCGGCCTGGAGCTCCGATGGTGCGTTTTGGACGTCGACCCCGGAAGGCAAGGGCGTATCGCTGGTGTCGGCGATTGGGTCCAGTGATGCTTGGGCCACCACGGACGAGGGGAGCACGAACCATGTTCGTCTCGTTCGTACGCCATCAAGTTCGAGCAAGAAGTAGTGGCGGGTCGATAGGACCAGCCCGTCCACCCGGCCAATGGGAAAATCACGCGGTCTGCATCAAAACTGAATTCGCATGGCAAGCGCACACCCTGCTGGGTATTCCGGAACGCCGCTTTTCAAGAAGCTTGGCATCCACGAGGCCTGTCGAGTTCTGCTCCTCAACGCGCCGGAGGCCTACGAGGGCCTCTTGGCTCCACTTCCGCCGGCCGTGCAGTTTGTGAGCCGGCCCGATTCAGAGGTGGATGTTGCGCAGGTCTTTGTCACGCAGCGAGACGTGCTCGAAAAGACCCTGAGTGTTATGCGCAAAAGCCTGAAACCCAGCGCAGCGCTTTGGGTGTCCTGGCCGAAGAAGTCGTCCAAGCTGGCGAGCACCGTCACGGAAGACACAATTCGCGAGCTCGCCTTGCCACTTGGCTACGTCGACGTCAAGGTCTGCGCCGTCACGGAGGTCTGGTCAGGGCTCAAGTTGGTGCTTCGCAAGGAGCTTCGCTGAGAATGCGGGCTGAAGCCTCCATGTGGGTGCTGCGTTCGTGCGCCCGCAGCTTTCTTGGACCTTGAGTTCCTGAAACCGGCTTGCCACTCATGCCCCGAGAGTCCCAACTTCTCTACGTCCTCATCCTGGCCTGCGAGCTCGGCTTCTGGCTCATCTTGTTGGCGGCGCTTGTGCTCCGTTATCTGCTTCGCAAGGAGGCGTTGAGCCGTGTATTGCTCTTGGGCTTGCCGCTGACCGACCTCTTGCTCCTGGCTTTCACCGCCCTGGATCTGCGTGCGGGCGCGAGCGCCACGTTTGCCCATGGATTGGCCGCCGCCTACATCGGCTTCACGGTGGCTTTTGGTGGGCGGGCGGTGAAGTGGGCGGACGCGCATTTTGCCCGTCACTTCGCTGCAGGCCCGCCGCCAGTGAAGCCGCCATCGCGCGGCTGGGCGGCCGTTCGCTACGAATTCAATCTATGGGGCCGCTGCGTCCTGGCCTGCCTGATCACCATGGCGCTGATCGAGGCCCTCTTGCAGGTCCTTGGCACAAGCGATGCGACTCAGGCTTTGCTTGACTGGCACAAGCACGCGTTCGGCTGCATCGTTTTTTGGTTCTTCTTCGGTCCGGTTTGGACGCTGGCGACTGCATGGCGCCGCCCGGGCTGATGGATGCCAAGCCGATCGTTCCTGCAGGGCCTTCACAATGATGGGCGCTGTGTTTGGGGGTAGGCCCTCTGCCCAGCTTTTGAATGGCCAGGGCCTTTCAGACGGGGGCCGAAGAGCCGCATGCCAAGACCTCGCAAAACGTATCGAGACATCTCACCACAGGACTTGAAAGCATGACGACGACCTACCTCGGAACTTGCCTCTGCGCGGCCGTGGCGCTGGAGGTGGAGGGCGGCATTGAGGCCATCATTCACTGCCATTGTTCCAAGTGCCGAAAGGCCAGCGGAACAGCTTTCGCCACCAATGGATTCGTCCAGTCCAAGGGTCTGCGTATCACGCGCGGTGAGCAGAGCATTCGCACGTATGAATCAGCACCGGGGCGCCGGCGGCATTTTTGCGGCATCTGCGCGGCGCCGCTGTTCAGTTCGAACGCCAGCGACCCCAGCCGCTTGCGGCTCCGTCTCGGTATCCTGGATTCCGAGATCAGCGAGCGGCCCATCTCGCACAACTTTGTCAGCTCCCGCGCCTCATGGGAGGACTTGGATGCGACGCTGCCGCGCTACGAGGGCCATGAGCCGGGGCGTTGATGCGCCAGGCCAAAGTCCGGGCTTCTGAGCGCCGGCGCTTCGTTCAGTCCTTGATTTCGGCTTCGTCGGCGGCGGTGGCGGGGCGCGGGCGGCGCACGCCGGGCTTTGCGAGCAACTCCACATAGAAGCTGTCGGCCTTTTCGGCCGCATAGGCATTGATGCGCTCGGTCAGGGCGGCCATGGGGATGACCTCGGCGGTGGCCGGGCTACTTCCGAAGCGGCAGTCGAAGTCCCAGAAGTCCACGCCGGCCGGACGCGGCTTGTTCTGCTCGCGCTTGATGTATTTGCGGATTTCGTGCTTGGTGGCTTCGAGCAGGCGGTCGGGGTGCTTGCCTTCGACGTGGAGGGGGTAGGTCTTCTTCAAGAGGGCTTTCTGGGCAGTGGCGTCTGCGGGCGTCGCGCGGGTCTTCCCACAAGGGACAAACAGCTGCGCGGCCGAAGGACGTAGGCGGCAATTATCGCCCCGATGGCGCCGGCGAGGTGTCCGGTGGCCCCGCGCCGCCGGCCTGAGGCGCTGGGACGGCCCCAGGTTTGGCCCGCGCTTGCCCCCTGAATCGCCCTTTTGGTCCCCGCTTTTGGGTTGATACTGGGGCGTATATGGTTTGCCACGCTGTTTGCATTGCCCGGGCTTTTTTCGCCAGCGATTTCGCGGCGTGGGCCGGGCTTGCGGCCAGCGAGCGGCAGCACGGGCACAGGCAATCCAGGCGCTTCGATGGAACGACGCACGGCCATGGGTGGTGACAGTTCAGCTTGCGGGACCGGCCGGCTCGGCCAGGCTGGCTCGGCCCATGGCGGGCCCGCCGCGAGCCGCCGGCCGGCTGTTCGGTCCTTGGCCTGCTTGTTGCTCCTGAGCTGCGCTGCCTTCGGGCTTCAGGTTCAGGCCCAGGCCACAGCGCCTTCTTCACCGCTCACGCCACTCGCTCCGACGGCAGCCGCGGCTTCGGCCGCGGTGGTGCCCGATCTGTGGGCCCAGTTGGAGCGCATCGAGCGTGGTGGCGCCGCCCGGGCGGCCGCCAATTTGTTGGTGCTCGACACCTTGCTGGCGGCCAGCACGCCCGGCAGTCTGGAGCGCCTTGAAATGCTGGCCTTGCGCGGCGCGGCCCTGGTCGAGCGCAATGAAGGCCCGGCCTTGCAGCGGCTGCTGGAAAGCCTGCAGAACTGGCCCGACCCCCGCTTCCGCAACGCCGCACAGCTGGCCGAGGCGGTGGTCCGGGCCCAACAGCTGACGCGCGAGGGCAAGTCCGATCAAGCCTTCAAGGCCATGGCCGTGCTGCCTTCCCAGCTCAGCGCCGATGTGCCCTTGAGCCTGATGTTTCGCGCCCTGGTGCAGCTCTGCGTCGCCGAGGCCGAGGCCGGGCGGGTGGAGCTGGCCCTGGGCCATGCCAATGAGGCCTTGCTGCTGGCTGAGCGCTCGCAGGCCTCCTGGCGCCGGGCCGCTGCCTTGTCGGTGCAGGCCTATGCCTTGCTGCGTGCCCAGCAACATGAGCGCGCCGCCAGTGCCATCGAGGAGGCGTTGAAGGAGGCCGCACGTGACCCCGACCCCATGCTGCTGTACCGGGTACACAACACGCGCGGCGTGATCCTGGGCATCCTCAAGCGCTTCGACCGCGCTCAGGCCTCCATGCAGCTGGCCTTGAACGCGGCCCGCGACAGTGGTTCGCCGACCCTGCAATCGCTGGCCCTGGCCAACTCGGCGGATTTCTATCTGCGCCAAGGCAACTTTGCCAAGGCGCGCCAGCTGTCCGAGGAGGGGCTGGCCCTGGCGCGCCGCCATGGCGACAGCTCCAATGAAGCCCTGGCGCTGCACAACCTGGGCATTGCCCTGATCCAGCTGCGCCAGACCGAGCTGGGCAAGTCCCATGTGATGCAGTCCATCGCCATGAGCCAGGCCGAGGGTTTGAACGGACAGGTGGCGGACAGCTTCAATGAGCTTGGTGAAGCGCTGGAGCGCATGGGCGACCTGGCCGGGGCGGCGCGCGCGTTTCAGCAGTACCGGCGCATGATCGACCAGCAGCTGCGCGAGGAAACGCGCAGCGCGGTGCTCGAGCTGCAGGCCCAGTATGACGACGACCGGCGCGGCAAGGAGATGGCCTTGCTGGCCCGCGACCGCAGCCTGAAGCTGGAGCAGTTGCGCGCCCGCGACTTGCAATTGCAGCTCTGGGCGGCGGTGGGCGCCTGCGTTGTGCTGTCGGCGCTGCTGCTGGGCCTGGCCTACCAGCGCATACGCAAGACCAATCAGGCGCTGGCGCACAGCAATGCGGCGCTCAAGGTTCAGGGCGAGCGCGACCCGCTCACCGGTTTGGCCAACCGGCGGCATTTCCAGACGGCCATCGTGCGCTTGGCCGAGCAAGGGCGTTTGCATGCCTCGGTCTTCCTGATCGACATCGACCACTTCAAGCGCATCAATGACTGCCACGGCCATGCGGTCGGGGATGCGGTGCTGGTGGAGGTGGCGCAGCGCCTGCGCAGCTGCTTGCGCGACGAGGACTTGCTGGTTCGCTGGGGCGGTGAGGAGTTCCTGATCGTCATCGACATCCGTCACCCGGCTCAGATCGAGAGCCTGGCCCAGCGTCTGCTCGATCAGATCGCGTCGACGCCGGTGCGGCACGGGCCGGCCGGCTCACAGGGTTTGAACGTCAGTGCCTCCATGGGCTTTTGCAGCTTTCCGGTCGCGCCCCATGGCTGGAATGTCGATTGGGAGCGCGCCATCGCCCTGGTCGACACCTTGATGTACATGGCCAAGGCCCATGGCCGCAATCGCGCCTTCGGGCTCAAGGCCATGGCCCCGCATCAGCCCGAGCTGGACGCGGCTGCCTTCCTGGCTTTGAGCGAGCGCATGGAAGAGGCCTGGCGCGCCGGTGAGCTGGAGCTGGTGCAGCTGCAGGGGCCGGTGTGGGCGGCTGGCGAGGGGCGAACATGAGCGGTGCGCGCATCCGGGCAGGCTGGCGCCGCTGCGCCGGGCTTTTGACTTTGGCGACTGGGCTGGTCCAGGCTCAGTCTCAGCCCGCCACGGCAGTAAGCGCCGCCCCGGCCGTCCCGGCGCTGCCTGCTGTCGCCTGGCCGGTCGATCGCAAGCTGAGCGATCAGCTGGAGCTGCTGCTGCGCCAGGGCTTTGATCGCCCGGAGCAGGCCTTGCGCCGCCTGCGCGAGTTGCAGCAGCAAGCGGACCAGCCCGCGCAAGTGCTGCAGCTGCTGCTGGCCGAGGGCCGGCTGCTGGTGCTCAGTGGAGACTTCGTGCAGGCCGAGCAGGTGGCCGAACGCCTGGCGCGCCAGCCCGAGGCGCGCGATGCGGTGCTGCTCTTGCGTGCCGAGCGGGCCGACCGCATGGGCGCCGGCGAGCAGGCCCAAAAGCTGGCGCAGCAGGCCTATGCCGGCCTGAGCCGAGTCTGCCCCAGCGCCGCCAGCTTGCAGGCCCAGACCCCCAGCACGCTGCCCGCGGCCTGCGATTTCCGGCTCGTCTGGGTGGCGCTGCGCCTGATCGAGCGCAGCCAGATTCGCGCCGGCACCTTGCCCCTGGCCGAGGCCTCGGCGCAGACGTCCCTGGCCCTGGTCCAGGCCGGCGGGGACCGCCATCTGACTGCCAGCAGCCTGGGCTCCCTGGCCATGATCGCCCAGCTTCAGGAGCAGCCCGAGGCGGCCAGCCGCTGGTTGAACCAGGCTCGCCAACAGGCTCAGGGTGACACCTTGGCGCTCTTCAAGATCAAGAGCTACGAAGCCTATGTCGCCGGCTTGCGCCAGGACGGCCCGGCCAAGCTGCGCGCCATGGAGGAATGCGTGGAACTGGCCCGTCAGGCCGATGCACCGCGCTGGTTGGCACAGTCGCAGAGCAATCTGGCCGACGCGTACTTGCAGCTCAAGCAACCCGGGCGGGCGCTGGACGTCGCACGCCAGGCCTTGCCGCTCTTCGAGCAGCGCGGCGACATCCGCATCCAGCGCACGATTCGCCACAATATGGCGGTGGCCTATGTGCAGCTGGCCGATTTCGAACAGGCGCGGCGTGAGATTGCCCGCATCGAGTTGATGAGCCAGGGTGAGGTCGACCAGGGTTTGCGCACCCAGGAGCTGCGCGAACTCGGCGAGGCCTGGACGGCAGCGGGCCAGTTCAAGGAGGGCTTGGCGGCCTACCATCTGGAGCGCCGGCTCAGCGCCGAGCTGGTCGAGCGCAACCGGGCCAGCGCCTTGCAGCAGTTGCAGCTCAAGTACGACAGCGAGCGCAAACAGCGCGATTTGGAGCTGCTGCAGCGCGACCAGGCCTTGGTCGACCACCAGCTCGGCAACCGCCAGCGGGTGCAGCAGGTTGGCGTGGCCGTGGCCTTGCTGCTGGGGCTTTCTCTGCTGCTGGTGGCCTTGATGGTGCAGCGCGTGCGCGCCGCCCACAAGCGTCTGCGCGCCAACGAGCAGATGCTCAAGGCCCAGAGCGAGCGCGACCCCCTGACCGAGCTGGCCAACCGGCGCCATTTCCTTGCCGTCATGCAGCAGCAGCCGCGGGCCGAGTTCAATGGCGCGCTCTTGATGGTGGACATCGACCATTTCAAACATGTCAACGACCAGCATGGCCATGGCATCGGCGATGTGGTGATCTGCGAGGTGGCCCGCCGCCTGAGCCTTGCGGTGCGCGCCGAGGACTTGGTGGTGCGCTGGGGCGGCGAGGAGTTCCTGGTGTTCGCGCCCGACATCGCACCTGAGCGGCTGCTGCAGCTGGCCGAGCGCATCCTGTTCGGCATCGGCGGCGAGCCGGTGCCCAGCAGCGATGGCCCGCTGCGCGTCACCGTGTCCATCGGCTGCGCCCATTTCCCGCTGCAGCCCAGCGGCCTGCCCCAACATTGGGAGCAGGCGGTCAACTGGGCCGATATGGCGCTCTACACGGCCAAGGCGCGCGGGCGCAACCGGGCCGCCGGCATCGTCGTCGTCAAGGCGGGAGACCGCCAGGCCCTGCAGCAGATCGAGGCCGATTTCGACGCGGCTTGTTCCAGCGAGCGCGTCCAGTTGCAGCAGGTGCTGGGCCCGACTGCTTGACGGACTTCAGTCCTTGCGGGCCGGCGCCTCGGGCGCATCGACGCCGTAGCGGTCGGCCTGGCGCTCGCCGCGCACCCAGTGGGTGTAGACCTCCGGCGTGATGGGCAGCATCTCGGCATTCCATTGCTCCCACTGTGCGCGCATCGCCGCCAGGCGTTCGGGCTGGGCTGCGGCCAGATTGGCGCGTTCACGCGGGTCGCGGCTCAGGTCGAACAGGAACTCATGCTGGCGGATGCGCAGGTACTTCATCGAGCCCTCACGCAGAGCCCGTTGGCCCTGAGCTTTGTAGCGCCAGAACAGGCGGCGTGATTGCAGCGGCTGGCGGCCTTTTAGCACCGGCAGCAGATCGATGCCATCGCTGGCCAGGGCGGATGAGGGGGCGCCGGCGGCGGCCAGAAAAGTGGGCAGGAAGTCCATGCTGATGGCCAGCTGCTCGCTGACGCCGGCCTGCAGCTGTGCCGGCCAGCGCAGGATCAGGGGCACGCGGATGCCGCCTTCCAGCAGCTCGGTTTTTTGGCCGCTGAAGGGCCAGGTGCGCGAGAAGCGCTCGCCGCCGTTGTCGCTGGTGAAGACCACCAGGGTGTTGTCCTCCAGCCCTTGCTCGCGCAAGGCTTGCAGCACACGTCCGATGCCGCGGTCCATGGCCTGGACCATGCGGCCATAGGTCTCCAGGCTGCCGCCGTCGTGGTGCAGCAGGCTCTTGAGCCGAGACGCCAGGGCTGCGTCCTCCGGGCCTTCCCAGGGCCAATGCGGCGCGGTGTAGTGCAGGCTCAGAAACAGGGGGCGGGGGTCGCTCTTGCAGGCCTCAATGACTTCGACCGCCCGGCTGCTCAGCAGGTCGGTGTAGTAGCCCTGGGTGTCGAGCAGGCGCTCGCCGTCCCAGAAATCGACTTGTGCTTTAGGGCCGGTGCTGTCCTTGTGATTGAAGTAGTCGATGCCACCGCCCAGATTGCCGTAGAAGCTCTCGTAGCCACTCTTCAGCGGGCCGAAGGCCGGCGGGTGGCCGAGGTGCCATTTGCCGACCAGGGCCGTGCGGTAGCCGGCGGCGCCCAGCTGGCCCGGCAGGGTGGGGTGCTCGGGCGGCAGGCCGTGGGGCGAGTCGCGGCTGGGGATGGGTTCTTCCAGGCCCACACGCAGCCTGTACTGGTAGCGGCCGGTGATCAGGGCGGTGCGGGTGGCCGAGCAGACCGGTGAATTGGCATAAGCCTGGGTCAGGCGCTGGCCTTGCGCGGCCAGGCGGTCCAGCACTGGGGTGCTGAAATCGGTCTGGCCGTAGCAGCCGAGGTCGCCCCAGCCCAGGTCGTCGGCCATGATGAAGACGATGTTCGGCCGGGCGCCGGCGGGCTGCTTTTCTGCCGCTTGCGCCGCGCCCGTGCCCAGGCTCAAGCCGGCGGCGGCGCCCAGGCTGTGTTCCAACCAGTCGCGTCGGCTCCAGCGGCCGCTGTGGGGGTGTTCATCGCGCATGCCGGTCTCCGCTGCTTTGCAAAGCTGGGCATGCTAGCCGGGCAATGCGGCCTAGCCCCTCGGGGATTCACTGGTAGCTGCGCAGGATGGCGTTCAGTCGGCCGGACTTTTGCAGCTGCTCCATGGCCCGGCGCAGGGCGCGCACCTTGTCTTCGGGCAGGTCGCGGCGCGCGTACAGGCTGTAGTTCTTTTCGTTGACGACAAAGGGCGGCGCGAACTGCTGCGGATCGATGCCAGTTTGCCGCAGGGCGTAGCTGAGCAGGTAGTCCGAGGAGATCACCGCATCCAGGCGGTCGACGGCCAACATGCGCACGCCCTGGAAGGGGTCGGCCATGGGGAATTTCTGAATCGCCTCGTCCTTGTTGATGCTGTCGTCATAGACGGCGCCGCGGGCCACGCCGAGCAGGCGGCCGCGCAGTTGGCTGACCTGGCTGATGCCGGCGGCTTTGCGCGTCAGCACCACGAACTTGAAACTGTGAAAGGGCGTCACCCGCTGGGCCAATGTGTCCAGCTCCGGCCCATCGATGCCGACCACCAGATCGGCACTGCCGTCCTTCAGGCCCAGGGCCAGACGCACATAGACGGCGGAGCTCAGGCTGACGCTGAGCTCCGCCTGCTGGGCCAAGGCATTCATGATCTCGATGTGCATGCCCGGGCGCTGAGCCTCGCTGCGCAAGGTGTAGGGCGCCACATCGTTGATCAGCACGCGCAAGGGTGCGGCGGGTGAGCCGGGCGTAGAAGTTTGCGCCGCAGCACCGGCGCCGGCCCAGAGCAAGCAAAGCGCCAGCAGTGAGGCCGGCCATGAGGGTCGCAAAACAAGCATGCGGGAGTTTAGTGCCGCTCCGTTTGCGCCTGGCGCCTACTCGCTCAGCAGCAGCACGCTGGCCCTGGCCGGCAGCTGTAGGCGCACGCGGTGCCCGCCATCGAGCAGCTCAAACGCCACCGGGGCCGCATGCCCGGGCTGCAAACCGCGCCATTGCTGCACCTGCAGGGGCAGCTGCCAAACGGGCAAGTCCAGGCTCAGGGCCTGGTCGCCGCGGTTCACGGCCACGACCGTGGCTTCCCAATCGGTGTAGCGTGCAAACACCAGGGCCTGCTCGCTCACGGCCAGGGTCTGCACCGCGCCGTGGCGCCATTCGCCGCGGCTCTGGCGCAACTGGATCAGTTCGCGGTAGTGCTGGAACAGGGGCTGGTTCCACTGCGCGCGGTCCCAAGGGAAGGGGCGGCGGCAGTCGGGGTCCTGGCCGCCGGGCAGGCCGATTTCGTCACCGTAATAGACGCAGGGCGCGCCCGGGCTGGTGAAGAGCAGGGTGGCGGCCAGGGCCATGCGGGCCGTGTCTTCGCCGAGCAGGGTGAAAAAGCGCGAGGTGTCGTGGCTGTCCAGCAGATTGAGCTGGGCCAGCTGGTTGGCGTAGGGAATGGTGGCGCGGCCGCGGGCCAGCCAGCGCTCGAAAGCCACAGTGCTCAAGCGGATCGGCTGGTAGGCCACGTCCAGCCCGGCCAACCAGGCGCGCACCGGGTGGGCGAAGCCGTAGTAGTTCATGGCCCCGTCTTCCTGATCGCCCTGCAGCCAGCGCGTGGCTTCCGAGAAATGCTCGCCCAGCACATAGGCCTGGCCGTTCTCCTGCTTGATGGCCTGGCGGAACTCGCGCACGAACTGGGCGTTGTTGCGCGCGCCCGGGCCTTCGCCCAGCATGTGGATGACGTCGAGGCGCCAGCCGTCGACGGCATAGGGTGGGCGCAGCCAGTGGCGCAGCACCGCGTTCGGCCCGGCGTAAATGGCTTGGCGCAGCGGCGCCGAGCTGAAATCCAGCACCGGCAGGGAGTCGTAACCCTTCCAGCCCAGCGGCCGGCCCTGGCCATCGAAGGCATAGAAGCTACGGTAGGGCGAGTGGATCGCCTGCGCCGCGCCCAGCTCCGCATGCACGCCGGTCTGGTTGAACCAGGGGTGGTTGACGCCGGTGTGGTTGACCACGGCGTCCAGCACCAGCCTCATGCCGCGCGCGGCCGTGGCCTCGCGCAGCTCGACCAGGGCGCGGTTGCCGCCCAGCTGTGCGTCGACCTGAAAGTAGTCGTCGCAGTCGTATTTGTGGTTGCTGCCCGAGCTGAAGATGGGGTTCAGGTAGAGGGCGCTGATGCCCAGCTCCTGCTGCAGATAGTCGAGCTTTTCGGTGATGCCGGGCAGGTCACCGCCGTAAAAGCTGTTGGCCGCATGGGCCGGGTCCACCGGCTCATGCCAGGCCGGCTCCACCACCGCGCGGCCCGCCTGGCCGGGCAAGACCTGACCCTGGCGGCTGGGCGGCCGCTCGCTGTGCTCGCCGGCATGAAAGCGGTCGGGGAAGATTTGATAGAAGACCTGCTCGCGCACCCAGTCGGGCGGCTGGTGCTGGCGGTTGAGGCGGAAATGCAGGCTCTCTGGCGGTAGGTGCTCATGCAGGCCGTCGGCCGCCAACCAGTGCTGCGTGCCGTCCACCAGCACCTTGAAGGCGTAGAGCGTCAGCGCATTGCCGTGGTCCCAGGGCAGCCAAGCCTGCCAGCGGTGCAGCTGGCCCTGGCGGCCGACGTAGCGCATGGTGATCAGCTGCTCTTCATTGTCGGGTTGGCTGCGCAGATAGACCTGGTCCAGCTGCTCGCGCTCGCTGAGCAGGCTGATCTCGCAGCCTTCGGGCTGGCGCTGCAGCCAGGGGGCGATTTGCGGGTGGATCAGCAGCAGCGGTGATGGCGCGGCGCCGTCGGTCGCAGGGGCCGTGTGAGCAGGGGCGGTGGCGGGCTGTGCGTGCATCGGATCTCCAAGTCTGGCGTGGCCGGCATTCTGCTCAGCGGGCGGCGCTGAAATCATCCGCCCCGGGGGTTGAATCGGGGGTGGAGGCCGCGACCTTCAGCGCGGCGCCGAGCGGGCTCTTTGCAGCGCTTCCTCGCGCGAGCTGATGTGCAGTTTGGCGTAGAGGCGGTTGATATGGGTCTTGACCGTGGCGAGCGAGACGAAGAGCTGGGCGGCGATCTGTTCATTGCTCAGCTCATCGCCGATCAGGCACAGCACCTGCCATTCGCGCGGCGTCAGGCCAAAGGGCGGCGGCATGGCTCGGCGGGAGGCTGGTGTTTGCGGGGCGCGCGCCGCCTCCGCCGCAGGGGTCGCAGTCGCGGCGGGCGCCAGGCCTGCCGCTTCGCCCCGCAAGGCCTGCAGCCAGCGCCTGGCGTTCTGGCGCGCCAGTGGGTGGTGAACGATGGCGGGCTGAGCGAGCAAGGCCGCCAGCGGCCCGACCAGCTTGGGCGCGAGCAGGCGCACGCGCCCCAGGCCGTCCTCCAGCTGGCGCGGGTCAGTCAGCTGCTGCAGGCTGTCGCGCAAGCCCTCGAGTCCGAGCAAGGGGCTGCTGCTCAGCGCGCGCAGCAGCTCCTGCTGCCAGACCAGACGCCGCAGGCCGCGCGCCTGCATGGCCTCGGACCAGGCGCGCAGGCGTGTCTCTGGCCAGGGCCGGGCGGCCAAGAGGGCGGCGCAACCCTGCAGCCAGGCGCGTTCGAAATCGCAGAGCTGGGTGGCGGGGGAGGGCGCCACCGCAGCGGCCTCGTCCGACTCGGCCGCGTCGTCGTTCAGCGCCGCCCAGTGCAGCAGGCGCGCTGTCTGATGCTGCAGCGAGGCGAGGTGGATCTGCACCTGCAGCAGGCGGTTGCGCCAGCGGTAGCAATAGAAGGTCTGGCTCTCGCGCTGGCTCAGGCCTTCGATCTGGCGGGCGGCCGCCTCGGTCTGGCCGGCATTCAGGCCGGCCTGTGCCTCGGCCACCAGCTGGGGGAAGGCGTAGTAGTGCTCGGGCGGCAAGGGCCCGGCCACCAGGCCCAGCGTTTGCCGCAGGCCTTGTGCCTGAGTGCTGAAAAATCGAGCGGACTCGCCGGGTTCCGCACCGGACTCGTTGTGCAGTTCCAGGTGCACGTCGGCCAGGGCCTCCAGGGCTTCGATTTGCAGCAGGGCGCAGTCGTCGCGCCGGGCGCCTTTGAGGGCCGCGGTCAGTGGCACCAGCGCCGCCTGCGGATGGCCGGCGGCCAGCCAGGCGCGGCCCAAGGTGGCGCGGGCCAGCAGGGCGGGCGGTTCGAGATCGTGTGGAAAGGCGTCGATGGCGGTTTGGGCGGCCTCGACCGCGCGCGTCGCCTGGTCAAAGGCCAGGGCAATGCGGGCCTGCAGCGTGGCCTTGAGCCCGACGCTCAGGCCCGGGGCCTCGGACAGCTGGCGTTCGACCGTGTGGGGCTCGCCCAGGGCTTCGATGGTCCAGGCCAGGCGCAGGGCCAAGAGCTCGCCCTGCTGCAAGGCCGGCTGCAGCAGATTGGGCTTCAACAGGCGCCCGGTCAGGGCCTGGGCCGGGCTCAGCAGCAAGCTCCAGCCGGCGCGCTCCAGCACCTGCAACTGCAGGGCCGCCCAGCCGAACTCAAGCGCCAGCTCGGCCGCCTGCACCGCCTGCCGACTGCCCAGCAGCAACTCGACCGCTCGGCCCAGCATGGCGTCGAAGCCCTGCGGGTCGGTCTGGCGCCACTGCGCGACGGCGGCACGCGCATGGTCGCTGCCCTGGGCCTCGGGGCCGAGCCGCTGCAGTTCGCGCGGCGCGCAGGCCAGAGCCGCCGCCACGATCGCCGTGTCCTGCACGCCAAGCAAGGCCTGCACAGCCAGGCGCTGGCGGCTCAAAGTCAGGTCGGCCTGGGGCTCGCTCAGCGAGGGTGCAGCGAATTCGGAGGGCAAGTCGAGGGGATGGCTCACGAAGGGGCGGGGCGCGCGCTGCGGTTGGTGCATGAATTCCACTCCGGGGGTGGATGCTCTGCGGCAAGGCTGTGGCAACAATGGGGTGCTCGCAGTCTACGTTCATTCGCCTCGCTCCCTTCCTTCCGTGCCCCACAACGCCGACACACCCGATCAGCCGCCTCCGGCGCTGCCTGCCACTCGCTCCTTCCGTCCCCAGCCGCGCCTGCTCAGCCTCGCCTGGCCTTTGTTCACTGAGTTGGGTCTTGGCATCGCTCTGGGCTTGGTGGGCATGGCTCTGGCTGCGGCGATCTCGGATGCGGCCGGTGCCGCTTTCGCCCTGGCCAACCATGTGTCGGCCATGCTCTTCATCCTGTTCCGCATCATCGGCGCCGGGGCCAGTGTGGTGCTGACCCAGAGCCTGGGCGCTGGCCGGCGCGATACCGCCGATGCCGTGGCCCGGGCGGTGTTGGGCGCCAGCAGCTGGATCGGCCTGATCACGGCCCTGGCGGCCTGGTTCCTGGCCGCGCCTTTGCTGCGCCTGCTCAATGCCCCGCCCGAAGTTTTGCCACTGGCCCAGCCTTTTTTGCAGACCCTGGCGCCGGCGCTGCTGCTCGATGCCTGGAACGCCTCGATGAGCAGCGTCATGCGTGCCCATTTGCGCAGCCGCGAGGCCTTGGGGGTGGTGGTGCTCATGCATGCGCTGCACCTCTTGATGGCCTGGCCGCTGATGCAAGGCTGGGGGCCTTTGCCGGCGCTGGGGCTGCCGGGCTTCGCCGTGGCTTTGGGACTGAGCCGCGCGGCGGGCTTGTGCCTGCATCTGCTGTTGTGGCGTGCGCGCCTGGACCTGCGGCCGCAGCGCAGCGACTGGTGGCGGCTGCCACGTGCGGAGTTGGCGGCGGTGCTGCATATCGGTCTGCCGGGCGCGGCCGAGAACATCGCTTACCGCCTGGCCTTCATGGTCAGCGTGGCGGTGGCAGCACTCTGGGGTGCCGGCGCCCTGGCCACCCATGCCTATGTCTCGCAGCTGATGTACGGGGTGCTGCTGTTCGGCTTGGCCACTGGTTTTGCCGTGGAAATTGTGGTCGGCCACTTGATCGGCGCGGGCCAGCTGCATGCGGCGAACCGCATCGTGCGGCGGGCGCTGGCGCGCGGCCTGGTGGTCAGCGTGCTGGTGGCCCTCAGCGCGGCGCTGGCCGGGCCCTGGCTGCTGGGTCGCTTCACGTCGGACGCGCAGATCATCCGCGCCGGCACCCAGCTGCTCTGGCTGACCGTGCTGCTGGAGCCTGGGCGGACCTTCAATCTGGTCGTCATCAATGCCCTGCGTGCGGCTGGCGACGCGCGCTACCCGGTGCTGGCCGGTGCCGCCTCCATGGTGCTGGTGCTGGCCGGCGGGGCTTGGTTTTTGGGTGCCTTCTGCGGCCTGGGCCTGCCCGGGATCTGGCTGGCCTATGCGCTGGACGAGTGGATTCGTGGCCTGCTGATGTGGCGGCGGTGGAACACTTTGGCCTGGGTGCCCATGGCGCGGGCCGCGCACCGGCGCTTGCGAGCGGCATGATTTGACGCTGGCGCAAGATCTGCGGCTTGTGCCGGCCGGGCTGCTGCGATACTCAGTTCGATGAGCCCGAAGTTCGAATTCAGCGCTATGTCCGCAGCTCTTTCTGGCGCGCTTGAAGCCTGTTTGCCGGCTGGATTGTTCATGGCCGCAGGCTTGCAGATGAGCGTGGCCCAGGCTCAGCATGTGCCTCCAATTGCCCCGGCTGTCGCCGCTTCGGCCGCCGCTGAACCTGACCTGGAGGAGCTGCTGCGCCAGGAGCTGCGCGAGGTGCCGCGTGAGGTCGAGGTGTCCGCCGCCTCGCGCTTTGCCCAAAGTGCGGCCCAGGCGCCGGCCGTCACCTATGTGGTCACGGCGGCCGAAATCCAGCGCTACGGCATGCGCAGCCTGGCCGACATCCTGCGCGCCATGCCCGGCGTGCACATCAGCTTTGACGGTATCTTCAGCTATATCGGCGCCCGCGGCCTGGGCCGGCCGGCCGACTTCAACAGCCGCCTGCTCGTGCTGCTGGACGGCATGCGGGTCAACGAGAACATTTACGACGCGGCCCTGATCGATGGCGACTTCTTTGCCGATGTCGACCTGATCGACCGGGTCGAGTACGCGCCCGGGCCGGGTTCGGCGGTCTATGGCAACAATGCATTTCTGGGCGTGGTCAACGTCATCACCAAGCGGGTCGATAAACTGCGCGGCGGCCAAGTGCGCGCCAGTCTCAATTCGGAAGGCCAGCAGCGCGCCCGTGCCAGCTGGGGTTGGCGCGGCGAGTCGGGCTGGGAGGGCTGGCTGTCCGGCAGCCAGATGCGCCATGTCTATCGGCCTTTGATGAACGAAGCCCCCCCCGAGCATGAGGCGGCCCTGCGCGAGCTCAAATGGAGCCGGGAAAAGCGCCTGATCGGCGGCCTCAGCGGCGAGGGTTTGAGTCTGCGTGCCGGCTTCAGCGATGTGCGAGATGGCCTGCCCTATTTCTTGACCGACGACACCTGGCAGTTGGGTCAGTACCAGAGCCGCGGCGTCAACAACTTCCTGTCTCTGGACTACGAGCGCAGCCTGGGCGAAAACTGGGATTTGGCCTTGCATCTGTCCAGCAAGCGGGTCGACTATCAGAAGCATGAGCCCTTTCTCAACGACTCTGAAACCATCCTGAACTACAACCAGCGCAGCTTGGGCCGTTGGGTCAACGGCGACCTGCGCCTGAGCAGCCAGGCCTGGGCTGGGCACAAGCTCATGGTGGGTCTGGAGTACCAACGCGATCTGGTCCAGCGCGTGTCCACCAGCGCGGACACCTATGGCGATTTGTTTGTCTTCACCGGCGACAACCGCCGCAATGGCTTGTTCATCCAGGACGATTGGCGCCTCAATGACAGCCACCGTCTGATTCTCGGCCTGCGCCAGGATCGTGCCCAGATCGGCGGCAGCAGCTGGAACCCGCGTCTGGCCTGGGTCTGGAATGTCCGCTCAGACGCCACCTTCAAGCTGCTCTACGGCAGTGCGTTCCGCGCCGCCAATTTGTTTGAGTTTCAAGTCAACGAGCCGCGTTCCCTGCCTACGCCCGAGCCGGAGCGCGTGCGCACGCTGGAGGCGGCCTGGGATCAGGCGCTGAGCCCACAGCTGCAACTGCGGGCCTCGGCCTATGTGTCACGGCTGAAGAACCTGATCAGCCTCGACGATTCGCCCCAACCCTATTTCATCAACAGCCCCAAATTGAGCAATGAGGGTCTGGAGCTCGGTCTGGAGCGCCGCTGGGACCAGGGTGCGCAGCTGCGTGCTTCGCTCTCGCTGCAACGCACCCGTGATGCCCAGGGCAAGGGCTTGAGCAACTCGCCGCATGCCCTGGTCAAGCTGCACTACAGCCAGCCGCTGATGGGGGACCGCTTGCAACTGGGTTGGCAGCTGCAAGGCGTCAGTCGGCGCAGCACCGATGGCGAGGACCTGCCTGGTTATGTGCTCAACAATCTGAACCTGCTCTGGCGGCCTGTGGCGGGTCACGAGCTGAGCCTGGGGCTCTACAACGTGGGCAAGACCCGCTACTTTGACCAGCCTTCGGTGCAGAGCTATCCCTTGCCGCAAGCCGGTCGGGTGTTGCAGCTGAGCTGGACCTGGAGCATGGATCCATGAGCGTTTCGGCGCTGACTATCATGCGCTGGCAGCAGCCTTTGGGCCTGATGACTGCGCTGCTGCTCTCGCTGCTGGCGCTGTTGCCTGCACGCGCCGGCCTGGGGCTGGACGATGCTCAGCTGAAGGCCGCCTTCATCTACCGCTTTGCCCAGTTCACTCAGTGGCCGGGCCAGGCAGCGACGGAATTCAGCTACTGTGTGGTGGGCAGCCCGGTGCTGCGCGAGGCCATGGCCTCGCTGGCACAAAAGCCCCATCTGGTCAGTGTTGTGCGGGTTCGTTCGGTCAGTGAGCCGGCCCAGGCGCAAGGATGCCAGGTTCTGGTGCTGGGCATGAGTGAGCGCAGCGAACTGCTGCGTTGGCAGCAGGCCTTGGGTGCCGAGCCGGTGCTGATCGTGGGTGACAGCGCCGAGGCCTTTCGCGCCGGGGTCAGCATCGCCCTGATGGTGGAGCCCAACGGCCTGGCCTTTCGCATCAACCACAGCGAGGCCAAGCGCCGCGGCCTGAGCCTGAGCTCTCAGATGCTCAAGCTGGCGCGTGAGGTGAAGTAGGGCGCTAGGGCGCTGAGAGTCGTCCAGGATGGCCCGGCCGCGCCATGGGCCGTTTGCTCCATGTGCGCTTCATGGTCGCGTCACCCCTCGCTTGAAGAATGTGCCGCATTCGCAGGATGTCCCTGCGTGTGAGGAGTCTTCGTCATGAAATCAAAAACACCGGCGCTGCGCCTGCTGGCCGCTTTGGGCTGTGTTGCCTTGTCCCTGCCCGCTGCTGCGCAGCTGAACACCCTGGTCGGCTGGGCCAAGATGCCGGCCAACACCTTCGCGGACGGCCCGACCTCGGGCCAATTCGCCTCGGGCGCCGGTGGCAACCCCTTGCCATTGTTGAACAAGCAGCCGGTGCAAGGCTTCTCGGCCGTGCTGAACGGCCCGACTGCCGGCAGCTACCTCTTCATGCCGGACAACGGCTTCGGCACCCAAGGCAATTCCGGCGACACCTTGCTGCGCATGTACGCCGTCACGCCGGACTTCAAGACCGCCCTGGGCGGCAGCGGCACTGTGTCGGCCGCGAACTACCAGACCGGCGCCAGCCTGACGGCCTTCAATGCCGACAGCCGCATCACCCTGGCCGACCCGGACCGCAAGCTCGGTTTCAAGATCCAGGCCGACTACACCAACTACTACAACAACGCCACCAACCCCCTGGTCGATGCCAGCATCCGTTCGGGCCGCCTGCTGACCGGCGCCGATTTCGACATCGAGTCGGTGCGCAAGGACAAGAACGGCAACCTGTGGTTCGGTGAGGAGTTCGGCCCCTTCCTGCTCAAGGCCGATGCCACGGGCAAGGTGCTGCGCGCCGAGGTCGGCATGGGTGGCGTGATGTCGCCGCAGAACCCGTACCTGAACGGTGGCGTGGCCACGTTGGGCGCCTCGCGCGGCTTCGAGGGCATGGCCATCAATCCGGCTGGCGACACGCTCTATACCTTGCTCGAAGGCACGGTCAGCGGCGACGCCCCCAACAGCCTGCGCATCAACGCCTTCAGTGTTGACCAGGAGGCCTACACCGGCCAGCGCTGGCTCTACAAGCTCGATGCCGCCGGCACCAATATCGGCGACATGACGGCCCTGAATGACCATGAGTTCATCATCATCGAGCGCAACAACGCCACCGCCACTGGCGGCGGCACACCCTTCAAGAAGGTCTTCCGCATCGACCTGAATCGCGTCGATGCCCAGGGTTATGTCAGCAAGACCGAGCTGGTCGATCTGATGAACATCGCCGACCCGAACGACTTGAACGGTGATGGTTCCAATACCTTCACCTTCCCCTTTGTCACCATCGAAAGCGTGCTGGTGCTGGATGCCAACACCTTGCTGATCGCCAATGACAACAACTACCCCGGCACGGGCGGCCGTGATCTGGGCTCGGACAACACCGAGTTCCTGAAGATCCAGCTGGCCAACCCGGTGCCGGAGCCGAGCAGCTACGCCATGTTGCTGGGCGGCCTGGGCCTGATGGGTGCTTGGTTGCGCCGCCGCAAGTCGGCCTGATCGGACCAAACCCTAGCGACGATGAAACACAGGCCGGCTGACCGGCCTGTTTTTGTTCTTCACGCGCATCAAGCGGGTTGCAGGTCCAGGCTGGGCCACTGCTCGGGCTTGATCTCGAAGCGCGGGTACCAGTCCGAGGGCAGGGCGCCGGCCCAGACACGGTTGTGATGGGGCTGCAAGCGCTTCTTGCCAAAGGTCAGGCGGGCGTCGGCCAGTGACAGCAGGCTGTGCGCGCTCCAGTCCGAGCCGGCCGGGCTGGCGGCGGCTCCCAGGGAAATCGTCAGCGGCGCTGGCCCGGCCAGGCCGGCGAACTCGGCCTGCACGGCGCTGCGCAAGGCCTCGGCCTTTTCCGTGGCCGCCGGCAGGTCGGTGGCTGGCAGCAGCATCACAAATTCATCTCCACCCAGGTGCACCAGGCTGGCGCCGCTGGGTTGCTGCGCCTTCAGCAGGCCGGCCACGCGCAGCAGCACGGCTTGCGCCTGGGGCTGGCCCTGGTCTTCCAGATAGACCTTGAAATGGTCGAGGTCCATGGTCAGCACCGCCAGCGGCTCGCCCGCGGCGCGCGCGGCCGCGGCCGCCTGATCCAAATGACCTTGCAGGGCCTGGCGGTCCAGCAAGCCGTTCAACTCCAGTTTGTCGGCAATGAGATTGGGCATATCAGCGCTCTCCGGTCTAAGGAACGACCCCATCCTAAGCAGGGGCCCGAACCCGGAGCATGCTCCTTTTCCCAGGGTTTGATCCAGCCGAATCAACGGGGCGCTTGCCGCCCTGATCCGGGGCGGGACCGGCCCTGTTCCGCCTCGTCCGGCCCCGTTTGCGCTTCCACGATGATCTAGTGGCTCGGCTTTTTGGCTTTGTAGCGCTGGGCGGCTTGACTGGCTGTCGGTGTGGCTGCGCTGGCCAGGCTTCCAGCGGTGCCGGTGGCATAGAGATCGCCTTCTGGGCCCAGCAACCATCCGGTCCTGGGGTCCAAAAATTTGAATGCGACGAGCTTGTTCTTGAATGGCGTGCCTCGGAGCTGCCAAGTCTGCCCTGCATCTTCGGTGAAAGCGAGTTGGCCGCGCACCGGCAAATGGATCCAGCCTTGCCGGGCATCGAAGAATTGCATGGTATGGATGAAGTCGCTGTCCTCATCCAGCTGCAGGCCTGCCTGGGCCCAAGTTTTGCCTGCGTCAGCCGAGCGAATCACCGCGTTCTGGCAGATGAAGTGGCCGCTTTTGTAGCAGCCTGTCAAGCTCGCCCAGGCTGTGCTGCCGGCCCAGGCCACTTGCTTGTCACCAAGAAAGCCCAAAACTGGCGGTGTGCTGTAGGCACTGTGGCTCCAAGTCTTCCCGCCGTCGCCACTGTAAGAGCTGCCTTCGTACGATACCGTCATGGCTTCTTGGGCATCTCTGAAGACGATCGGGCTTCCCGAAGAAAGAGAAAATTTGCTGCAATCTGCGGGCTTGCAAACGTCCTGCCAAGTCAAGCCACCGTCTTGCGTGTTTTGCAAGACTAAACCGGGGAGGCTACGCCAGCCCAGCTTCTCTGTCAGCATCTGAGTGTTGTAGCCAGCCTCTGTCCGCAGATCCTGCCAAGTTTGTCCACCATCTTGACTCCGCCAAGTCTCCCTTTTGTCGGTGCCGGGCGTCACGCGGCTCAACCAGATGGACTGTCCGTGGTTTGCCATCACCTTGGCGCGTTCGCCCTGGAAGGTGGTTTTCCAATTGGCGCCGGCGTCCTGACTCAGGCGCACCGCGCCATTCTGGGTCACCACCAGCACGGAACGCGACGACAGTGGCAGCACCTCGCTGAGAACCGCCTGAGACTCTTCGACTTCAGCGCTGGTCTTGCCGGCGATGCGCGTCCAGCTCTGCCCCAAGTCCTTGGAAACGTAGGTGGCATCGCTGGTCGTGCCCTTGTCGCTCCAGTTCCAGCTGATCAGGGTCTTGCCGTCCAGCAACTGGAAGCTGGGCATGGCGTTTTCGTTCGCTGGCACGGGCAGGGCAGCCTGGTTGGCGATGGGCGAGCGCACTTCACTCCAGCTGTCGCCGTTGTTCAGGGTGATCTTGAGCCCGGTGCCATCGGGCGTGATCAGGCTACCGGCGCCGAGAACCACGGGATTGCCACGGCTCACGTCATAGAACTGGCGCACAAAAAGCTCGCCGAAGTCGCTGCTCCGGTACAGGCCGTCTTTCTTGGTGAAGGCGAACAGGTGCGCGGCACTGGTCTGGTACAGGGTGAAGCTGCTGAGTTCCCGCCCCGCGCCCTCAGCTTTCTTCCAGGTTTGCCCGCCATTGCTTGACAGCCAGAGCTCGCGTCGGGTGATGGTGCCGGTCGAATAGGGATCGGGCACCTGTCGGTCTTGAATCAAGGTGATCACCTGGCTACCGACCGCCAACCAGCTCAATTGATCTTGGCCGAACTTGGGCAAGGTCGTGACGGGCAGGCTGCTGATGCCCAGATCCGTTGAAACGGACACCTGGCCTTGGTCGACGCGCCAGAGGCGGCCATTGTCTTGGGCGAAGTTGTAGTTGCGATGCAGGATGCGCCAAGTTTTTCCGCCGTCCTCACTGACCCGCAAGGGATCAAACTCGGAGTCTCCGTACTGTCCGCCGAGAAGGCGGCCCTGGCCCAGGATGCGCAGCTTCGAGGCGGTATTGCTCGCGTCGCCTCCAGTTTGCGGCAGGCGAGTCCAGGTCGCGCCACCGTCTGTGGTGCGCAGCACATCAAAGGACGGAAACTCGATCGCCCAGCCTTGGAGCGCGTCTTCAAAGAGAACCTGGGTGAGCTGTGCCTGGCTTCCCGATCCGACCTGGGTCCAGTTGTTGCCGCCATCTTGTGTCCGCAGGATCTGACCGCGATCTCCCACCGCCCAGCCGCGCAAGGCATCGAGAAAGCGCACGTCGCGCAGCCGCCAGCGTTCCGACTTGGGATAGACCTTGCACCAGCCGGCTCTTGGGCCATCGCTGCAGCTGAGCCCTTGCAAATGAGCGGTGTTGTCCAGTGAGGCGCTCATGGAGGCGCTTCGGCTGGCCCCGGCGGCGTTGCTGACCTTCAGCTCAATTTGGAAGTTACCACCGCGTTGATATTTGTATCTCGGCTTCGCTTCCGTGCTGCTGCTGCCATCACCAAAGGTCCAGAGGTAGCTCAGGCCGCTCATCCCTGTGTCCAGCGAGGATTGGAACTGGATGGTTTGCTCGATGTCGCTGACCTGGGCGGCCGTGCTGATGCTCAGGGTGTCCGGCACGGGCGTGGGCGCAGGGGCTGGCGCTGGCGCTGGCGCTGGAGCTGGAGCTGGAGCTGGAGCTGGAGCTGGAGCGGGTGCGGGTGCGGGTGCGGGTGCGGGTGCGGGTGCGGGTGCGGGNGTGCGGGTGCGGGTGCTGGATCGCCGCCGCCGCCCCCACATGCCGAAAGCACCAAGCTGGCCCCGCAGCTGAACAGGCCGGCGATGGCCAGGCTCGTCAGTTGCTGACGACTGCGTACCTTGATTGTTCTCATTGAAGACTCCCTGATGGCGGCTTATGGCTCTATCGCGGGGAGTCTAATTCGAAATATGTACGGTGCCCTCGGTATTGGCCCGTGCAGGGCTTGGCTCTTTAGGGGTTGGTTGGCGAGAGCTCGACTGATGGGTCAAGGCCTCGGCGCGCCAGGCCAAGGTCTGGGCGCTGTGCAGGTCAGCGGCTGTGCGAGGTCAGGCGCGCCAAGGGCGAGGCCAGGCTGACACCCGGCGCGGCGCGGCGGGCGCCGCGGCGTGCCGTCGGACTCGTATCGTCGGCGGCGGATTCTTCCAGCGCGTCCTGCGGGCTGGTGGCGATCAGGCCGGCCGGGTCGCGCTGCATGGCCACGCCCACGGCCAGGATGTCGATCACCAGCAGGTGCAGGATGCGGCTGACCATGGGCAGGTGGGTGGAGACATCTTCGACATGGTCGATGATCAGGGCGACATCGGCCTTTCGGGCCAGCGGCGATTGGCCGGCCGTGATGGCCACCACATAAGCGCCGCGCGCCTTGGCTTTTTCCACCACCTCGAGCAGCTCGGGCAGGCGCCCGCTGTTGCTGATGACCACGGCCACATCACCGGGCTTGAGCACATTGGCGGCCAGCAGTTGCAGGCGCGGGTCGGTGTAGGAGCAGCTGGACATGCCGAAGCGCAGGAATTTGAATTCCGCATCCTGCGCCACCACGCCGTAATGGCCCACGGCATAGAACTCGATGCGCCCGGCCTTGAGCAGCAGGGCGACCGCACGGTCGATCATGTCGCGGTTGAGCTGGCTGCGCACCTGCAGGATGGCCGAGGCCGTGTTGCCCAGCACCTTGGCGCCCAGCTCCAGCATGGAGTCGTCGCCCTTGACCTGGGTGTGAGTCACGGGCACGGTGCCGGTCAGGCCCGAGGCCAGGCGCAGCTTGAAGTCGGACAGGCCCTCGCAGCCCAGGGTGCGGCAGAAGCGGATGACGGTGGGCTGGCTGACATTGGCGGCGCGGGCGATTTCGACGATGGGGTCGTTCAGGGCCGAGCGCGGGTGGGCCAGCACATGGTCGGCCACGCGCGCTTCGGCCGGTGACAAGCCCGGGCGGGCGCGGCGGATCTGGCCCAGCAGGCCGGCGCCGGGCGCTTCTTCCAGCGTGGCCAGCTGGGCTTGCAGAATCGCCGAGGCTCCCTTGAAGGTGGCGTGCTCGGCGGTGATGACGAAGGTCGGGATGCCGGCCACATAGTCGCTGAAGCGGCCTTTGTCTTCGAAGCGGGCGCGGAAGCTGGAGCGATCAAAAGCATCGCCCAGGCGCGGCACGATGCCGCCGCCGATGTAGACGCCGCCCAGGGCACCCAGGGTCACCGCCAGATTGGAGGCGGCCGTGCCCAGCAGGCCGCAGAAGACTTCCAGGGTTTCGACGCAGAGGGCGTCGCTGGCGTCCAGGGCGCGCTGGGTGATCTTGGGCGCGTCCAGTTCCTCGGCCTCCTGGCCGGCATGCTCGGCCAGGGCGCGGTAGATCAGCTCCAGGCCGGGGCCGGAGAGCAGGCGCTCGAAAGACACATGGTCGTACTGCTTCCAGGCGTGGCGCAGGATGGCGATCTCGCGCTCGTCGCGCGGCGCGAAATTGGTGTGGCCGCCTTCGGTGCCCAGGGCGATCCAGCCATCTCCGGCCGGGATCAGGCCCGACACGCCCAGGCCCGAGCCCGAGCCCAGCAGGCCGATCACGCTGGGCATGCGCGCCTCGCCACCGCCGACCTGGCGCACATCCAGGGGCGAGAGCCGTGGCAAGGCCATGGCCAAGGCGGTGAAGTCATTGACCACCACCAGGGTGTCCAACTCCAGGCGCTGGCGCATCTCTTCGATCGAGAACTGCCAGTGGTAGTTGGTCATGCGAACCTGGTCCCCCTCGACCGGGTTGGCGATGGCGATGGCCGCGTGGGCGATATGGGGCGTGCCCGTCAGGCCGCTCAGATAGGCGCGGACCGCAGCGTGGAAGTCGGCGTGCTCGGCGCAGCGCAAGGAGGCGATCTGGCTGAAATCGCCGGGTGCCGTCTCCAGGGCGAAGCGCGCGTAGGTGCCGCCAATGTCAGCAATCAGGCGGGGGGCTTCAAACGGGGGCAGGGCAGACATCGGCGTGGGCATCCAGGCAGTGATTCAGGAGACAGGCAATCCAACAAGCAAGCAAGCAATCAATCCAACAAGTGCAGCCAGACAAGCGATGCCGGCGTTCGGGCGCGCGCCAGGCGCGCGGCCCTGGTGGCGCTGCATTATCGGGCGCGGCTCCGAGCCTCGGTAAGCCGGGCTGTCCCTGCCTTGCGCCGCTGGCGCTGCCGGCGCGCTGGGCGCCCCGCTTGCGGGCGTCGAACTCATCGATGTGCGCATGCGAGTCTCTCAATTTGTAGCTTGACTACTTTTCATGTCTTCGGGACGACAAGCTTGTGCCTGCGGTCTTTGCCGTAGTTTGGGCCTGTTTTCATGGGTAAGTTGAGGTATTTTTCGAAATTTCGGCGCGATGTGGCTGAATTGCTCGGGAAGTCGCTCTTGTCACACGAATGTAGTTTTGCTACCTTTTGTCTGTGCGAACAACGGGCAGTCTGCTCGGGCGCTCAAAAACAGCAAAGCAATGCAGGGGCTCTCGGAGTGGCCTGCATCGACCGGGGATCGAGGATGTGGCGAGCAAGAGTTGAGTTCAAGTCAGGGCAAGGTGACGTGCTGTGAGTGCTGCGCCTGAGCTTCTGCGGCCGGCCGTGACGCCGGAAAAAAAGGGCGTTTCGGCGGCCGGCTACCCGAGCCTGGTGGCGGATGTGGGTGGCACCAATGCCCGATTTGGTTGGCTGGCCCATGCTGGTGCGGCGGTTGCTGATGTGCAGGTCTTGCCAGTGCGTGAGCATGGCAGCCCGCTGTCGGCAGTGCAGGCCTACTTGGCGTTGCAGCAAGCTCGGCTCACTTCGGCCTATCAGGCGCCGCGCCGCCTGGCTTTTGCCCTGGCGACCTCGGTCGGCGGTGATCGTCTGGAGTTGACCAATGCGCATTGGAGTTTTTCGCGCAGTGAGTTGCAGCAGCAGCTGGGTTTGAGTAGCTTGCTGGTGCTCAATGACTTCGAGGCGCTGGCCCTGTCTTTGCCGCGCCTCAGTGCAGCCCAGCTGCGCCAGTGGGGGGGTGTGGGTGGCTTGCCGGGTGGGCAGGGTGCGTTGGCCGTGATTGGACCGGGTACCGGCCTGGGTGTCGCGGGCGTCTTGCCCTCGCGCCATGGCTGGATGGCTCTGCCGGGTGAGGGCGGGCACATGACGCTGTCGCCGGCCGATGCCTTTGAGAGCGAGCTGCTGGCCCATGTGCGGACCGAGTTTGCCCATGTGTCGGCCGAGCGCCTGCTGTCGGGCATCGGCCTGCCGGTCTTGCATCAGGCGGTGTGCGTGGTTTCTGGGGTCGCTGGCGCGCCGGTGTTGACGGCGGAGCAAATCGTCGAGCGCGGCCTCTCGGGCGCGGACTCGGTGTGTGAGCGCAGCCTGGCCAGCTTCTGTGCCTTGCTGGGCGGCTTTGCCGGCAATGTGGCCCTGGCGCTGGGTGCGCGCGGCGGGGTCTACATCGGCGGCGGCATCGTGCCGCGCTTGGGTGAGTACTTCTTTGCCTCGCAGTTCCGCGAGCGCTTCGAGGCCAAGGGGCGCTTCCGTGCCTACCTCCAGGACATCCCGGTGGCCCTGATCACGGACACCTTGGCGGCCCTCAGTGGGGCGGCCTTGGCGCTGGAGCAGCAAGACGGTGATGTTCTGTAGTTAGATGTAGTTGAATTACATCCTCCATGACTTTAGTGACCGCTGTTGTCGGTCAACTGGGATTGAAGTGGTATTGAAAACACGCTAAATCCGCGGTTTTGCGAGAAAAAGACGTCTAAAATGGTTGCTTGGACGCAAAACTAGGGTTTACGTTTGTTGGTCTGAAAATCTAGTTTTGATACAAACTAGCTCAGACATCAGGTTCGAGGCCCGGTGCCTCCAAAGCGCAAGCGGCGGGGCGGGGCGGCGAAGGGTTCGGTGGTTCGGTCGTTGATTAGCAGTCGAGATTCAGGAGACAAAAGATGAGTACTTCCGCAGAGAAGCGCAAGCAGGCCCTGGCAGTGCAGCGCGAGATTTTCAAAATCAATCCGGTGGCCGTTGGCTGCACCTTGTTGATGTTGGCCACGGGTGCTTTCGCCCAGCAAACGCCGGCTCAGCTCGGCACCGTGCAGGTGACCGGTATCCGCAAGGGCATCGAAGATGCCATCTCGGTCAAGAAGAACAACGACTCCATCGTTGAAGCCATCTCGGCTGAAGACATCGGCAAGCTGCCTGATGCCAGCGTGGCCGAATCCATCTCGCGTCTGCCCGGCGTGACCGCCCAGCGCAACAAGTCCACCGGCAAGGCATCCAGCATCAGCGTGCGCGGCATGTCGCCCGACTTCAATGGCGCTTTGCTGAATGGCCGCGAGCAAGCCTCCAGCGGCGACAGCCGCGGCGTTGAGTTCGATCTGTACCCGTCTGAATTGCTCGGCTCGGTCGTGATCTACAAGACCCCCGATGGCGCCCTGGTCGGTCAAGGCCTGGCTTCGACCATCGACCTGCAGACCGTGCGTCCCTTGAATTTCGGCAAGCGCACTGTCGCCGTCAACTACCGCAAGCAGCGCACCGGCGTGGCTTCGGGCGCTGGCGAAGGCGACGGCGACCGCACCTCGCTGTCCTATGTGGATCAATTCGCTGACCGCACCATCGGTGTGGCCCTGGGCTTTGTGCGCTTTGATGAAAAGGGCGCCGACCAGCAGAAGTTCAATTCCTGGGGTGGCTGGACGCCTGACAACTGGGTGGTCTCGGGCGCGGCGGGTTCGCCGATGCGTACCCTGGGCAATTGCGATCCCAAGGACACCTCCAAGCCTTTGGATGCCTTGTGCAACAGCACCAAGTACAAGGTTCAGGGCGGCTTCACGGCCGACACCGAGACCAGCACCAACAAGCGCGATGGCGCCATGGCCACGTTCCAGTTCAAGCCCAACAAGGACTTTGAATCGACTCTGGACTTCTTCTACTCCAAGGGCAGCTTTGGCCTGAAGAAGACCGGTTTGGAAGGTGCCATTGGTGGCGACACCAACGGTGCTTATGACCCGGCAGGCGTGATCACCAACTACACCCTGGCCAATGGCGTCGTCACCGCAGGCACCCTGAGCAACTACAAGGGCGTGGTGCGCAACCACGTCGAGGGTGGCGCTGACAAGATGCAGTCCTTCGGCTGGAACAACAAGTTCAAGCTCGGTGACTGGCAAGCCACGGCCGACATCTCGCGCTCCAAGGTCACCCGTGACAGCTCGCGTTATGAAACCACGGCCGGCCAGGCTGGTGATAACAAGAACCTGGGCAGCATCAGCTGGACCGGTTTCGATGGCGGCAACTTCACCGACGTCAAGTACAGCACCGGCCTGAGCTATGCCGACCGCGCCGTGGCCAAGTTGACTGACGTCAACGGCTGGAGCGGTGGCGTGAGCTCGCCCCAAGCCGGCTATGTGGCTCTGCCGCATGTGGAAGACAAGGTGGACGCCATTCGTCTGGCCGCCAAGACCGACCTTTCCTTCGGTCCCCTGGTTGCTGGCGAGTTCGGTGCCAACTTCACCAAGCGCGACAAGCTGCGCAGCACGCAAGAAGGTCGTCTGGTCGTGAAGGGTGGCAACCCCTACGGCGTGGCCGATGTGCCTGGCGGCGCCACCAGCGTGGCTGGCACCACCGGCTTGCAAGTGGTGTCTTGGGATCCGCGCGGTTCGCTGGGCGGCATTTATGAGCTGGGCCAGAAGGTCGATGCCGACATCCTGAACAAGGACTGGACGGTCAAGGAAGAAGTCAACACCTTCTACTTCAAGGGTGACCTGGAGGGCGAACTGGCGGGCTTCAAGTACCGCGGCAATGTCGGCGCGCAATACGTGCACACCGACCAGAGCTCGACCGGCTTCAATGTGGACCGCGCCAAGTGCGTGGGCAACACCCCGGAAACCTGCCCCGGCGCCACCGTCGGCAAGGGTCGCACTTACTCTGACGTGCTGCCCAGCCTGAACGTGTCTTTCGATCTGGGTTCGGACCAGTACCTGCGCATGGCCGCAGCCAAGGTCTTGTCGCGCGCCAATATGGGTGATATGCGTGCCAGCCTGGGCTATTCGATCAACAGCAGCGGCGGCAAGCAATTGCTGACCGGCTCGGGCGGCAACCCTGATCTGGAACCATTCCGCGCCAAGGCTCTGGACGTCTCCTACGAGAAGTATTTCGGCAACAAGGGTTACGTGTCGGTCGCCGGCTTTTACAAGAAGCTGGACAGTTACATCCTGCGCGTGCCCACCGTGTTCGACTTCAAGCCCTACATCGGTTCTGGCGTTGTGCTGCCCCCGGGCGTGAGCACGGTCGGCCTGATCAACCAGCCGATCAACGGCCAAGGCGGCAATATCAAGGGCATTGAGCTGTCGGTCAACATCCCCCTGTCCATGGCTTCGTCCTGGCTTGATGGCTTTGGCGTGATGATCAACCACTCGAGCACCAGCAGCTCGGTGGAGCTGCCCACCGACGGCTTCAGCGTCGAGAACGTCAGCGCGATCAAGATCCCGCTGCCGGGTCTGTCCAAGAAGGTCACCAATCTGCGCTTCTACTACGAGAAGAACGGCTTCCAGATCGCTGTGGCTCAGCGCAAGCGTTCGGACTTCCTGGGTGAAGTCAGTGACTTCCAGGACAACCGTCAGCTGACCTTCATCAAGGGCGAGTCCATCGTCGACCTGCAGGTCTCTTACGAGTTCCAGACCGGCTGGCTCAAGGGTCTGTCGCTGCTGGCCCAGGGCAACAACATGACCAATGCCCTGTTCCAGCGCTACAACACCAGCCCGAGCGAGATCACGGACAAGATCAAGTACGGCAAGACCTATCTGTTCGGCGCCAACTACAAGTTCTGAAACTGAGCCGGGCGGCGGCTGCCACCCGATTCAACAAAGGACTTGCCCCAAGCCCTGCCGACGCCTGCGTCCGCAGGGCTTGTTTTATTCTGGGGTATGGCCGCCGCAGTGCGGCCTCTTCCCAAACAGCTTTCAGCGCAGGTGCATGCCATGCAAGATCCCCACATCAAGACCATCGTCGTCGTCGGCGGTGGCACTTCGGGCTGGATGACAGCCGCGGCTCTGGCCACCACCTTGCGCGGCCGCTACCAGATCAAACTGGTGGAGTCCGACGAAATCGGCATCGTCGGCGTCGGGGAGGCCACCATCCCCATGATCCAGCGCTTCAACAAGATCGTGGGCATCGACGAGAACGAGTTCCTGAAGGCCACGCAAGGCACCTTCAAGCTCGGCATCGAGTTCGTCAACTGGGGCCGCCAGGGCGACCGCTATATGCACGGCTTCGGCGTGCTCGGCCAGGACCTGTGGACGGTGCGCTTTGACCAGTACTGGCAGAAGCTGCGCGCCCAGGGCCGTGCCGCCGATCTGGGCGAGTACAGCATCACCCGCCGAGCCGCTTTGGCCAATAAATTCATGCCGCCGCGCTTCGACGTGGCCAATTCGCCCTTGGCCGACATTGCCTACGCCTATCACTTCGATGCCAGCCTGTATGCGCGTTACTTGCGCGGACTGTGCGAGGCGCGCGGCGTGCAGCGCATCGAGGGCAAGATCAGCCAGGTGCTGCAAAAGCAGGAGGGCCAGCGGGCCGGTGATGTCGAGGCCGTGCTGCTGGAAAACGGCCAGCGCATCGAGGGCGAGCTCTTCATCGATTGCTCGGGCTTCCGCGGCCTGCTGATCGAGCAGACGCTGCAAACCGGCTACGAGGACTGGACCCACTGGCTGCCCTGTGACCGCGCTCTGGCCGTGCCCTGTGCTTCGGCGCCCCAGCTCCTGCCCTACACCCGCTCGACGGCCCACCGCGCCGGTTGGCAGTGGCGCATCCCGCTGCAGCACCGCATCGGCAACGGCCACGTCTACAGCAGCGCCCACATCAGCGACGACGAGGCCGCCAGCACCTTGCTGGCCAACTTGGACGGCCAGGCCCTGGCCGAGCCGCGCCAGATCAAGTTCAACACCGGCATGCGCCGCAAGGCCTGGAACCGCAATGTCGTGGCCATCGGCCTGTCCAGCGGCTTCATGGAACCCTTGGAATCGACCAGCATCCACCTGATTCAGTCGGCCGTGGCCCAGCTCATCGAGTTCTTCCCCGACCAGGGCTTCAACGCCACCGAGATCGACGAGTACAACCGCCGCAGCCGCTTCGACTACGAGCGCATCCGCGACTTCATCATCCTGCACTACCACCTCAACCAGCGCGACGATTCCGCCTTCTGGCAGGACTGCGCTCACATGGCCATCCCGGACACGCTGCAGCACAAGCTCGATCTCTACCGCAACCGCGGCCGCTTGCTGCGGGTGGACAACGAGCTGTTCTCCGAGGTGGGCTGGCTACAGGTCATGCAGGGCCAGAACCTGGTGCCTGAGCGCTACCACCCCCTGGTCGACCTGCAAAGCATGGACGACACCGCGGCCTATCTGGAGAGCGTGCGCCAGGTGATTGGTAAATGCGTGGACGTGATGCCCGAGCACGCGGCCTACATCGCCCAGCATTGCGCAGCGCCCAAGCTTTCGATGTGATGAGGACAAGCATGCCCTTGCTGGATGAGCTGAACCCCGCGCCCGGCCTGCAGCGCCGCCAACTGCTGAGCGCCGCCGCCTTCTTGAGCCTGACCCTGCCTGTTCCGGGGCTGGCCGCAGAGGAGGCTGTGGGTTCGGTGGATGCCGCCCGCTTCATCCGCCCCGCGCAGATGACCGGCGCCGCGCTCTCGCCCGATGGCCAGCGCCTGGCCCTGCGCACGACCGGCCCGCATGGCCGCTGGATGCTCAGCGTCTTGCAACTGGACACCATGAAGCCGACCGTGGTGTACAGCAGCGATGGCGCTGACGTCGGTCGTTTCTTGTGGGTCAACGCCGAGCGCCTGGTCTTCGATGTGCAGGACCGCGAGACCCCGGAGGGCCGGCTCGATGCCGGGCCGGGCTTGTTTGCCGTCGACCATGACGGCGGGAGATTTCGTCAGTTGGTCGAGCGCCAGCGTGTGCTCGCGCGCAATGGCAATGACAGCCAGAACCTGCAAGCCTGGAACACGTTCTTGCTGCATGGCGACACCCAGCGCCGCGGCGATGAGGTGCTGGTCGTGCGCCCCGAGGCCTTCAGCGACAAGGAGCTGGGGCATTTCAAGCTCTTACGCCTGAACACGGTGACCGGCCGCAGCACCGAGGTGGCCAGCCCGCTGCACGCGCAGAGCTGGTGGTTCGATGCGGCCGGCAATTTGCGCCTGTTGCGCACGCTGGAGGCTCCTGCGGCCGCAGCAGGCGAGCGCCCGCCCGCGCCGCGTGGCCGCTACCTCTGGCGCGAGGTGGGCAGCGATGCCTGGCGCCCGATCGCCGAGTTCAACCCCATCACCGGCGAAGGCGATTTCCGCGTGCGCCACCTCGGCGCCGACGGCAAGCTCTACGTCAGCGCCCGCCGCCTGGGGGCTGACAAGATGGCCTGCTGGCTGCTCGATCCGGCCACCGGCCAGTGGTCAGAAGCACCGCTGGCTGAGCACGCGCAGTTCGACATCGATGCCGAGGTGATTGCGCGTCAGGACCGGGTGCTGGGTCTGCGTTTCAACATCGACGCTGAAGTCACACAGTGGATGGATGCGGACATGCAGGCGCTGCAGGCCCAGGTCGACAAGGTGCTGCCGCGCACCGCCAACCGCCTGTCCGTGCCTTGGAGCGGTGATGCGCCCTGGGTGCTGATCGAAGCCTCGGCCGACATCCAGCCCACGCTGTATTTCCTCTACAACCGCCAGACCCGCAAGTACACCCGCCTGGGCAGCGAGCGGCCCGATGTCGAGGCCAAGCAGATGGCCTCCATGGACCTGCACCGCCTCAAGGCGCGTGACGGCCTGGAGCTGCCCGCCTGGCTGACCCTGCCCAAGGGCAAGAGCCTGGCTGACAAGCCGCGTCTGCCCTTGGTGGTTCTGATCCATGGTGGCCCCTGGGTGCGCGGCCCGGCCTGGGTCTGGGACCCCTATGTGCAGTTTCTGGCGGCGCGTGGCTACGCCGTGCTGCAGCCGCAGTTCCGCGGCACCCTGGGCTTGGGATTCAAGCACGAGCGCGCCAGCTGGAAACAATGGGGCCAGGCCATGCAGGACGACATCAGTGATGCCACCCGCTGGGCGATTGAGCAGGGCGTGGCCGACCCCGCCCGCATCGCTCTGATGGGCGCCAGCTACGGCGGCTATTCGGCCCTGATGGGCCTGGTGCGCGAGCCGGCCCTGTACCGCTGCGCCGTGGCCTGGGTGGGCGTGACCGATCTGAACCTGCTCTACAGCGTCAGCTGGAGCGACACCTCGGATGCCATCAAACAGCACGGCATGCCCTTGCTGCTGGGCGATCCGGTGAAGGACGCAGCCATGCTGCGCGCCCAGTCGCCGCTCAGCCATGCGGCGGCCATCCGCCATCCGCTCCTGCTGGCCTACGGCGAGAAAGACCGGCGCGTGCCACTGATCCACGGCGAGGCCTTCCGCAAGGCCTTGCAGGGCGCGCCCGGTCGCGCGCCCGACAGCCTGGAGTGGCAGGTCTATGCCGACGAAGGCCATGGCTGGCGTGCGCCCGCCAACGACATCGACTTCTGGAACCGCAGCGCGCGCTTTCTGGATCGCCACCTGAGTGCTTCGCCCTGAAAGGCTGTGCCATGGAATCACGCCGCACCCTGAGCCGCCGCGCTGCCCTTCAGGCGGCCTTGCCCCTGCTCACAGGCTTCACAGGCTTGACCGCCTTCACCGCTCAGGCTCAAACCAGCCTGGGCCACATTGCCATGTCTGTTTCCTCACCCGCCACCACGCTCTCTGCGTCTCAGGTCCACTTGCCCTGGACCCAGCAGGCCAGCATCTACGAAGTCAATGTGCGCCAGCACACGCCCGAGGGGACGCTCAAGGCTTTGGCGCTGGACTTGCCTCGCCTCAAGCAAATGGGCGTGGACATTCTTTGGCTGATGCCGCTTCAGCCCATCGGCAAGAAGGAACGCAAGGGCGGCCTGGGCAGCTATTACTCGATCCGTGACTACACCGCCGTCAACCCCGAGTTCGGCACGCTGGACGATGCGCGCATGCTGGTCAAGCAAGCCCATGCCCTGGGGCTGAAAGTCATCCTGGACTGGGTGGCCAACCACACGGCCTGGGATCACCCCTGGGCCAGCGCCCACAAGGATTGGTACAAGCTCGATGCCCGCGGCGAGCTCTTTCCGGTGACCTTCACCGAAGGACCCGAGCCCGAATACTGGACCGATGTGATCGCCCTCAACTACGACAAGCCCGAGTTGCGCCGCGCCATGATCGCTGCCATGAAGTTCTGGGTGCGCGAGATCGGTCTGGACGGCTTCCGCTGCGATGTGGCCAGCCTGGTGCCCACTGACTTCTGGGAACGCGCCCGCGCCGAGCTCGATGCCCTCAAGCCCATGTTCATGCTGGCCGAGTCGGACAAGGTCGACCTGCATGCCAAGGCTTTTGACATGACCTACGGTTGGGACCTGGCCCATCTGATGCGCGATATTGCCCAGGGCAAGGCCGATGCCGAGGCCTTGCGCGCCTGGGTGCGCCAGCAGGCCGGGCCGCAAGCGCCGTACCCCGCGCATGCCTACCGCATGCGCTTCACCAACAACCACGACTTCAACTCCTGGCACGGCACCGACCGCGAGCTCTACGGCCCGGCCTTCGAGGCCATGGCCGTACTCAGCTTCACCTTGCCGGGCATGCCCCTGGTCTACAGCGGCCAGGAAGCCGCGCTCGACAAGCGCCTGGCCTTTTTTGAGAAAGACCCGATCGATTGGAAGACGCGCGAGCTGCAAGGCTTTTACAGCGAGCTTTTGGCCCTCAAGAAGCGCCTGCCGGCCTTGGCCAACGGCCAGTACGGCGCGTCGGTCGAGCTGCTGGACGTGGCCAATCCGCAGGTCTTTGCCTTCCGTCGTCAGACCCAGGGGCAGGGCGTGACGGTGCTGGCCAATCTGACCCCGGCCGCGCAGCGCTATCGCTGGCAGGGGCAAGAGCTGGAACTGGCCGCCTGGCAGTCGCGGCTGCTCTCGCCTTGAGGCGCGGGCCAGCGCGGCGAGCCACTACATTGGCGGCATGAGCACCATCGACACACGCACCATAGCGGCCCTGGCCGGTCGCTACTCTCAAGGGCCCAAATACATGGTCGCGCCGGCGCCGAGCCGGGCGCAGTGGCAGCAGGCGGCCGATCTGGCCTTGCGGGCACCGGACCATGGTGGCTTGCGGCCATTTCGCTTCGTGCTGGTGTCCGATGAGCAACGCGAGCACCTGGCCGGTCTCTTCGTTAACGCCGCCCGGCGTTGGGGGCAGAGCGAGGCCGAGGAGCTGCAGCGCGCCCACGATCGCGCCTGGAACGGGCCCGGCCTCGCCGCCTTGATCGTGCGCTTGCGCGAAGGTGAGCCTGAGGTGCCGGCCCATGAGCAGCTGATCTGTGCAGGTGCGGGCCTGATGAACTTCCTCAATGCCCTGCATTTGATGGGTTATGCCGCCAAGACCTTGAGCGGCGCGGCCCTGCGTGACCCGGCGCTGCAAGCGGCCTTCTGCCAGCCTGGCGAGCAGCTGCTGGCCTGGGTGCTGGCGGGTACACCAAGCAAGCCGGCGGCGGCGCGCCAGGCGGCTGCCGATGCGCCGGCCGTGCTCAGTGACTGGGTGCCGCCGACCGTGGTTCGCTGATCAAGACACGGCCCGAGCGCGCGGGCAGGATCAGCTCCAGCACCGGGCCGTTCAGTTGGTAACCGGGCCGCTTGCTCTTGGCGGCCTGCAGCGGCGCCAGCGTCTCGCGCAGCGCAGCCTGGCCGGACGGTGCACGCTGCAGCCGCGCGACCAGGGCGCTCGGCAAGTTCACCCGCACGCGGCGGCTCTGGGCGGCATTGTTCATGGCCGTGAGGGCCCAGGTTTCGCCGTCCTGGCGCGCCAGCACGATGATGTTGGCATCCAGGTACAACGGCGCACTGAGGCTGCCGTGGCGCAGCACGGGCTCGGCATGGCGCAGGGCGGTCAGTCGCTTGAAGTCGGCCAGCAGGGTCTGGTCGGGCCGGCCGCCTTCGTCAGCCCAGGGGTAGGGCGCGCGGTTGTAGGGGTCCTCACCGCCGCCCAGGCCGACTTCGTCGCCGTAGTAAATCGTCGGTGCGCCAGGGAAGACCATCTGGAAGAACACGGCCAGGCGCAGGCGCTGCTTGGCCAGGCTCAGGGCTTGGGCGCTGCGTTGCTGGGCGCTGGCTCCGGGTTCGTCCGAATAGCCGAAGTGGTGCAGGGCGCGGGCCTGGTCGTGGCTGGAGAGCAGGTTCATCAGCGCATAAAAAGCCTGCGGCGGGTAGGCCTCGCGCATCAGCTCGATCTGGGCGTAGAGCTTTCGCGCATCGCCGCCGGCCGCGTACTCGAGCACGGCATTGCGGAAGATGTAGTTCATCGTCGAGTCGAACATATCGCCGAGGAAATACTTGCTGGCATCGAACCAGGTCTCGGCCACGGTCAGCGCATCGGGCTTCGTCGCCTTCACCACCTGGCGCCATTCGCGCCAGAAGTCGTCGGGCACCCAGGGCGCCACATCCATGCGCCAGCCGGCGGCGCCGAAGTCCAGCCATTGCCGTGTCACTGAGTCGGGCGCGCGGTAGGCGAAGTCGCGGAAGGCGGGCGAGTTCTTGTCCAGCTCGGGCAGATCTTTCACCCCCGTCCAGCCCTGGTACTGATCCTCGGGCTTGGCCTGGCTGGGGTCGAGCTTGAACCAGCTGGCGTAGATCGAGTCGGGGTTGAGCCGGCCGCCGTCGAAGGCGCCGCCGGGCTTGAAGTTGTTGAAGCGGTTGAAGTAAGGCGAGTCGCTGCCGACGTGGTTGAGCGAGGTGTCCGGGATGACGCGGATGCCGCGCTTGGCGGCCTCCAAGGTCAGGCGCTTGAAGTCATCGTTGCTGCCGAAGGCCGGGTCGATCTGCTTGTAGTCGCCGGTGTCGTACTTGTGGTTGCTGGCCGCGCGGAAGACCGGCGTCATGTAGATCGTGTTGGCGCCGAGCTCGCGGATGTAGTCGAGCTTGTCGATGATGCCGGCCAGGTCGCCGCCGAAGAAATCGTTGTTGTAGACGCCGTCCGAACCGTCGCCGCTGCCCGGTTTGTAGGGCTTGCTCAGCCAGCGGCTGTGGCGCTCCACGCCTTGGTTTTGGTAGTGCTCGCGGCCCGGTTGCGGGTCGTTGCTGCGATCGCCGTTGCGGAAGCGCTCGGGGAAGATGGAGTAGTAGACGATGTCGCGTGCCCAATCCGGCACTTTGAAGTCAGCGGCGTAGACGGTCTGGCGGTAGCGGCGGATCTGACGCGGGTTTTCGGGCAAGGGGTCCACGCTGCCAGCGCCCATGCTGCCTTTCTCGCGGGTCCAGAACACCGGGTCGCGGTTGTTGTGGAACACATAGCGCTTGCCGGCGATCTCCACTTCGAAGTGGTAGCCGTAGATGGCCGGCTCCGCGAGCACCACCGTGCTGCTCCAGCGCTCTCGGCCCGCTTCGGTTCCGCCGTCCTTTTGCAGAGGCAGGCGTTGCACCTCGCTGTACTCGAGCAGTTCCTGATTGCCCTCCAGCCGCCGCTTGGCGACCACGAGGCTGGCGCGCTGCACACCGGGCAGGGCGCTCAGACTCAGGCGCAGCGGCGTGCCGGGCGTCATGGCGCCAAACGGTGCTTTGTGCTGCAGATCGCGCGAATCAAAGCGCAGGCTCAGGGCCACCGGGTCTGTGACGCTGGGCGCGCTGCGGAGCTGGGGTGGCTTGCCGGCAAAGGGCTGGATGGCCAAGCTTGCGCTTTTGTCCGTCAAGCGCAGCACCAGCTTGTGCATGCCGCCCTTGAAGCGCTGGTTCAGCGACGGGCCTTTGAGCTGCAGCTGACGGGCCTGGCCGCCGAAGTCGGCGTCGGCCGACCAGTCTTCGTCGGCGATCTTGAAACTCTGCTCGCCCTGCAGCTTCAGGTAGAGCTCATAACGGTCACAGACATAGACGAACTGATGGGCATCGCTCGCACTCCAGTTGTTGAAGCTGCCGCGCAGAAAGAGCTCGCGCGAGCCCAGGGGGCTGGGCGTGCAGCTTGAGCTGGCTTGGGCCGGGCTGTGGATCAGAGGCAGGGCGAGCAGTGCAGCCAGCAGCATCAGCGCGCCACGCATCACCCTTTCACCCCACCGGCCGTCAGGCCCGAGACGATCCAGCGCTGGGCCAGCAGGAAGACTGCGGTGATGGGCAGGCCCGAAAGCACGGCCGCGGCGGCGAAATCGCCCCAGAGGAAGCGCTGGTCATGCAGAAAATACTTGGAGCCCACGGCCAGGGTCAGATTGCCCTCTTCGCGCAGCAGCACCGAGGCGACCGGGTACTCGATGATGGTGCCGATGAAGGCCAGCACAAAGACCACCATCAGGATGGGCAGGGCCATGGGCAAGAGCACCATGCGGAAGGCCTGCCAGTGCGTGGCGCCATCGACCTTGGCGCATTCCTCGATCTCGACCGGGATGGTTTCGAAATAGCCTTTGATGGTCCAGATGTGGGTGGCCACGCCGCCCAGGTAGGCCAGCACCAGGCCGCCGTGGGTCTCCAGGCCCAGGGCCGGCACGAAGTTGCCCAGGGTTTCAAAGATCGCGTAGATCGCCACCAAGGCCAGCACCGGAGGGAACATCTGCAGCAGCAGCATGCTGTTGAGGATGGGTGTTTTGAAACGGAACTGCAGGCGGGCAAAACCAAAGGCTGCGGTGGTGGAAATCGCCACGATCAGAAAGGCCGAGATGGTCGCGACCTTGACCGAATTCCACAGCCAGGTCAGCACCGGGAAGGGCGGCTGCACCAGGCTGCCATCGGCTGCCTGATAGGGGATGCCCAGAGCCAGCTTCCAGTGCTCCAGGCTGATCTCGCTGGGGATTAGCTGGCCGGTGGCGAAATTGCCCGGGCGCAGCGAGATGCTGACGATGGCCAGCAGCGGGAACAGGGTCAGGGCCAGGAAGACCCACATCAGCCCATGCGCGGCCCAGACCTGCCAGCGCGCCTTTTTGCCTCGAACGATGGCCATCAGCAGCTCCCCGAAACGACAGGTATGTTCGTCATCATCATGATCATCATGAATTGGCTTTGCGCATCAGGCGCAGATTGATCAGGGACATGGCCGCCACCAGGAAGAAGATCAGGGTGGAGATGGCCGCAGCCAGGCCGAAGTCCGAGCCTGAGTCCTTGAAGGCGATGCGATAGGTGTAGGACACCAGGATGTCGGTCTGCCCGGCCGGGATCTTGGTCGAGAGGAAGTCGGGCCGTCCGTCCGTCAAGAGCGCGATCAGCACGAAGTTGTTGAAGTTGAAGGCAAAGGCGCTGACCAGCAGGGGCGCCAGCGGCTTGATGACCAGGGGCGCGGTGATCTTGAAGAAATTGGTCAGCGGGCCGGCGCCGGCAATCGCCGAGGCTTCGTAGAGATCGGCCGGAATGCTCTTCAGCAGGCCGGCACAGAGAATCATGATGTAGGGGTAGCCCAGCCAGACATTGACGATCAGCAGCATGACCTTGGCCAGCAGCGGGTCGGCAAACCAGGCCGGCTTGATGCCGAAGAGGGCGTCGAGGATGGCGTTGATCTCGCCGAAGTTCTGGTTGAACAGGCCCTTGAACACCAGGATGGAGATGAAGCCCGGCACCGCGTAGGGCAGGAAGAGCAGGGTGCGGTAGGTGCCGCGGAACTTGAGGTCGTCCCAGTTCAAGAGCACGGCCAGCAGCATGCCGATGGCGGTGGCGCAGAGCACGGTCAGGGCCGAGAACAAGACGGTCCAGCTGAAGATGGCGAGGAAAGGGCCGCGGAACTCCGCGTCCATCACCATGCGCGTGTAGTTGCGCCAGCCCACCACGACCTTGAAGCCGGGTTGCTGCACTTCGCCGGCGGCGCTTTCGAAATAGCCGGTTTGCAGATTCGGGCTGAAGCGGGTCTGGTCGGCCAGGCGCAGCAGGCTGCCATCTTCCTGAGCCTGCCAATGGCGGCTGATGGCGCCGAACTCGCGCAGGCCCAGATAACGCAGCTCCTGCGCGGCGCCGGGCAGGCGCAGCTTGAGCTGCATCAGCGCCTCGCGGTGCTCGATCAGCTCGCGCAGGGGCAGGGCTTGCTGCAGCGGCGCGGTCAGGGGTTGCTGGGCGGATTGCGCGGGCAGCATGTCCACGCTCAGCTCCTGGCGGGTGGTCTTCAGGGCCAGGGCAGGCGAAACCCAGCTCGGGCTGCCGTCTTCGGCGCGCAGCACCAGGCGGAACTCCGGCCCATCGGCATGCAGGGTGAAGCCCTGGGTCTGGCCGGCCACCGCCTCGTGCTGATCGAGCAGGTACTCACGCACCCGCTCCTGGCTCAGCAAATGGGCCGAGGAGTAGTTGGTGAAGCCGATCTGCGCCGTGTAAATCAGCGGGAAGGCGATGAAGATCAGCATGCCGGCGATGCCGGGGAAGAGGTAGCGCAGGGCGAAAGCCGCCTGGCTGATGTAGATGTAGAACACCAGGACGAAGAAGCCCAGGGCGCCCAGGGCCAGCCAGGTCTGGCCGGCGGCATGCATCAGGAACACCAGGTAGAGCGAGGCCAGGCCGGCCGCTCCGGTCAGCGGCCAACGCAGGCGCTGGGCCAGGCGCTCCAGGCGGCTGGGCGGCAGGCGGGTGTAAACGCCGCGACCGAGCGGCAAGGCTGTGTGGAGTGACGATGGGTCCGGAGTCGGGAGGCTGGCGGGCATGTTCATGGACGGACTCATTTGTTCAGCAACATGCGGCCCGCGGCGCCGTCGAGGGCGTCCTTGGGTGACTGCAGGCCATTGGTGATGGCTTCCAGTGCGGCGTCCATGGCGGTCCAGAAGCGGCCGACTTCGGGGATGTTGGGGATGGCTTCGCCGAGGCGGGCGTTTTCCATGCTGGCGCGGATCAGCGGGTTGACCGCCAGTTCCGCATAAAAGGCCTTGTTGGCCGGCACGCCGATGGGCACATCGGCATCGAGCACCTTGAGCGCCTCGGGCCGCATCAGGTGGTTCTCGATGAACTCACGGGCCAGGTCTTTCTGGCGCGAGGGCGCGGCAATCATGCAGCCCAGCACGCCGACAAAGGGCTTGGAATACTGGCCGGCCTTCACGCCGGGAATCGGTGCCACGCCGAAGTCGATCTTGGCCCGGCGCGCGTTATCCCAGGCCCAGGGGCCGGAGATCATCATGGCCACCTCGCCGCGGGCGAAGCCGCTTTCCATCTCGGCGTAGCGGGCGCCCTTGGGCATCTGGCCTTCGCGCAGCAGCCGGGCAATCATCTCGGCGCCGGCCAGGGCGCCGGCATTGTTGACGCCGACCTGGCTGCTGTCGAACTCGCCCTTGGCATCGCGGGCAAAGATTTGCCCGCCTGCGCCGGCTAGCAGGGACCAGCTGAAGAAGCTCTTGTTGTAGTCCCAGAGGATGGCGTGCTTGCGGCCGTCGGATTCGGCCTGCAGGCGCTTGTCCAGGGCGATCACCTCGTCGAAGCTCTTGGGCGGTGTCGGCACCAGGGCCTTGTTGTAGATCAGGCCGGTGGTTTCGATGGCGATGGGGTAACCCCAGAGCTTGCCCTGGTAGGCGAAGGCCTTCCAGGCGCTGTCTTCCACCTCGTCGTAGAGCTTTTTGCCCGGGCGCAGCGGGGTCAGCAGGCCCGATTTGGCCCATTCGCCCACCCGGTCATGCGGCCAGCAGAACACATCGGGGCCTTTGCCAGCGCCGGCGGCTTGCTGGAACTTGTCGGTGGCGTCCACCGGGTGCTCGACCACGACCTTGACGCCGGAGGCCTTCTCGAAAGCATCGCCGACTTTTTGCAGGCCGTTGTAGGCCTTGTCGCCATTGATCCAGACCAGCAGCTTGTGGTTCTTGGCCGCCAGCGCAGGCTGGGTGGCCAGCAAAGCAGCGGCCAGAAGCAAGAGTTTCGGGGCGCGCGTGCTGCTCATGTCGGCGATCCGCTCAGGCGTTGGAAGGCCTGGCCCTGGGCATCGAAGAGATAGCAGGCCTCGGGCGGCAGGCCCAGGCGGATGTCCTGGCCCGATTTGATGCGGGTGCGTCCGTCGAATTCACAGGTCAGCGCATCCTCGACACCGGGGTAGGCGCAGTAGGCATGGGTGGCGCTGCCCAGCGATTCGACAAAGGTGACGGTGGACTGGATCGCGTTGTCCTCAGCGCCGACCACAAAGTGCTCGGGCCGCAGGCCCAGGGTCAGCTTGTCGCCGGCTTGGGCGCGGGAGGCGTCGACGGTGGCGCGGATTTGGGTGCCGGAGGCGAGGCGGACGAGAGCTTCTGAACTGGTCCCCCGGACCAGTTCAGCCTCCAGGAAGTTCATCTTGGGGGAGCCGATGAAGCCGGCGACGAAGAGATTGCGCGGGTGTTCGTAGAGCTCCAGCGGCGTGCCCACCTGTTCGATCTTGCCGGCCGAGAGCACGACGATGCGGTCAGCCAGGGTCATGGCCTCCACCTGGTCGTGGGTCACGTAGACCATGGTGGTCTTGAGGTCCTCATGCAGCTTGGCGAACTCGTAGCGCATGCGCACGCGCAGGGCGGCGTCGAGGTTGGACAGGGGCTCGTCGAACAGGAAGACCTCGGGCTTGCGCACGATGGCGCGGCCGATGGCCACGCGCTGGCGTTGGCCGCCGCTCAAGTCCTTGGGTTTGCGGTCCAACAGGTGCTCGATGTGCAGGATGCGCGCGGCGTTCTTGACGGCGGCGTCGATCTCGGCCGGCGGCACCTTGGCCAGCTTGAGGCCGAAGGCCATGTTGTCGTAGAGATTCATATGCGGGTAGAGCGCATAACTCTGGAACACCATGGCGATGCCGCGCTCGGCCGGCGGCACCTCGTTGACCAAGCGGCCGCCGATGCGCAGCTCGCCGCCGGTGATCTCTTCAAGGCCGGCGATGGTGCGCAGCAGGGTCGATTTGCCGCAGCCCGAGGGGCCGACAAAGACCATGAATTCGCCGTCGCGGATCTCCAGATCAATGCCGTGCAGGATCTTGATGCTGCCGTAGGCCTTGCTCACGCCGCTGAGTTGAACGTCCGCCACTTGCTGTCTCCAGGGCGCGGCGAGGAGGCCGCGCTTGTATGTCTTCTGCTTGTGTGTTCCTGGCTGGCAAAAGCTTGCCGCCCCAGGCTTGATTTGTAGACAATATACAGCTTCAAAACTTCTTGAACAACAGCGGTAACCCGATTGAATCAAGATCAAAACAAGTAAAATCAACGACTTATGAGGATCATCGGGATAACCCGATGTAGTGAAACTACACAAAACTACGGGCGTCGGCGATACTTTTGTCAGCGCTGCATCGCCCGCACATCGCGGCCTGCGATGTGGCTTCCTTGCATTCTTGCCCTGCTGCCCTTGTGGCGCACTGATGAACACCCGAACACTCATTAGGCCGCAGGCTTCGTTTACGTCCTTTCAACCGATCGCCGTCATGCCTCAGCCCACCACCCTTGTTTCGCCCTCGCTGACCTCGCTTGTGAAAGCCGTGCCCATGAACGACTCTGCCTCCAGCGCCCTGACTTCCTCTGCCTCCCCCGAGCTGCGCGCCGCCTTTGCCGCCGCCTACCGTGAGGCGCAGCGCCAGAACCTGGGCCAAAGCTCCGCGTCTCTGGCCTTGCGTGCTGCGGCCACGGCCTGCCGCCAGGTCTTGGCCGAGCGCTGGGCTCAGACTCAAGCGCAGGATGCGCAACGCCCAGCCAGTGGTGAGGCCGTGCGCCGCGTGCACTACCTGTCCATGGAGTTTCTGATGGGCCGGGCGCTGAGCAATGCCCTGGCCGCCCTGGGCCTGCAGGGCGATCTGCAAGCGCTGCTGGCGGCCGAGGGGCTGAGCCTTGGCGAGGTGCTGGAGCGCGAGCCCGATGCGGCGCTCGGCAATGGCGGCCTGGGCCGCCTGGCCGCCTGCTTCCTCGATTCCTTTGCCGAGCTGGGCCTGCCGTCTTTTGGCTACGGCCTGCGTTACCAGTACGGCATGTTTGCCCAGGCCATCCAGGACGGCCGCCAGGTCGAGGCGCCGGACGACTGGATGCGCCTCGGCGCGCCCTGGGAAGTGCGCCGCGAGCAGATCCGCTACCGCGTCGGCTTCGGTGGCCGGGTCGAGCTGGACGCGGGGGGCCAACGCCGCTGGTTGCCGGCCGAGCTGCTGGAGGCTCAGGCTTTTGACTTCATCGTGCCGGCCCACCACAGCGAGCGCGTGTCCACCCTGCGCCAGTGGCAGGCCAGCGCCGTGGCGCCGATCGACTTCAAGGCCTTCTGCCAGGGTGACTACGCCGCGGCCGCGCGCCACCGTGTCGCCGCCGACGCGCTGAACTGGGTGCTCTACCCGGACGACAGCAGCGAAGCCGGCCGCGAGCTGCGCCTCAAGCAAGAGGCCTTCCTGGTCAGCGCCTCCTTGCAGGACTTGCTGGCCCGCCATCTGGCCGAGGGCGCGCCTCTGCATGAGCTGGGCCGCCGCAATGCCATCCATTTGAACGACACCCACCCTGCGCTGGCGCCGGCCGAGCTGATGCGCTTGCTGCTGGACGAGCAGGGCCTGGGCTGGGACGAAGCCTGGGCCATCACCCGCCAGGCGGTCTCCTACACCAACCACACCTTGATGCCCGAGGCCCTGGAGACCTGGCCGGTGCGCATGTTCGAGGCCTTGCTGCCGCGCCACCTCGAGATCATTTACGAGATCAACCACCGCTTCCTGAGCGAGCTGCGCCGCCGCTTCCCCGGCGACGAGGCCTTGCTGGCTCGCGTTTCGCTGATCGACGAGGGCAGTGCCTACGGCGGCGAGCGCCGCGTGCGCATGGCGGCCCTGTCCATCGTCGCCTCGCACCGCGTCAACGGCGTGGCGGCCCTGCATTCCGAGCTGATGGTGCAGACCATTTTTGCGGACTATGCGGCCATCTTCCCCGAGCGTTTCCACAACGTCACCAACGGCGTCACACCGCGGCGCTGGCTGCAGCAGGCCAACCCGGCGCTCTCCAGCCTGATCGATGGCCGCATCGGCACCGCCTGGCGCCAGGACCTGGCAGGCCTGGCGCAGCTGAAGCCCGCCGCCGATGATGCGGAGTTCGGCCGTCAGTTCATGGCCGTCAAGCGCGCCAACAAGCAGCGCCTGGCCGAGCGGGTGCGCGCGGAGCTGGGCCTGGTGATCAACCCAGATAGCCTCTTCGATGTGCAGATCAAGCGCATCCACGAGTACAAGCGCCAGCTGCTCAACATCCTGCATGTGATTGCGCGCTACCAGGCCATCATCGCCAAGCCGCAAGCCAACTGGACCCCGCGCACGGTGCTGATCGCTGGCAAGGCCGCCTCCGCCTATGTGGCGGCCAAGTCCATCATTCAACTGGCCCATGATGTGGGCCGCGTGGTCAACAGCGACCCGCGTGTGGGCGACAAGCTCAAGCTCGTGTTTCTGCCCAATTACGGCGTGTCGCTGGCCGAGACCATCATCCCGGCGGCCGATCTGTCCGAGCAGATTTCCACCGCCGGCACCGAGGCTTCGGGCACCGGCAATATGAAGTTTGCCCTCAACGGCGCGCTGACCATTGGCACCTGGGATGGTGCCAATATCGAGATGGCCGAGGCCTTCGGCCCCGAGAACATGTTCTGCTTCGGCCTGCGCACCGAAGCCGTGGCGCAGATGAAGGCCCTGGGCTACGACCCGCGCCTTTTTGTCGAAGAAAACCGCCAGCTGGCCCAGGTGATGGAAGCCATCGCCAGCGGTGCCTTCAGCGGCGGTGACCGCGAGCGCTACCGCGCCCTGGTCGACAGCCTGCTGGGCCGCGATGTCTACATGCTGATGGCCGACTTCAAGGACTATGTGGCCACCCAGGCCCGCGTCGACGCTTTGTTCGCCCAGCCCGTGGCTTGGGCCCGCCAGGCGGTGCTCAATGTGGCCGGCATGGGCTGGTTCTCGGCCGACCGCACGATCACCGAGTACGTGGATCGCGTCTGGTCGGTCAAGAGCTTGGGCTGAGCCTCCGTCAGCGCTTGGCCATGGCATTGATCTCCGCGCAAGACCTGACCCTGCTGGCCCGCGGTGAACACCCGCGACCGCAGGAGTTGTTGGGTGCCCATGTCGGGCGCCTGGGTCGCAAGCACGGCGTGCGCTTTGCCGTCTGGGCGCCCAATGCCAGCCGGGTCAGCGTGGTCGGCAGTTTCAACCGCTGGGACGGCGAGGCCGATCCCCTCGTCAGGGATGAGGCCTCGGGCGTGTGGCAGGGTTTCGCCACGGCCGCACGCGTGGGCGATCTCTATAAATTTGAGATTCATGACCGCGCGGGGCAACTGCTGCCGCTCAAGGCCGACCCCTTCGCGCGCGCCGCAGAGCTGCGCCCGGCCACGGCCAGCATCGTGGCGCCGGCTTTGCTGGTGCTCAAGACCCGGCCGCGTCTGAGCCCGGAGCGCGCGATCGCCAATGCGCGGCAGGCGCCGGTGGCCATCTACGAAGTCCATGCCGCCTCCTGGCGCCGGGGCACTGGGGCCTTCCCGAGCTGGGACGAGTTGGCCGAGCAGCTGCCGGCCTATGCCGCCGGCCTCGGCTTCACCCACATCGAGCTGATGCCCATCAGCGAGCATCCTTTCGATGGCAGCTGGGGCTACCAGACCCTGGGCCTGTTCGCGCCCAGCGCGCGCTTCGGCCCACCCGAGGGCTTCGCCCGTTTTGTCGAGGCTTGCCATGCGCAGGGCCTGGGCCTGCTGCTGGACTGGGTGCCGGCGCATTTCCCCATGGACCCGCATGGCCTGGCGCAGTTCGACGGCACGGCGCTGTTTGAATATGCCGACCCGCGCGAAGGTTTCCACCGCGATTGGAACACCGCCATCTACAACTTCGGCCGCTACGAGGTGCGCCAGTTCCTGGCCGGCAATGCGCTCTACTGGATGGAGCGTTGGGGCGTGGACGGCCTGCGCGTCGATGCGGTGGCCTCCATGCTCTACCGCGACTACTCCCGCCCGGCGGGCGAGTGGCTGCCCAATGTGGACGGCGGGCGCGAGAACCTGGAGGCCATCAGCCTGTTCAAGCGCATCAACGAGCTGCTCGGCCAGGAGGCGCCCGGCGCCATCACCGTGGCCGAGGAGTCGACCAGCTTTCCCGGTGTCAGCGCACCGACCTATGCCGGTGGTCTGGGCTTTCACTACAAATGGAATATGGGTTGGATGAACGATTGCCTGCGCTATATGCAGGAGGATCCCATCCACCGCCGCTGGCACCACGACAAGCTGACCTTCGGCCTGGTCTACGCCTTCAGCGAGAACTTTGTGCTGCCGATCTCGCACGACGAGGTGGTGCATGGCAAGGGCTCGATGTTGGGCAAGATGCCCGGCGACGCCTGGCAGAAGTTCGCCAATCTGCGCGCCTTCTATGGTTTCATGTGGGGCCATCCGGGCAAGAAGCTGCTCTTCATGGGCCAGGAGTTCGCTCAAGCTAGCGAGTGGAACCATGACGCCGAATTGCCCTGGCATCTTCTGGACGATGCGCAGGGCCACCACGCCGGCATGCAGCGCCTGGTGCGCGACCTGAACCTGCTCTACCGCCGCGAGCCGGCCCTGCACCGCCTGGATTGCGAGTCGCGCGGCTTCGAGTGGCTGCAGGCCGAGGACCGCGAGCAGTCGGTGTTGGCCTGGGCGCGGCATGATCAGGCTGAAGAAGGCGAGCGCCGAACGGTGCTGGTGGTCTGCAATTTCACGCCGGTGCCTCGGCCCGGCTATCGCCTGCCGCTGCCGCCGGCGCTTGCCGCAGCTGGCACGTGGCGCGAACTGCTCAACACCGATTCCGCCCACTACGGCGGCAGCAATCAGGGCAATCTCGATGCCGGCTTGCAGGCCGAGGCCGATGGCTGCCTGGTGCTGACCTTGCCGCCGCTGTCGGTGCTGTTCCTGGGGCAGGAGAAGTCATGACGATCGGCTTGAATCGACGCGAGGCCATGATGAAGACGGGGGCGGTCTTGAGCGGCGCAGTCTTGGGCTCTGCCGCGTCGGCCGAGCCGATTCAAGCAAGCCCTCCCGCCCAGGTTCTGCTGGGTCGGCTGGAACGCTGGGCGCCGTTCCCCTCGCGCGCCGTGCCGCCGCGCCCGGTCGAGGTCTGGCTGCCGCCCGGCTACGACGGCCAGCGCCCGCATGCGGTGCTCTATATGCACGACGGCCAGATGCTGTTCGACCCGCGTAGCACCTGGAACGGCCAGGCCTGGAAGATGGACCAGGTGGCCGCGCCCCTGATCGCCGCTGGCCAGCTGCGCGACTTCATCGTCGTCGGCATCTGGAACCGGCCCGAGTTTCGCCATGCCGAGTTCTTCCCGCAGGCCTATGACCAGGCTTTGAAGGATTTGCCCACGGCCCAGCGCTACCGCGCCGAGCGCATCAAGCATCCGGTGATGTCGGATGCCTATCTGCGTTTCATCGTCGAGGAACTCAAGCCCGCCGTGGATGCGCGTTATGCCACCGCGCCCGGCCGCGAGTCCACCTTTCTGATGGGCTCCAGCATGGGTGGCATGATCAGCATCTATGGTCTGTGCGAATACCCCCAGGTCTTTGGCGCCGCGGCCGCGCTGAGCACGCACTGGATCGGCAGCTTCGAGCGCAACCGCGAGATCCCCGCGGCCGCGCTGGCCTATCTGCGTCGCAAGCTGCCGCCACCGGGCCAGCTGCGCCTCTACATGGACCGCGGCACGGAGGATCTGGATGCACAGTACGACGATGCTCAAGCCCAGGTCGATGCGCTGATGGCCGAGCTCGGCCACCGTGCGCCGCTCTTGAAATCGCGGGTGTTTGAAGGCCAAGGCCACAATGAGTTGGCGTGGTCGGCCCGCTTGACCCAGCCCCTGAGTTTTCTACTGGGCGCCAGCGCCTGAGCGTGACGATGATGAAGATGACGACGACAACGAGCACCGCCTCCCGTTTGCCCGAGGCCCTGGAGCCCGGCCGCCACGAGCCTTTGGGTGCCCTGGTGCGCGATGGCGGCGTCAATTTCGCCGTGTTCTCCGAGCATGCGCAGGCCATCGAGCTCTGCGTCTTTGATGCCGCCGGCCAGCGCGAGCTGCGCCGCTACCGCCTGCAGGGCCCGCAGGACGGCATCTTTCAGGGCTTTCTGCCCGGCCTGGGTGCTGGCCTGGTCTACGGTCTGCGCGCCCACGGCCCCTACCAGCCCGAGGCCGGCCACCGCTTCAACGCCCACAAGCTGCTGCTCGACCCCTATGCCCGCGAGATCGTCGGTCACTTCGGCTGGCATGCCGAGCACCATGGCTATGAGCTGGGTCACCCCGACGGCGCCAGGTCCTTCGACCGCCGCGACAACGCCGCCCAGGCGCTGAAAGCGCGCGTGCCCGCGCCGCTGGCCGGGCCCAACCCGCGCCACTCGGCGCCGCGCCACGCGCTGCAGGATGTGGTGCTCTACGAGGTCCATGTCAAAGGCTTCTCGCAGCAGATGGCCGAGATCCCGGCCGAGCTGCGCGGCAGTTATGCCGCCCTGGCGCATCCGGCCGCGATTGCGCATTTCAAGGCCTTGGGCGTGACGACCCTGTCCTTGCTGCCGGTGCACTACGCGCTGGACGAGCCGCATCTGGCCGGCACCGGCCTGCGCAACTACTGGGGCTACAACTCCCTGGGTTTTTTCGCGCCCGACCCGCGCCTGGCCCAGCCGGCCCACCGCGAGGACGCCAGCGCTGTGGCGGCCGAGTTCCGCGCCATGGTGCAGGCCTTGCACGAAGCGGGGCTGGAGGTGGTGCTGGACGTGGTCTACAACCACACGCCCGAGGGCAATGAGTTCGGCCCGACGATTTCCTTCCGTGGCCTTGATCACAAGAGCTATTACCGCCTGGTGGCCGAAGACCTGAGCCGCTGCGAGAACCACAGCGCCTGCGGCAACACCCTCAACACCGCGCACCCGCGCGTGGCCCAGCTGGTGCTCGATTCCCTGCGCTTCTGGGTGCAGGAGATGGGGGTGGATGGCTTCCGCTTCGACCTGGCCCCGGTGCTGGGCCGCACCCGCCATGGTTTCGATGGCAATGCCGCCTTCTTCATGGCCTTGCGCCAGGACCCGGTGCTGGCCGGTGTGCACCTGATCGCCGAGCCCTGGGATGCGGGTTATGACGGCTACCAACTGGGCCGTTTTCCGGGCCGCTTCCTCGAGTGGAACGACAAGTTCCGCGATGCCGTGCGGGGCTACTGGCTGGGCGCCGGCGGAGCCGGTGGCACGGGCCGGGGCGAGTTCGCGCGCCGCTTCACCGCCTCCAGCGATGTCTTTCACCATGGCCAGCGCAGTTCCTTGGCCTCCGTCAACTTCGTGGCCTGCCACGACGGCTACACGCTCAACGATCTGGTCAGCTACTCGCGCAAGCACAACGAGGCCAATGGCGAGAACAACCGCGATGGCCGAGACGGCGAGCTCTGCGCCAACTTCGGCGTCGAAGGGCCGAGCGAGGACCCGCTTGTGTGCCGCCGCCGCGAACGCGCCCGCCGCGCCATGCTGGCCAGCTTGCTGCTGGCCCAGGGCACGCCCATGCTCAATGCCGGCGACGAGATCGCCAACAGCCAGGGCGGCAACAACAACGCCTACTGCCAAGACAACGCCCTGGGCTGGCTGGACTGGCCGCAGGCCGACCGCAGCCTGGCGGCCTTTGTGGGCCGCCTCACCGCTTTGCGCCGCGCCCACCCGCTGCTGCGCCAGCCGCATTGGTTCGGTGAGGCTGGCACGTCCTGTGCGGCCAGCCTGCGCTGGCTGAGCCCGCATGGCCATGCCATGCAAGTGCAAGACTGGCACCATGGCGGCGAACTGGCATTTGCCGGGCTGCTGCAAGGTGAAGCATCTGAGCCCTTGCTGCTTCTGCTCTTCAATCCAGCGGAGGCTCTGCAGGCTTTTGCCTTGCCGCCCGGGCCTTGGCGCTTGCTGCTGGACAGCAGCGGCGAGCTGGCCGAGCATGGCGAACATCGCAGCACGCTGGCCGAGCATGCCGAGCATCGCGGCACCTTGGCCGCTCCGGCCTGCAGCCTGCTCTTGCTGAGCCAGGCGCACCCAGCCCCAGGTTCCTGACCCTCTTCATTTCTGCTTCCCCACGAGAACCCACCCCATGGACCTCACCCAACGCAGCGCCGGTGTGCTGCTGCACATCACCTCCTTGCCCGGCCCGCATGGCATGGGCGATTTCGGCCCCGATGCTTACGCTTACGTCGACTGGCTGGCCAGCGCCGGCCAGCGCCTGTGGCAGCTGCTGCCGACCACGCCCATCGGCCCCGGCGATTCGCCCTACCAAGGCGTTTCAGCCTTTGCCGGCTGCCCCTGGATGGTGGCTTTCGAGCCCCTGGTGGCCAAGGGCTGGCTGGCCGCGCCGCAGCTGCCCGAGGGCGGTTTTGAGGCCCACAAGGTGGACTACGGCCGCGTCCTGCCCTGGCGCGAGCAGCAGCTGCGCCTGGCGGCCCAGGGCTTCTTTGCCCGCGCCAGTGCCGAGGACCGCGCCGCCTTCGCTGCCTGGTGCGCGGCCCCGGCGCAGGCCGACTGGCTGGACGACTACGCGCTCTTCATGGCCATCCGCTCGCCTTTGAATGGCCAGGCCTGGTGGACCTGGGCGCCGGCCCTGGCGCGCCGCGAACCGGCCGCGTTGGCGCAGGCGCGCGAGAGCCATGCCGAGGAGTTCCGCTTCTGGCAGTTTGTGCAGTGGTGTTTCGACAGCCAGGTGAGCGCGCTCAAGGCCTACGCCAACAGCAAGGGCGTGCATCTGATGGGCGACCTGCCCATCTTCGTGGCCCATGACAGCGCCGATTGCTGGTCGCGCCCGGATCTGTACGAGCTGGACGAACACTTCCAGACCGCCGTGGTCGCCGGCGTGCCGCCCGACGCCATGTCGGCCGATGGCCAGCGCTGGGGCAACCCGCTCTACCGCTGGGACCGCATGGCTGCCGAAAACTACGCCTGGTGGACGGCTCGCGTGCGCCGCGCGCTGAGCCAGGCCGATGTCTTCCGCATCGACCATTTCCGCGGCTTTGCCGGCTACTACGAAATCCCCGGCGACAGCCCGGACGCGCGCCGCGGCCAGTGGAAGACAGGTCCCGGCCAAGCCTTGTTCGATGCCATCGCTGCGGCCCTGGGCCCGCTGCCCATCGTGGCCGAGGATTTGGGTTTCATCACCGATGACGTCCATGCCCTGCGCGAGGGATGCGGTTTCCCCGGCATGAAGATCCTGCAGTTCGGTTTCGGCGGCGATGGCAGCCATGAGTTCCTGCCGCACATGTGGCCGCGCGAGACGGTGGCTTACACCGGCACCCATGACAACGACACGGTGCACGGTTGGTGGAGCACGGCCTCGGCGCGCGAGCGCGCTTATGCGGGCGCCTACCTGCCTTGCAATGCGAACGATGTGCACTGGGCCATGATCCGCGCCTGCTGCAACTCGGTCGCCAATATTGCTGTCTTCCCCATGCAGGATGTGCTGGGCCTGGGCAGCGAGCACCGCATGAATGTGCCCGGCGTGCTGGGCGGCAACTGGGCCTGGCGCTTCAGCTGGGACATGGTCGGCCCTGAGCCCGGCCGCGTGCTGGGCCTGATCACGGCGGCCAGCGGCCGCGCCGATGTGGGCTTGATGCAGCTGCCGGCTTGATTGATTGGTTGATTGAGTTGGGTCGCTTGGCACAGTTGGCCTAGGAATAACCCGCCCGCACTCTTGGGGGATGGACGGGCTCGGCTGCGGCTGCGAAGCTTCGCATTATTGCAGCGGGCACTCTCTCTCCAGGTATTGGACGAGGTCAGAAGCCAGCAAGAGCCGGGCTCCGCTGCCATGGCATTGAGCAGGGCAGGAGCAACCAGGGGAGCCGAAAGGCTCCCTTTGTTGTTGGGGCGTCGGTTATTTACTCATTCAGTCGGTCGTTTGGTCGAGCGTGCAAGGTCCAATAGGCGAGCGCATTCGGCCTAAATCGGCTCGACAGTCTTGCCGGCTCAGAGCCTCTTGACGCGAATGGTCTCCGGCAAGGCATCCGCAAGGTCTTCAGAATCTATAGAGCGATATCGGCTGGTGCCGATGACGCTGAAAGACGTTCGGCGTGGGAGGCCAGGGCGCGCTGTCCGATGAAGCCATGTGCTGCTTTTGTCGGAGTTTTTAGTACCCTTGCGCCTGGGCTTCAGAAAAAAAAGGGGGGGGGAAGAGAATGACGATTCAGGGGCTTGCGTCGAACAGGCGGCGCTTGGAGGTACGAATGGTGCAGACGTTCGGGCGGACTTTTGTCGACCCAAGTAAACGTTGTTCGGCAGAACTGTCGCCCTAAAACATAGTGGGATTCGCCAGAAACATGCCCCAACGCCCAGACTATTTCTATCGGTATCGAACCGTCGGCAGTGGGTCAGCGAAATACGTTGCCTCGATCGTCAGTGGAAGCAAGATGTTTTTCGGCAGGGCATCCGCCTTCAATGATCCCTTTGATTGCTATCCGTCCTTTGACCTGACAGCTACAGACACCGAACTCATCGACTATTGCAAGCGAGTGCTGCAAAGAAGTCAGCCAGGACTGCCCGAAAGGCAAGCGATAGCAGACGCACTGGCTTGGGTTCGCGACGGCAGTATTGGCCCACGAAGCCCGGGATTTCTTGAGCGCACGCAGGCAGCGCACACGGCTGCGATCACTGAGATCGTTGGCGTCCTCTGCGTAGCCTCAGACTGTAGCAATCCCCTGCTTTGGTCCCACTATGCAGATCAACATCAAGGTGTGTGCCTGCGGTTCGACGCAAAGCATGAGTACTTTTCGAACGCGCACCCAGTCAACTACTGCGCGGAACGCCCCAAGGTCAACCCGTTTCGGCATTCGAATGAAGAAATGCTGGACGCCGCATTGTTCTCCAAGTCGGCGCACTGGGGTTACGAAGGCGAATGGCGCATGCTTAAGTATCGAGACGGACCCGGCGAGTATCAGTTCCCGCCTGAAGCACTGACGGGAGTCATACTGGGCGCTCGCGCTACCCCGGCTACCGCTAGCATGGTCGCGGAGTGGGTCAGAGCAAGAGGCGCTCCAGTTACAGTCCAACGGGCGCGCCTCTCCAGAGATACTTATGACATTACCGTCGAGTGAGGTGAGTCTTACCCCTCGCTCAACTGAGCCCGCAACGGCATGTCACTTTCGGGCCTCATTTTATTCTGGCCAAGGGTCAAATTCGGGGTCATAAACAAATTCGGGGTCAAGTCTTAAATGTTAAGTTGCTCTCATTGCCGCGCCATCAGCTTCTGCTTCTGATGATCTCCGTGACAGGCGAAGTTGATGGTTTTTGGTGTCATCTAAAAAGACTAGACGCATTTTGGTGTGAGGGCGCCAACTAGCAACCAGAACTAAGCGAATTTGGCAGGTGAATTCAGAATTCAGCGGCTGGGACTTAATATTCAAGACTTGACCCCGAATCCATGGTGACCCCGAGTCCACGCAGGTAATAAATGAGTGTGGGCGGTGGACGCTGTTCGATAAAATCCTGTGATGCTTTAGTAGGGGTTTTGGTGGTCTGTAGCCCAGGTGAATAAGGTAAAAAATGGTGGTGATTGAACGACTTGCATCCAATAGACTACATTTGGCGCTGCGAATGGCGCCGACGTTCGGGCGCATTTTTGTCGCCCCAAATTAACGTTAGGCAAAGCGTGCCCTTGGAATCCAAAGCAGAAACAAAAACAGTGCTTCAGGTTATCGGGAAGACGATTCTCGTGGTGGCCTATGGCTTACTGGCTATCGATGTTTTGATTTTTTGTATTAGCTGGTTTCAGCCCAGTTTTTTAACGGTAGTCACGATCTGGGTAGCTATGGGCATAGCCCCGTTCATCATAATTGGACATATTTTTTCATCAGTAAGACCGACAAATAAACCTCAGTCTTCGACTAAGCAGACGCAAATAGCAATCGCAGTTTTGCCTGTTCTTGGCCTCTTGGCATTGATGGTCTTTCCCCCGCATTGCCGTGGCTTATTGCCGTGGCGGTAGTCGCAGCAGGGATTTGGCTCGGCCGTACTCTTGATGCTCGATACGGCAGGAGAGTATTTTTCGCACTCGTCCCTACACTGTTTGTTGTAACACCGCTTCTTTGGGGATATGTCAGCTACTTGGAGTTTGAGTCTCTTTGTCAATCGGCTCCACCTAAAACAGCAGGCCCAACAAAGTTATCCAGTCCGCAGCTTGGTTTTTTGCTAGATGAGGCAAATTTACGCGCGTTTTACTCTAGCAAGCACATCCGCACGCCGGCGGGATTTCTTGAGCAAAAGAAAATCAGTTACTACGACACAACATTTACCCCTGCCTACAACAACTTCCAGTCTACGACCTATCGAAACCGGGGCTCGAATGACCACTCCAGCCGGCTGGCCGAACCCGTCAGTGAATACTCTTTTAGAGTGTCGCCAATTGAACAAGTACCTAGCCGATGGTGGGGGCCGCTCTACCAACTTAGCTATAGTGTTCAGGCTACTCGCGGTGGCTCAGTGCTGGCTAAAGGCTCCGAATACATCTTTGGCGGTGGCTTTGTCGGGTTTTATCTCCACGCTGTTCTTGGCGAGCGCGGTGACTACCATGACCGTGACTACAGCTATCTAAGCTGTGGGTATGCGTCCTCCGTGCCGGCGGCATGGCGACCCCGATTCACATCAAATCCCAACTCAGAGAACTATTTCAGGGCGGATGCTGATCTCTTGAAATCAATAACCTTTTAGCCTACGGATAATAAGAATGCCTAACCCTTCGGTCAAGCGGGACGGGCTTCCGGCGTGCCGCCTCCAGCCAGCCCCTTACCTCTAACGTTGTGTGCAAATTGATTTTGGAGGGGAAAGGTTGATGCAGAGCCAGAGTCTGAACGCCCGTACAAATTCGGGGTCATACAAATTCGGGGTCAAGTCTTAAATATTAAGTTGCCCTGATTGATTTTGGAGGAAACCTCTGGTGTCGAGTCGAAGTCTGAACGCCCGCATACCCGCCTACAAAAGTGCATTTTCCAGCGGCGAACTTCAAAGAACCTACCAAGACCTGGTCGGTGTGGTTCAGAATTTAAGAACCGAATTCTCGAAAAGATACCAAGCCGAGTTCTCGGTTGCGGGCATTCTGCATGGATACATCGATTTCACGTACTTCTACTTGCAGAATGAGTATCTCAAGAGCAAGAAGCTCAAGCTCGCCTTGGTTTTCAATCATCAAAAGGCAAACTTTGAGCTGTGGCTTCTGGGGCAAACTAAGGATGTTCAGATCCAGTACTGGAAAAAGCTAAGGGGCGCGAAGTGGGTGAACCCAGAAGTCATGCCGGCGTATTCGGTCTTTGAAGCGCCGCTGCTTGTTGCTGCGCCAGACTTTGACGATGCGGCGAAGCTGATGGAAACGGTATGCGGTCGATTTGAAACTTTGCTGCGGGAAATTTTGGAGTTGCTGGAGGCGAGCGAGTAACTGAACGAATGAATCGTTCCCCGGCGTGCCCCGGTTCATTCGCGGGCACCGCCGGCCACCCCCGCCCTTGAGACGCGCCCGTGCCCCGCACGAGCCCCCACAGCCTCAGCGCCAGTTACACCCAAGTTCTTTCTGCGCCCACAGCGGTGCAAGCCCTAGGCAGAAGCGCTCGGGAGACCGCCTACCATTCGCGCGCCTCTTCATTCCTGCGCCCATGAACACGACCGAAATTTTCCTGATCGCCATGCTCATCATCCTGAGCGTGCCTTACTTGGTGTGGCGGCTGTTCAGGACCGACCATTTCGCGCCCCTGGTGGTGGTGCAGATCATTGCCGGCATCTTGCTGGGCCCGGGTGTGCTCGGTGCGGCCTTCCCCGAGTACTACCAATTCGTCTTCAACCCGGCCGTGATCCAGTCGCTCAATGGCATTGCCTGGTGGGCGGTGATGCTCTTTGTCTGGATCGCCGGCATCGAGCTGGATCTCAAGGCCGCATGGCAGCACCGGCGCGAGAGCGGCATCACGGCCGGCCTGGCGCTGGGCATGCCTTTGCTCTTTGGTTGCGGCGCGGCCCTGGTGATGCTGGCCGGCAGCGGATGGATCGGCCCCAAGGCCCTGGACTGGCAGTTTGTACTGGGCGTGGGCATGGCCTGCGCGGTCACGGCCCTGCCCATCCTGATCCTGCTGATGGAAAAAATGGACATCCTGCGCCGTCCGCTTGGCCAGCGCATCCTGCGCTACGCCAGCGTGGACGATGTGGCGATCTGGGGCGTGTTGGCCTTGATCCTGATGGACTGGCATCGCGTCGGCAAGCAACTGGCCTTTGTGCTGGCCTTCATCATCGTGGGCGCCTTGTTCCGCCGCCTGATGGCGCGCCTGAGTGCCAGCGACCGCTGGTTCGTCAGCCTGATCTGGCTGGCCTTGTGCGGCTTCGGTGCCGACTGGTCGGGCCTGCATTACATGGTCGGCGCCTTCCTGGCCGGCGCCATCATGGATGCCGATTGGTTCGATCAAAAGCAGCTCGACAGCCTGCGCCACCATGTGCTGCTGGTCATCATGCCGGTGTTCTTCCTCAGCACCGGCCTGCGCACCAACTGGGGCGTGGGCGGCAGCATGGTCTTCCTGGCGGCGGCCGGGCTCTTGGTCGCCTCGGTCGCGGGCAAGCTGATCGGCGTGCACATGGCCGGGCGCATCCTGCGCTGGCAGCCGGGCGAGGCCTCGCTGATTGGCTGGCTGCTGCAGACCAAGGCGCTGATCATGATCATCTTCGCCAACATCCTGCTGGACAAACAAATCATCACCCAGGAGAGCTTCACCGCCTTGCTGCTGATGGCGGTGGGCAGCACCATGCTGACCACGCCGGTGGTCAAGCCCAAGCTGGCGCGCATGGCGGCGCTGCTGGGGCGCAGCAGCTGAGGCCCTTGTGCGTTTGCGCCTCAGTGCATCAGAGCATCAGCGCAATTCCAGCAGCAGGGCCGAGCGGGCCGGCAGCTCCAGGCTCTCGCCCCAGCGCCGCGTCTGGCCGCTGAGCACATCGCGGCCCTCGCTGTGGCTGCCCAAGGCTTCGCGGAAGCGCGTCATGTCGACCCGGCGCGGCTCTTTGGCCTTGTTCAGCAGCAGCATCACCGTCTGCCCGCCGCCCTGGCGGAACAGGGCATAGACCTGGTCCATGGGGGCGTAGTGCGTGCTGCGGCCGCCGTGCAAGGCTGGGGCGCTCTTGCGCCAGTTGAAGAGCCGGCGCACCAGGGCTTGGGCTTCTTGCTGCTCGGCACTCAGGCCTTGGCCCGTGAAGCCATTGGCTGCATCACCTGCCCAGCCGCCGGGGAAGTCGGCGCGCACCCGGCCGTCGTCGCGCTGTGCGGGGCTGGTGAGCAGCAGCTCGTCGCCGTAGAAGAACTGTGGGATGCGCGGCGCGGTGGCCAGGTAGAGCAGGGCCATCTTCCACAGGGCCAGGTCTTGCCCTAGCGCGCTGAACAAGCGGGGCGTGTCGTGGTTGCCTTCGAACAGCACCAGGCGCTGTGGATCGGGGTAGAGGAAATCGTGGGCCAGGGCTTCGTAGAGCTTGGTCAGGCCGCTGTCGTGGCCGTCGTCTTCTTTGAGGCCGGCGAGCAAGGCACCGTGCAAAGGGAAGTCCATCATGCTGGGCATGTGGGAGGTGTAGCCGTCGTGATTGCGCTTGCCGCGCTGCCAGTAGGCCACCACGGCCGGGTGCGGGCTCCATTCCTCGCCCACCAGGTTCAGGTGCGGGTACTCCTGCATCAGGCGCCGTGACCAGTCGGCGAGAAAGCCGCGGTCGGAGTAGGAGTAGGTGTCGGTGCGCAGGCCCGAGAGCCCGGCGTATTCCACCCACCAGATGCTCATCTGCGTCAGGTAGCGGGCCACGCGCGGGTTGCGCTGGTTCAGGTCGGGCATGCCGCGCGTGAACCAGCCGCTGACAAAGCGCTCGCGGTCGCTGGCGGCGGCGTGCGGGTCGAGCAGGCTCAGACGCGCATGGTGGGTCTCGGTGTAGCCCGGCCACTGATTGAGCCAGTCGGGCTCGGGCAGCTGGCGCATCCAGCGGTGGCCGGCGCCGATGTGGTTGAGCACGATGTCCTGGATCACGCCCAGGCCTTTGTTCCGCGCCTCGGCCACCAGATCGCGGTAGTCCTCATTGCGGCCGAAGCGCGGGTCGATGCGGTAGAAGTCGGTGGCCGCATAGCCGTGGTAGCTGTAGCTGGCGCTGTTGTTTTCGACCAGGGGTGTGGGCCAGATCTGGGTGAAGCCCAGGCCGGCGATGTAGTCCAGGTGCTGGCGCAGGCCGGCGAGGTTGCCGCCGTGGCGGCCGCCGGGCTGGCTGCGGTCTTCGGCCTCGAGCATCTCGGCGTTCGAGACGCTCTCGCCGGCCTTGGCGAAACGATCGGGCACCAGCAGGTAGATCGCATCCTGGGGGCCAAAGCCCTGGCGCTGGGCCGAGCCGGGTGCGCGCGCCTGCAGGGCATAGCTCAGGCGCTGGGCGACGCGGCCGTCGGGCTTCAGCAGATCGATCTGCAGCGTGCCCGGCCGGGCGGTGGCGGCGATGTGCAGGTTCAGAAACAGGTAGTCCGGGCTGGCCACGCGCTCGGGTGGCAGCAGGCGCACGCCGGCATGGGGCTGATGGAGCCGCGGGCGCAGGCTGCCGAGCTGCGAGCCCTGCAACATCAACTGCAGGCGCGGCTCCTTCATGCCGGCCCACCAGCTGGGCGGCTCGATCTGCTCCACAGATTGCGCCTGGCTGCGGCTGCTGGGCAGCAGGGTAGCGGCCAGGAGGAGGGCGGCGAGCTGCAGGCGCTTCATGGTCGGCCTTTCTGGGGTAAATCCAAACGCCAGACCTGCACGGATCGGGCGGGTGCCCGCAGCAGGGCTTGGCCTTGCGCGTCGCTGCCCAGGCTGGCCTGCGCCGCGGTCTTCGGGTAGGCCTGCTGCAGCAGGGCGCCCGCAGGCAGGCCGCTGACCGCCTGCGTGGCGGCCTGCTCGCCATAGTTGATCAGCACCAGGCTCAGCTCATCGCCGAGTCGCCGCTGGAAGCTCAAGACCTGATCCTCGGTCTGGGCCTGGATGAAGCTGCCGCGCGCGATCGAGGGCAGCTGGCGGCGCAGGGCGATCATGGCTTTGTAGAAGTTCAGCAGCGAGCCAGGATCGCGCGCCTGCGCGGCGGCGTTGTGGCTGGCGGCATTGGGTGAAAGCGGGCGGTAGGGCGTGGCGCTGGAAGTGAAGCCGCTGATGTCAGCCGTCCAGCTCATGGGGGCCCGCAGGGGCTCGTCGCCGGGCAGCTGCGAGACGCCGGCCATGCCGATCTCTTCGCCGTAGTAGATGAAGGGCGTGCCCGGTGCGAGCAGGTAGCTGGCGGCTGCCAGCTTGTAACGTGCCTCGTCGCCACCGAGCTGGTCCCAGACGCGCGCGCCGGCAAAGATGTCGTGGTTGGCCAGCACATTGGCCATGGTGCTCGGGGCCTGGCTCAGGATGCGGGCGATCTCGCCCACGGCAGCGGTCTCGCCGCGCGCGGCCTTGATCATCTGCGCCTCCAGGCCGAAGGCAAAGGCGCTGCCGCAGACCTCGGGGCGGGCGTACTGCTGCGGGTTGGCGGTCGCTTCGCAGACCACATGGCGGCGCGGGTACTGCTTGATCAGGGCTTGCAGCTCGCGGCTCAGGCGGCGGCTCTCGGGCTGGTCGTTCCAGTCGACGGCGTTGTTCTCGATCAGGTGCGGTACGGCGTCGAGCCGGAAGCCGTCCAGGCCGCGGTTCAGCCAGAAGCGGAGGCTGCTGCGGTGGTAGTCGAGCACGGCCGGGTGGCGTAGATTGAAATCCGGCATGTGCGGGCCGAAGGTGCCGAAGTAGGCGCCCAGCTTGCTCCCATCGGCGGCCGAGGTGGCCACGGTCCAGGGGTTCTTGCCCCAGATGTCCCAGCCCTGGGGCTCACTGTCCTGCCAGACAAACCAGTCGCGGTAGGGGCTGCGGCGATCTTTCAGCGCCTGCTGGAACAGCGGGTGTTCGTGCGAGGCGTGGTTGATCACATAGTCGATGATGACGCCGATGCCGCGCCGGTGGGCCTGACGGATCAGCTCGTCGAAATCGCGCAGGCTGCCGTACTGGGACTCGATGCGGCGGAAGTCGGTGGTGGCATAGCCATGGTCGTGGTCGGCGCTGGCGGTGATGGGCATCAGCCAGATGCCGCTGATGCCCAAATCTTTGAGATAGTCCAGGCGCTGGATCAGGCCGCGCAAGTCGCCGATGCCATCGCCATCGCTGTCCTGGTAGCCGCGCACGAAGATTTCCATGAAGGCGCCATGTTCCCAGCCCGGGGGCAGGGTGCTGGCCTTGGGGCGAGGGGGCACGAGCGACAGATCCACCGGCGGGGCGGCCAGGCTGGTGCCGCTGACCAGGGCGGCACCGAGTGCCAGGCTGGGGAGCACGCGTCTCAGCCTTGGAAGGCGGCTTTCAGATTTTGTAATTGAATTACGTTTCATGGGGCGCGCCTCGACAAAATTTCAATGATGAAAAGCTTAGATGCTTTGTGAGGCTCATGGAATCCGTGCTGTTGCTATTGATGTAGTTTTGCTACTATTTTGGCGTCGGGCTGCGGATCATGTGGGCGCAGCGACTTCACACATTGCACCGAACGGATTGCTGTCGATGACTTCCCTATCTCCCTCCCGACTTGGCCTGATCCTCGCGCTGAACTTGCTGTCGAGTGCCGCCTGGGCCGCGATGGCCTCGGCTTCGCCCGCTGAGTTGCGTGCCGCCTGCGACAGCGCCGATTCAGCCACCGTCTTGCAGCCGGCCGCGATGGCCGCGCCCGAGGCCCGCGCTTTTGCCATGAGCCCCGCTTTGCTGCAATGGCCGGGCCAGAGCCTGGCGCCCGGCGAGCGCGTGGCCCTGCTGGCCAGCGCGCGCGGTGGTGTGCAGGTCAAAGCAGGAGCGGCAGCCCAGGGCGTGGAGCAGCGCATCGAGCTGGCGCCCAGCGAGGCCCCGCTGCCGCCTGAGCTGGCGCAACGCTTCAAGTACCTCGAATTCTTCGGCCCCGGCTTGCGCCTGGCCCTGAATGCGGCTGACCAAGCACGCTTGCCCCAGCTCTTGCGTGGCGAGCTCTTGCTGGTCAAGGAAGACGCGGCTGGGCAGGTGCTCGCGGTCACCGGCTTGCAGACGCCGGGTGCCCTCGATGCGCTCTACGCTGATGCGGCCGGAGCGGCGGGTGAGCTGGGCGCGGTGGTGAAAAGGGGGCGCCAGACGGAATTCAAGCTCTGGGCACCGACCGCACAGCAGGTCTTCCTCTGCCGCTACGTTGGGCCCGAGAGCCCGGCGCAGGCCGTGGAAGCGCTGGCTTTTGATCCGCGCAGCGGCCTCTGGCAACAGCGCCTGACTGCGAATCTGAGCGGCAGTTATTACCGCTACCTGGTCGAGGTCTGGGTGCCGGGCCTGGGGCGGGTGCGCAACCGGGTGACCGATCCTTACTCGCTGAGCCTCAGCGCCGATTCGGCGCGCAGCATGGTGGTCGATTGGGCCGATCCACGCCTGCAGCCGGCCGGTTGGCATGACCGCCGTGCGCATCGCCAGGCCTCGGCCCGCGTGCGGCAGTCCACCGATATGGTGATCTACGAGCTGCATGTGCGCGACTTCTCCATCGGCGACGCCAGCGTGCCGCCGGCGCAGCGCGGCAAATACCTGGCCTTCACCCAGGCCGGCTCGCAAGGCATGCGCCACCTGCGCGCCCTGGCTCAGGCCGGCCTGACCGATGTGCACCTGCTGCCTGTGTTCGATCTGGCCAGCGTGCCCGAGCAAGGCTGTCGCACGCCGCTGGTGCCCGAATCGGCCGCACCCGACAGCCCCACCCAGCAGGCCGCGGTGATGAAAGAAGCGGCCCAGGATTGCTTCAACTGGGGTTACGACCCCTGGCACTACAGCGCGCCGGAGGGCAGCTATGCCAGCGATGCGCAGCGCGGCGAGCGCCGCATCCGCGAGTTCCGCCAGATGGTGCAGGCCCTGCACCGGGCGGGCCTGCGCGTGGGCATGGACGTGGTCTACAACCACACGGCAGCCAGCGGCCAGGGGCGCCATTCGGTGCTCGATCGCATCGTGCCTGGCTACTACCAGCGCCTCGATGCCAAGGGCCAGGTCGAGCGTTCGACCTGCTGCGACAACACGGCCACCGAGCAGCGCATGATGGCCAAGCTGATGATCGACTCGGTGGCGATGTGGGCGCGCGAGTACCGCATCGATTCTTTCCGATTCGATCTCATGGCCCACCAGCCGCGCGCGGTGATGGAGGCGCTGCAGCAGCGCGTCAATGCGGCCGCCGGCCAGCCGGTGCAGCTGATCGGCGAGGGCTGGAACTTCGGCGAGGTGGCCAACGGCGCCCGCTTTGTCCAAGCCTCCCAGCTCTCACTGAACGGCAGCGGCATCGGTACCTTCAGCGACCGCGCCCGTGACGCCGCCCGTGGCGGCAGCGCCGGCGACAACGGCCTCGATGTGTTGAAAAACCAGGGCTGGCTCAACGGTCTGGGATATACGCCCAACCGCCATGTCGGCACGCCGGCAGCGGCCACGCAGCTGATGTCCAGCGCCGACCTGCTGCGCGTGGGCCTGGCCGGCTCGCTGCGCGACTTCGAGCTGGACACCTGGCGCGGCCCGCGCCTGCGCGCGGAGCAGATCGCTTACGGCGATCAGCCAGCCGGCTACGTCTCCGAGCCCGGCGAGGTGGTCAATTACGTGGACAACCATGACAACCAGACCCTGTTCGACATCAATGTGCTCAAGCTGCCCCAGGACACGTCGCGCGCCGAGCGGGCGCGCGTGCAGCTGCTGGGCGCGGCGCTGACGGCCTTCAGCCAGGGCGTGGCCTACTTCCACGCTGGCATCGATGTGATGCGCTCCAAATCGCTGGACCGCAACAGCTACGACTCGGGCGACTGGTTCAACCGCCTGGACTGGAGCTACCAGCGCAACTTCTTCGGCACCGGCCTGCCGCCGGCCGCCGACAACCAGGCCATGTACCCCTGGCTGGCGCCTTTGCTGGCCGACCCGGGCATCGCCCCCGGCCCGGCCGAGATCGCCTGGATGCGCGATGGCTTTCGGGACCTGCTGAAGATCCGCGCCAGCAGCCGCCTGCTGCGCCTGAGCAGTGCGGCCGAGATCCGCCAACGCCTGCGTTTTCTCAACACCGGCCCGTCACAGAATCCGCTGGTGCTCGCCGCTGAAATCGACGGCCAGGGCCTGAAGGACGAGGGTTTTGCCCGCCTGGCTTATTTCCTCAACACCAGCCCTGAGGCGCAGGTCTTGCAGCTGCCCGAGATCGCCGGGCGGCGCTATGCGCTTCACCCGGTGCATCTGGCGCCCGGGGCGGCGGACCCGCGGCCGAAGCGGGAGTTCGCGTTGGATGCCGCCAGCGGCCGGGTCAATGTGCCGGGGCGCACGGCTCTCGTGTTGGTCGAGCGCTGAGTCGGCTCGCCCTCAGCCCAGCTGAGTCCAGCGCTCCAGCATCAGCCGGGCGCCGGCCGTGTTGGTGGCGCAGGGAACGTTGTGCACGTCGCAGGCGCGCACCAGGGCATTGATGTCGGGTTCGTGCGGCTGCGGCGTCATCGGGTCGCGCAGAAAGATCACTGCATCCACCTCGCCGACGGCCAGGCGCGCGCCGATCTGCAAATCGCCACCGTGTGGGCCGCTGAGCAGGCGCTCCACGCTCAGGCCCAGCTCGGCCACCAGGCGGCCGCCGGTGGTGCCGGTGGCCATCAGCTGGCAGCCCTGCAAAAAGGCCTTGAACTCGGCCGCCAGGGCGACCATCTCGTTTTTCTTGCCGTCGTGGGCGATCAGTGCGAGTTTCATGGCAGGCATCTTAGTGAGTCCGGCCTGGCGGGACACAATCAATCGGGTTACCAAACCGTTTGCTGCCCGGACCTGCCATGCCCCGCTTTGCTGCCAATCTGTCCATGCTCTACACGGAGCTGGATTTCCTCGACCGCTTTGCCGCCGCCGCGCGCGATGGCTTCCAGGCGGTTGAATTCCTGTTTCCTTATGCCTTTGCGCCCGAAGAGCTGGCCGCCCGGCTGCATGAAAATCAGCTTCAGCAGGTGCTTTTCAATGCCCCGCCGGGTGAATGGGATGCGGGCGAGCGCGGTCTGGCTTGCTTGCCCGGCCGCGAGGCCGAGTTCCGGGCTGGCATCCACCAAGCCCTGGCCTTTGCCAAAGCACTGGCTTGCTCGCGCATCCATGTCATGGCGGGCGTCGTGCCTTCGAATCAGAGGCTGGAGGACTGCCATTTCACCTACCTGGAGAATCTGCGTTATGCCGCAGCGGCAGCGGCCGGGCAGGGCGTGCAAATCATGATCGAGCCGATCAACGAGCGAGACATGCCCGGCTACTTTCTGAACCGGCAGGCGCAAGCACACGCACTGCTGGACGAGATTGGCTCGCCCCATGTCATGGTGCAGATGGACCTGTACCACCTGCAGGTGAGCGAGGGTGATCTGGCCAGCAAGATCCGCCACTACTTGCCTGGTGGCCGCATCGGCCACATCCAGGTGGCCGGTGTGCCCGAGCGTCATGAGCCCGATGTCGGCGAGCTGAACTACCGCTACCTGTTTCAGCTGCTGGACCAGCTGGGTTATGCGGGCTGGATCGGCTGTGAGTACCGGCCCGCTCGCGGCCAGCGGCCTCATGCCACGGCAGAGGGTCTGGGCTGGTTGCAAGCCTGGCTTTGAATCATGGTCGCGCGCAGCCAGAAGTCATGGGTATTCATCTGGGGCTGCAGGCGCCAGGCGGATGACTACACTTTGAAGCGTTGGACCCTGCCGTTTGCTGGGGTCTGGCCTTGTGGAGCCTCGTGCGGGCTTGCCGGGTTTCGGGAAAGGAAGAGCCATGAATATGCTTGCCTTGCGTACGCTTTCGGTCTTGCTGTGCACCCTGTTGCTGGGGGCTTGCGCCGCGGTCGCACCGCCGCCGCACGCGCCCATGCAGGAGCTGTTCCATGACCAGCTCTTCAAGCCCAGCACCAAGAACATGGACCCGGAGCAGGTCTTCGCCCTGAGCCCGGCCATGCGCGACTATCTCGACCGCGAGATCGCCTTCCAGATTCGCAACCGCGGTCCGCGCGATGCCTTGCTCGATTCGCTCTACACCAAGGGGCAGCTGCAGCTCGAGTACGACTCGGACCGAACCCGCAACGCCGCCGAGGCCTTCGACCAGCGGCGCGGCAACTGCCTGTCCTTGGTGATCATGACCGGTGCGTTTGCCAAGCATCTGCAGCTGCCGGTGCGTTATCAGAGCGTCTATGTCGAGGACTTCTGGTCGCGGCACGGCGATATTTACTTCCTGACCGGACATGTCAATCTGACCCTGGCGCGCCGCAAGCCCGAAGTCCATGTCTTCACCACCATGGAGGCCGATCAGCTGACCATCGACTTTCTGCCAGGTGCCGATATCCGCGGCCAGCGCAGCCGGGAGATTGATGAGCAGACGGTGATCGGCATGTATATGAACAACCGCGCCGCTGAAAGCCTGGCCGCCGGCGCCATCGACGATGCCTATTGGTGGGTGCGTGCTTCGCTCAAAGCCGACCCGCGCATGATGGCGGCCTACAACACACTCGGTGTGATCTACCGGCGCCGCGGTCTGCCCGAACTGGCGCAGGCCAGCTTCCGCCATGTCTTGCGCCAGGAGCCGGACAACACCCAGGCCTTGTCCAATCTGGTGCTGGTGCTGGACGAGAGCGGCCCCGGTTCGGAGTCGGCCCTGCTGGCGGCCAAGCTGCGAGAACTGCAACCGCATCCGCCCTACAAGTTCTTTGATCAGGGCGTGGCGGCGATGCGTCGCGGCGAGTTCGAACAGGCCAAGGCCTTGTTTGACCGCGAGATTGCTCGCTCGGCCTTCTTCCATGAATTCCACTTTTGGGCGGCCCTGGCCAACTACGGCTTGGGCGACGTCAGGGCGGCCCACAAGCACATGACCCTGGCCCTGGAAAACAGCAGCAACGAGCGTGAGAAGCAGATGTATTCCGCCAAGCTTGACTGGTTGCGGACACGCAAGTCCAGCTTGCACTGAGTCTTGCTGCGGCCTGGGTCAGATGGGCTCAGGGCAGCGGTGGCAGGCCGTGGCGCGCGCGGGCCCGTGCGCAGGCCTCATCACCGATACCCATGGGCGCGCGCAGCCCGAATTCCCGGCAAGGGCCGGGCCGCCATTCGTAGATGCCACAGCCGGCTGCCTTGCCCACCGTGCCGACCAAAGCGGCGCAGCGCGGCCGCGCATGGTCGGTGCCGCGCATGCGGGCCAAGGTGGCGGTCAGTTCGACCGCCAAACCGTCTGGCACGCAACCGCCTTCGCTTTGCAGTTCCTCGCGAGCGAAGTCCACGCGAAAACTGGCGCAGCAGGCGCCGCATGGAATGCAGGGGTTGCTCGTCCCTTCGGTTGTGCTCATGCGTGGGTGTCCGTTGTGGGTGTCCGTTCAGGCCTCGGCGCCAGCCGCCTCACGCACCACGGTGACCGAGCATTCCGACTGTGTCACCACCTGAGCCGAGACACTGCCCAGATAGCGTCGCAAGGCCGAGGCGCCGCGTGCGCCCATGACGATGTGGTCGGCACCATTCTTGGCTGCAAATTCGATGATGGCTGTGGCCGCGTCGGGCGCCTCAAGCACATGGAAGGTCAGGCGGCCGTCCTCCAGATTCAGTGCCTTGCTGATCGGTCGCGCCCAGTGCTTGAGGGCAATCAGCTGCTTCACATGCACGCTCTTGCCATCCTTGTCGGTCAGCTCGTCCATGCCAATTCGGGCGGTCTTCATCACGCTGACGCAGGCCAAGCGGGCGCCCGGCTCGGTCTGAACGATGCGACGCACGGTCTCGCGCAATTGGTCGAGCAGGGCGGGTGTGGCGTGCTGGGTGTCGACGGCGGCCATGATGATGGGGCTGCGTGTCACCTGGGTGCTGACGGTGGCCTGCGGCGCCGGCTCCGAGCCGAGGGCGAAGAACCAGCGCTTCAGGGTCTTGAGACTGCTGCTGCCCGTCATCTTCTCGGCGCGGCGGGTCAGGGTCACACCCTCGGGTTGCTGCAGATCCAGGGCCAGCTGGGCCGCGCTTTGGTAGCGGCGTTCAGGCTTGACCTCCAGGCAGTGCAAGACGACTTCTTGGAACCAAGGGGGCAGTTCGGGGTCGATGGCGCGCGGTGGTACCGGTTCGATGTAAAGCCGGCGGCGCAGGCCGCGCACCGAGCTGGGCTGGCCGAAGGGCCGCTCGCCGGTGGCCAGGTGGTAGAGCATGACGCCCAGGGCGAACAGATCGCTGCGCGGATCGTTGCGCACGAATTGCACCTGCTCGGGCGACATGTACGGCCCTGTGCCCATGGGCAGGGAGAACTCTTCTTCCAGCAGATCGGGCAGGTGGTCGTGGCGCGACAGGCCAAAGTCCACCAGCACGGCCAGGCCGTCGGGCCGGAACATGATGTTGCTGGGCTTGATGTCCAGGTGCACGACATGCTGGCGGTGCAAGTCCTGCAAGGCGGTGGCGACACGGATGCCGATGTCCACCACCTCGTCCAGTGGCAGCGGTGCCTCGTCCAGGCGCGGGCGCAGGGACTGACCCTGTACCTGCTCCATGACGATATAGGCTTGTCGTGTCCAGTCGCCGCGGGCCACGAAGCGCGGCACATGTGGGCCTTTGAGCGCCGGCATCAGCATCTGCTCGACTTCGAAGCCGACGATGGTGGCCGGGTCTTCGCCGCCCTTGATGCGCGGTACCTTCATGATCAGCGGGAAGTCCTCGCCCGGCTTGGGCTGCAGCCGGGTGACGCGCCAGATATGGGCCATGCCGCCCTGGTGCATGCGCTCTTCCAGGCGGAAGCCGTCCAGCTCCATGCCCGGTTCCAGCGGCCCCAGGGGCGGCGCGATGAGCTGGGTGCTGAGAGGTCCGGAAGCGGAGCTGGGCATGGTGAAGAGAGTCCTGTTCGGAGGCCAGTGAAGGCTAGGGTGCCGTGGTCCAGCCGGGATAGGGTCAGGTCTTGCCTTTTACCCTGATGCTACTCGCCCTGCAGCAGACGGGCCGCCAGCCGCTCGGGCAGGCCGGCGGCACGGATTTGAGCGGCGGCGGCTTCGGCGTCGTAGGCCACACGCTGGAAGCTGAGTTCGCCGGCCGTACTGTCGAATATCGCGTAGCAGGCAGCCGGGTTACCGTCGCGCGGCTGGCCGCAGGAGCCCGGGATGGCCAGCCATTGGCGGTTCGGCAGCAAGGGAATGGTGACGCCCGCGGCAGGCGTGAATTCACCCGCCTTGCCGGTCAAGCTCAAGTGGTAAAGCATGGGCTCGTGCATATGGCCGCAGAAGGTGTAGCGGCATTCGGTGGCATGCAGGCTGCGCATGGCTTCCAGGCGGCCCTGGATGTATTCGTAGCCGCCCGGGTCGAAGGCATTGGCATGGACGTAGAGCCGGTCTTCGCGGGTGACGCTCATCGGCAGCCGGGCCAGAAAAGCGAGCTGAGCCGGGCTCAGGCGCGCATGGGTCCATTCGACGGCCAGACGCGCGTCTTCGCGCATGCTGCTGGAGCTGCCTTGCACCACGGCGGCATCGTGGTTGCCCATGACGGCCGCTGCACCTTGCCCGACCAACTCGGCCACCTTGTCCAGCACCCAAGCTGGGTCGCCGCCATAACCGACGAAATCGCCGAGCAAGGCGTAGTCATTGACGCCCTGTGCCTGGGCATGCTCGAGCACCGCGGCGAAAGCCTGTGCATTGGAATGAATGTCGGAGATGAGGGCAATTTTCATGGCGAGGTCGAGCTTGCCATGAGCTGCTGACGGCAGGCTGAAGGCAGGGAGGCCAGAAGAAGGGCGAGGAGGGCCGGCGAAATCGGGTGGGTGTGACGGCGCAATTTGCGCACTCGGGTCGTCAGCAGCTTGCTGCCAGTCTGCGCAAACTTCAACGGGAATGACCCGCCCCTACATTGGCGCAGTGGCGACACGCGTAAACGCCAGATCGCGTAAGCTGCTGGCGATCCGCGCACGGGCCGGTCGCTCCATGCGTTGCGTCCAGCGGAAATTCAAATCGAGACCTGGCTTTCTCAGTTTCGTGCGGGCTTGCTTCTCACAATTCTCAAAAGGTGCCTGATGTTGCGGTGGCCGTGGTGCGATGGAGTGGTGGGGTTTCAAAGGGATTGCTCGATTTGGCTTGTGGCGCTCGCTTCAGTGGCCATGCCGTGGAGCGCCTGGGCACAGTCCGTCTGCTCGCGGGACATTGCCGTGCCAGTGGCGCCGATCGGGCTCAGCGTCACGGTGGCGGGTGAAGAGGTGGCGGGTGTCTACCCGGAGGTTTTGCGCAACAGTGTGGCGCGGGAGGGCTGCCCGTTGAAGTTCTCCGTCGTGCCGCGGGCGCGGCAGGAGCTGATGTTCGAGACCGGCCGCGCCGATCTGCTGGTGCCGGCGACACGCACGCCCAAACGTGACGAGTCCGGGGTGTTTGTGCCCATGGTCAGCAGCCGGGCGACCCTGATTTCTCTGAGCTCCGAGCGTGCACCGCTGCGCAGCCTGGCCGAGTTGCAGGCCCGGCGCGAGATGCGCGTGGTGCTGGTGCGGGGTTTTGATTACGGCGAGTCCTACCAGGCCTTGATCAAGGAGTTGGATCAGCAGGGGCGTTTGTCATTGGCGTCCGATGCCGTTTCGGTGGCGCGCATGTTGGGCAATGGCATGGCCGAAGTCACGGTGATGGCGCCCAGCATTCTGGTGGGTGCCTTGCTGGGCGATGCGCGCGTGCGGCCTCTGCTGGAGCAACTGCGCTATGAGCCGGTGGACGAACTGCCCTGGGGCGAGAGTGGTGTGTACGTGTCCAAGACCGCCTTGTCGGAGGCCGATCGTCAGAGCCTGCTGGCGCTGTTGGAACGCGCGGCCAAGTCGGGGCAAGTGTGGCGCGAGTTCGTCAAACACTACCCTCCGGGGAGTCTGACGGGGAGTGTGCGGCCGCGGTGAGCGGGCCGCATGCGGCGGCTGTTAGCCGATGCGGCCGAGCAGAAGGTACTCCATGAGTGCCAGCCCTTGCGGACAAGGGTTGGCCTTCGTCAGGCGTCAGACAGGCCGTCGGGCCTGTCTTCGGTCCTGACTCAGCCTTTTGCACATGCATGCGATTCTGGTCTTGGCCGCGCCTGACAGTGCTTCACTTTGCGATGCAAAGTGAGCCAAACCCAAACAGAATGCGCCCTGGCGGGGCGCGTCTCGGCTCTCAGCCGATCCGTCCGAGCAAAAGGTACTCCATGAGTGCCTTTTGCACGTGCATTCTGTTTTGGTGCGCACCCGCCGCTGGCGCGGCTTCACTTGGCGGGCGCCAAGTGAGTGCGCCCCGAATCGCATGCAGCCCTGGCGGGCTTGGCTCACATCGGCTGTTCAGCCGATGCGACCCAGCAGAAGGTACTCCATGAGTGCCTTCTGCACATGCATGCGATTCTCCGCCTCGTCCCAGACGACGGACTGTGGGCCGTCGATCACGTCGGCGGTCACCTCTTCGCCGCGGTGGGCCGGCAGGCAGTGCATGAAGAGGGCGTCGGGCTTGGCCACGCCCATCATCTCGGCATCGACGCACCAGTCGGCAAAGGCCTCGCGGCGTTTGTCGTTCTCGGCCTCATAACCCATGCTGGTCCAGACATCGGTGGTCACCAGGTCGGCACCGCGGCAGGCGTCGAGCGGGTTCTTGAACACCTTGTAGCAATCGCTGTTCTGGATGCCGGCGACCTGGGCGTCCACCTCGTAGCCGCTGGGCGTGCTGACATGGACGGTGAAGCCCAGGATCTCCGCCGCCTGCAGCCAGGTGTTGGCCATATTGTTGCCATCGCCCACCCAGGCCACGACCCGGCCTTTGAGGCAGTCGACATCAACGATGCCGCGCTGGTTCATGCCGCGCGCTTCGATGAAGGTGAACAGATCGGCCAGGATCTGGCAGGGGTGGTACTCGTTGGTAAGGCCGTTGATCACGGGCACGCGCGAGTGCGCCGCGAACCGTTCGATCTTGGTCTGCTCGAAGGTGCGGATCATCACCAAGTCGACCATGCGGCTGATCACGCGGGCGCTGTCCTCGATGGGCTCGGCGCGGCCCAGCTGGCTGTCGCCGGTGGTCAGGTGGACCACCGAGCCGCCCATCTGGTACATGCCGGCCTCGAAGCTGACGCGCGTGCGCGTGCTGGCCTTCTCGAAGATCATGGCCAGCGTGCGGTCTGCCAGGGGCTGGTAGCGCTCGTAGTTCTTGAAGCGGCGCTTGATGATTGCGGCGCGCTCAAACAGATGGGCGTATTCCTCGGCGCGGAAGTCCTTGAATTGAAGGTAGTGGCGCATCAGGCCTTGGCCGGGCTTCATGCCTTGGGCTCCGCCAGGAGGGCTTTGATCAAGGGCACGAGGATGGCGGCGATCTGAGAGGCTTCTTCGCTGCTCAGGATCAGGGCGGGCACCAGGCGCACCACGCGTTCGGCGGTGACGCTGATCATCAGGCCGGCATCGGCCGCGCGCTGCAGCAAGACACCGCAGGGGCGATCCAGGGCCACGCCCAGCATCAGGCCCTGACCGCGCACTTCGACGACACCAGGCACGCCTTCCAGGCCCGCTTTCAGGGCGGCCTTGAGCTCGCCGCCGACCTTCTCGGCATGCGCCAGCAGGCCGTCTTCTTCCATGATCTTCAGCGTCTCAACGCCGGCGCGCATGGCCAGCGGGTTGCCGCCGAAGGTGGTGCCATGGTTGCCCGGCTGCATGATCTTGGCGGCGCGTGGGCCGCAGACCACGGCGCCGATGGGCACGCCCGAACCCAGGCCCTTGGCCAAGGGCATGACATCGGGGCGGATGTCGGCCCATTGGTGGGCGAACCACTTGCCGGTGCGGCCGATGCCGCACTGCACTTCGTCCAGCATCAGCAGCAGATCGCGCTGGTCGCAGATGCGGCGCAGGCCTTGCAGAAATTCGATGCGCGACTCGTTGATGCCGCCTTCGCCCTGGATGGTTTCCAGGAAGATGGCGGTGATGTTCGGATGGGCGTCCAGCGCCGCTTCAACGGCAGGCAGATCATTCAGCGGCACGCGTACAAAGCCGGGCACCAAGGGGCCGAAGCCGGCATGGATCTTGGGGTTGGCAGTGGCCGAGAGGGTGGCGATAGAGCGGCCATGGAAGGCGCCCTCGAACACCATCACCTCGGGTGCATGGTTGCCGCGGTCGTTGCCGAATTTGCGGGCGATCTTGAGTGCCGCTTCGTTGGCCTCCAGGCCGCTGTTGCAGAAGAAGGCCACGTCCAGGCCGGACAGCTCGCACAGCTTGGCGGCCAGCTGCTCTTGCAAGGGCACGTGGTAGTAGTTGCTGCTGTGCATCAGCGTGGCCACCTGCGCCTGCAGGGCCGGCACCAGGCGCGGATGCGCATGGCCCAGGGTGTTGACGGCGATGCCGCCCAGCCCGTCCAGGTATCGTCGGCCGTTCACGTCCCAGACCCAGCAGCCTTCACCGCGCGCCAGGGCGATGGGCAGGCGGCCATAGGTTTGCATCACGTGAGGTTCAGACGGCACAACAGCAGACGGGACAACGGGGGCGTTCATCAACTCTCCATAGGTGGGGGACAAGCAAACAGGGTGGCGTTTCGGCGCTGCGGAACCTCGCCCAAACGTCGGCGGATTCTAAGGGCCAGGTCTTTCCCGAGGCCCTGACACCGGCCTGACGCGTGCGAATGTCCGGTCTTGCCGAGCTGCCTGTGCTGCGGCGCAACACATCCAAGGCACAATAGCGTCTGTCGTAAAACCGTCTATTTTCGCGGCCGCGGGGCTGGAACCCAGCCCGGCGTCGAAGTCGCCCACCCATGAGCCAGTCCCCTAAATCGCGCGAAGTATTCATCCAGGGCCTCACCCTGGAGGGCCGGACCTTCCGGCCGAGCGACTGGGCCGAGCGTCTGGCAGGCGCCATGTCCTGCTTCCGCCCTGGCGGCGCCCGCGGCGGCATCGGCGCCTACATCGGCTACTCGCCACTGTGCGTGCCGCGGGTGATCAATGGTGTGAAGTGCGTGATCGTCAACGAAGAGTTGCGCCGCCTTGAGCCCATGGCCTGGGACTTCGTCATGAACTTCGCCCGCGACAACAGCCTGCAGGTGGCCGAGGCCTGCTTGTTGCCGGACAGCCCCAGCGCGGAAAAACGCTCGGCGGACTGAGCCGCGGCCAGCGCTGACTGAGCGTCAGCGCTGTCGGCGCGCCCTTTGCAGGGCCAGCAACTCCAGGCTGCCGCCAAGCAGACACAACAGCCAGATCATGCGACGACGCAGGCTGCCGACAAAGCCGGCGGGAAGGAAGTGGTCCGCATCGCTGCAGCGCTCGTTTTTGAGGGGTTGCATGGCGGCTAGGCTATGTTGGCTTTGTGACGATCTGATGACGCGCATATGAGGCGTTCAGCATGTGCTGCGGCGTGATGCTGGAGTCCGGCCGGGCCTGCAGCTATGCTTGCCGGCCTTGCGCCCAAACCCTTTTCTTCAGCGGATCTGATCCTGGTGTCTTCCTCCGTCTCTTTGCTGCCGGCCTTGCCCGAACTCGCTGAGCTGGAGTTGCTGCTGCGCCAGGCCGGGCCCTTGCTGCAACAACATGAACTCGGTCAGGTGGCGGTGGGCGGCGGCAGCTTGCCCTTGCTGGCTTTGACACTGGGCAATCCGGATCCTGCCGTGCCGGCGGTGGGCTTCTTTGGCGGCGTCCATGGCCTGGAGCGCATTGGCGCGGAGGTGGTCATGGCTTTTTTGGCCAGCCTGATCTCGCGGCTGCACTGGGACAGCAGCTTGCACCGCATGCTGGAGTCCTTGCATGTCGTGTTTTTGCCGCTGGTCAACCCGGGCGGGATCTGGAACGGCACACGCGCCAATCCGCGTGGCGTGGACCTGATGCGCAATGCGCCCGTGGAGGCGGGCCCGGGGGTGTCGCCCTGGGTCGGTGGTCAGCGTCTGAGCCCCAGGCTGCCCTGGTATCGCGGTGTGGAAGCGGCAGGTATGGAGACTGAAAGCCAGGCGCTGTGTGACTTGGTGCAGCGCGAGTTGCTGAGCCACAGGCAGTCGATCGCGGTGGACTGCCACTCGGGATTCGGTCTGGCCGATCGCATCTGGTTCCCTTATGCCCACACGGCTCGGCCCTTGCCGCATTTGGCGGAAATGCATGCCTTGTGTCAGATCCTGGATCAGACCCATGCCCAGCATCGCTACGTGTTCGAGCCACAGAGCCGACAATACTTGACCCACGGAGACCTGTGGGACCATCTCTACTTACAGGCCTGTGCGCGCGACGATTGTCTGCACCTGCCTCTGACCTTGGAAATGGGCTCCTGGCTCTGGGTCAGGAAGAATCCCAAGCAACTTTTTTCTCGCCACGGCATGTTCAATCCTCTGGTCAGTCATCGACAGCAGCGTGTGCTGCGCCGCCATATCGCATGGCTGGACTTCATGCTTCGTGCGGCGGCTGGCATGCCGCGCTGGTTGCCCCAGGGCGAACAACGTGCCAGACATGAGCAGCAAGCGCTGCAACGTTGGTATCGCCGGAGTGCTGGCGCATGACGGGGCCGGTTCCAGCGCCCGCGCCGGTCGAGGCGCAGCCGCAGGCTGCCAGCACCTGGGTTTTGCTGCGCGGGCTTTCGCGGGAGTCTGGTCATTGGGGGGACTTTCCTCGCCTTTTGCTGCGCAAGATCCGCGAGCAGCAGCCCGGGGCTCAGCTGATTTTGCTGGACCTGCCGGGCAATGGCATGCTGCATCGACAGACCAGTCCGAGCGAGGTGCCGGCCATGGTGGAAGCCTGCCGCTCGCAAGTGGCTCGTTTGGGAATCAAGGGGCCGGTCCATGTTCTGGCCATGTCCCTGGGTGCCATGGTCGCCAGCGACTGGATCGCGCGCTACCCCAAGGAGGTCTGCGCCGGCGTCCTGATCAATACCAGCCTGCGTCCCTTCAGTCCCTTTTACCGCCGCCTGCGGCCGCTCAACTACTTCACTTTGTTGATGCTGAGCCTGAGTCGCCTGGGTTACCGGCAGCGCGAGGCCAAGGTCTTGCGCATGACCACCCGCTTGCTGCCGCGTCCTGAAGAAGTGCTGGACCATTGGGTGTCCTTGCAGCGCGAGCGGCCTGTGGGGGTGCGCAACACCATGCGGCAGTTGCTGGCAGCGGCTCGGTACGAGGCCACCCGGCGGCGTCCGGCGGCGCCGATCTTGCTGCTGTGCAGCAAGGCCGATAGGCTGGTCGACTGGCGTTGTTCGCAAGCCATCAGCCGTGCCTGGGGCGCGCCCCTGCGCCTGCATGAGCATGCCGGCCATGACTTGCCGCTCGACGACGCGCCGTGGGTGGCGCAGGCTGTGGCGGACTGGCTGAAGATGCGGCGCATGCAGGGCCTGGATCACGGCGAGTGGCATTGATTGAGCCCCGGCCCGAGCGGAAGAAGAGGGCTTCCGCTGGTTCGCATCCAGACGCAAAAAAGCCCGCTTGCGCGGGCTTTTTGACTTTGCACCAGAACTGGTTGTTAGGCGGCCAGCGCCTTGATCTTTGCCGACAGACGGCTCTTGTGACGAGCAGCCTTGTTCTTGTGGAAGATGCCCTTGTCAGCGACCGAGTCGATCACGGATTGAGCTGTCTTGAACAGTTCGGCAGCCTTGGTCTTGTCGCCAATGACCACGGCTTTTTGCACGTTCTTGATGACCGTGCGGAAATGGGAGCGCAGAGCCGTGTTGGCTGCGTTGAGCTTGATGTCCTGGCGAGCGCGCTTGAGGCCCGATGCCGTACGGACTGTCTTCTTGACTTTGGAAGAGGATGCCATGCTGTAAATCTACCCAGTTGGTGCAAAGACCGCGAGTATAGCACTGAAATAACAGTGAAACAAAGGCCGATGCGGCGTTGGCCACTCGGAAGCGGCGAGGGGGCACATGATAATGCGGCGCCCGGCCTGTCATCAAGCGGCCTTGCTGTTTGAGGTCTGGGTCGGCCCGGTATGGAATCCAGCGGCTGAATCTGGCCGCTCAAAGCCTGCAATAGTTCTGCTGCATGCCTCTGCTTGTGTTTCCCTCGCTCTTCTTGCTGACTGCGTCCCCGTCATGAATCTGTTGCGTGCTGCGTCTCTGATCTCCGTCTTCACCTTGGTCTCCCGCATCACCGGGCTGATGCGGGAACAGATGGTGGCGGCCATGTTTGGCGCCGGAGCCCTGTCGGACGCCTTTCTGGTCGCGTTTCGCATTCCCAATATGCTGCGCCGGTTGTTTGCCGAAGGCGCGTTCTCTCAGGCCTTTGTGCCCGTGCTGGCCGCCACGCGCGCTCAGCATGGCGATGAGGCCACCCATGCCCTGATCGATTCGGTCGCTTCGGTCTTGGTTTGGGCCTTGGTGTTCACCTGCTTGCTTGGTGTGATTGGCGCCCCGGTTCTGGTCTGGATGCTGGGTTCGGGCATGCCTCCGGACGGCCAGCAGGCGGCCGTGGTGATGACGCGCTGGATGTTTCCTTACATCGGCTGCATGTCCATGGTGGCGCTGGCGGCCGGTGTGCTCAATACCTGGAAGCGCTTCATGGTGCCGGCCGCCACGCCGGTGGTCTTGAATCTCTGTGTGCTGGCTGCCGGATGGTGGTTCACGCCGGTGGTGGCGTCCTGGGGTTATCCGCCGATCTACTCGATGGCTCTGGGTGTGATGCTGGGCGGCATCTTGCAACTGGCCCTTCAGTTTCCGGCCCTGCGTCGCATTGGCGTGCGTCCGCGCATCGCTGCCACGCCGTCCGGTTTGCGCGCCGCGGCCGGTCACCCGGGAGTGGGCAAGATCTTGCGTCAGATGGGGCCGGCCCTGCTGGGAGTCGGGGTTGCGCAACTCTCGCTGCTGATCAATACGCAGATCTCCAGCCACATCGCTGTCGGTGCCACTTCCTGGCTCAACTATGCCGACCGCTTGATGGAGTTCCCCATGGCCTTGCTGGGCGTCGCGCTGGGGGCGGTGCTGACGCCCCAGCTTTCCTCGGCCCAGGCTGAAGGCGATACGCAGCGCTATTCGGACATGCTGGATTGGGGCTTGCGCCTGGTGATGTTGTTTGGTCTGCCTTGTGCGCTGGCTTTGCTGGTTTTTGCCGAGCCCTTGGTGGCCGTGCTGTATCACCGCAAGGCCTTTTTGGCCGTCGACGTGGTGAATACCGCGCAGGCGGTCATGGGCTGGGGTGTCGGCCTTCTGGGGCTTCTGGCCATCAAGGTACTGGCGCCGGGCTTTTACGCCAAGCAGGACACGCGCACCCCGGTGCGCATCGCCATTGGCGTGCTGGCGCTAACCCAGCTGCTCAATCTGGTTTTCGTACCCTGGGTGGGTGTGGCTGGACTGGCGCTGTCCATCGGCCTCGGCGCCATGGTCAATGCCTTCTGGCTGCTTCGTGGACTTCGCCGTCAGGGTAGTTACACGCCCGAGCCCGGCTGGGTGCGTTTTGCCCTCAAGGTGCTGCTGGCGAGCGCGGCAATGGCCGTGCTGCAATGGCAGTTGGCGCAGCGTCTGGACTGGATTGCTTTGGGTCAGAGTGAGGGTTTGCGGGCCTTGGTCATGGCCGGCAGCCTGGCGGCGTCGGCGGTGCTGTATTTTGGCCTGCTGGCTCTGCTCGGTTTGCGTCTGCGTCAGTTCATGCGGCGCGGTTGAAATTGCCTCGTCCCTCTAAACTCGCCCTATGAGCTCTTCCTTGCGCCTGGATGCGCCAACCCCGCTGGAGTACTTCGCCGCCTTGGTGCAGGAGGACGTCAGCCTGAACTTGCTGGAGGCTGCGGCCTCGCTGGCCCAGGATGAGCAGCCGGCTCTCGATGTGCAGGCGGTGCTGGCCGAGGTCGATGGTCTGGCCCGGCGCCTGCGGCAGCGCCTGCCCGCCGATGCCTCGGCCCAAGTCAAGTTGCGCAGCCTGTGTCGCTTCTTCCATGAGGAGCTTGGCTTCGGCGGCAATGTCAATAATTACTACGAGCGTGGCAACAGCTATGTTCATCAGGTGCTGGCCACGCGCCGCGGTATCCCGGTCAGCCTGGCGGTGATCTTTCTGGAGTTGGCCAGTCAGTTGGGCCTGCGGGCTCAAGGTCTGGCCTTTCCGGGGCATTTCTTGGTGCGCGTGCGCATGGGCAATGGCGAGGTCGTGCTGGATCCCTTCAGCGGCGACTCCTTGTCGCGCAGCCGGCTGGATGAAATGCTGCAGGCCTTCCGTGGCAGCACCGGTCTGCAGGGCGAGGTGGACTTGCCCGTCGATCTGTTTTTGCAGCCGGCCTCGGCGCGCGACATCCTGGCGCGTATGTTGCGCAATCTGAAGGAGATCCACCGGGCTGCCGGCGACTGGCCGCGTCTTCTGGCCGTGCAGCAGCGTCTGGTGGTGCTGCTGCCGCATGCGGCGATCGAGCGACGCGACCGCGGCCTGGTGCTCGAATCGCTGGGCCATTGGCCGGCTGCGGCCGAGGACCTAGAGGCCTATCTGGCCCAGGAGCCGCAGGCCCCCGATGGACCCTTGCTGCAGGAGCGTGTGGCGCAGCTGCGCCAGCGTGGTGGGCCGGCCTTGCACTGAAGGAGCACCTCGCCGAGTGCCATGAGGCGCCGCCCTTAGAATTGCCGCCGCCCCACCCGGGCCTGCTGTCGCTGCGGGTTCCCTGATGGATTTCGAGCTGCGTTTGGTCTTGGAGATGACCCGGTTTTGAAGCAGATTCCGCTTGCCATCGGCCCCGCGCCGATGTTCACTTTTGATAATTTCCTGCCAGGCGCCAACAGTGCGGTCCTGGCTCATTTGCAGTCGCTGCGGGCCGGCGCCGTGGCGCCGCCGCCGGTGTTTGTCTGGGGCCTGCCTGGTTGCGGCAAAACCCATGTGCTGCGTGCTCTGGCCCATGCCTGGCAGGACGCGGGCGCTCAGGTCGGCTGGTACGACGCTGACACGCCGCTGCCTTGGGAACTGCCCAGCCAACCCAGCCTGCTGCTGATGGACGACTGCGAACGTTTCGACGCCGGTCAGCAGCATGCGGCCTTCGCTTTGTTCGTCGAGGCGGCCACCCATGGTCTGGCTGTGGTGGCCAGCGGCAGTGCGCCGCCGGTCGATCTGGCGCTGCGTGAAGACCTGCGCACCCGCCTGGGCTGGGGGCCGACCTTTGCCTTGCAGCCTCTGAGCGAGCAGGAAATGCGCGCTGCTTTGCGCCGCGAGGCCGATCGCCGCGGCATCCTGCTGGCCGATGAAGTGATCGACTATTTGCTGACCCGCTTTGCCCGTGATCTCAAGCATTTGATGCGCTTGCTGGATCGACTCGATGAATTTGCCCTGGCCGCCAAGCGCGCGGTCACGGTGCCACTGCTGCGCCAAATGCTGGCCGATGAAGGAGTTTCCGGATGAGTCAGAACGCAGGACAGGCGCTGACCTTGTTTGATCTCGACGGCACTTTGATTCCCAATGATTCGGATCATGCCTTCGGTAGCTTCATGGTGGCGGTCGGCTGGGCCGATGGGGCTCAATGGCAGGCTCGCAATGATGAGTTCTACGCCCAGTACCAGGCCGGTTGCCTGGATCTGGACGCCTATATCGAGTTCGCCACCTCTGTCTGGCGCCGCCGTCCGCTGGCCGAGGCCCTGGCCATGCGTGAGCGTTTCATGGCCGAAGTGATGCAGCCCTTGATCGGTGACAATGCGCGGGCCTTGGTTCGCCGCCATGCCGAGGCCGGGGATTTGCTGGCCATCGTCACTGCGACCAACGAATTCGTGACGGCGCCGATTGCTGCTGCCTTTGGCATCGAGCACCTGATCGCCGTGCGCCTGGCGCGTGACGAGCAGGGTGCTTGCACGGGGCGCATCGAAGGTGTGCCTTCCTTCCAGGCCGGCAAGATCGAGCGTGTCCAGCAATGGCTGGCGGGCTTGGGGCGACAATGGCAGGACTTCGAGCGTGTGAATTTCTACAGCGACTCGATCAATGATTTGCCGCTTCTGGACTTGGTCAGTCACCCGGTGGCCACCAATCCTTCGCCGGCTCTGGCGGACATCGCGTCCGCTCGCGGCTGGCCTCAACTGAACCTCTTCGCATGATCAAAAAATTCATTGACAAGCTGCTAGGCAAGCCTTCCGCCGGCAAGGCCGCCAAGGCGCCGAAGGAAGCGAAGCCCGGGCATGGCTCCTTGGGCAAGCGGGTTGAAGTGGGCGTGTCCGAGCATGGCATCGACCCCAGTCTGCTCGACGAGCGCGCAGTGCGCGTGGTGGAGACCTTGGCCGATGCCGGCTTTGAGGCCTATATCGTCGGCGGCGCGGTGCGCGACCTGCTGCTGGGCATGCGCCCCAAGGATTTCGATGTGGCTACCAACGCCACGCCCGAGCAGGTCAAGGGCTTGTTCCGCCGCGCCTTCATCATCGGCCGGCGCTTCCGCATCGTCCATGTGGTCTATGGCCGCGGGCGCGAGCATGAAGTGATCGAGGTGTCCACATTCCGGGCTCTGCTGGGTCAGGAAACGGCCGAGCAAGTCGCCGGCAACGAGAAGACTTCCAAGGCCGAGTTGGCGGGCAAGAGCCACGTGGTCGATGCCGAGGGTCGGGTCTTGCGCGACAACGTCTGGGGCCCGCAGATCGAGGATGCCGCGCGGCGCGATTTCACGGTCAATGCCCTGTACTACGACCCGCGCCGCCAGCTGGTGGTCGATTACCACGGCGGCCTGGCCGACGCCAAGAAGCGCGTGCTGCGCATGATCGGTGACCCGGAAGCTCGCTACCGCGAAGACCCCGTGCGCATCATTCGCGCCGTGCGTTTCGCGGCCAAGCTGGGCTTCGAGCTCGAGCCCAAGACGCGCGCGCCGGTCAAGGCCAGTGCCGCGCTGCTGGCCAATGTGCCGATCTCGCGCATGTTCGACGAGATGATCAAGCTGCTGCAGACCGGTCATTCCCTGGCCAGCCTGGAAGAGCTGCGCAAGCAAGGCTTGGCGCGCGGCGTGTTCCCCGTGCTCGACGCCATGCTCAATGAGCGTGGTGAGCTGGCCGAAGGCACGCGCGGCGATTTTGTGCGCATGGCCTTTGAAGACACCGACCTGCGCGTGCGCGAGGGTCGCGGTGTGTCACCCAACTTCATGCTGGCCTGCATGCTGTGGTTCGAGGTGCTGGAGCGCTGGACGCGCCTGCGTGAAGCGGGTGAGCCGGTGGTGCCGGCCTTGCAGCAGGCCATCGACACCGTTTTCGATGCCCGCATCGGCGACATCTCCGGTCGCGGCAAGCTGGCCACCGAGATGCGTGAAATCTGGATGATGCAGCCGCGTTTCGAGCGGCGCAGCGGCAGCGGTGTCTACACCTTGATTGAGCAGCCTCGCTACCGTGCTGGCTTCGACTTCCTGCGCCTGCGTGCCGATGCGGGTGAGATCGACCCTGCTCTGGCTGATTGGTGGGAAGACTTTGCTCTCGGCAGCGACGAGGAGCGTGAAGCCTTGCTGGAAGATGTGCGTGAGCTGGAAAAGTCGCAGCGCCGCAGCGCCAAGACCCACCAGCTGCCCCGCAAGGACGGTATCGGCCCGGTCGGCGCGCCTGATGATGTGGAGGAAGCGCTGTCGGAAGGCAAGGCTCCGGCCAAGAAGCGTCGTCGTCGGCGCAAGCCCGGTGTGCGCGCGGCCGGTGAGGGCGCTGGCGGCGCTGCGCCCGCCGCTGAGGGCGGCAACGGCGAGCTCTGATGTCGACGGCTGCTCGGCAAGGTTCGCGTGAGGTGCGAGCCTTTGTCGGTCTGGGGGCGAATCTCGGTGGTGATCTGGCGGCCACCCTGCGCTTGGCTCTGCGGGATTTGCGGGCCTTGTCAGGCTGTGAGCTTGTCGCTGTTTCCAGCGCCTACCGGAGTGCTCCGGTCGATGCGGGCGGCCCGGACTATCTCAACGCGGTGGCGGAGTTGCGCACCTGCATGAAGCCGCTGGAGCTGCTGGATGCCTTGCAAGCGATCGAGCAGGCCCATGGCCGTGAACGCCCCTATGTCAATGCGCCGCGGACCCTTGATCTTGACCTGCTTCTGTATGGCCAGGATCAGCTCTCGGAAGCCCGCTTGTCGGTGCCGCACCCGCGCCTGCATCAGCGCGCCTTCGTGCTGAAGCCTTTGCTGGAACTGGCGCCCGATCTTCAAGGGCCCGGCCTGCCGCCGCTGCAGGAATGCCTGCTGGCGCTGCAGGACCAGGCGATCGAATGCCAGGGCGCCTTGTGATGGGCTCGGTTACTGGCTGATTTCCTGGGCTGCCTCGACCTGGGATTCGAAGTAGCGCTGGGCGCTGAAGGCGATGGTGGTCATCAGGCAGATGCCACCGATGAAAACGCAGGCCACCACGCCTATCACTGCCGCCCAGCCGCTGGCCTGTCCGCGCTGCCCTGGGTTGTGTTGTGCGTCCCATTTTTCGTCGGATGTCAGGCCATAGACGATGCCGCAAATCATCGCGTTGACCAGCATCAGGCCCAGCCAGGGCATGAGGAACCAGCTCAAGTGGTCGTCTTGGCCGAGCAGGTCCATGCGCTGCAAGCCATAGAGGCCAAGCAGGGTCGGCCAGGGGTGCAGCCAGGCCAGGCGATCGCTGAATCCGTACAAGTAGAAACGATGCAGGCCCAGGCTGCCCAGCAGCAAGGCCAGCCAGGTCGCGACGGTCTTGGACTTGTAGTGCGCGGTGCCGCTCATTCCGGGCTTCCTGTGTTGCCGAGGCCGAGCTGGCGCTGCATCAGTACCACATCCAGCCAGCGGCCAAATTTCCAGCCCGCACTTTTCAGAACGCCCGTGTCTGTGAAACCCAGGGAGCGGTGCAGGCCGATTGAGCCGAGGTTGTCGGCGTCGCCGATCACGGCCAGCATCTGGCGAGCGCCCAGTGCTTCGCAGCGCGCCATCAGCTCGGCCAGCAGCAAGCGGCCCAAGCCGAGGCCCTGGCTGTCGTGGCGCAAATAGATGGAGTCCTCCAGACAGAAGCGATAGGCCATGCGCGGGCGGAAATAGTTGGCATAGGCATAGCCCAGCAGTTCGCTCTCGCACTCGGCAACCAGCCAGGGCAGGCCGCGGCTCAGCACCTCGCTGCGGCGGCGCGCCATTTCGGCTTGGTCGGGTACCTCGGTTTCAAATGTGCCGGTGCCGTGCAGCACCGCATGGGCGTAAATGGCCTGGATGGCGGGGAGGTCGGCTTCCGTGCTGGGACGCAGGGTCAAGGCGCCTGGCTTGTTTGTGATTTTTTCTGCGGGCATATCGTTAGAGATCGGTTGAGCCGAGTTTATAATGCTGGGTTTTGGCCTTGGTCGAACTTATCTGTCATTGCGGCTCGCATTTCGCGGGCAACAAGGGCGTCAAGCGCGGCGTATCTACAGGGCCATCCACGGCAGCCGGTTTCAACAACAAAGCGGGCAGCGCATTGTGCAGTGCAATCCTTGGGATGCGCACTTCAAAAGCACAGCGTGCGGTCAGCGGTTGATGCGACTTGGTGCCACCCCGATCTACTCGCCCTGAGTGTCTCCTGGTGCGATGGATGCAATAGATTCATAGGAAACATCATGGTTGTTATTCGACTGGCTCGCGGCGGCTCCAAGAAGCGCCCCTTCTACAACATCGTCGTGGCCAACAGCCGCCAGCGCCGTGACGGCCGCTTCATTGAGAAGGTCGGTTTCTACAACCCGGTCGCATCCGGTGCTGCTGAATCCCTGCGCGTCGCCATCGACCGCGTCAGCTACTGGGTGGGCGTGGGTGCTCAGCTGTCGCCGACCGTTGAGCGTCTGGTGACCGAAGCCAAGAAGGCTGCGGTCTAAATGTCGAGAACACCCGGCTCCGATCCGCGCGCTTCCGCCCCCGTCGGCTCCGACGAGCTGGCCTGGCCCGAGGACGCGGTTGAAGTTGGGTGCATTCTTGATGCCTGGGGCGTCAAGGGCTGGTTCAAGGTGCAAGCCTATTCCAGCGATGCCCAGGCCTTGTTTTCCTCGCGGCGCTGGTTTCTCCGTGCGCCCGAGGGCAACGCGCCGGCGGTGGTCAAGGTCAACAAGCCCTTGCCGCGCCTGCTGAAAATTCTCTCGATCCGCGAGCATGGCGAGGGCCTGGTGGCCAACGCGCAGGACTACGCGGATCGCAATGCGGCCGAATCGCTGCGCGGCGCGCGCGTCTTCATCTCGCGCTCGGCCTTCCCGGCTGCCGACCCCAACGAGTACTACTGGGTGGACCTGATTGGCCTGAGCGTCAGCAACCGCCAGGGCGAGATCTTGGGTGAAGTGCTCGGCCTGATTGATGCCGGCCCGCACAGTGTGCTGCGCATCATGCCGCCTGGTTTGACTGCGCCGATCAAGCCCGATCAGGAGCGCCTCGTGCCTTTTGTGGCTGCCTTCGTCGACGATGTCGATCTCGAGCGGCGGCAGATCACGGTCGATTGGGGCCTGGACTACTGAGTCCGGCGCGGCGCAGCCATGTCGCCGCAACCGTTGCTGTCGGCTTCTTTGTTTCGGCCATCGGCCATCTGTCCGCCATGCGCTTCGACATCCTGACCCTGTTCCCCGAATTGTTCGGTCCGCACCTGAGTCAGGGCGTGACACGCCGTGCTTTCGAAAGCCGGCAAGTCGATGTCCAGCTCTGGCAGTTGCGCGATTACGCGAGCGACAACTACCGCCGCGTCGACGATCGACCCTTTGGTGGTGGGCCGGGTATGGTCATGCTGGCCGAGCCGCTGGAGCGCGCACTTGCTGCTGCCAAGGCAGCGCGGCAGGAGGTGGCAGTGGCGGAAGCTGCGCCGGCCATTATCCACTTCAGCCCCACCGGGCGGCGCATGGATCAGGCGCTGGTGCAAGAGCTCGCGGCAGGGCCCGGTGCGGTTCTCCTCTGTGGTCGTTACGAGGGTATGGATCAGCGCTTCCTGGATCGCCATGTCACGCTGGAACTGAGTCTCGGCGACTTCGTCCTGTCCGGCGGTGAACTGCCGGCCCTGGCCCTGCTTGATGCCGTGGCGCGCTTGCAAGAGGGCGTGCTCAATGATGCTCAGTCCCATGTGCAGGATAGTTTTTCTGATGGCCTGCTTGACTGCCCGCATTACAGCCGGCCCGAAGTGCTGAGCGGCTTGCCGGGTCAGGTCGAGGATCTGCCGGTGCCTTCTGTGCTGATGTCTGGCCACCATGCGCAGATTGCCCGCTGGCGCCGTGAACGCTCGCTGGAAATCACCCTGCGCCGTCGCCCGGACCTGATCACCGCGGCGCGCGCGGCAGGGCGCTTGAGCAAGGCGGACGAGCGATATCTGTCGCAGTTGCAGGCAGCTTCATCGAGTACCCCGGCATCTTGAGTTCGGATCACGGCAAAAGCGCGCTATAATGGCGGGCTGTCCGATCCTCTGGCGGGTCGAGGTGAGATCAAGAGCTGCAAAGTCCTTTGATCCCACATGCCGGTGAAACAAGGAAGTGCGCTCAAGTCGTGAGTTGCGGGAACGCAAATCGCTCTGGCACATGACCCGACGCCACCGGCGCCATTTTCAGCAGTCTTTGGGTTTCAAGTGAGACCACAAAGCATCGGCGCCGCCACGATCACATGGAGAACCACATGGACTTGATCCAAACCCTTGAGCAAGAAGAAATTGCTCGTCTGAACAAGACATTCCCGACTTACTGCCCTGGCGACACCGTCATCGTCAGCGTCAACGTCGTTGAAGGCACTCGCAAGCGCGTGCAGGCATTCGAAGGCGTCGTGATTGCCAAGCGCAACCGCGGCCTGAATTCCAGCTTCATCGTGCGCAAGATCTCCAACGGCGAAGGCGTGGAGCGTACGTTCCAGCTGTACAGCCCGCTGATCGCTTCGATCGAAGTGAAACGCCGCGGCGATGTGCGTCGTGCCAAGCTGTACTACCTGCGCGACCGCTCGGGCAAGTCGGCACGTATCAAGGAAAAGTTGGGCTGATCCAGGCAACTGGGTTTCCCGACGAGAAAGCCGCCTTCGGGCGGCTTTTTTTTGCCCGATTTTCGCTTGCTACCCGGCCGGGGTCGCCCCTGCCAGACCTTATGCTGATGCCATGAGCCGAGCTCCCATTCTTGATCCCCGCGCCGTGCCTGTGACGCAGGTCGACTCGGAATTGCCGCCGGTGGCCGGGGACCGTCTCACGGCCACTGCACTGCGGCAGCGTTTTGCCCGGCCGCCGACCTGGCAGCCCGAGTTGGCTGGCGACGGCGGCCGCTTCAGCGAGCGCGAGCCCGCTGCAGCGGCCGTGTTGCTGCCCTTGGTGGAGCGCGCTGATGGCCTGCATCTGCTTTTGACCCGGCGTACCGAGCATCTGCGCAACCATGCCGGACAGATCAGTCTGCCGGGCGGCAAGACCGAAGCCTCGGACCCAGATGCCTCGGCCACGGCACTGCGGGAAACCGAAGAGGAAATTGGTCTGGCGCGCCGGCACATCGAGGTGCTGGGCAGCCTGCCAATCTACACCACGGTGACTTCCTTTCTGGTCACGCCCGTGGTCGCATTGGTACAGACCGGCTTCGAGCTGCGCCTGGACCATGGAGAGGTCGACGAGGCCTTCGAGGTGCCACTGCAGTTCCTGATGACGCCGGCCCACCACCGCCATCATCACTTCGAGTTTGCTGGTGGGCAGCGACAGTTCCTGTCCATGCCGTGGTCTGGCCTTGCGGGCGAGCGAGACGACTTCATTTGGGGCGCGACGGCCGCGATTCTGCGCAACTTCTACCGCTTCCTTTCAGCCTGAGCAACAGCGCCCGCTATCATCCCGGCCCATGAACTTCTTCGCGGTCCTTCTGGCATTGCTGTGCGAGCAGCTCAAACCTTTGCGCCATGGCAATGGCATCCATCATGGCGTGATCAGCTGGGTGCGCTGGACCGGGCGCAATTTCGACGCTGGTGACGAGCATCATGCGTCGGTGGTCTGGGCGATCACGGCGCTGGGCCCGGCCTTGCTGACCACGGCGGTTTATCTGGCTGTGCATCACTTCAGCGTGCTGCTGGCTCTGGCCCTCGATGTCCTGGTGCTTTATCTGACTTTGGGCTTTCGCCAGTTCAGTCACTACTTCACCGACATCCGTGACGCGCTGGAGCGGGGCGACGATCAAGAAGCGCGACGTCTTCTGTCGGAATGGCGCCATCTCGATGCCAGCGAGCTGCCGCGCACCGAACTGGTTCGCCATGCGATCGAGCATTCCCTGCTGGCTGCGCACCGCCATGTCTTCGGCGTGTTCTTCTGGTTTGTGGTCTTGTCTACGCTGGGCTTGGGCCCGGCGGGGGCCGTGCTGTATCGCATGGCCGAGTTTGCCAGCCGCTACTGGGCCTTCAAAAGCCGCACGCTGGATGCGCCGACCAATGAGCGCCTGATGCTGCTGTCGCGCCGTTTGTTCGGCTGGATCGACTACTTGCCGGCCCGTTTCACCGCGACCGGCTTTACCATCGTTGGCAATTTCGAAGAGGCTGTGAACGGCTGGCGCCGAGATGCCGGCCTCTGGTTGCACCCCAACGAAGGCATCATCCTAGCTTCGGCCGCCGGTGCTTTGGGTCTGCAACTGGGCGGCGTTGCCGCGCCTGGCGTGACGCCAGATCGCAGCAAGACCTTTGAGGCTGGCGTCGATGCCGACGCCACCCGAGCCGACGGCAGTACGCCGGGTCAGCCGGCCCAGTTCGGCCATTTGCAAAGCGTGGTCGGCCTGATCTGGCGTTCGGTTGTTCTGTGGATGCTCTTGCTGGCTCTGTTGACGCTGGCCAATCTGGTCGGTTGAAATTGCGGTTTCTTGGCGGCACTTCGCCGCAAGGGCCGGATTGGGTGGTTTTTTTGCCTTGTTTTCGGTGATTGCAGGCCCGCGGGCCCGCCATGATTGGGCAGTCGCTGCCTTCAAGCATTAAAGTGGATGTATTCAAGTTGCGTGAAGGAGTTGTCGAAATCCTTCACATGTACTGGTCGCTTGCTGTGCGGTCTGTTGCTCCAGATCCAGCCTTGGGTAGGCCAGCCCTGCAAAGTCTCTCTCGTGGAGGTTTGCCATGATCAACGCAGTTTCAAGTCTCAATGAGTCTCCCGGCGCTGCCTCGGCGGTGCCCGCCCGTGCCAGCGTCGGCGATGAAGTTCAGCGGCGGCGCAGCCTGCCCGCCAAGCTCGAAACCAACGCGAGCGAGGCTGAGTCCGCCGTGGTGGCCATCTCCAGCGAAGGTGCGCGCCGGGCCCAAGCGGCTCCCGTCCGTGAGGGGCCCCAGAGCCCACCCAGCACACCCGCGGTGGCACAAGAAGCATCGCCCGACAAGGACTCTGCCCCCATCAGCCTTCCCGCTGACAGCCCTTCCAGCGTTCAAGTCTCCACAGCGAGCGCCACTGACGAGTCTGCCAGCAAGGTGACGAATGGTGCCGCTGGCAGCGCCAGGCAAACCCAAGCGGATCTGAGCACGCCCAACTTCGATGAAGCCGATGCCAATCAGGACGGCGCCGTCGATGTGATGGAGCGCAAGATTTATGACTTCAACTACCCGACTTTGGACGGCAAGAAGTCGGCGCAGGCGGAGTCGGCCGCTGAGGCCACCCGTCGCCAAACCTTGGTCGAACTGAAGGCCTATGAAGATGTGGCCCGCAGTGGCCGCAGCTACTGACGACGCACTCCAGTCCTGACCATGAAAAAGGCCCGCAACAGCGGGCCTTTTGTTTGCTTGCTCGATTGTGTTGGGCCCCGGTCGATGGACGGGACCCTACAAGCGCTCAGACCGTGGCCTGAATCCCAGCAATCGCCCACTCGCGGCTTTCGTCCAAGGGGCGGACCAGGTGCCAGACCTCGTCGAAATTCTCGGCGGCGGCCTCGCTCTGTTCACGAATCAAGCCCCAGAAACGCACACTGACGATTTGTTGGCCGTTTTCCTGCACACGCTCGATCACACGAGCGTCCAGCTGCAGCACATCGGTGCGCTGTACGGCCCCCTTGCGGTCCAGCAGCTCCTGTTGCACAACGCCATACATCTCGGGTGTCGTGAAGCGGCGCAGATCGGTCTGGTCGCCGGCGTCATTGGCCGCTTGCAGTCGGATGAAGACGCGCTTGGCCAATTGCTCAAAAGCCGCATCTTCGCTGTTGCCAGTCGCTGCCTGTGCTGCCGGGGCGCTAGGCACGGCCGCAAGCGGGGCCGCCACCGAGGCCGGCTGCTGCACGGGGCTTGGCTGCGCCGTCTGGAAGGGCATGGGCATGTTGTTGCCGCTGCCATTGCCTGCTCCGGCACCAGCTCCGGCGTACTGCATGCCGGGCGCCTGGGTCTTGGCGCCGCCGAAGCGCCGCATCAGGAAGGTCACCAGCAGCAGCACTGCGCCGCCGATCAAGAGCATGGTCATGACATTGGCCAGGGCGCCGCCCATGCCAAAGTGGCTGGCCAGGGCAGCCAGACCCAAACCGGCCGCCAGGCCAGCGATCGGGCCCATCCAGTTGCGCTTGGGGGCTGCGGCTGCGGCGCCTGCAGCGGCAGGCACAGCAGGAGCCGCCTGTTGAGGCGCGGGCGCGGCCTGCTGTGCCGGAGGGCTGGCTTTGCCGGCGTCACTCTGGCTTGGGGTCGTCCGCTTCATGCCGGCCGAACCTCCGCCGCCCAGGCGTTTGGCCTCGGCATCGAAGGACGTCAGGCTGAGGGCCGAGACCGCGGTCAGGGCGATCAGGGCAGACAAAAGAGCACGTTTCACAAAATCTCCTTGCGGCCGACAACGGCCTGGTCGCTAGATGGGGGTCTTGAACGAGACTTCAAGCATCCCGCACATCGGCGATGACTGTAGAGCCAAAGCTGGCTGTGTTCAGAAAGCCCACAATCTTGCTGGCCGCTTGCTCGGGGCTCATCAACTGGCCGCCGCTCTTGAAGTCGGCAAACACCTGTTGGTTGGGGAACTTGCCCGGGTCAGCGCTGCGCAGCTGCAGCTGCATGTCGGTGTCGATGATGCCGGGCGCCAGAGAGACGATGGCCGCCCCCTGGCCCGCGGGCTTGGCTTCTTCGTCCAAGGCCATGGCGCGGGACAGGTTGTCCATGCCGGCCTTGGCTGCGCAGTAGGGCGCGCTGCCGGCCATGGCGCGGCGACCCAGGCCGGAGGAAATGTTGAGGATGCGTCGGTTCGACCCCAGGGCTACCGTGCCGCGCAAGAACGCGCTGCTCAGCAGCAGTGTGGCCTCCAGGCCCACACGCAAGGCCATGGACAGCTCGGCCAGCGGCACGCCGTCCACGGGGCCGGGCGTGCTGACCACCCCGGCGTTGTTGATCAAGGTGGCGCGGCGGAATCGGCTCAGGTCTTGCTGGGCCAGCCAGGCTGCCAGGCGCTCGGCTGCCGCCAGAGGATCGGCCAGATCGGCTTGCCATTGCTCCAGAGTCAGGCCGCGCGTGTCGGCTTCGCCTTGCAAGGCCTCGCTGCGGCCCCGCGAGATACCGATCACCTGATGTTCGGGTGCCAACAGCTGCAGGGCGATGGCCTCGCCCATGCCGCGCGAGGCACCGGTGATGATGAACAGTTCTTGGGGTGAAGTCATGTCGTCTCCAAAAAAGGCGGGGGATGGCATTCAGGCCTGGCGCGCAAACACCAGCAGCAGATTGTTGGCCGGCTGCTTCAGGCGCTGACGCAGTTGCAAACCCGCGTCGTGCGCGCAGGCCTGCACTTCGTCGAGGCTGCGCAGGCCCCAGGCCGGATTGCGGCTGCGCAGATCGGCATCAAAGGCCAAATTGCTGGGTGCCGTCGGTTCGCCCGGCACGACAAAAGGGCCGTAGACCGTCAGCAGACCGGTCTCGGCCAGGTACCGGGACGCGCCCTGAAACAGCGCGGCGCTACTGGCCCAGGGCGAGATGTGCAGCATGTTCGCGCAGTGGATCAAATCCAGCGGCAAATGCTCGGCCGGCAGGTCCCAGTCGGTGTTTTGTACATCCAGCGCCAGGGCCGCCGGGCCCTGTGGCCACCAGGCGGCAATGGAGGCACGGGCCTCGGGTGAGGGGTCGGAGGCCAGCCAAAGCCAGCCGGGCAGTCCGGCAGCGAAATGGGCGATGTGTTGGCCGCTGCCACTGGCGATCTCCAGTGCCCGGCCGCTGGGCGGCAGCAGGGCTTGCAAGGCCTCGAATATGGGCTGCTTGTTGCGCTCGGCGGCGGGCGAGTGCAGGGCGCTGGGTGAGTCGGGCAGGGGTGAGACCATCAAAACTCCGGGGGGCAATCGAAACACCAGCCGCGTTCGGGCAGGCTGAGGTGGCAGGCATGCAGCAGCAGACGCGGAGCCGGGTCCTCGGGCTCGTACAAGGCATCGCCGACGATGGGGTGGCCCAGGGCCAGCATGTGCATGCGCAATTGGTGGGTGCGGCCGGTGATGGGCTCCAGCTCGACGCGGGTGCAGGCCTGCCCCTCGTGCAACTCATGGCCGAGCACGCGGTAGCGGGTCTGCGAGGGCTTGCCTTGTTCGAAGCAGACCTTCTGGCGCGGGCGGTTCGGCCAGTCGGTGATCAGGGGGAGGTCGATCAGCTGCCAGTCCGCTCCCGCCTCCAGGCTGCCGCGCACCACGGCGATGTAGCGCTTTTGCACGCGGCGCTCGGCAAAGTCCAGGCTTAATCGTCGCTGCCAGTCGGGGCCTCTGGCCAGCAGCAGCAGACCCGACGTGGCCATGTCCAGTCGGTGGACGATCAGGGCTTCGGGGAAACGGGTCTGGGCGCGGTGGATCGCGCAGTCTTGCTTGTCTTCGCCACGACCAGGCACGGACAGCAGGCCGCTGGGCTTGTTCAGCAGCAGGATCTCCTCGCGCTCAGCCAGCAGGTTCAGGGCGGGCAGGGGCTCCACGTTCAGAACTGGTCCACCCAGCCCGACTGCAGGGCCGATTGCGGGTTGGAGCCGGCTGCGCGCACGGTGGACAGGGCCGCTTCACGCGGCAGTCCCAGGCTTTTCAGCACGCAGGCGGCCACCGTGCCGGTGCGGCCGATGCCGGCAGCGCAATGCAGCAGCACCTGTTCGCCCAGCACCAGGCTGTGGGCGATCTGCTCCACGCCCTGGCGGAAGGCTTGCGGGTCGGCGCCCAGGCCGAAGTCGCGCATGGGCAGGTGCTGCCAGCGAAAGGGCAGCCGGCCCTCGGCGATCGCCTTGTGATAGCCGGGCGAGAGCTGGGCCACCTCTTCGAGCGGGTTCAGGCAGACCACCAGATGCAGCTGGCGCAATCGCGCTTCGTCGAGGAAGGCGGACCAGGATTCCAGGCGCCCGGGCATGGATTGCAGCCACAGGCGGCCGGAACTCGGTGGGCTCAGGTCGGGAATCGGGACGGAGCGAAAAGGCATGGTGTCAGGGGGATCAAGGGACGCAGGCGGATACGGAGTCCAGCCAGGGGCCATCGAGGATATCGCGAGTTTCTTGCACGGCGATGGTCCAGAGCCGCTCCATCACCTCGGGTGGCTGCTGGTAGTGGCCGCCGTAGCAGCCATCGCCCAAGTAAGCGCGCTTGGCGACCGGGTCCATCAAGGCCATGCGGGCGTAGTCGACCAGGGGCTTGGGTGCATCGGGCAGGGCGACGCCGGGCAGGCGGGTCAGGCCTTCAAAGTTCTCCATCCAGCTGGCGTGCGAGGCCTGGGGGTCTTGCTCGCGCACAAAAGCCATGGTGCGCGGCGCGGCCCACCAGTTGTGCCATTTGAGCTGGATGCCCGGCAGCTCCGCGCCCAGCGCCTGCAAGAGGGCGGCTGCGCCGTTGTTACCGCCATGGCCGTTGACGATGACGATGCGGCGAAAGCCATGCTGGTGCAGCGAGCCGATCAGGTCGCGCAAGACCTGCAGCAAGGTCTCCAGACGCAAGCTCATGGTGCCCGGGTAGGCCATATAGGTGGGCGTGACGCCGTAGGCCTGGGCCGGAAAAACGGGCACCCCCAGCGGTTCGGCCGCCGCCGCCGCCGCCTCTTCGGCCAGGATGGCATCCACGGCCAGGGACAGAAACGCGTGCTGCTCGACGCTGCCCAGGGGCAGCACGGCACGGTCGTCCTGGCGCAGGTAGCGCTCGACCATGGACCAGTTGCAGTCTTTGATGCGCATGAGCTGAGAACAAGAGGGGATCGAAAGGTGGTGAAGGGCAGGGCGAAAGGCGTGGCGATTGTGCCCTGCAAGCGACGCTTCGCGCGCCCGAGCTGCCATGATGGCGGCCGCATTCTTGCTTCAGGCCCTTGCCTTCTTCCTTCTTGTTTCCACGTTTCTGAATGAGCCCACCTGCCGCTGCGCCTGCCATCCGCCAACCACGCTGGGTGCTGCTGGCCATCTGCGCCCTGTCCCTGATGAGCACGGTGGGCATGGCCTTGCCCTATCCCATCCTGGCGCCAATCTTTGTCGGCGGGCCGGTCGATGACTTCACCCATTTCGCCAGCCTGGACCCGCGCTTGCTGATGGGGCTGGCCCTGGCGGCGAATCCGCTCGGCATCCTGATCGGCAATCTCTTCATCGGCCCGCTGTCCGATCGCCATGGCCGGCGCCGTGTGCTGGCCGTGACCATCACCGCGACCTTGCTCAGCTACGGGCTCACCGCCTTTGCCCTCGGCCAGCGCTGGTACCTGCTGTTCGTGCTGGCGCGCTTCATCACCGGCCTGACCGAAGGCAATGTGTCGGTGGCGCGCGCCCTGCTGGCCGATATGCATGAGCAGATCGACCGCACCCAGGCTTTTGCCTGGCTCAATGCCTGCCTCTACATGGGCTGGCTGCTGGGCCCCCTGGTCGGTGGCCTGACCCTGCCGCTGGGCGAGAGCGTGCCGTTCTTGCTCGCCGGCCTGGCCATGCTGCCCTGCTTGCTGGTGTTGACGCTGTGGGTGCCCGATTGGCGGCCGGCTCCAACGGCCAGCGGCGCCCCCCCGCCGGGTTTCTGGCGCCAGCTGCGCGAGCAGCAGGTGCTGGGGCTGCTGAGGGCCGACCCGGTGCTGGCGGCCTTGTTTGCGCTGCAGCTGATGTACTGCTTGGGCGTCAACGCGCTGTACGAGTTCGCGCCGCTGTGGATGCTGGAGAACATGGGCCTGGGCAGCGCCGGCATCGCCTGGGTGACGGCGGCGCAATGCGCAGCCATGACCACGGCCAGTGTGGTGGCAGGCCGCTTGCCGGCCAGTCGCCGGCCGCTGCGGCGGGCGGCTTTGCTGGCGTTGTGTGCCGCCTTGGGCCTGAGCAGCCTGGTGCTGCTGCCCGGGCCGCTGGGCCTGGCGGCCATCGTCGGCCTGGGCCTGCCGCTGGCGCTCTACAACGCGGTGCTGCCGGCCTGGATGTCCGAGCGTTTTGCCGGCCATGGCCAGGGCCGGGTGATGGGCTTGCTGTCCACGGTGTTCTGCCTGTCGAATGTCTTGATGGCGGTGATCGGCGGTGGCTTGGCCCTGCTGTCCACGCGCTGGATCATGGGCCTGGGCGGTGTCTGCTGTGTGGCCGCGTCTTTGTTGCTGCTGCGCCTGGCGCGGCGTGAAGCGGCTCGGCCCGAGCTGGTTCAGGAAACGATGTAGGCGCCGGCGCCGCAGCTGAGCAGGCGGTCCTGCGCGTCGAAGAACTCCATGCGGGTGGAGGCCACCCGGCTGCCCAGGCGTAGCACCTGGGCCGTGGCGCGAAAGGCGGGCCCATTGCCGGGGCGCAGGTAGTCGATGCGCAGGTCGATGGTGCCCAGCTTGCCGAAGCGTTGCAGGCGCGCCTCAGCGCTTTCATCGAGATGCCGCGCGCCGATCGCCGCCATCACCGCCAGGCCGCCCATGGCATCCAGCGTGGCACTGATCACGCCTCCATGCAGACGCTGGTGGGTGAAATGGCCGATCAGCTCCGGCCGCATCTGCAGGCTGGCGCTGGCGGAGTCGGTGGCCAGCGATTCGATCTGCAGGCCCAGCACCTGGTTGAAGCAGATCTGGTGCTCGAACATCTCGCACAGGCGCTCGGTGAACTCGGGGTCGAAGATGCTGCGCACAGGGTTTTGCTTCATGGGGGCGGTGGTGGGTGGATTCAGATGACCAGCAGCTTGTGGACCAGGTCCGGCGTTGAGGCCGCGCCGTACTTCTTCATCAAACGCGCCCGGTAGACATCGACCGTGCGCGGACTGATGGCCAGGCGGCGGCCGATCAATTTGCTGGTCAGGCCTTCAATCAGCAGGGCAGCGATCTCGCGTTCGCGCGGGGTCAGCTCGGCCTTGAGCTGGCGATGGGCGGACAAGTCGGCAAAGCTCCAGATCCCTTCCGCATGAGGATCATCGGGCTTGAGGGCCCGGCCCGAAACATGGCACCAGAACAACTGGCCCGTGCTCAAGCGGCGCATGACCCGGTCGTCGGCATAGCAGCCTTGGGCATCGAGGCTGGCGACGATGCGTTCGCCGGTGCGCTCGAACTCGACCACGCTCGGGTACAGCAACTCCAGGCTCTGTCCGATCAAGGCCGAGCGCGGCGCCTGGAAGATGTCCAGCAGCTGCTGGTTGCAATCCTGGATCAGGCGCTGGGCCGAGAGCAGCAGGCCGATCGGTGCCAGCTCGAAGGCAGTGCGGTAGTCGAGAGGCATGGCGGAGCCGTGGGTGCGAGGGCGCGATTGTGGCTCAGCCCGGCTCAGGGGCCGGCTGCAGCGGCGGGCTGCGGCGTGTAGACGATTTTCAGCGAGGGATCCAGGCTGCTGCTGTCCAAAAAGGCCAGGGCGTTCGGCGTGTTGATCAGCCAGGCCCGCAGGGCTGCGGCCGTGCTGAATTCGCGCGGAGCCCGGCCTCTGCCGCTGAAGGTCATGCGCGACCAGATGGCCTTGAGCTGAGCGGCATCTTTGTCCAAGACCTGGCTGAAGAACTCCTGGCGCAAGGCGCCGCCGAGGCTGCCCAGCACCGCCCGCCCGCCGCCGGGCAGCTCCAGCATCTCGCCCAGAAACAAGGCGCTGATCTGCTGCCGGCTCAGCTGCTGCACAGCGCTGTTCGCCGCCATCACCAGCACTGGCTGCGGCGGGCTGTAGTTGCGGACGATGCGATCGATTTGACCGCTGGCCAGCAGGCGTTCGAAACCGGCCAGCAGCAGCGTGGCCTCGATGCGGCCGTTGCGGGGCACGGCACAGCGGTAGTCGGTGCGCGTGATGGGCAGACGCCAGGTCGCGAACTGGTGGCCGGGATCCTGGCGCAGATGCCAGGCGATCTCGCGCGTGTCGGCCACCGCATAGGGGGAGCGAATCAGCTTGAGCTTCTGCAGATTGCGGTCGACGGCGAAGGTGTCGTCGCGGCGCAGGCGCCCGTCGCTGAAACGCTCTTCCAGGCCCGGGTAGACGAAGCCCAGCACCGTGCCCACGGTCTGGCCGCGATGCAGCTGGTCGAGGTTGGAGACCGGCACCGCCGACTCATGACCGGCCAGCACCGTGGCCAACTCGAACAGCGGCGGGCTCCAGCTGTAGGCCTCGGGCGAGCGCACCCAGTCGGGGCTCAGGTGGCAGCGCAGGTCCAGCTCACCGGCCGCGACAGCGGCATCGACCCGGGTGCGCGGCAGCACCAGGGTCTGCAAGCTCATGCCCAGGTGTTCGGCCAGGGCTTGGACGATGTCGTGATTGATGCCGGCCACCAGGGCGCCATCACGGTACAGCGCATAGGGTGCGGACCAGGATTGCACGGCCGGTACGCGCAGGACCCGCTGTTCGGCCCGGCTTTGCGCCTGGGCCATACCGGCCGCCGCGAGCGCCGCCAGGCTCAGCAGCCAGGGCCAGGCATGGGATTTGTAGCCAAGTGGCTTGCGAGCGGTGTGCGCGCTTTGGGCGGTGGCTGTGCTCATGGCGTGCGGCCCGGCGCTCAGAAGACAAAGTCCAGGTTCAGGCTCAAGACGCGCACATGGCCATCCCAAGCCGGACCCTGGTAGTCGCCGATCGGTGGCGCGGCCGGGTAGCTGATGCTGCCGGTCTGTCCCAGGCGGATCTCCTGGGTGTTCTTCAACCACTCCAGATGCAGCTTGAGGGCCATGTTTTCGGCGCAGTCCCAGCGCAGGCCGGCCTGCCAGCTGCGGCGGCCGTTGGCGCTCTGCAAAAAGCGATCAAAGGCGGCGTTGGCGGCTTGGGCAGCAGCCGGTGCTCCGGCCCGAGTCTGAAAGCCCAGCGGCGCTTCGACAAAGCGAGTTCGGCCCACGCCGATAAAGGGTGTGAAGGCCCCCTGGCGGTGCGCGAGCTGCGCATACCAGGCATCGGCGTCGGCCACCAGAATGGAATCGGAGCGGCGCTGCATCCATTCGCTGTTGAAGCTCCAGCGGCCGAGCTCCAAGTTGAAGCCCAAGGTGTTGATGGCGGCGCGCACCCGCGCCGGCGCCCGTTCGGCCAACACGGCCGCGCAATTGCTGCAGCCGGTGGCGCCCGAGGCAAGCGCTTGCAGCTGGGCCAGGGTGCCGGGCAGCTGCGCATCCAGCCGGTAGTCCGAGCGCCCCAGGCGCACGCTCCAGGGCCCTTGTTTCCACTGCGCAGCCAGGGCGTTGATGGCGTTGGCCTTGACCCGGCCCGTGCTCAGGTCCACTTGCGTCCGGCCATGCACCCAGTCCAGGCTCAGCTCGGCCTCACCTACAGGCTGGCGCCAGACGGCTCCCAGGCCATCGACCTTGGTGATCGGGTTCAGGTGGTAGAGCGAGCTGTAGGGGCGCACATTGGTCTGCGCGTAGGCCACATTGCGGGTCTCGGACAGCTGGAAGACCGGCAGGGCCAGGCGGCCGGCATGCAGGCTGAGGTTGACCGAGGGGTCCCAGTCCAGATACAGCCATTCGGTGCGCGGTCGGTAGCGCAGCACGATGTCGTCCTTGGCCAGCACCTGCCAGACCAGGCGCAGTGCACCGTTGGGGTTCACGGTCAGCTGGGCCGAGAGTTGGCTGTCGCCGTCCAGTCGCCAGTCGCGCAAGGAGGCCGCGGCATTGCGGGCATCGGGACGCATGCTGGCGACGGGGTCGTCGGCGCGGTAGGCGCTCAAGGTGCCGAAGCCGTCCAGCTTGAGCCAGTCGCCGAGCTCGCCGCCGGCTTCCGCGGGCGCGGGTTCGGCACGGGCCAGGCTCGCAAGCAGCAGAAGAACGGGCCAGCTCCCGTGCGTCTTCATAGCAGGGCGTAGGTGGTGGTGGCCTGGGCGGCCAATCGCTCATCTGGGTTGAGGATGTCGATGCTGCCGAAGGCCAGGCTTTTGCCGCTGCGCAGCACCTTGGCGCGGATCAGGCAGAACGGCCCCGAGACCGGGCGCAGAAAGCTGGTCTGCAGTTGTACCGTCGTCATGGGCTTGAATTCGCCCAGCTCCGCCATCATGGCCAGCACCATCGCTGTGTCGGCTGCAGCCATGGCGACCTGACCGCACATCACGCCGCCGACATGGACGAACTCGGGTTTCACGGGCAGGCGCAGCTCCACTTCACCGGGCGCGCTGCTTAGGACCTCCAGCCCCATGCCCGCAATCCAGGGCGCAAAAATGCGGGGCAGGGCGGCTTGCAAATCCTGGGGGCTGAGACTGCTCATGGCGGGCACGGCTCCTTACTTAGGCGGGCGGGTACTTAGGCGATTCTACGTAATACAGTAAGTAGTAAGCTGCATCTCTTCCGATGGACTGATTGATGGAGAAGCATCGATGAACAAGGTTTTTGCGAGTGCGGCTGAGGCCCTGTCCGGCTTGGTCCGAGACGGGCAGCTGCTGGCCGTGGGCGGCTTCGGCCTCTGCGGCATTCCCGAGGCTTTGATTGCCGCGCTGCGCGACAGCGGCGTCAAGGACCTGACCGTGATTTCCAACAATGCCGGCGTGGACGGCTTTGGCCTGGGCCAGCTGCTGGAAACCCGCCAGATCCAGAAGATGATCTCCAGCTATGTGGGCGAGAACAAGGAGTTCGAGCGTCAGTACCTGGCCGGCGAACTGCAACTGGAGTTCACCCCGCAAGGCACGCTGGCCGAGAAGCTGCGCGCCGGTGGCGCCGGCATTCCGGCCTTCTACACCCGCACCGGTGTGGGCACCATCGTGGCCGAAGGCAAGGAACTGCGCGAGTTCGACGGCCAGACCTATGTGCTGGAGCATGCGCTGACGCCCGATGTGGCCCTGGTCAAGGCCTGGAAGGCCGACAAGAGCGGCAATCTGGTGTTCCGCCGCACGGCGCGCAACTTCAACCCGGCTGTGGCCATGGCCGGCAAGATCACGGTGGTCGAGGTGGAGCAGTTGGTGGAGGTCGGCGAGATCGACCCCGATGCCGTGCACCTGCCCGGCATCTATGTCCAGCGCATCGTGGTCAATGCCACGCCCGAGAAGCGCATTGAAAAACGTACCCTGACCGAGAAGAAGGAGGCTTGAAATGATGCCCCCACGTTCACTTTGTTCACTGCCCCCCGAGGGGGCGCAAGCCTCCTTCGGGACGGCCCAGCAGGAGACTTAATCATGGCCTGGACACAAGACCAAATGGCGGCCCGTGCGGCCCAGGAACTGCAAGACGGTTTCTACGTCAACCTCGGCATCGGCATCCCCACCCTGGTGGCCAATTTCGTGCCCAAGGACATCGAGGTCTGGCTGCAGAGCGAGAACGGCATGCTGGGCATCGGCCCTTTCCCGACCGAGGACGAGGTCGACGCCGACCTGATCAACGCCGGCAAGCAGACCGTCACCACGATCCCCGGCTCCAGCATCTTTGGCAGCCATGAGAGCTTCGCCATGATCCGCGGCGGCAAGATCAATCTGTCCATCCTCGGCGCCATGCAGGTCAGCGAGAAGGGCGATCTGGCCAACTGGATGATCCCGGGCAAGATGGTCAAGGGCATGGGCGGCGCCATGGACCTGGTGGCCGGCGTCAAGCGCGTGATCGTGCTGATGGAGCATGTGGCGCGCAAGAAGGACGGCACGACCGACCTCAAGATCCTGCCCCAGTGCACCCTGCCGCTGACCGGCCTGGGCGTGGTCAACCGCATCATCACCGACCTGGCCGTCATGGACGTGACGCCCGAGGGCCTCAAGCTCGTCGAGCTGGCCGAAGGCGTGACGCGCGAAGAGGTGCAGAGCAAGACCGGCGTGCCCCTGCTCTGAGCCCTCCGCGGCGAGCTTCACGTATTTCCGTCAAGGCCGGTCCACACCGGCCTTTTTTCATGGTCGCGGTGAATGTGGCCCGAGCCTGCAACATTCGCTTGCAAAGCAGGCCTGTAAGCAGCTCAATGCCCGAGCAGGCGCAGGCTAGAGTGACAGCCTGTTCCGAGAGAAGCCATGATCCAAGACGACACCCCATCCTTGCTTGCGGTGGATGCACCAGAGGCAAACGTGCCGGCGCCGGTTCCTGCCGCAGAACACGCACCGGCGCAGACTCTGCGATGGCTCAGCCTCTTGTCTGCTACGCCCCTGGCCGCCTGCGGAGGTGGAGGCGGTGGCAGCGATGGCAGCCCGGCGCCTTCGCCGACGCCCGCTCCTCCACCGCCGCCGCCTCCTCCTGCTCCGCCGACCGAAGCCGAAGCAGCTCGCTTCCTGGCCCAGGCTGGATTTGCCGCCAGCACGACCGAGATGGCCAAGGTTCAGGCCCAGGGTTACAGCGCCTGGCTCGATGCCCAGTTCGCCGCGCCTATCAGCCAGGGGCATTTCGACTGGATGGTGGCCAAGGGCTATGCGGTCGAGGCCAACAAGAACAACTTCAATGGCGTGGACAACACGCTCTGGCGCAAGCTGCTGGGCTCGCCCGACCCGCTGCGGCAGAAGGTGGTGCTGGCGCTGTCGGAGATTTTCGTGGTGTCCATGGCCGGCCTGCCGATCAGTTGGCCAGGTTTTGCCGTGGCGGCCTATGTGGACATGCTGGAGCAGCGCGCTTTCGGAACCTTCCGCGAGCTGATCGAGGGCGTCAGCCTCTCGAACGCCATGGGCGTCTACCTCAATATGCGCGGCAACAAAAAGGAAGACACCGCCAGCGGTCGTCTGCCCGACGAGAACTACGCGCGCGAGCTGATGCAGCTCTTTACCATCGGCCTGGTCGAGCTGAAGGCCGATGGCACGCCGGTGCTCGATGCCGCAGGCAAGCCCAAGGACACCTACACCCAGGGCCAGATCAGCGAGCTGGCGCGGGTGCTGACCGGCTGGGAGTTCGACGGCGCCAGCGCCACCGACCCGGCTTTCATGAGAAAGCCCATGGTGCATCTGGCCACGCGCTTTTCGGTCGGGCCCAAAAAGGTGTTGACGGTCGATGTGCCGGCCTCGGCCACCGGGCCGGAAGCGCTCAAGATCGCACTCGACACCCTGGCCAACCATGCCAATGCTGGCCCCTTCTTCAGCCGCCAGTTGATCCAGCGCCTGGTCGCTTCCAACCCCAGTCCGGCCTATGTGCAGCGCGTGGCGGCGGTGTTCAACAACAACGGCCAGGGCCAACGCGGCGATCTTAAGGCGGTGATCCGCGCGGTGCTGCTGGACAGCGAGGCGCGCACGCCCGGCAGCTCGCCCTCCAGCGGCCGCTTGCGTGAGCCCATCCAGCGCTTCATCCAGTGGGGCCGCAGCTTCGGCCTGAACTCGCCCACCGAGCTTTGGAACATCGGCGATCTGAGCAACCCGGCCACCCGTCTGGGCCAGAGCCCGCTGCGCAGCCCTTCGGTTTTCAATTTTTTCCGGCCCGGCTATGTGCCGCCCAACTCGCAGCTGGGCACCGCCCAGATCACTGCGCCCGAGTTCCAGCTCTGCAATGAGAGCACGGTCGCCGGCTACCTCAACTACATGCAGACCGTGATTGCCAGCGGCGCTGGCGAGGTCAAGCCCAGCTACACGGCCGAGCTGGCGTTGGCGGCCGATGCGCCGGCCCTGGTGCAGCGGGTGGCTTTGCTGCTGGCTGGCGGTGGTTTGAGTCCCACCACGGTCAACACCATCGTCACGGCCGTGGCGACCATCAATGCCAGCAACGATGTCGGCAAGCTGAACCGTGTGCAGGCCGCCATCCTCCTGGTCATGGCCAGCCCCGAGTACCTGATCCAGAAGTGACGCGAGAGAGACCCGCCATGGCATCGGTTCACCGCCTCCAGACCCTGCAACGCCGCGAGTTCCTGCGTCGCGCCTCCGCCCTCGGTGTGGCGGGCGCGGCCGCGCCCTGGGCCCTGAATTTGGCCGCTCTGGGCGAAGCCGCGGCGCAGACGGCGCCCAGCGACTACAAGGCGCTGGTCTGCGTGTTTCTCTACGGCGGCAATGACTACGGCAACACCGTCATTCCCTATGACGCGCCCAACCACACGGCCTACCAGACCATACGTCAGACCCTGGCCATTCCGCGTGACCAACTGGCCGCCACGGCGCTGACGCCGCGCGTGGCCTTGCCCGGTGCGCGGCAGCTGGCGCTGGCGCCGCAGATGGGGCGGCTGAAAACCATCTTCGACGCCGGCAAGCTCGGCGTGCTGCTCAATGTCGGCACCCTGGTTCAGCCCACCACCCTGGCCCAGTACAAGGCGCAGAGCGTGCCCTTGCCGCCCAAGCTGTTCTCGCACAACGATCAGCAAAGCGTCTGGCAGGCCAGCACGCCCGAAGGCGCCATATCCGGCTGGGGCGGTCGCCTGGGCGACCAGTTCCTCGGCGCCAACGGCAATGCCACCTTCACCTGCATCAATGTCTCGGGCAATGCGGTTTTCATGGCCGGACAGCAGGCGGTGCAGTACCAGATGTCCACCAGCGGCGCGGTCGCCATCAACGGCGTCACCCGGCCGATGTACGGCTCACAAGCCTGCGCCGATGCGCTGCGCAGCCTGATCACGGCCGAGCGCAGCCACTGGATGGAGCAGGAACTCAACCGCGTGGTCAGCCGCTCGGTCAATGCCCAGTCCATCGTCGCTTCGGCCCTGAACACCTTGCCGGCCCTGAGTACGGTATTCGACACGAGCAACAACCTAGCCACCCAGCTGCAGATGGTGGCCAAGATGATTGCCGCGCGCAGCAGCATGGGCGCCAAGCGCCAGGTGTTTTTTGTCTCCATCGGCGGCTTCGATCTGCACGATTTCCTGCCCGACCAGCACCCGGGCCTGCTGCGCAAGGTCTCCGAGGCGCTGGGCAGTTTTTACGATGCCACGGTGGAGCTGGGCGTGGCCAACCAGGTCACTGCTTTCACCGCAAGCGATTTTGGTCGCACCTTGAGCAGCAATGGCGACGGTTCCGACCATGGCTGGGGCAGCCATCATTTCGTGCTGGGCGGCGCGGTCCAGGGCGGCCGCTTCTGGGGCCAGGCCCCGGTGGTCGCGGTCAACGGGCCGGACGATGTCGGCCAGGGCCGGCTGCTGCCCAGCAGCTCGGTCGACCAGCTCGGCGCCACCTTGGCCAGCTGGATGGGCGTGCCGGCCACGGACCTGAGTCGCGTCATGCCGCAGATCAGCAACTACACGCAGAAAGACCTGGGATTCTTCCAGTGAGGGCAGGGCGGCGGCTGGACTAGGATCGACGGGTCATTCCCGTCACCCTTCTGCCCCGATCGGCTGCCCCATGTCTTTTGTTGTTCGCACCCTGAGTCCGGCGTTGTCCCTGAGCGTCTTGGCCTTGCTGGCGCTGGCCGCCTGTTCCACACCGGACGCTTCACCCCAAGCCGCCAAGTCGGGTGCAGCGGACCTGATTCAGCCCGAGTCTGCCAGCGGCTGGACTGCCAAGCAGGCCCAGGCCAGCGCCCATTTCGCCGTGGCCGCGGCCCATCCTCTGGCCTCGGATGCCGGCCGTGAGATTCTGCTTGCGGGCGGCAGCGCGCTCGATGCCGCGATCGCCGTGCAAATGGTGCTGACCCTGGTCGAGCCGCAGTCCAGTGGCATCGGCGGCGGGGCCTTCTTGCTGCATTGGGATGGCGCCAAGGTGCAGGCCTTTGATGGCCGCGAGACCGCCCCGGCTGCGGCCGACGAGAACCTCTTCCTCAAGCCCGACGGCAAGCCCATGCCCTATCTGCAGGCCGTGGTCGGTGGCCGCTCGGTCGGCACGCCGGGCCTCTTGCGCATGCTGGAGCAAGCCCATGCACAGCATGGCAAGCTGCCCTGGGCGCGATTGTTCGAGCCGGCCATCCGCCTGTGCGAGCAGGGCTATGCCTTGAGCGGGCGCAGCCACAAGCAGTTGCTCAACAACACGGCCTTGCGCCAGGACCCGCAGGCCGGCGCCTACTTTTTCGATGCCCAAGGCCAGGCCCTCCCCGAGGGGACCCGGCTGCGCAATCCGGCCCTGGCCGCCGTGCTGCGTCAGGTGGCGGCCGGCGGCGCCGATGCCTTTTTGAAAGGCACTGTCGCTCAGGACATCGTGCGCCGCGTGCGCGGTCATGCCAGCAACCCCGGCCTGCTCAGCGAGGCCGATCTGTCCGGCTACCAGCCGCGCCAGCGCGAGGTGCTGTGCACGCCCTGGCGTGGCCAGCAGGTCTGCGGTTTCCCTCCGCCGTCCTCCGGTCATCTGACCGTGATGCAGATGCTGGGCATGATGCCGGCGCAGACCCCGGCCCAGGCCTTCAGCGAAGGCGTGCCCAGTGCCGCCTGGCTGCACCGTTATGCCGAGGCCAGCAAGCTGGCCTTTGCCGACCGCGCGCAGTACATCGCTGACCCCGATTTCGTGGCCGCGCCCGGCGGCGACTGGCGCAGCCTGCTGGCGCCCGAGTACCTGCAGGCGCGCGCCGCCCTGATCGGCCCGCGCAGCATGGCCAGCGCCGCCGCGGGCCAGCCAGCCGCGCCCGTGCGCGTGGGCTGGGCGCCCATGCCCGATCAGCCCGAGCACGGCACCAGCCACATCAGCATCATCGACGCGGCCGGCCGGGCCGTGGCCATGACCACCTCGATCGAGGCTGGCTTTGGCGCCCGGATCATGAGCAACGGCGGCACCGGCTTGCCCGGCGGCTTCATACTCAACAACCAGCTGACCGACTTTGCCCTGGCGCCGCGCGATGAGCAGGGTCGGCCGGTCGCCAACCGCCTGCAGCCGGGCAAGCGCCCGCGCTCCAGCATGGCGCCCACCCTGGTGTTTGACGCCAGCGGCCGTCGTTTGAACATGAGCCTGGGCTCGCCGGGTGGCCCGGCCATCATCCACTTCGTGGCCAAGACCTTGCTGGCCACGGCCGACTGGCAGTTGGATGTGCAGCAGGCCCTGGACCTGCCGAACTTCGGCAATTTCGGCGGGCCTGTGTTTCTGGAGCAAGGGCGTTTCCCGGCGGCCACGCGAGAGGACCTGCAGGCGCGCGGCCATCGCCTGGTCGAGACCGAGTTGACCAGCGGTATCCAGGCCATCCAGCGCAGCCCCACCGGCTGGCTCGGCGGGGCCGACCCGCGGCGCGACGGCGCGGTGCGTGGCGACTGAGTGTTCAGGCGAGCGGCGCGCATTTGCTTACAGCCTGAGGATCCTTGTCGTCATCGGCCTGTCGCGTTCGAGCGTTGCTGAGGGCATCACCAGCCCCTCGGAGCTTGAACCATGTGGACCTTGCGCACTTCCGTTTTTGCCGGCCTGGCCTTGGGCCTGGCCTGTTTGGGTCAAGCCGCCCAGGCGTCCGACATCGGCGTGTCTGTGTCGGTCGGTCAGCCGGGCTTTTATGGCCGCATCGACCTGGGCTCGGCCGGCCCGGCGCCGCGCTTGATCTACAACGAACCGGTTTGGGTGCAGGGGCGGCCACACCACCACCGTGAACGTCTGCGTGTGGAGCCCTGGTATCTCTATGTGCCGCCCGGCCATGTCCGCCACTGGGCGCGCCACTGCGGCTATTACGGCGCCTGCGGCCGGCCGGTGTACTTCGTTCAGGAGGGCTGGTATCGCGAGGCTTACGGCCCGCGTCGTGGCGATGACCAGGGTTGGTACTCGAGTCACCACGGCCATGACCACCATCATGATCGCGGCCGCCGCCGCGGCCATGGCGACGATCGCTGATGAAGTCAGGCGGCTAGCTTCGATTCATGCGCAGCGCTTGCAAGCCGCGCAACAGGGGCGAGATCAGCGGCGGCGTGCGGCCGGTCAGCTGGGCGCTGATGGCCGCTTGCAGCGGCGGCAGCCGGCGGGCGATTTGCAGCACGCCTTTGCGCAAGAGCCGGGCCGGTGCGCGCTCGTCGGTGAACAAATTCACCACCGCATTGGTGCCCTGGTAGATTGCCCAAGTGCGGCGGCGGTGCTTGGCAGCATAACGTTGCAGCAGCGCGGCATCACCGAGATCCTGGCACTGCGCATGGGCCGTGCCCAGGAGGTTCGCCAGCTTCTGCACCCCGTAGAGCCCGAAGTTGTAGCCATGCGCGGTGACCGGATGCATGCCCACGGCGGCATCGCCGACCAGGGCCAGGCGCCGGGTGGCGAAGCGGTGGGCATAGCAGGCCACCAAGGGGTAGAGGTGGCGCGGGCTGGCCAGGCGGATCTCGCCGAGGCGGCCTTGCAGCTGGGTCTGCACCCAGGCGCGGAAGCGCTCAGCATCCCAAGTCTGCATCTCGGCCGCGCGGTCGGCGCTGACGGTCAAGACCAGGGAGCTGTAGCCGCCGTTGAGCGGCAGCAGGGCCAGGGTGTGGCCGTAGTGAAAACATTCCAGCGCGATGCCCTCGTTCGGCCCGCTGTGGGCCAGGCGGCAGACCATGACGCTGCGGCCGAAGTCGCGCATCTGCGCACCGATGCCGGCCATGCGCCGAACCGTGGAAAAGCGGCTGTCGGCGGCGATCACCAGCGGAGCACGCAGGCTTTCACCCGTGCTCAAGCGCACTTCGGCCAGCTCGGGCGTGGCGTTCAGATTCAGGCCGCTGACGCGGCAGTCGGTGCGCAGCTCGATGCGGTCTGCTCGCCGCTCCACCGCCCGGTAAGCGATGCGCCGCAGCCAGTGGTTGGCCACCAGATAGCCCAGCTCGCCTTGGCCATCGGTGGTGCCAAAACCCAGGTGCTCGGGCGCCTCGCCGTCGAAGACATGGGCGCGGCGCAAGGGTGCGATTTCCTCCGGCGGCAGCAAGGCCCATTGGCCCAGCGCTTCAAGCACGGCCCGGCCTGGGTGGGTCAGCGCGATTTCGCGGCCGTCTTCGGCCGGATCTTGCAGGGCGCTGAGCGGCGCAGCCTCCAGCACGCAGCTGCTGATGCCGGCATCGGCCAGGGCGCAGGCCATGCTGAGGCCGGCGGGGCCGCCGCCGACGATGAGCACGCGGTCGCTGTGAGCGGCAGGGTCCTTTGGAGGGGATGAAGGGGAAGGCTGGATCGACATGGGCGCCCAGCCTAAGGCCGGGCTGTCGTCTCAGCCTTGATCGGGATCAGCGTTTCTTGTTAAGCGCCAGCAGGCTCAGGCCGCCGATCAGCAGGAAGGACAGGCCGCTCCAGATTTCGTAGGGCAGGCCCAACAAGCGATAGGCCGCGGCCTCTTTGCAGGTGGCAGTGACCATGAAGACAAACGGCCAGCGCATTTCCAGATCCAGCGCCTCGAGCACGGTCTCGGCGAAGGTCAGCTTGCAGGTGTCCATCAGCGCGGCCACCTCATGCTGGTAATAGGCCGAGGCCAAGCCAGCTACAGCCAGCAGCAGCAGCCCCAGCAGGCTGGCTGTGCGAAGCGGCCGCTGGCGCTTGAACAACCAGCCCAAGAGGGCGACTGCGGCAATCAACAAAAAGATGCCACGCTGCATCACGCACCAGGGGCAGGGCTTGACCCCGAAGCCATGCTGGGCGACCAGGGCGAAGGCCACGGCAGCCAAGCTGCCCAAGCCGATGGCGGCCAGCGCTTGATCGGGGAACTTTGAGACCTTGAGGAACATCAGTCGGCTTCCACTTCCACAATCATCTCGATCTCGACGCAGGCACCCATGGGGATCTGCGCCACGCCAAACGCGCTGCGGGCGTGGGCGCCCTTGGCGCCGAAGACCTGGCCGATCAGTTCGGACGCGCCATTGGTGACCAGATGGTGTTCGGTGAAATCGGGGGCGCTGTTGACCAGGCTCATCAGCTTGACGATGCGCTTGATCTTGTTCAGATCGCCCACGGCAGCGTGCAAGGTGCCCATCAGATCGATGGCGATGGCGCGCGCGGCGGCCTGGCCGGTGGCGGTGTCGGTGTCGCGGCCCAGCTGGCCGACCCAAACCTTGCCGTCTTGCTTGGCCAGGTGGCCGGACAGGAAGACCAGATTGCCGGTGCGCACGAAAGGCACGTATGCCGCGGCGGGAACGGCCAGTGGCGGCAGGGTGATGCCCAGGGTTTCGAGCGTGGTGTAGACGTTGGGAGTGCTGTTGCTCATGGCGAGGCCGCTTTCTTCTGCATGCTGAATTCGGAGGATCGCTGCGTGGGCGGGCGGCTGTGAAAGCGGCGCTGCTCTGGCTACGATCGGGTGGCGCGCATCCTACACCGAGCGGCCTGCCGCCCCCTTTCCTCAGGGCCGGGTGAGGCCCGCAGCGCGCGGACGCCGGAGCCTGTGTTTGTGATGCGCTCTCCCGCATTCGATGAATCCCCTGGTCCTGCTGGAGCTGTTCTCTGGCCGGTGCTCTTGGCCTTGCCGGTCCTGGCTTGGCTGGGCGGGCTGGTGCTGCTGCAGACCCAGCGCGAACTGCCCGGTGAAGCCGTGATCGCCGCCAGCTTGCTGGCGGGTCAGGGCTGCTGCGTCATGGTGGGCCGCTGGTGGGGCCGGCGCCGCGCAGCGCTGCTGTGGGCCGCCCTGGCGGGCTTGCTGCTGGCTTTCAGCTATGCCAGCTGGCGCGCTGAGCTGCGCTTGGCCGAGCGCCTGCCCGAAGCCTGGGAGGGGCGCGACCTGCTCCTGATCGGCCGCATCGATTCGCTGCCGGCCGCCACCCTGGGCCAGGCCGGCGCGCCCGGCTGGCGCTTTGAGTTTGAGCTGGAGTCCGCCCATGCCGGGCCTCTGTCCAGCGATCCACCGCTGCCCTTGCCGCCGCGTCTGCTGCTGAGCGCCTATGCCGAGCATGCCGATGCTGCGCCGCCGCCCCTGCGAGCAGGGGAGCGTTGGCAGTTGCTCGTGCGGCTCAAGCAGCCACAAGGGCTCATGAATCCGCATGGCTTTGACTACGAGCTCTGGATGTTCGAGCAAGGCCTGCGTGCCAGCGGCGTGCTGCGGCCTGGCGGGGCGCAGCGGCGCTTGGCGGAAGCCCCCATCACCAGCATCGATGCGGCGCGTCAGCGTCTGCGCGAAGCCTTGCAGCGCCGCGTCGGCGAGCCCGGCGCGGCCGGCGTGCTGGCGGCACTCAGCCTGGGCGACCAGGCAGCCATCAGCCGCGCCGACTGGGCCTTGTTCCGCGACACCGGCCTGAGCCACCTGCTCAGCGTCAGCGGCTTGCATGTGACCATGTTCGCCTGGGCGGCCCAGGGCCTGCTGGGCTGGGCCTGGCGCGGCAGTGCGCGCCTGTGCCTGCGTTGCCCGGCGCCCGCCGTGGCGCGCTGGGGTGGCGTGGCGGCGGCCCTGGCCTATGCCTTGTTCTCGGGTTGGGGTATACCGGCGCAGCGCACCGTCTGGATGCTGGCCAGCCTGGCCCTGTTGCGCAGCCTGGGCTTGCGTTGGCCCTGGCCGCTGGCTTTGCTGCTCTCTGCCCTTGTGGTCACTGTGGTCGATCCTTGGGCGGTCTGCCAAGCGGGCTTCTGGCTGTCTTTTTGCGCCGTGGGCCTCTTGATGGCGGCCGGCGATGATGAACCCGCACACGGCTGGCGCGCGCAGCTCTTGGCCGGCTTGCGCAACCAGGCGGTGGCCACGCTGGGCCTGGCACCGCTGAGCCTCTTGTTCTTTCAGCAGCTGTCTCTGGTCGGTGTGTTGGCGAATCTTTTGGCCATCCCCTGGGTCAGCTTGGTCATCACGCCCTTGGCGCTCGGCGGCGCGATCCTGCCAGGGCTGTGGATCTGGGGCGCATGGTGTGTGGAGCTGATGATGGCCTTGCTGCGCTGGCTGGTGAGCTGGCCGCTGGCGGTCTGGACGGTGCTGGTGGCGCCCTTGTGGGCGCAGGCCGCGGGTTTGGCGGCCGGTGTCTTGTTGGTGCTGCCTCTGCCATGGCGTCTGCGTGCCTTGGGCATGGCGCTGGCTTTGCCCCTGCTGTGGCCGGCGCCCGAGCGCCCGCGCGAGGGTGAGTTCGAGTTTCTGGCCGCCGATGTGGGGCAGGGCACCGCCGTGCTGCTGCGCACCGCGCATCACGCCTTGCTCTATGACGCCGGCCCGCAGTACGCGCCCGGAGTGGACGCGGGCCAGCGCGTGCTGCTGCCGCTGCTGCGCGCGCTGGGTGTGCGCCAACTGGATCAATTGATGCTCAGCCACCGCGACAGCGACCATGTCGGCGGTGCCGCCTCGGTGGCGGCCGGCCTGCCGGTGCAGGGTTTGCGCAGCTCGTTGGAGCCCAGCCATCCCTTGCACCGCTTGTTTCAGAGCTCGTTGCCTTGCAATGCTGGCGAGCGCTGGGTCTGGGACGGCGTGCAGTTCGAGCTGCTGCATCCGAGCGCTGAGCAGGTCCGTCAGCAGCAGCTCAAGAGCAATGAGCTGTCTTGCGTGCTGCATGTGCGCAATGCCTCGGGCCAGCAGACCGCGCTCTTGATGGGCGATCTGGAGGCGGGGCAGGAGGCGGAACTGCTGCGCCGCCATCGGCCGGGGGCGCTGCGGGCCGAGCTGCTGCTGGTGCCGCACCACGGCAGCAAGACCTCGTCTACGCCCGAGCTGCTGGCCGCGGTGGCGCCGCGCTGGGCGGTGGTCCAGTCGGGCTATCGCAACCGCTTCGGCCACCCGGCCTTGCCGGTCATGGCGCGCTACCAGGCGGCCGGCATCGAGGTCTTCAACAGCCCGGACTGCGGCGCCTGGCGCTGGCGCAGCGAAAAGGAGGCGGCCAGCTGTCAGCGCCTGCTGGACCGGCGCTATTGGCACCGCCGGCCTTTGTCGATGGGAGCCGACCGGGAACGGGTAGGGCCGCCGGAGGCGGAACGAAGCGGCGAGGAAGACTAGGGTCGCTTGATTCTTGCTTTGTGCATGTCCTGTGTCACTTTGGGCATGGGAGTGGCTGGTGTAGCGTGGCGGGTGGCTTCATCGCGAGCCCTGATACTGCAAGCGCAGGCCGCTGCTGCGACTGCTGGCTTGTTCAAACTTGGTTTGTTCGATGGATCTGTCCTATTTGCTGTTCTTTTTTGCCGGCCTCGGTGCTTTCAATGGATTGGCGCTCACAGCCTGGTTGCTCTGGCGCCGGCCGGTCAGCCTCGCTCAGCGCTGGCTGGCCGCCGTGGTGCTGATGCTCAGTGTGCGCACGGGCAAGTCGGTGCTGTTCTATTTTTGGCCAGACATTGCCAAGCTGGTGCTGCAGATCGGTCTGTCCGCATGCTTCCTGATCGGCCCCTGCTTGATTGCTTTCGTGCGCGCCTGCGGCGATGCGCAGGGCGAACGCACGCGCCGGGACCCGATCTGGCTGCTGGCCTTGCTGACTCTGGTGCTGGGATTCGGCCTGCTCTACCCCTATTCGGTCCATACCGCCTTGTGGCAAGGGCCGATCTGGCGCTCGATCCAGTATTTCTGGCTCGCCTGCTTGCTGCTGAGCGCGGCCAGCTTGTGGCTTCTGTTGCGCCGGCCGCCAGCGATGGATGCGTCTGCAAGCGGGGTGACCGAGGCCGCACCGCTGGACTTTGGGACGGGCTTTGCCGCGGCCGTCACGGCCGGGGTCAGCCTGGTCTGGGCGGCCTATTTTTGGTCGGGCTGGACCTCCTACATCTCCGGCGCCTTGTCCTTCTCGGTACTGGTTTGCCTGAGCATTGCCTTCGCGGTGTTTCGCCGGCCTGCGTTGCCTGCGCCAGCCCCGCTCAGCGAGCCCTACCAGCAACGCAAGATTGCCCCGGCCGAAGCCGAGGCGGAGCTCGCGGCCTTGCATCGCCTGATGGTCGAAGAACAGCTCTACCGCGACCCCAGCCTCAGCCTGAACAAGCTCGCCCGGCGCTTGTCCATGCCGCCGGCGCGTTTGTCACAGCTGCTGAACGACAACCACGACATCAGTTTCCGGCAATACCTCAACCAGCACCGCATTGAAGCCGCAAAGCAGTTGCTCGGCGCGCCGGGCCCTTCGTCCATGGAACAGGTCGCCGAAGCCTCAGGATACCTGTCGATGTCGACCTTTTACAGCAGCTTCAAGAAGGCCGAGGGCGCCACGCCGGCCGCCTGGCGGCAGGCCAAATTGAGGGAGGCAGGCTCCTGAAACCGGTTTTGGGACTCCGGAAACCGATGGCAAGCTTTTGATTCACAAGTAACTTCAGCAGCATGGCGGCACTTTTCCACTCGGAGCTTGCCCATGCTGTTTTGCCTTCCTTCGTTCGCATTCTTCTGTCCTTTGGCTGCGCTGGCTCGGCGCCTCGCGGGTGCCGGGCTTTGGGGTCTGACTCTGCTTGCCAGTCTGTTTTTGGCCGAGGCGGAGGCCTCTGCCGCGGCACCGACCGAGAGCGCGCAAGTCGCCTTTGTCATCCAGGACTATCTCGACGGCAGTTCCTACAACCGCAGCGAACAGCTGCGCCGTGCCTTTCATGCCGACGCCCGGCTTTACCTGAACGGCAAGGACGGCGCCATGCGGGAAGTGGGTATCGAGGATTACGCGGCCTGGTTCAGCAAGTCGCCAGGGCAATTCAACGGCAGGGTGGGGCGTTTGCTGAATGTGCAGGTGGAGGGGGACATCGCCAGCGCCAAGGCCGAGATCGTGATGAGTCGCGAGCCTGCGCGTTTTGTCGACCTGTTCCTGCTGCGACGTTCCGAAGGACAGTGGAAGATCATCAGCAAGACCGCCACCCGCCACGCCACTCCCGCGCCCTCGCATGGCAGGCAGGTGCTGCTTGTGGTGTCGAATGTGAGCAAGATGCCCGGCACTGCGCTCAGTTCCGGCAACAGCTTTGTCGAACTGGTTCATGCCTATGCCCAGTTCCGCGCGGCAGGCTATGGCGTGCAATTCATCAGCCCCGAGGGCGGGGCCGTGCCCTTGGCCTATGTGGACACCAGCGATGCGGAACAGCGTTCGAGGGTCTATGACGCCGATTTCATGTGGGCCCTGGCCCACACGCGCAAGCCCGAGGAGGTGAAGGCAGAAGACTATGCCGCCTTGATGTACATCGGCGGCAGCGCCGCCATGTTCGGCCTGGCCGACAACCCGGCACTGCGCACCCTGGCGGCACGGCTCTATGAGCAGCAGCGGGCGGTCATTGCCGCGGTCTGCCATGGCAGCGCCGGGCTGGCCGAGCTGATGCTGGCCGATGGCAGCGCGCTGGTCAGCGGCAAGCGTGTCACGGGCTACCCTGACGCCTTCGAGAACAAGAATGCACCCTACTACAAGAGCTTCCCGTTCTCGATCGAGCAACGGTTGCAAGAGCGCAAGGGCGTGTTCACGCAGGGCCCTCGCAATCAGTCTCATGTGGAAGTCGATGGCCGCCTCATCACCGGTATGAGCTGGGAGTCGACCCGCGATGTGGTGGCTGCCATCGTCCGGCAACTGGATGCCGGCGCTGCGCGGCCCTGAAGTCCAGCGCTTGTCTGTTACTTTTGGTTTTTTGAAGCCGGGCCTGAATCCTTTGGCCCTCGGTTTGACTCTAGGTCGGTGTCATTCACTTCATTTTTGGATCACTGCCATGGCAAACCTCTACTTCAAACGCAATCTTCCGGTCTGGGAACGCGGCTTGCGCCTGCTGGCCGCAGGCCTGCTCGGCGCCCTGGGCTTGGGCCTGGGTGGCCTGTTCAGCGGCTGGTTGGGCTGGCTGATGGTGGCAAGCGCAGCAAGCCTGGGCCTGACGGCTTTTGTCGGGTTTTGCCCGGCCTGCGCCATGCTGGGCCGGCGCAGTCTGGGCCCGCGTTCATGATCCGGGCCTCGCTGCCCCTGATCGAGGCGGCCACTCGCGGCGACAGCCTGGCCCTGGCCGAGCTTTTGAAGGTCTGCCAGCCTGACCTGAAACGCTTCGCCCGGCGCAGCTGTTCCAGCACCGAAGACGCCGAGGATGCGGTGCAACTGGCACTTTGGCAGCTGTACCGCCGTGTCGGCGCCTTGCGCACCGTGGCCACGTTTGCCACCTGGCTGTTTCGCATCGTCGAACGTGAGTGTTACCGGCTGTACCGGGGCCGCAGCAAGGCGGAGTCGCTCGAAGACTTGGCGGAGCATGAGTTGCCGGCGGCGCTGGCGGTGCCCGCCGATTTGCGCGCCGACCTGGTCCGTGCCATGCAACAACTGGCGCCGCCCTACCGCGAGGTCCTGCTTTTGCGCGATGTGCACGAGTTGACGGCGCCCGAAGTGGCCGCCCAGTTGGGCCTGAGCCTGGCGGCCGTGAAAAGCCGTCTGCACCGCGCGCGGGCCCAGATGCGCGAGCATCTGCTGGCCAGTGACTACTGGTCGGAGGGCTGAGCCCCGCGGTCGGGCGGCGCGGCCTCAGCCGCGCCGCTTCAGGCGAATCTCGAACAGCGTGGGCCAGAGCTTGCCGGTGACGAAGAGGCGCTTGCCGGCCGAGTCCCAGGCGATGCCGTTGAGCACCTCGGGCGCTTCCTCGGGGCGAGGCTTGCGCGGGCCGAACTGGGCTGGGGCTGGCAACTGGCTGCGCAGGCCGCGCAGGTCGATCCAGCCGCGCACCTGGCCGCTGGCCGGGTCGATGCGGGCAATGATGTCGGCCTGCCAGATGTTGGCGTAGATCTCGCCGTCCACCCATTCCAGCTCGTTGAGCTGATCGACCGGCTGGCCCAAGGCGCGCACGGAGATGCGGCGCAGCTCGCGGAAGGTCTTGGGGTCGAGCACGCGCAGCTCGGCGCTGCCGTCGCTGAGGTAGAGGTGCTGGCCATCGTGGGTCAGGCCCCAGCCTTCGCCGGGCAGCTTGTACTCGCGCTTGGGCTCGAAGCTCTTGAGGTCGAAGACAAAGACCTTGTGGGTGGTCCAGGTCAGCAGGTAGAGCTCGTCCTTCCAGGCCGTCAGGCCTTCGGCGAAGTGTTCTTGGGCGATGTCGCGTTTCTGTTGCACCTGGCCGTCTTCCAGACGCACACGGCGGATGCTGGAGCGGCCGTTCAGGCCCGTGCTCTCGAACAGCTGGCCGTCTCGGAACAGCAGGCCTTGGGTGAAGGCCGTGGGGTCATGGGGGTAGCGATTCACGATCTCCGGTTCGTCCACCGGCAGGGCCACGCGCTGCGCCTGTGCCAGCGGGCTCCAGCCTCCCAGGGTCAGCGCAGCCCCGAGCAAGGCCAAGCTCAGACCATGGCGAAACCAAGTGCGGCGGTAGGGCGGCAGGGCGGCAGGGGTCATGAGAGTGGTTCGATGGTTGAGGATGAAGCCGGTGCAAGGTGGTGCTGTGCGCGGCGCCGCGCAGGCCGCAGTGTGCCTCAGCAGACGTACTGGGGCCGGCGGCACTGCCGCTGCGCCGGTGATCCACACTCAGTCCGGCAGCGGGCTCATGCCGTCAGCGCCGCCGCGGCGCGGCAGCTTATCGCCCGGCAAGGCCACCCAGGGCGCGCCATCGCTGCAGAAGTAATGCCCGCTGGCGGAGGGCCAGTCCTCGACAGCCGGGCCGCCGGCCTCGGCTGAGAGCAAGGCACCAGCTGGCACACCGATGATTTCGGGCATGCGAGCATCCACGGTGTAGAGGTGGCTGCCGCACCGAGCGCAGAAAAAGCGCTGGCCATTCGCTGTGGGCGTGTACTCGCGCAGAGCGGCCTGACCTTCGATCTGCACATCCTCTGCGGGCAAACTCAGCCAGGAACTGAACGCCGCGCCGCTAAGCCGCCGGCACTGACCGCAGTGGCAGTGCATGAAGCCACGCGGTGCGGCGCTGCAAAGGAGCGAGGCCGCACCGCAGTAGCAAGCGGCTCGCCAGTGGGACTTGTTCAAGGCGTGCTCTTCTTGTGCTTGCCTCAGCGCATGGCAAAGTTGATTTGGAACAGATACTGCATCTTGCAGGGCTGGCCGCTGCAGACCGCGGGTTTGAAGCTCGTGGCCATCAGCACGCGCGCCGCAAATTTGGCCATGTCGGGGTCGACCTTGCCATGGGCCGACACATGGGTGGCACGGCCTTGGCTGTCCACATCGACCAGCAGGTCCAATTCGCCGCGAGCGCTGTAGGCCTCCATGCCTTTTTTGATGGCGTTGAACACTGGCAGCAGGCCATCGGCAGGGAAAGGCGGCTCGTCTCCTGGCTTCATGTCCTCGTACATGGACTGCAGGGCGGTTTTCTCTGCTTCATCCAACTCGGCGTAGCGACGATTCAAGGGAATCACCTTGGAAGTGGCCCAGACCTGCTTGAAACGGGTGCCGGTTTCGTCTTCCATCAAACTCATCTGCTTTTTGGGCAAATCGGCCGCCAGCGTTGGGCTCAAGCCTGCGAGCTGCAGCAGCACGGCCAGGATCAGGCCCCGGCAGGCGTAGGTGCGTGTGTTCATGTGTTTGCTCTCCCGTATCGTTGAAGCTTGTGTCTGTCTGTCTGTCTGCCTGGGGCCTGGTTCGTCTCGCAGGTCCAGCCCGGCTGAACGCGATGTTCGCACAGCCCCGAAGCTGGCTGCTTGCGAAGTCCAGAGACAAACGAACAGCATGGTCGCCCAGGGAGTGGAGTGCGTACAAGTAGGGCAGCACCTCAGCGGTCTGTACGGCCCAGCGGATCAAGCCGGCAAGCCAGCTTCTCTCAACTGCAACACATTGCCTTCCGGGTCATGCCCGTCGCAGGCCCGGAAACCGCGCATCTCCCACTCGCGCTCCGGGCCTAGCAGATCGCCACCCAGGGCACGAGCGCGGGCTCGCGCAGCGGCCAAGCTCGGTACCGGAAAGAAGAGCTTGAGGGCGCAGTCCTCGCGGCGCTCGGGCGGCGTGCTGATGCGGAAGGATTCAGCGATGGCGGGAGGGATGCTGTGCACCACCAACTCCATGCCCGAGTTCGCCCGCAGCACCCAGTGGTCAGCTGCGCTGTGCAGGACTTGCAGGCCGAGCACGGCCTCGTAAAAGCGAGCCAGGCGTTCGACATCCTTGGCAAACACCACCGAGCCAAATGCGACGGGAGCGGACATGGTTTGTGCTTTCAGAAAAGTCGTGAGGAGGGCGCTCAGTCAGTGGCTGCGGGCCGGATCAGCATGGCCATGCCTACCGAGCGCGGTGCGGTCAGCTTGAAGCCAAATTGGGCATAGAGCTCATGGGCCTGGCCGTCGGCGATCAGGCTGATATAGGCCGACTCGGGCAGCTCGGTCTCGATGTGCGTCATGATCTCGCGCATCACCCGCTTGCCCAGACCGCGGCCTTGGTGGGCGGGCAGGACGGCGATGTCGGTCACTTGGTAGAAGCAGCCCCCGTCACCGATCAGTCGTCCCATGGCCACGGTGTCGCCTTGGTGCTGAATCTGCACGGCAAACAAGGTGCCGGACAGGCCGCGGCGGGCAGCCTCCTCGCTCTTGGCGCTCAGGCCGCTGGCGCTGCGCAGATGGCGATAGGTCTCGACGCTGGGCGTGGCCAGCTGGACGGTGTAGACATCCGGGGTGGTGGTGTTCATGGGCGGAAACTGGCGTGGGCTTAGGCCTCGGCAGAGGCCGGCGGCAGTGTAAAAGTTTCCGGGCCTGCCACCGTGCTCAGTTCGCACGGCTGGCGCCGCTCCACGCTGCGCCAGCGGTGTTCGGTGCATTCGCGCAGCAAGAGGTCGTGCATGCCGATCAACAGCGTGACCCGCGCCCGGTCCCAGTGCCCGGTGAGGCGGTAGCAGTCCACCCCGTCCACTGGCTTGAGGCCGCGAAATCGCAGGCGTTTCAGCTCCAGCAAGGAGCGGCCGCCGCTGCCAGGGAACAGCAGGGAGGCAATGGTGTGTGCGGCCCCGTGGGAAATGCCGGTGGCATTTGCAAGCGCCAGTTCGCGGTTCTCGAAACGGCGCGTCAACGCCTGTTCGGCCTTCGGGTAGTCCACGCGCAGGTAAGCCTCACCCGCGACCCAGCCCAAGCTGTAGTGACTGATGCGTTCGCGCAGCGGCGGATAGGGGTGCGGGCAATCGAAGTCGAAGCGGAAATCGCCTGCCGAGTTGCGTGCCGTGCGGAACTCGATGGCATACGGCAGGCGTCCCAGCCAGATCTGCACCTGGCCGCAGTCGGCGTATTCACTTAGGCTGGCATAGCGATGCAACACGGCCTGAAGAAACTGACGCGCGCTGGCGTGGCCCGCGCTGCTGTGCTTGCCGCTCATGGCATCGAGCTTTCTTGCGCGTCGTGGCGCAGTTCGACCTGGGTCGGGGCCGCGTGCATCAGCAGCGGCGATTGCGCCCAGGACTTCACTTGCGCAATGTCACGCTCCAGCTGCTCTCGCTCGGCGGCCAGCTCCTTGCTCCGTCGCCAGGCCAGGGCGCGAGCCTCGGCGCTGTTGTCCTCGCGGCTCAGCTGCTCGTCCAGGCGCTTCTGGTCTTGCGCCATCACGCTCAGGCGCTCTTTCAAAGGCAATACACCCGACTCGACCGGCTGGTAGGCCTGCACCGAGAACAGGCAAGAGGTGGCGATTCCACAAGCAGCTTGCTTCAACTTCATTTCATCATCTCCCGCTGTCCTTCAGGGTTCTCAGCGTCCCGCTGCCCGCATGCTGGCCAGCGCGCGACCCATCTCGATCACTGCGAAAGCGTAGTAGCTGGACCAGTTGTAGCGGGTCAGCACATAGAAGTTTTCCGTCCCGATCCAGTAGCTGGGCGCAGCCTCGCCGTTTTGCAACTCCACCACGGCGAGCAGCTGTTTGGGCGGGTGTTCCAGCGCCGCTTCGCTGAGCTGGGCGCCGGCGGCTTGCAGATCTTGCGCAGTGAACGTGGGTTTGATGTCGGGCGCAAGCAGGCGGGCGCGGGCGCTGGTGTCCACCGGCATGGCCAGGCTGTAGTGGGTGGGCAGTCCGCGCTGCCAGCCATGGCGGGCCAAGTAATGGGCGACGCTGCCGATGGCGTCGGACTGGCTTTTGATCAGGTCGATGTGGCCGTCACCGTCAAAGTCCACGGCATAGCGGTTCCAGCTGCCGGGCATGAACTGCGGCCAGCCCATCGCTCCGGCGTAAGAACCTTTCACCTCGGCAGGATTGAAACCTTCGCGGCGGCAAAGCTTCAGGAACTCGGCCAGCTCGCTGCGGAAGAAGGCACTGCGGTCGCTGCGGCCACTGGGGAACTCGAAGGCCAAGGTGGCCAGGGCATCCAGCACCGAAAAGCCGCCGGTGATCTGGCCGTAAAAGGTCTCAACGCCGATCAGGCCGGCGATCAACTCGGCCGGTACGCCGTACTCGTTCTCGGCCCGCGCCAGGCTGGCGGCGTTCTGTTCCCAGAACTGCAGGCCGGCCTGCAGGCGACGCGGCTCGACAAAGCGGGCACGGTAGGCGGCCCAGTCTTTGGCGGTGCCGGCCGGCGGCGGCATGATCAGGCGTTGCACACTCGGGTGGATATGGGCTTGCGCCAGCTGGGCTTGAAGCTGCTGCAGGCTGGCCTCGTCCCAGCCTTGCTCGCTGGCCAGGCTGGCGGCAAAGGCCAGCAGATCGGGCCGCGTGCCGAAGGTCTTGAGCGTGGCCGTCTTGGCTTTGGGCTTCGCGACAGGCTTGGTAGCCGCTTTGGCCTGAGCCTTCTTCTTTTTGGCTTGCGCATGCTTGGCTTCAAGCTGGGCTGACGCGGCCAAGACCGGCACGGGCGCGCTCATCATCAGAAGCCCCGCGCTGAGCATCACAGCGGGGAACAAACCCGGCCGCGCTGCCGTCTTGAGAGCGTGCCGCACTGAACTCAGCGCGTGTGGCAGGGAGGAAAGCGAGAGAAAGGGCGGGCGCATCAAAAATCAGATCGGTCGAAAAACTAGAAAGCGGGCAGCTCGCCCAGGCAGCAATGAGCTCAGCATACCCGGCTTGATCGCCGGGTTCGGCGGGTGGCTTCAGCTGCGGCAAGGCTGGCAGGCTTCGCGGAAGGCTGCCAGCCAACGCCGGCGCTCGCGCCAGCCAGGTGCCTGGGTGCTGGCGCTCCTGCCGTAGCGCGCAGCCTCTTGTTCGCGAAGCAAGCATGCCGCGGGCTCGGCGGCCGCGCCGAAGCGTGCGTGTAACAGCTGCGCCCATGCACCCGGGCTCTGGTGCGGCGCGGCCTCGCGCAGGCCCAAGGCCTGCAACTCGCGCAGGACCTGGCCCCGCTGGCGGCTCCAGGCGTCCTGGGGACGGTGGCGTTGCCACAGGCTCCAGGCGGCGCCGAACAGCCCCAGGCTGGCGATCACGGCAGCGCTGAGCTGGCCCAGAGCGGTCCAGTCGGGCTGGCTGACGCCCAATTGCTTGAGCAGGTCGAACTGCTTCTGGCGCGAGTAGTTCAACACCTGCTGCTGCCAGCGGTTGTTGAGCGCCTCCCAGCTGCGCCGCAGGTTCAACCACAGGGTTGGGTTGATCTGGCCCAGGGCACCTGCCAGCACGCCGGGCGCGGGGCGCAAGGCCTGACCTTGCATGACGCGTTCGGGCGCCACCGCGGCGGTCGGGTCGGCGCGCAGCCAGCCGCGGCCGGGCAGCCAGTACTCGACCCAGGCATGGGCATTGCTGTTGCGCACGATCCAGTAGCCGTCCTGTGGCTGGTTGTCCATGCCTTGGAAGCCGGTGATGATGCGCGCCGGCACGCCCATGGCACGCAAGACCACCACCGTGGCCGCAGAGAAATGCTCACAAAAACCCAGGCGTCGGTCGAGCCAGAACTCATCGATCAGGTGCGGGGAGTTCTCGCCATAGCGGCCCGGTGCCAGGGTGTAGCTGAAGTCGGCCGTGCGAATGTGCTTGAGCACGGCTTCGACCAGCAGCGGCGTCAGCTGCGCTTCTTCGAGACCGGCAAAGCGGTTTTGGCGGCGCAGGTCGGCGGCCCATTGCAGGCTGCGCGGGTTCAGGCCTGGCGGCAGGTCCAGGTAGTTCTGCAGCACCAGGCTGTTCTGCTGCGGCCCGTGGCGGTAGTTGAGGTAGGCACTGGCGTCCAGGCGCAGGCGTTCGGTGATGGGGCGGCCAGCCTGCCACTGCAGTTCGCCCGCCCTGCTCAGGCTCAAACCCTCGACCTGGCGCAGCGCGCCGGCCTGTTCGCCGCTCATCTCCAGCAAGGGCAGCACGCTGATGCGCTGCGGCTCCAGAGTCAGCTCGTAGCGAAGTGCCGGGCCGCTGACCTGCAAGGCATCGCTGCGGCCAGGGAAATTCATGACGGCCGGCCGCCAAGTGCGGCCATTGAACTGGCCCAGCACCGGGCCGCGAAAGTAGCGCGCCTCGGGCGGCGGCACCGGGCCTTCAAAGCGCAGGCGCATGGCGACGGTGTCGTCGTTGGCAATCTCGGCCATGGCGCCGAAGTCCATGCTGTTGGACAAGCCGGTGCGGCCTACAGAGTCCGAGGGCAGGCCCCAGAGCGGCGCGATGCGCGGGAACAGCAGGAAGAGCAGCACCATCACCGGCAAGCCCCAGGCCGTGGTACGCGCGGCCTGTGTCGCAGCCAGGCGCAGGCTCGGTTGGCCCACCGGCATCTGCGCCAGCACCAGGGCGCTGAGCAGAGCCCAGACGCTGGCCAGCATCCACAGCGCCGTCAGCAGCGACTGCGAATAGAAGAAGTTCGTCAGCACCAGGAAGAAGCCAAGGAAGAACACGACGAAGGCGTCGCGCCGCGCGCGCAGCTCCAGGGTCTTGAGCGCCATCAGCATCACCAGCATGGTGATGCCGGCCTCGCGGCCCAGCAGGGTGCGGTGGCTCAGCCAGGTCAGCGCGGCCGTGATCAGCAGCACGCCGACCAGCGCCCAGCGCCCAGGCAAGGCCTGACCCCGCCAGGCCAGCCAGCCACGCCAGCCCAGCACCAGGCCGGTGATGGCACTGGCCCAAGGCGGCAGATGGTCGAGGTGCGGCAGCACCACCGCGGCAATGATGGCCAGCAGGAACCAGGTGTCCCGGGTGTCGCGCGCCAAGGGCTGGCCGCTGCGGCGGAAGGCCTTGCTGTTCATTGGCTGCGGGCCACGGCTTGGCGTGCCGGTGGCAGGCCATGGCGAGCCAGGGCCTGCAGGCAGAGCTCTTGGTGGCCGGGGCCGAGCTCGGGCGGCCATTCCTGGCCGTCCAAGCGCAGGCCGTAGGGCCGCTGTTGGGCTTCGGCCGCCAACAGCCATGCGCACAGACGTGACAGGCGCCGCTCAGGGTCGGTCTGGCCGGCGGTGTCCTGCCAGTCCAGCCACAGCTCCTGGGCGGCTTGGGCCTGGCTGTCGCGCACCCAGAGCGGCGCGCCCTGCACACCGCTGTCCAGACTCAACGCAGCCTTCTTCCAGAGCACCTGGCGCATGGAGTCGCCTCGCTGGTAGGCTCGCACGCCGTCCAGCTCCAACCCGGCCTGGCGCAAGCGGCTGGGCTGGGCCTGACCTTCGCCCGCGCCGGCGTGGAAAGGAAAGGGCGGTGGAGCCACTTCGGGCCGAGGGTAGACCCAGACCTGGGCCGCCGGCCGCCAGACGCTCCAGGCGCGAAAGAGGCCCAGCGGAAAGCGGCTCAGAACCTGCAGCTCCGGCAACTCATGCAGGCCGCGCTGCGCGCTGGCAAAGCGCAGTTGCAAAGGCGCCTGGCCGCCGACCGGGACATCGGTCCAGGCGACTCGGTCAAGGTCTCCACCGGCCATCGATTCCTTGACTTGAAGGCCGACACCGTAGCGTGCCGCGCCGTCGTTGTGCAGGCGCAGGTCCAACTGCACATCGTCTCCGGCGAACACCGGTGCGGGCGGTTTCAAGTCCAGGCTCAGGCCCTGCAGATTGCTGTGCGTGCTGTGCATGGAGGCCAGACCCGCGCCGCCAAGCAGAAAGGTCAGCAGATAGCCCAGGCTGAGCTGCTCGTTGATCGAGGCCAAGAGCAGCACCAGCAGGGTGGCGCAAAAGAACAGACCCGGCCGGCTGGGCAGGATGTAGAGGTTGCGCTGGCTCAGCACCAGGGTGTCGCTGCGCCGGTGGCGGGCCAGCCACCAGGCCTGCACGTGGCGCCGCAGAAGCCGCACGGGCTGCACAGGGTTCCAGACCATCTCGGCCACTCAGGGCAGGGCGATGGCTTCGATCATGGCCCGCACCTGTTCGCGCGGCCCTCGCCCCGCGCCGGCCCTGGGCCGCAAGCGGTGGGCAATGGTCTGGGGCAGGATGGCCTGGACGTCGTCGGGCGAGACGAAATCGCGCCCCTCCAGCAGGGCCCGCGCGCGCGCCGCACGCAGCACGCCCAGGCCTGCGCGCGGGCTCAGGCCTTCGCTGAACCAGTCGCCCGAGCGTGTGGCCTTGAGCAGGGCTTGCAGATAGTCGAGCAGGGCCGGTGCTGCATGAACCGCGCGCACTGCGGCCTGCGCGGCCAGCAAGTCGGCCGGCGTCATCACCGGGCGCAGGGCGCGAAGGGCTTCGCGGCTGTCCTGACCGGTCAGCAGCTCGCGCTCGGCCGCCTCGTCCGGGTAGCCAAGCGAGATGCACATCAGAAAGCGGTCCAGCTGCGATTCGGGCAGGGGGTAGGTGCCGAGCTGTTCACTGGGGTTTTGCGTGGCGATCACGAAGAAGGGTTGGGGCAGGGCGTGGCTGGCGCCGTCGATGCTGACCTGGTTCTCTTCCATGGCCTCGAGCAGGGCGCTCTGGGTCTTGGGGCCGGCGCGGTTGATCTCGTCCGCCAACAGCACCTGGGCGAACACCGGGCCGGGGTGGAAGACGAAGCCGGCTGTCTCGCGCTCGTAGATGCTGACGCCGAGCAGGTCCGAGGGCATCAGGTCGGCGGTGAACTGAAGGCGCGAAAACTGCAGGCCCAGGCTGATGGACAGGGCATGGGCCAGGGTGGTCTTGCCGACCCCGGGCAGGTCTTCGATCAGCAGATGACCGCCAGCGATCAGGCAGGCCAGGCAGTCGCGGATCTGCGCCGATTTGCCCTTGATGATCGTGCTAACCTGCTGCTGCAAAGCCGTCAATTGCGCCGCGCTGTCTTGTAGGGTCTGTGTTTCACGCTTCATGCAAGACACCATAGCGGAAAACCGTTCGGCCGATCCGATCTCTCAACTTTCCGCCTTCATGTCGACAGCCTATTTCAGCCACCCCGACTGCCGCCGGCACGACATGGGCCCTGGACACCCGGAATGCCCGCAACGCCTGGCGGCGATAGACGACTGGCTGCTGGCCACCGGCATTGACCAGGCCCTGGAGCGCCACGAGGCGCCGCTGGTGGAACTGGCCGCCGTGGAGCGCGCGCACAGCCACAGCTATGTGGCCGAGCTGGCCGACCTGCTGAAGGGCCTGGCCGAGCGCGGCGAGTCGCATGCCGTGGATCCCGACACCGTGGCCACGCCCCACACTTGGGCTGCCACCTTGCGCGCCGCTGGCGCGGCCGTGCGCGCCACCGATCTGGTGCTTGATGGTGGCGCCGAGAACGCGTTTTGCGCCGTGCGTCCGCCGGGCCACCATGCCACGCGCGACCAGACCATGGGCTTTTGCTTCTTCAACAATGTAGCCGTGGCGGCGCGTCATGCGCTGGATGACCGTGGCCTGCAGCGCGTGGCCATCGTCGACTTCGACGTGCACCACGGCAATGGCACCGAGGACATCATCGCTGGCGACGAGCGCGTGCTGATGGTCAGCATCTTCCAGCACCCGCTTTATCCCTACAACGGCGCCGTGCCCAAGGGCGAGAACATGGTCAATGTGCCGGTGCCGGCCTACACGCGTGGCCCTGAGGTGCGGGCCATGATCGAGGCCATGTGGCTGCCGGCGCTGGAGCGCTTCAAGCCGCAGATGATCTTCATCTCGGCCGGTTTCGATGCCCACCGTGAAGATGACCTGGGCCAGCTCGGCTTGGTCGAAGCTGACTACGAGTGGATGACTCAGCGCATCAAGGATGTGGCCCTGCGCCACGCCGAGGGGCGCATCGTTTCCTGCCTGGAAGGTGGCTACAACCTCGATGCTCTGGCGCGCAGTGTGGGTGTGCATTTGCGCGTGCTGGCTGGCATCTGAGCCCGGCGTTGCCGCCCCTTTTTTTAACCTTTTCTCCATTCACGCAGGCTTCACAGACCTGCGTTTCACTGAGCGCATGAGCAACAGCAAGCCGATCGATTTTCAAGAACTTCAGGCCCTCACCGCGGCCCTGTTCAGCCCCACGGCCTTGGTGGGCCTTGCGGTCTTGGTGGCTTGCTTGGGTCTGTCTTGGCTGGTGGTCAGTGTGCTGCACCGGCGCGTCGCCCACCGGCCGGACTCCGTGCTGTTTGGCAGTCATGTGATCGACGGCGCTCTGTTCCCGGTGCTGGCCCTCTTGCTGGCCTTGCTGGCCAAACAGGTACTGCCGCATTTCGGGCTCTCGCCGGCGGTGTTCAAGCTGGCCGTGCCGGTGTTGATGTCTTTGCTGGCCATCCGCATGACGGTGAGGGTGCTGAGCGCGGCCCTGCCCAATTCCGGCCTGGTCAAGGTGATCGAGCGCACCGTTTCATGGCTGGCCTGGGGTGGCTCCATCCTCTGGGTGACGGGACTTTTGCCCTGGTTCCTGGAGGAGCTGGACGCAATTGATTTCAAGGTCGGCGTCACCAAGATTTCGCTGCGCAATCTGATCGAGGGTTCCTTCACTGCGGTGGTGGTGCTGGTGCTGGCTTTGTGGGTGTCCTCGGTCATCGAGGCGCGCCTGCTGCGCGGTGGCAGCATGGATCTGTCCCTGCGCAAAATCGCCGCCAACCTCACCCGCGCTTTGCTGCTCTTGGTGGGTCTGCTGTTTGCCCTGTCGGCGGCCGGCATCGATCTGACGGCTTTGGGCGTGCTCGGCGGTGCTCTTGGCGTGGGTATCGGTTTGGGCCTGCAGCGCCTGGCGGCCAATTACGTCTCCGGTTTTGTGATCCTTGCTGAACGCTCGCTGCGCATCGGCGACATGGTCCGGGTCGACAATTTCGAAGGCCGTATCAGTGATATCAAGACCCGCTACACCGTGATTCGTGCGCTCAACGGCCGCGAAGCCATCGTGCCCAACGAGATGCTGATCACGCAGCGGGTGGAGAACTCTTCGCTGGCCGACCCCAAGGTCTTGCTCAGCACCGTGGTGCAAGTGGCCTACGGCACGGACGTGGACGATCTGATGCCCAAGCTGGCCGCACGCGTCAGCGAAGTGCCGCGGGTGCTCAGCGAGCCCGGTCCTGCGGTGCAGCTGAGCAGCTTTGCTGCGGACGGCCTCGAACTGACGGTGTTTTTTTGGATCGCCGACCCCGAGAACGGCCAGGGCGGTGTCCGCTCCGACGTCAATGTGGCCATCTTGCGCTTGCTCAATGGCATGAAGATCGAGATCCCGTTCCCGCAGCGGGTGGTGCGCCAGGCTTGAGTTGAGGCCGTCTGCGGCACATGGCAGACCTTGACTCTAGGGCTGGTGCCAAGGGGAGCCGGGCGAGTGCTTGCGCTCATGTCTGGGCCAGCGGCCCAGCCCTTCGCCAGGCTCAAACAGTCCTCAGGACTGTTTGAGTTCGGGCTCAGTCCCCCGGCCCGCGCTGTGCGCGGACCTCCTCCTTGACTTCGCTTCAGCACTCACCCGACACCCCTTGTCAGTTCAAACGCTTGGCGTCTTCGTCGAAGGGGCAGGGCCCTGACAGATTGGGACGGCTGGGTGCTTCGCGAAGTGAAGTTAAGGAGGAGGCCCCAGCCGCAGGCTGGGGCCGGGGGACATGAACGGAGCGGAGTGCCCAGTCGGCCCGATCACAGCCGGGCTCAACGACTCCTTCGTGCCGAAGCCAGTCATGGCTGGCATGACTGGGCAAGGGCTCGCTGGAATGATCAGCCGGCTGTCACCGGAATGCTCACAGCCTTGCCGCTGGCAATGCGTTCTTTCCAGTCGGCCGGGCCGGTGATGTGGGCGCTGGTGCCGCCGGCATCCACCGCCACGGTCACGGGCATGTCGACCACATCGAACTCGTAGATGGCTTCCATGCCCAAGTCGGCGAAACCGACCACCGGCGCAGCCTTGATGGCCTTGGACACCAGGTAGGCGGCGCCACCCACGGCCATGAGATAGGCGCTTTGGTTGTCCTTGATGGCTTCAATCGCGACCGGGCCACGCTCGGCCTTGCCGACCATGGCGATCAGACCGGTCTTCTCCAGCATCATGCGGGTGAAGCCGTCCATGCGGGTGGCGGTGGTCGGGCCGGCGGGGCCGACCACTTCGTCGCGCACCGGATCGACCGGGCCGACGTAATAAATGACGCGGTTGGTGAAGTCCACCGGCAGCTTCTCGCCCTTGGCCAGCATGTCGGCGATGCGCTTGTGGGCGGCGTCGCGGCCTGTCAGCATCTTGCCGTTCAGCAAGAGGGTGTCGCCTGGCTTCCAACTGGCCACTTCTTCCTTGGTCAAGGCATTCAGGTCGACACGCTTGCTCTTGTTGTAGTCCGGCGCCCACTTGACGTCGGGCCACAGATCCAGGCTGGGCGGGGTCATGAAGGCCGGGCCGGAACCGTCGAGCACAAAGTGGCCGTGGCGGGTGGCGGCGCAGTTCGGGATCATGGCCACCGGCTTGCTGGCCGCGTGGGTCGGGTAGGTCTTGATCTTGATGTCCAGCACCGTGGTCAGGCCCCCCAGGCCTTGCGCGCCGATGCCCAGTGCATTGACCTTCTCGTACAACTCGATGCGCAGTTCTTCAAGCTTGTTCTGCGGGCCACGGGCCAGCAGCTCATACATGTCGATGTCTTCCATCAAGGACTCTTTGGCCATCAGCATGGCTTTCTCGGCCGTGCCACCGACACCCAGCCCCAACATGCCCGGCGGGCACCAGCCGGCACCCATCAGGGGCACGGTCTTGAGCACCCAGTCGACGATGTTGTCGCTGGGGTTCATCATCACGAACTTGCTCTTGTTCTCCGAGCCACCGCCCTTGGCTGCCACCATCACGTCGACCGTGTTACCCGGCACGATGGACACGCTGATGACGGCGGGGGTGTTGTCCTTGGTGTTCTTGCGCTCGAAGATGGGGTCGTTCAGCACCGACGCACGCAGCTTGTTGTCGGCGTTGTTGTAGGCCTGGCGCACGCCCTCGTTGACCGCATCTTCCAGCGAGCCGGGGAAACCTTGCCAGCGCACATCCATGCCCACCTTGAGGAAGACATTGACGATGCCGGTGTCCTGGCAGATCGGACGGCGGCCCTCGGCGCACATCTTCGAGTTGGTCAGGATCTGCGCGATCGCGTCCTTGGCGGCCGGGCTTTGTTCGCGCTCGTAGGCGCGGGCCAGGTGGGCGATGTAGTCAGCCGGGTGGTAGTAGCTGATGTATTGCAGGGCGCCGGCGACGCTGTCAACCAGATCTTGGTAGCGAATCTGTGTGCTCATGGTGTGAGTCCGTACAGGGGAGGGGAGAAGTGGGAGGAACTGAGAAATTCTTGCGGCATCATGCCGGGCTGAGCTTGCGGGGCGCTGAATGGGCCGGGACTTCTTGGATCAAGGGTCCGGTTGTGCGCGCCGACGCAGCCACGTCCATCAGTGTAATGTCGAGGAGGATCCCGTCGTGACCCCAGCCCTGCGCCGTTTCTTTGCCAGCGAATCCGCCAGCGGCATCATCCTGGCCTGTGCGGCCGTGTTGGCCCTGATCATCAGCAACTCGCCCTGGGGCGAGGCTTATCAGGCCTTCACCCGCATCCCTGGCGAAGTGCGCATCGGCGATGGTGCCGGCGGCACCGCTTTGCTTTTGTCCAAGCCTCTGCTGGTGTGGGTCAACGACCTCTGGATGGCGGTGTTCTTCTTCCTCGTGGGCCTGGAGATCAAGCGAGAGTTCGTGGCCGGTGAACTGGCCTCGCGCCGCCAGGCCATATTGCCGGCGGTGGCGGCCCTGGGCGGCATGGTGGTGCCGGCCCTGATTTACAGCGCCATCAACTGGGGCGATGCCCAGGCCTTGCGCGGCTGGGCGATTCCGGCGGCCACCGATATTGCCTTTGCCATTGGCATCGTCATGTTGCTGGGTTCGCGCGTGCCGGCCTCGCTCAAGGTCTTCCTGACGGCCGTGGCCATCATCGACGACCTGGGTGCCATCGTCGTGATTGCTTTGTTCTACACCCAGCAGCTGTCCTTGCTGATGCTGGGTCTGGCTGCGCTGTGCCTGCTGGGCCTGGCCTTGCTCAACCGCGCCGGCGTGATGCGCAGCGATGTCTATATCGTGCTGGGCCTGCTGCTCTGGCTGTGCGTGCTCAAGTCGGGCGTGCATGCCACCCTGGCGGGAGTGGCCACAGCGTTTTTCATTCCCATGCGCGACCCCAAGAGCGGCCACTCGCCGCTGGAGACGCTGGAGCATGGCCTGCATCCCTGGGTGGCGTTCCTGATCCTTCCTATGTTCGCCTTCGCCAATGCCGGCGTGTCGCTGGCCGGCTTGAGCCCGGCGGCCTTGCTGGAGCCGCTGCCCCTGGGCATTGCCGCCGGCCTGGTGCTGGGCAAGGCCCTGGGCGTGTTCGGCAGCGCCTGGCTGCTGATCAAGGTGGGCGCGGCCAGCCGGCCGCAGGGGGCCAGCTGGACGCAGTTCTTCGGCGTCTGCGTGCTCTGCGGCATTGGCTTCACCATGAGCCTGTTCATCGGTGGCCTGGCCTTTGCCGGGCTGGACCCGAGCTTTGAAACCCGGGTCAAGCTGGGTGTGCTGAGTGGGTCTTTGCTGGCCGGAGTGCTGGGTTCCTTGATCTTGAGCAAGGCGGCGGGGCCGGCGGCCAGGTAAAAATTCCCCATGCGCGCCTTGCCGGGCGGGCAGAAGGAGGAATACGCTCAAGCTCGACGGCATCGGGTCGAAGTAGCAGACTGGCGCGGGATGGCGTTCAGCGGGTGCTGACGCGTTATTTGCGTGCCAAATTTGTCGGTTCAGGGCTGTATCGCTGTGGCTGTCGGGTGACTGTCATACACCCGCGCTTCAATCGCGTCGCAGCGACTTCTCCTTCGCTCATCCGCTCGCTCTCAGAAAAGGAACCCTTTATGAAATCCTTGCCTGTCCATTCCATTCATCCTACGTTCGCGGCTCAAGCCCTAACACCCATCTTGATGGGCCTGGTTGCACCAGCCCTCTTGGCTTTCACTGCCTTGCTGCCGCGCCCGGCATTTGCCGCCGACGGCGGTGCCACGGCTGAGCAGGCCGTGGCCATGGTCAAAAAGGGCGTTGCCTTCATCAAGAAGGAAGGCAAGGACAAGGGCTATAGCGAGATATCCGTCAAAGGTGGCCAGTTCAGCTTCGAGGACCTCTATCTGGTGGTCTACGGCCTGGACGGTACCGTCCATGCCCATGGCGCCAATATCAAGATGGTGGGCAAAAACCTGATCGAGTTGAAGGATGTGGACGGCAAGGCCTTCGTCAAGGAGCGCGTCGAGTTGGGCAAAGCCAAGCCCAGCTTCTGGCAGGATTACAAGTTCACCAATCCGGAGAACAAAAAGATCGAGCCCAAGAGCATGTACTGCGAGCGGCTCGAAGACACGGTGGTGTGCGGCGGCATTTACAAATAAACAGAACAAAGCCTGCCAGCACCATGTGTTTCTTCCCCAGGGAGTCTTATGAAACTCGCAAGCAAATTGCTCGCTGCCCCACTGCTGACCGCGGTCATCGTGTTCGGCACCGGGCAGATCAACGCCATCTTCCTGAGCCGCGCCGCGACCGAGAACCGCGCCAGCTTTGAGGCCCAGAAAGATGTCTTCCGTACCCTGACCAGTTCGCGGGAGCAACTGGCCATGGTTCATGCCAGCGTCTACCGGACCTTGACCATCATTGCCTCTTTGGACGAGGCCAAGGTCAAAAGCGTGCGCGAAGACTTGGCCCGGCAGCTGGCGGGCGTGAAGCGGGTCACCCAAGCCCTGGGGGAGTCGCCGGCTGCCGATGAGGCAGTTCGTGCGGCCGCTGGGAAGTTGGGCGTGTTGATCGAAAAATACCTCAAGCAAGCCGACTCGGCCCTGGATCTGGCCACCATGGACCCCAATATCGGTGTGGCCTCCATGCAGGAGGGCGATGCCACTTTCAATGCCCTGGCTGCGCAGATGAACGCGGTCGTCGAGCATGCCGACGAGTTCGCCACGGAGAGCATGAATGCCGCAGACCTCACTTCCAATCGCATTGCCTGGGGTCTGGGGGCGCTGGGCCTGATCTGTGGCGTGTTGGCGGTGACGGCCTCCTGGCTGATGCAAAGGGCATTGACTGCCGAACTGCGGCGAGCGGCAGATCTGGCCAGTGAGGTGGCCGCCGGCAACCTGACCATTGACGCCAGCAGCCAGCGCCAGGACGAAGTCGGTGACTTGATGCGCGCACTCGGCGCCATGGCCGTGCAACTCGGGCATTCCCTGCGTACGGTCATGGCCTCCAGTGAGTCGATCCGGACCGCCAGTGCCGAGATTGCTCAAGGCAATCAGGACCTCAGTACGCGAACCGAGCAAGCGGCTTCGAACCTGCAGCAGACGGCTTCTTCCATGGACCACTTGACGGGCACCGTCAAGCATTCGGCCAGTTCGGCCGGCGAGGCCAATCGGTTGGCAGCTTCGGCCGCCGAGGTAGCGGCCCGCGGCGGCGTGGTGGTGGGTCAGGTGGTCAGCACCATGGAGGACATCAACACCAGTTCGCGCAAGATCGGCGACATCATCGGTGTGATCGACAGCATCGCCTTTCAGACCAATATTCTGGCCTTGAATGCGGCGGTGGAAGCAGCGCGTGCCGGTGAGCAAGGGCGTGGATTTGCCGTGGTGGCCAGCGAGGTTCGTTCGCTCGCCCAGCGCAGTGCTCAGGCCGCCCGCGAGATCAAGACCTTGATCGGCGCCTCGGTCGACAAGGTCGAGGGCGGCAGCCGCCTGGTGGCCGATGCTGGCCGCACCATGACCGAGATCGTGGCCAGCGTGCAGAAGGTGTCCGACATCATCGGTGACATTTCCTCGGCCGCTGCGGCCCAGTCCAGTGGCATCGGCGAGGTCAATACATCGGTGCTGCAACTCGATCAGATGACACAGCAGAACGCCGCCTTGGTCGAACAGTCTGCCGCCGCCGCCGAGAGCCTCAAGGAGCAGGCCGTGCGTCTGGCTGAAGTGGTTCATACCTTCCGGCTTGGTGACTGAGCGGCCCGGGACCTGCAAAGAAAAAAGCCGCTCACGAGGAGCGGCTTCTTCATGCCAGGGCTGCGGCTTCGCTTCAGTGCTTGGCGGCCTGACCATGGCTGCTGTTGAGCAGCTTGTCGGTGTAAGCAATCGCGATCGCCGAGAACAGGAAGGCGATGTGAATCAGGGTCTGCCACATCAGCGTCTTCTCGCTGTAATTGTCGGCGTTGATGAAGGTCTTGAGCAGGTGGATGGACGAGATGCCGATGATGGCTGTGGCCAACTTGACCTTGAGCACCGAGGCGTTGACATGGCTCAGCCATTCGGGCTGGTCCGGGTGGTCCTCCAGGCCCATGCGCGAGACAAAGGTCTCGTAGCCGCCGACGATCACCATGATCAGCAGGTTGGAGATCATCACCACATCGATCAGGCCCAGCACCACCAGCATCAGGATGGTTTCGTTGAGCTTGGCAATCGGCTCGTAGCCGGTCACCGCACCGGCCGCGTCCTTGATGGCCGTGGCCTTGTAGCCGATGCTCTTGACCAGCATGCCCAGGGCATCCTGATTGCCGAAGGCGGCTTCAATCAGATGGACCAGTTCGGTCCAGAACTGGAAAACATAGACGGCTTGCGCCAGGATCAGGCCCAGGTACAGGGGCAGCTGCAGCCAGCGGCTGGCGAAGATGATGTTGGGCAAGGGGCGCAAAGGGCGCGACGGGGTGTTCATAGGGTTTGTACTCGGTGATCAGTTCGAACTGGCGCGATTCTATGGGTGAGGCGCTGGTGCGAGGTGAAGACACGGTGACAACGTCAGCCGGCGGTACGCTGAGTTACCGCGCTAGAGTAAGCGCTTCGTCAGAGACAAGACGCACAGTTGCAAACATTCGCACAGTTTGCAATCAAGCCCTCCCGAGGAGACACCTTCATGAGCGAGACACAAGCGTACCTGCCCAGCGCCGCCTGGCAAGAACAGGCCCACGTCAAGGGCATGGCCGCCTATCAGGCCCTGGTGGCTGAGAGCGAAGCCGATTACGAAGGCTATTGGGCCCGTCTGGCACGCGAGTTCGTGAGCTGGCAGACGCCGTTCACCCAAGTGCTCAACGACAGCGAAGCACCGTTCTTCAAGTGGTTCGAGGACGGCCGCCTGAATGTCTCCTACAACTGTCTGGACCGCAATGTCGAGCGCGGCTTGGGCGACAAGGTCGCCATCATTTTCGAGGCCGATGACGGCGCGGTGACCAAGGTCACCTACAGCGAACTGCTGGCAAAGACCGCCCAGTTGGCCAATGTGCTGAAGTCACGTGGCGTGAAGAAGGGTGATCGCGTCGTCATCTACATGTCCATGTCGGTGGAAGGCGTTGCGGCTATGCAGGCCTGCGCGCGCATCGGCGCCACTCATTCGGTGGTGTTCGGCGGCTTCTCGGCGCAGAGCCTGCGCGACCGCGTGCAGGATGCCGGCGCGGTCATGGTCATCACCGCCGACGAGCAGCTGCGTGGCGGCAAGGCTCTGCCGCTCAAGGCCATCGTGGACGAGGCATTTGCCGACGGCAGCTGCCCGACCTTGAAGGATGTGATCGTCTATCAGCGCACCGGCGGCAAGATCGCCTGGGTCGAAGGGCGCGACCACTGGCTGCACGAGCTGCTGGCTGGCCAGTCCACCGTCTGCGAGCCGGAATGGGTGGAGGCCGAGCATCCGCTGTTCCTGCTCTACACCTCGGGCTCGACCGGCAAGCCCAAGGGCGTGCAGCACTCCAGCGGCGGCTATCTGCTGCATGCGGCACTGACCACCAAGTGGACCTTTGATCTGAAAGATGACGATGTCTTCTGGTGCACGGCTGACATTGGCTGGGTCACTGGCCACAGCTACATCACCTATGGCCCCCTGGCACTGGGTGGCACCGAGATCGTCTTCGAGGGCGTGCCCACCTACCCGGATGCGGGTCGCTTCTGGAAGATGATTGAGAAGCACAAGGTCTCGATCTTCTACACCGCACCCACCGCGATTCGTTCGCTGATCAAGGCGGCTGAGACCAATGAGGCCGTGCATCCGGATCGTTATGACCTGAGCAGCCTGCGCTTGCTTGGTTCGGTTGGCGAGCCCATCAACCCTGCCGCCTGGGAGTGGTACCACAAGCATGTCGGCGGCGGCCGTTGCCCCATCGTCGACACCTTCTGGCAGACCGAGACCGGCGGCCACATGATCACGCCGCTGCCGGGTGCGACGCCGCTGATCCCGGGTTCCTGCACCTTGCCCTTCCCGGGTATTACCACTGCCATCGTCGATGAACTCGGCAATGACGTGCCCAACGGGCAGGGCGGCATCCTGGTGGTCAAGAAGCCCTGGCCTTCGATGATTCGCACCATCTGGAACGACCCCGAGCGTTTCAAGAAGAGCTATTACCCGAGCGAGTTGCGCGGCTACTACCTGGCTGGCGACGGGGCCATCCGCGACGCCGACACGGGTTACTTCACCATCACTGGCCGCATCGACGATGTGCTGAACGTGTCCGGCCACCGCATGGGCACGATGGAGATTGAGTCGGCCCTGGTCAGCTGCACCGAGTTGGTGGCGGAAGCGGCCGTGGTCGGCCGCCCCGACGACACCACCGGCGAGGCCATCTGTGCCTTCGTTGTGCTCAAGCGTCCGCGTCCCAGCGGCGACGAGGCCAAGGCGATCGCCAAGACCTTGCGCGATTGGGTGGCCAAGGAAATTGGCCCGATCGCCAAACCCAAGGACATTCGCTTCGGTGACAACCTGCCCAAGACCCGTTCCGGCAAGATCATGCGCCGCCTGCTGCGCTCGGTCGCCAAGGGAGAAGCCGTCACCCAGGACACCAGCACCTTGGAGAACCCGGCCATTCTTGAGCAACTGGGTCAGGCCTACTGACCCAGGGGATCAAGAAGTCGCGCGACAGCGCTAGGTCGGCGCAGCCGCCGGTCGGGTTCAGGGCTCACTCATATCGCACAGCGATGTGGGGGAGCACCAGAATTTGGCCATTCTTGAGCAGCTGGGTCAGGCCTACTGACGCAGGGCTCAAACCTTGCGAAAGCGCGGATGCGGCCCAGCCCTTCATGAACAATTGGGTCAGGCGTGCTGAGCGAAGCTGGCTCTTGGAAAGAAAAACAGGCCCCGCGGGGCCTGTTTTTCATGGCTGAATGGGCTTGCGCCCTTCAGTCAAACTGCTTCACTTGGTGCTCAGCACCCAGGTTGCCAATTGCTTGGCTTCTGCCGCGCTCACTTGCGTGTTGGCGGGCATGGGTACGGGGCCCCAGACACCGGCGCCACCCTTGACGATCTTGTCAGCCAGCTTGGTGGCTGCGTCCTTGTCCTTGGCGTACTTGGCCGCCACATCTTTGTAGGCCGGGCCCACCAGTTTCTTGTCGACGGCGTGGCAGGCCATGCAGTTCTTCTTCTGTGCCAATTCAGCGTTGGCGAAGGCTGCAGGTGCGGCGGCAGCGGTGGCCACGGCGGCCAGGATCAGTGCGAATTTCATGACTTCCTTTCGAGGGCAGACAAAGGGGCGATTCCGCAGATTCCGGCTGGCTTTGTGTTCTACAGTTCAGGCCAACCAGTGCTGCCGGAATTGTAGTGTTGACGATTGCCGCTGGGCTGCATGCGCAAGGGGTTTCTCTCTATGTTGTTTTTGGTCTTGGGTGTTCTGGCGGTGCTGCTGAAGTGGGCGGGCATCGAGCCGGTGGCCAGCAGCAGCTGGCTCTTGGTCTTGTCGCCATTTGGCTTGGCCGTCGCCTGGTGGGCCTGGGCCGACGGCACCGGCTACACACAGCGCAAGGCCATGCAACGCATGGACGAGAAGAAAGCGGCCCGCCGCGAGAAGGCCATGGAAGCCTTGGGGCAGATCGACCCGAAGAATAAGAAAAAGCGCTGAAGCCGCATACCGCGCGCCATGGCATAGGATGCGGGCCCGCATGTGGCGGCGCTCATCGGCGTTGCTGCTCATTGCATGCCTCTGACCAAATCTTGCCTTTCCTGTGCCCGCTTTCTTCAAGTCTCGACTCTTCGCCCTGACCCTGGTACTCGCCGCCCTGTTGGTACTGTGCTTGGCCGTGATCAAGCTGCAGCGCCACCGGCCTGAACTTGCAGGTAGCGACGCTGCCGGCCATGCTGCGCTGCCGGCCGCCGACGCAAGCACTCCGATCGCCCCCGACCTGCCTCTGGAACCACCGGCCAGCGAGTTCGGCGCTGCGGCTCGCCTCGAGTTGTGGGCGGGTGACGGCCATGCCGGCTTGCGCGAAGGTCATCGTCGGCAAGCTCGTTTTGCCGACCCTTATGGGTTGGCTGTCGATGCGCGAGGGCTGGTCTACATCAGCGACGGCGGCGACAGCAATCGCATCTTGCGGCTCTCACCTGACGGGCAGCTCACAAGCTACGCCGGAGGCGAGGAGGGCTTTCGCGACGGCCCGGCTGCTGCGGCCGCCTTCCACACGCCCTCGGGTCTGGCGCTCGATGCCCAGGGCAATCTCTATGTGGCGGACACCGGCAATCATGCGATCCGCAAGATCAGTCCTCAGGGTGAGGTCAGGACCTTGGCCGGCAATGGCCAGCCCGGCTTTCGCGATGGCCCTGCGGCTCAGGCTCGCTTCAACGGGCCTTTGGGCGTGGCCGTCGGGCGCGACGGTTCGGTCTATGTGGCCGACAGCTACAACGACCGGATTCGGGTCATCAGCCCGCAGGGTGAGGTGCGCACCTTGGCCGGCAGCGCTTGGCCGGGTGAGCAGGATGGACCCGGAACCAAAGCTCGCTTTGACACGCCCACGGCTGTGGTGGTCGATGCCGAGGATCGGGTCTGGGTGCTGGACAGCCGCAACGATGCGGTGCGCGTGGTGCAGCCTGACGGCATGGTCAGCACCTTTGTGAGGGGCAAGGATGACGATGAACAGGAACTGCTGCGCCGACCCTTGAGCCTGACTCGGAGCCATGATGGCTTCTTGTACGTCGGTGTGCTGCGGCGTGGTGCTCTCTTGCAGATTGCGCCCGATGGCCGAGTGCACCGGCTCAGCGGTGGCCCGCAAGCGCATCTGGCCAGACCGGCGGGCCTGGCCTTGATGCCGAGCGGCGAGCTCTTGGTGTCGGACGCGGCGTCCTACCGATTGCACCGCTTGAGCTGGCGTTCGGAAGCGGGCCAGACTGATGATGAGCTGGCGCCGCGGCCCGACGTCGGGCCTGCGCCGGATCTGGCGCTGCCTCGCACGGAGGGGCGCTGGCCCCTGTTGCCGCAAGGGGGCTGGCATGAGGTGGTGGGCACACCGGGCGAGGTGCGTGGGCGCTCAGGGGGTGACGCGCGCGATCATCTGCACGAAGGGCTCGATGTGCGCGGCGATGTCGGCGACACCGTGGTCGCCATGGCCGATGCCAAGGTCAGCAGCCCCTTGGCCAACTGGGCCTATGGCAGCAATGCGGAGGGCCTGGCCCTGGATCGCCTGAGCTATATCCATATCCGGGTCGGCCGAGACAAGCGCGGCCATCTTTTCAATGCGCGTCAGTTCCAGCTGGTGCTCGATGCCGCGGGGCGCCCCGAGCGCATTCGCGTCCGCCGCGGCACGCGCTTCACGGCTGGCGATGCGCTGGGCAGCATCAATCCCATGGCCCATGTCCACATCAATCTGGGCACGGGTGGCTACCACCGCAACCCCTTGCAACTGGGTTTTCTGGGTTTCAGCGACCAGCAGCCGCCCATGATTGAGGCGGTCGAGATTGCGGATGCCGCCGGGCGCCGTTTGCAGGCACAAGATCGTGGTCGCCTGGTTCTGCCCTCGGCACGATCCGGTCTGCAGCTGGTGGTCGATGCCTGGGATCAGGTCGATGGCAATGAAGAGCGGCGTCGCCTTGGGCTGCAGGCCTTGGGCTATCAGCTCTTGCAGGCGGATGGCCGACCCGTGGCGGGCTTTGAACAGCCGCGCATGCTGCTGGATTTCGCGCGCCTGCCGGTCGATGACAAGGCCGTCAAGATGGCTTACGCAGCCCGCAGTGGTGTGACCGTGCACGGCAGCGCGGTGACTCGTTTCCGCTATCAGCTGGGCAGCTTGGTGCGCGATGGTCGCAGTGAAAGTGCTGGCTTGGGGCTAGAGACGCTGCCCGCCGGAGAGTATGTGCTGCGGGTGCTGGCACGAGATTTCAGCGGTAACGAGGCTCAGCTGCGGCGCGACCTGCGCTTGCTGCTGCTTCCCTGACAGCTCAGCGGCCGCCGGGTCTGCTCAGACCAGGCCTTGCTTGCTCGCCAGCACGGCGGCTTCAGCGCGGCTGGATACATTGAGCTTTTTGTAGATGGACTTGATGTGGTCATTCACAGTGAACCACTTGATGCCCATCAGGTTGGCGATTTCCTTGATGGTGAAGCCCTTGCTGAGGTAGGTCAGAACCTCGCTCTCGCGCGGGGTCAGGCGCTCCCACTCCGGCGGCGGGTCCAGAACCACGCCGCGGCCAGCAGCAAAGGTGCTGGACGAGGACAGGGCCCCAAAACCGGAGTTCAGGGCCATGGGGCCGCTGTCGCCGCTGGAACTGGGGCGGAAGTGCGAGAGCAGCCGGCGTGCAATGGCGGGCGAGAGCGGCGGCTGGCCACGCACGATGCGCTGCAGCTCCTCGACCAGCACTTCAAAGCGGTCTTCCTTGAGCAGATAACCGTCGGCGCCGCATTGCAGGGCCGGGAACAAATGGTCGTCGTCCGAATAGAGGGTGGTGACGATTTTGAGCGCAGCGGTACCGGCCATCTCGGCCAGCAGCTCCATGCCATTGCCGTCGGGCAGCTCCAAGTCCACCAGCACCAAACGGAAGCAAGCCTCGGGGTCGGTTTGCGCCAGCTGGGCGATATGTCGTCGCGCGCCTTCCAGGTCACCGGCCTCGGAAATTTCCATGGGGTCACTGAAGCTCTCCCGCACGACGCGGCACAGAAAGCTCCGGGCAACCGGGTTGTCTTCGATGATCAGTACTTTGACGGCCATAGTGAGAAGTTCAGCACAAATTCCATCCTAGCTTACATCCGAGCTTCGCGGCCCTTTGATGCGTCCGTGTTTGCGCTTGGCTAACGTCTTGTTGCAAAGCCGCTGGAGGCTGGACCTAGGGATTGCTCGGGGGCAGGCCGCTTCGGCGCTAGAAGAATCTTTGCCTGGCTTGCTCGCTGGATCTTGCGGCTCAGGGTTGTGCTGGGTTTGTGCCGGCGAGTGCTTGCCTACAATGAGGCGATGCGCATATTGATCGCCAATGATGATGGTTACCTCGCCCCTGGTTTGCATGCGCTGGTGAAGGCGTGCGAGGGGCTCGGGCAGATCGAGGTCATCGCCCCTGAGCAGAACGCCAGTGGCACCTCCAACTCCCTGACACTGGGCCGGCCGCTGTCGGTCTTCACGGCCAGCAATGGCTTTCGCTACGTGAATGGCACTCCTTCGGATTGTGTCCACGTTGCCTTGACCGGCTTGCTCGATTACCGCCCGGACCTGGTGCTTTCGGGCATCAACAACGGCGCCAATATGGGCGACGACACCCTGTATTCCGGTACCGTTGCTGCTGCGACCGAGGGCTATCTCTTCGGCATCCCTTCGATTGCGTTTTCCCAAGTTGACAAAGGTTGGGGTCAGCTGGATGCGGCCGCAGCCATGGCTCGTGACTTGGTCCAGCAGGTGATCGCCGGCGGCTTGGGCCCTGCCTTCTTGCTCAATGTGAACATTCCTAACCGTGCCGACGCCAGCGCACTGCCACGCCGGGTCACGCGCCTGGGACGTCGCCATGCCAGTGAGCCGGTGATCAAGCAAATCAATCCGCGCGGTGAAGCGATCTACTGGATCGGCCCGGCCGGCGATGCGCGCGAGGCCGGTGAAGGTACCGACTTCCACGCCACTGCCAATGGCATGGTGTCACTGACGCCGCTGCAGGTCGACCTGACCCACCATGCGGCGCTCGCCGCTTGGGCCCAGCGTTTGGACCGTTCCGCATGAGCGCCAGCAAGCCGGCCCCCCGTTCGCAGCGCTTCCCTTTGCCCTTGGGCAAGATGGGCGGTACCGGCGTAGGCGCGGGCGCCCCAGCCAATGTTGGTGCTAGTGCGCGTGAAGTGCTGATGCCTCAACGTCATTTGCGCGAAGCCGCGCAGGACGCGGCTCGCCAGCTGGCACCCAGTGGCCTGGGGCTGGATTCCGTCAAGGTTCGTCAGCGCATGGTGCAGCGCCTGCGTCGCGACGGCTTGCACGACGAGCGTGTGTTGGAGGCCATGGCACGCGTGCCGCGCCATGAGTTTGTCGACAGCGCCTTGGCCATCCAGGCCTATGAAGACACCAGCCTGCCGATCGGCCATGAGCAGACCATCTCCAAGCCTTCGGTCGTGGGGCGCATGACGGCCTTGCTGCTCGGCGGCCAGTCGGCGCGCCAACATGGCCACCTCGGGCGGACCATGGAAATCGGCACCGGCTGCGGCTACCAGGCGGCTGTGTTGGCACTGCTTTCGCAAGCCCTGGTCTCCATCGAGCGCCTGAAGCCCTTGCATGACAAGGCGCGCCTGAACTTGGCCGCCGTGCAGCTGAGCCAGGTGCGTTTGATCTACGGCGACGGTCGGCTCGGCTGGCCGGCCGGAGGACCGTTTGACAGCATCGTTGCCGCGGCCGGTGGCGAGGACCTGCCCGAAGCGTGGCTGGCGCAGCTGGCACCCGGCGGGCGTTTGATCGCGCCCATGGCCGCTCCGGGCGGGCGGGGTCAGGTGCTGGTCTGTGTCGATCATGTGGCAGAGGCCGGTCGATCGCGCTTTGTGCGCAGCGAGTACGAGGCCGTATTGTTCGTGCCCCTAAAATCAGGCGTCATGTGAGGCGCCGGGTGCGCCTCGCGATCTTGGACTCCGGCCGCAGGGGCGGAGCCTTCCAACGCACCAGCTCTTACAGCGACGCATGCAACCGACAATTCATCCCTCCATCAAGCTCTTGCTGGCCAGCGGCCTGCTTTCTTTGACGGCTTGCGGGACCAGCCTCAATCGGGCCCCGGTGGAGGAGCGCCCGATCAGCGGATCTGCCAAGACGACGCCGGCGAGCGCGCCGGTGCCGGCCACCGCGCCTGCGGCTGCGGCTGCGGCGGAAAGCAAGCCTTTGCCGGGCGTCGAGAACGCCGGCAAACCGGGCTATTACACCGTCAGGCCCGGCGATACCTTGATTCGCATTGCCTTGGATAACGGCCAGAATTGGCGGGACCTGAGCAAGTGGAATGGTCTGGATAAGCCCAATCTGATCGAGGTGGGTCAAGTCTTGCGCGTCTTGCCACCAGGCGTTGACGCGGCTTCGGTGGCGGCGCGGCCCATCACCAGCGCCAAGGTGGAATCGCGACCGCTGGACGCCAAGCCGGGCGCGGCTGCAGGAGGTGCATCGACGACGGCGCCAGGCGCGGCCACGGCCTCGGCTTCCGCTGCGTCGGCAGGCGCCATTGCAGCCGCTGCTGCGCCGGCAGCGGCTCGCGACACCGATGAAGACCCCAGCTGGGCTTGGCCGACCGCCACTGCGGTCGGCGCTGGGTTTGACGAGCAGCGCAACAAGGGCCTCGCGTTTTTCGGCAAGAGTGGGGACGCCGTGCTGGCTGCAGCGGATGGGCGCGTGGTGTACGCGGGTTCGGGCTTGCGCGGCTACGGCAATCTGGTCATCATCAAACACAACGCAACCTATCTGACCGCCTACGCGCACAACCAAACCCTGCTGGTCAAGGAAGACCAGGCGGTGCGCAAGGGCCAGAAGATCGCCGAAATGGGGTCCAGCGACGCCGAGCAGGTCAAGCTGCATTTTGAAGTGCGCAAGCTGGGCAAACCGATCGACCCCGCCAAGGTCCTGCCCTCACGCTAGCCTCCTGTTGGCCGGCGCATTCAATGTGAGCCCGCCATGAAACGCAGCGCGCCGACCGTAGTCTCTGATGCTTCAGCTTCTGCGGGTGCGCGCGAGCACGCGCTGCCGCCGCCGCGAGATGTGATGGAGCTTCACGGGGAGCTCGGAACGGCAGCGACGGACGATGAAGCTCAGACCTCGCGCCAGGGCCTGGCAGCGGGCAGCGATCTCGAGGTGGGCAATGCACTGCAGGCCTATTTGCGCGATATCCGGCGCACGCCCTTGCTCAGCCCCCAGCAGGAGTTCGCGACGGCCGTGAAGGCGCGGGCGGGTGATTTTTCGGCCCGTCAGGCCATGATCGAGCACAACCTGCGCCTGGTGGTCAGCATTGCCAAGAACTATCTGGGTCGCGGCTTGCCGCTCAGTGATCTGATTGAAGATGGCAATCTCGGCCTGATGCATGCCATCGGCAAATTCGAACCCGAGCGAGGCTTTCGTTTTTCCACCTATGCGAGCTGGTGGATTCGCCAGAGCATCGAGAGTGCCTTGATGCACCAGGCCCGCTTGGTGCGTCTGCCTGTGCATATCGTGCGCGAGCTCAACCATGTGTTGAAGGCCCGGCGAGCGCTTGAAGCGGTGCAGAGCCAGAACGGCGGCGCCGGTCAGGTGCGCGCAGAGGATATCGCCGCCGCATTGGGGCGACCTTTGGCTGAAGTGTCCGAGTTGCTGGCTTACGCCGAACTGCCCAGCTCGCTCGACTCTCCGGTCGACCGCAACGGGGAGGGCGGCGAGTCGATGATGGACCTGGTCGCGGATGAGCAGTCCGTCGACCCCTTGGGCCTGCGTCTCAGCCATGAACTGGATGAGTTGCTGGTGCACGGTATGGCTGCACTGAACGAGCGCGAACGCGAGGTGCTGGCCGGGCGATTTGGCTTGTTTGACCGCGAGCCCGAGACCCTGGATGTGCTGGCGGTACGACTCAAGCTGACTCGCGAGCGGATCCGCCAGATCCAGATCGAAGCTCTCGCCAAGCTCAAGCGCAACATGATGCGGCACGGCATCGACCGGGACTCGATCTTCTGAGTCTCGCCGGACCGGCGCTCAGGGCTGGGATAATCAGCGCATGAGTCAAGAAACAGAATGGCTGACGGTCGAGTCGCTCGACCTCGATGCCCAGGGCGTGGCCCACAAGGAAGACGGCAAGGTGGTGTTCATCGAGGGCGCTTTGCCCGGTGAGCAGGTTCAGGTCAGCACCGGCCGCAAGAAGAACGCCTGGGAACAGGGGACCATGACGGCTATGCGTCGTGAGAGTTCTCAGCGCGTGACGCCGGGCTGCCCGCATTTCGGCCTGCATCCTGGGGCATGCGGTGGCTGCAAGATGCAGCATTTGCACGCCAGTGCCCAAGTGGCGGTCAAGCAGCGTGTGGTGGAGGACAACCTCTGGCATCTGGGCAAGGTCAAGGCGGAGATGCTGCTTCGCCCGATCGAAGGCCCGACCTGGGGCTATCGTTATCGGGCTCGCTTCTCGGTCCGCTATGTGCCCAAGAAGGGTCAAGTCTTGATCGGCTTCCACGAGCGGAAGAGCCGCTATGTCGCCGACATGCAGGTCTGCAAGGTGGTACCTCAGCGCGTCAGCGACTTGCTGATGCCTTTGCGTGATCTGATCGCCGGCATGGACGAGCGTGATCGCCTGCCGCAGATCGAGCTGGCCATGGGTGATGAGGTGATCGCCCTGGTGCTGCGCAATTTGAATCCGCTGCTGGAGGCCGACAAGACGCGTCTGCGCGACTTCGCTGCCCGGCATGAGGGGGTGCAGTGGTGGTTGCAGCCCAAGGGGCCGGACACGGTTCATTTGCTGGACGAAGGTGGCCCGGAGTTGGCCTACCGCCTGCCCGAGTTTGGCGTGCTGATGCCCTTCAAGCCGACCGATTTCACCCAGGTGAATCCGCATATCAACTCGGTGCTGGTCGGGCGGGCCCTGCGTTTGCTGGATGTGCAGTCGCATGAGCGGGTGATCGACTGGTTCTGCGGCCTTGGTAATTTCACCTTGCCGCTGGCCACGCGAGCGCGCGAGGTGCTGGGCATCGAAGGCAGCGAAACCCTGGTGCAACGCTCGCGCGAGAACGCACGCCGTAATGGGCTTGAGGCCAAGACATCGTTTGTCGCCCGCAATCTCTTCGAGATGACGCCCGAGTTATTGGTGGCCGACGGCGTGGCGGACAAATGGTTGGTGGATCCGCCGCGCGACGGTGCATTTGCCTTGGCCAAGGCGGTGGCCGACATTGCGCAGGATCCGAGCCTGGCGCCCGGCTGGACGCCGCCGCGCAGGATTGTCTATGTTTCCTGCAATCCGTCGACGCTCGCGCGTGATGCCGGCCTGCTGGTCAATGTGGCGGGCTACCGATGCACGGCGGCAAGTGCGGTCAATATGTTCCCGCACACCTCGCATGTGGAGAGCATTGCTGTGTTTGAGCGCGTCGTGGCGTGAAGCGCGGCTGAGGCTGCTGCCAAATAAAAAAGGGCCCGCGGGCCCTTTTTTGTTTTGTGCTGCGCGGCGCCAAGCTGGGCACCGTCCATCAGCTCATTCGCGCTCGCCGCCGAAAATGCCCAGCAGGGACAGCAGGCTCTGGAAAACGTTGTAGAGGTCGAGATAGATGGCCAGGGTCGCGGAGATGTAGTTGGTCTCGCCGCCGTCCAGCACGCGCTTGATGTCGTAGAGCATGAAAGCCGAGAACACGCCCATGGACAGCACCAGCAGGCTCAGCATCAGGGCCGAAGACTGCAGGAACACATTCACCACGCCAGCGACCAGCATGATGACGGCGCCCACGAACAGGAACTTGCCCATGCTGGAGAGGTCGCGCTTGATCACGGTGGCCAGGCTGGCCATGGCAAAGAAGATGGCTCCGGTGCCGCCAAAGGCGGTCATGATCAGGCTGCCGCCGTTCTTGAAGCCCAGCACCGCAGCCAGCAGGCGCGAGAGCATCAGGCCCATGAAGAAGGTGAAAGCGAGCAGGGCGTAGACGCCGGTGCTGCTGTTCTTGGTCTTCTCCACCAACATCATCAAGCCGAAGGCGCCGACCATGAAGACGATCAGGCTCATGCCGGTGCCCATGCTTGCCATCACGCCGGTGGACACGCCCACCCAGGCGCCCAGTACGGTGGGCAGCATGGACAGGGCCAGCAGCCAGTAGGTGTTGCGCAGCACGCGTTGGCGCTCGGCCGCCAGGCCTTGGCCCAGGCCTACGTTCAGTTGGGTTTGCAGGGTTTCATTCATTTCAAGCGTCCTCCGTCGTTCAATCCATCGGTGGTGTGGCGCATGCAGGCTCTTTTGCGTCACTCGGGGCGAAATGTAGCGCGTGCTGGCTTGGTCCGCTGTGCCCTAGCGCTTGACTCCGCGCAGCCGGGGTTTCGGGGTCAGGGCAGTACTGCAGCCAGCCGCATGAATTCCCGCAGGCCATGGAGCTAAAGTGCGGGCTTGTCCGTCCCGATTCAAGAGAGTCCATGAAACAAAAACCGTATCTGAGCCTGGAAGACGTCAAACGCATGGCCACAGCCGCCGAAGCTGAAGCATTGGCCCATCAATGGGCGGTCACCATCGCCATCGTCGATGACGGCGGCCATCTGCTGTGGCTGCAGCGCCTGGACGGCGCGCCGGCGGTGTCGTCCCAGATCGCTCCGGCCAAGGCCCATACGGCTGCGCTCGGCCGCCGTGAGTCCAAGGTCTACGAAGACATCATCAACCAAGGCCGCGTGTCCTTCCTGAGTGCGCCGGGCCTGAGCGGTTTGCTTGAAGGCGGTGTGCCGGTGCTGGTAGATGGCCACTGCATCGGTGCAGTGGGCGTCAGTGGTGTCAAGTCCAGCGAAGATGCGCAGATCGCGCGAGCAGGCATCGCAGCCCTGGCCTGAAGGAGTGTGGGCGCCGTCTTTTCTCGACGGCACTCTGCAGAGGTAGGGGTAGGCATGGCATCCGGCGAAGGCTGACTTGATGCCGTCATTTGCGCAAAGTATGCAAAACCGGGCTTGGTGATAACCCTGCTCGGTTATACTCAGCAGGTTTACCCGCAACCACAGCCACCCCAGCGAAACTCGCTTCAGTTTCTCCACCGAACTCAGGCTCCTCGGCCCGGTCCATCTGCGACCCGGGCCGTTCGGACGAGCAGAGCCGGGCGTGCGCACCTCACCGGAGTTCCCCGTGCTGCCCGATCTGCTCCAAACCCCCAAAGCGATTCTCGCCCTGGCAGACGGCACGGTCTTCACAGGCACCTCGATCGGCGCAGCCGGTCACACGGTCGGCGAGGTGGTGTTCAACACCGCCATGACCGGCTATCAGGAAATCCTCACTGACCCCAGCTACTGCCGGCAGATCGTGACGCTCACGTATCCGCACATCGGCAACTACGGCGTCAATGACGAGGATGTCGAGGCCCCGAAGATCCATGCCGCTGGCTTGATCATCAAGGAATTGCCCATCCTTGATTCCAACTTCCGCAAGACCCGTAGCCTGGCGCAATACCTGCGCGACGAAGGCACGGTCGCCATTGCCGACATCGACACCCGCCGCCTGACCCGCTTGCTCCGTACGACCGGGGCGCAAAACGGTTGCATCTTGGCCGTGCCCGAGGGGCAACTCGTGACCGAGGCCCTGATCGCTGAGGCCGTGGCCAAGGCCAAGGCAGCTCCCAGCATGGCCGGGCAGGACCTGGCCCGTGTGGTCAGCACGCCCGAGGCGCATGGCTGGACGGAAACCGAATGGACCCTGGGCAAGGGCTATGGACAGCTCAGCCAGCCGCGCTTCCATGTGGTGGCCTATGACTTCGGTGTCAAGCGCAACATCCTGCGCATGCTGGCCCAACGCGGCTGCAAGATCACCGTGGTGCCGGCGCAGACTCCGGCTTCGACCGTGTTCGGTCTGGAGCCGGACGGTGTTTTTCTGTCCAACGGCCCTGGTGACCCGCAGCCCTGCGACTATGCGATTGCCGCCGCCGCGCAGCTGATCGAGGCCGGTATCCCGACCTTCGGCATCTGTCTGGGTCATCAGATCATGGCCCTGGCCTCGGGCGCCAAGACCTTCAAGATGAAGTTCGGCCATCACGGCGGCAACCATCCGGTCAAGGACCTGGACAACGGCCGTGTCAGCATCACCAGCCAGAACCACGGCTTTGCGGTCGATGCTGACAGCCTGCCCGCCAATCTGCGCGCCACCCACATCAGCTTGTTCGACGGCACGCTGCAAGGCCTGGCCCGCACCGACAAGCCGGCCTTCTGCTTCCAGGGTCACCCGGAAGCCAGCCCCGGTCCCAATGACATCGCCTACCTGTTTGACCGCTTCATCGGTCTGATGGCCAAGTCCTGATCACGGCCTGATGGAGTAAAGACATGCCCAAACGTACAGACATCAAGAGCATCCTCATCATTGGCGCCGGCCCCATCATCATCGGCCAGGCCTGTGAGTTCGACTATTCCGGCGCCCAGGCCTGCAAGGCCTTGCGCGAGGAAGGCTACAAAGTCATCCTGGTCAACAGCAATCCGGCGACCATCATGACCGACCCGGACACGGCGGACGTGACCTATATCGAGCCCATCACCTGGCAGGTGGTCGAGAAGATCATCGCCAAGGAGCGGCCCGATGCGGTCTTGCCCACCATGGGCGGCCAGACTGCGCTGAACTGCGCCCTGGACCTGCACAAGCACGGTGTGCTGGCCAAGTACGGCGTCGAGATGATCGGCGCCAACGAAAAGGCGATCGAGAAGGCTGAAGACCGCCTGAAGTTCAAGGACGCGATGACCAAGATTGGTCTCGACTCCGCCAAGTCCGGCATCGCACATTCCATGGAAGAAGCGCTGGCGGTACAGAAGCGCATCGCCATCGAGACCGGCAGCAATGGCTTCCCCATGGTGATCCGCCCCAGCTTCACGCTCGGCGGCAGCGGTGGCGGCATTGCTTACAACCCGGAAGAGTTCGAGGAAATCTGCAAGCGCGGCCTGGACCTCTCGCCGACCAATGAGTTGCTGATTGAAGAATCCTTGATCGGCTGGAAAGAGTACGAAATGGAAGTGGTTCGCGACAGCCGCGACAACTGCATCATCGTCTGCTCGATCGAGAACCTGGACCCCATGGGTGTGCACACCGGTGACTCCATCACCGTCGCCCCGGCCCAGACGCTGACCGACAAGGAGTACCAGCTGCTGCGCAATGCCTCGATCGCCATCCTGCGCGAAATCGGCGTGGACACCGGTGGCTCGAACGTGCAGTTCTCAATCAATCCGCAAAACGGCCGCATGACCGTGATCGAGATGAACCCACGGGTCTCTCGTTCCTCGGCTCTCGCATCCAAGGCCACCGGTTTCCCGATCGCCAAGATCGCCGCCAAGCTGGCCGTGGGTTACACCTTGGACGAGTTGAAGAACGACATCACAGGCGGCGTGACCCCAGCGTCTTTCGAGCCCTCGATCGACTACGTGGTCACCAAGATCCCACGTTTCGCCTTCGAGAAATTCCCCATGGCCGATTCGCGTCTGACCACGCAGATGAAGTCGGTGGGCGAGGTGATGGCCATGGGTCGCACCTTCCAGGAATCGTTCCAGAAGGCCCTGCGAGGCCTGGAAACCGGCATCGACGGCCTGAGCGAGCGCTCGACCGATCGCGAAGAAATCATCCAGGAAATCGGCGAGCCCGGCCCGGAGCGCATTCTCTTTGTCGGTGACGCCTTCCGTCTGGGCATGAGCCTGCAGGAAGTGTTCGAAGAAACCGCCATCGACCCCTGGTTCCTGGCCCAGATCGAACAGCTGATCAAGATCGAGCAATCGCTGGCCGGCCGCAGCCTGGCTTCGCTGAGTGCCGACGAGCTGCGCCTGCTGAAGAAGAAGGGCTTCTCCGATCGCCGCCTGGCCAAGTTGCTGGGCACGAACCAGCATGAAGTGCGTGCCACCCGCCATGCCTTGAAGGTGCGCCCGGTCTATAAGCGCGTGGACACATGCGCTGCTGAGTTCGGCACCGAGACGGCTTACCTGTATTCGACCTATGAGGAAGAGTGCGAGGCTGAGCCGACTAACAACAAGAAGATCATGGTCCTGGGCGGCGGCCCGAACCGGATCGGTCAGGGCATCGAGTTCGACTACTGCTGCGTCCATGCCGCGCTCGCCATGCGCGAGGACGGCTACGAGACCATCATGGTCAACTGCAACCCCGAGACCGTGTCCACCGACTACGACACGTCAGACCGCCTCTACTTCGAGCCGGTGACGCTGGAAGATGTGCTGGAAATCGTCGACAAGGAAAAACCGGTCGGCGTGATCGTCCAGTACGGCGGCCAGACGCCGCTGAAGCTGGCGTTGGATCTCGAGCGCGCCGGCGTGCCCATCATCGGCACCTCGCCCGACAGCATCGACATGGCCGAGGACCGCGAACGCTTCCAGAAACTGCTGCACGAGTTGGGCCTGAAGCAGCCGCCCAACCGCACGGCACGCACCGAAGAGCAGGCCGTGGCCCTGGCCAACGAGATCGGTTATCCGCTGGTCGTGCGCCCGAGCTATGTGCTGGGCGGCCGCGCCATGGAAATCGTGCATGGTGACAAGGACCTGGAGCGCTATATGCGCGAGGCGGTGCGGGTCTCGGAGAAGTCCCCAGTGCTGCTGGATCGCTTCCTGGAAGACGCCGTGGAAGTCGATGCCGATTGCATCAGCGACGGCACCGACGTGATGATCGGCGGCATCATGGAGCATATCGAGGCGGCCGGTATTCACTCCGGTGACTCGGCCTGCTCGCTGCCGCCCTACACCCTGTCCAAGGAGCTGCAGGATGAGCTGCGCCGCCAGACGGCGGCCATGGCGCGTGCGCTCAAGGTCGTGGGCCTGATGAATGTGCAGTTCGCCATCCAGGGTGACGTGACGGGCGGCCTCGACGGTGCCACGGTCTACGTGCTGGAAGTGAATCCCCGCGCATCACGCACCGTGCCCTTCGTCAGCAAGGCGACCGGCCAGCAACTGGCCAAGATTGCGGCGCGCTGCATGGCCGGCCAGAAGCTCAAGGACCAGAAGGACCGTCTGGGTCGGGTGCCGGCTGAGGTGATTCCGCCGTATTACAGCGTCAAGGAAGCTGTCTTCCCCTTCAACAAGTTCCCCGGCGTGGACCCCATCCTGAGCCCGGAAATGCGTTCGACCGGCGAGGTGATGGGTGCGGCCAAGACCTTCGGTGAGGCGATGCTGAAGAGTCAGCTCGGCGCCGGTTCACGTCTGCCGCGTCAGGGCAATATCCTGATCACGGTGAAGAACGGCGACAAGGTGCGTGCCGTGGCCGTGGCCAAGGATTTGCATTCCCTGGGCTTCGGCGTCGTCGCCACCAAGGGCACAGCCGCGGCGATTGCCGAGGCCGGTGTGCCGGTCAAGCTGGTCAACAAGGTCAAGGACGGCCGCCCGCATATCGTGGACATGATCAAGGGCGGCGAGATCCAGTTGGTCTTCACCACCGTGGATGAAACCCGTACTGCGATTGCGGACAGTCGCCACATTCGCCAGGCGGCGTTGGCTGCTCGGGTCACCTACTACACCACCATGGCCGGTTGCGAGGCTGCGGTGGAGGGCATGAAGCACCAGAATGGGCTCTTGGTGCAATCACTACAAGAGCTCCATGCTGAACTGATCTAAACTTCAGCCCAACGAAGTCCGCCGCCGCGCTCCTGGAAACAGGGTCGCAGCGGCGGCTTCATTTTGTGGAGCGAGCTTCCAGCAAGCGTTTGCGCTTTCTCGCCATTCAGTGGCGCTGGCCCATGTATTGCGGTCAGCCCCCAGGTTTTTTCAAGGTTTCATTCAAATCATGGCCACTATCCCATTGACCGTCCGCGGTGCTGAGAAGCTCAAGGCAGAGCTGCATCAACTCAAGAGCGTTGAGCGTCATGCCGTGATCAATGCAATTTCCGAGGCGCGTGCCCAGGGCGATTTGTCCGAGAACGCCGAGTACGAAGCGGCCAAGGACAAGCAAGGCTTTATCGAAGGCCGCATTCTGGAGATCGAGGGCAAGCTCTCCGCAGCCCAGATCATCGATCCTGCGTCGGTCGATGCCGGTGGTCGAATCGTCTTTGGCTCGACTGTTGATCTGGAAGAAGAAGCCAGTGGCGCCGAAGTGACTTATCAGATCGTCGGCGATGACGAAGCCGATCTGAAGCTGGGCCTGATCTCCATCAGCTCGCCGATCGCTCGCGCCTTGATCGGCAAGGAAGCCGGTGATGTGGCCGATGTGCAGGCGCCTGGTGGCGTCAAGCGCTATGAAGTGGTGGAAGTCCGCTACGTCTGATCGGTCGCCGGTGCTGCGTCGCGCTCAACTGTTGCTGGCTGCCCTCTGGGGCGGCCTTTTGCTTTGTGTCGCCTTCTTGGCTGCACCCAGCGCTTTTGCGGTGTTGGAAAAGGCCCAGGCTGGTCTGCTGGTCGGGCGTTTGTTTGCTCAGGAAGCGCACCTGAGTCTGGCTGCAGCACTTTTGCTGATGATGATGGATCGCCGCATGACGCGTGATTCGCAGTTGTCGGCCGTCCGTGCGGAATTTTTGCTCCCGGCTGCCGCGCTGTTCTGTACGGTGCTGGGCTATTTCGCCTTGCAGCCCTTGATGGCTGCGGCACGGGCGGGCCAGGGCTCATGGTCATTCATGAGCTTGCATGCCGTGTCTTTTGCCTTGTACGGACTCAAGACCTTGGCGGCCTTGGCGTTGGCCTGGCGTTGCAGTGGCCGAACCCCGTAACTGAAATCCTCGGCGTGGTCGCCAGCTCCCGCTGACGACCATGACCGATTTATTGGTCTTGCGAGGTTTTCTTGATGCTGGTCAGGCGGCGCTTGGCCCGCTTGATTTCACCGCCTTGGGCGACGCGCTCGTTGCCGAGCACACGCAACTTCTTGGTTTGCGGCCGGTGGTTGCCGCTCTTGGAGAACTTGACGATCTTGACGACACGCGGACCGAGCTTGTTGTCGGCGCGGGTGTTGTCGTCCTCTTTTTCAGGCATCGGACGCCAGATGATGAGCAGCTTGCCGATGTGCTGAATCGGCGCGGCATTGAGCTCGCCACAGAGGCTGGCAAAGATGCCTTCGCGGTTGGCGCGGTCGTCCGAAAAAATCCGCACCTTGATCAGCCCGTGGGCGTTCAGGGCGGCGTCGGTCGCTTTGACGACGGCAGGGGTGAGTCCATCCGCGCCTATCATGACCACGGGGTCGAGATGATGGGCTTCGGAGCGTTTTTCCTTGCGCTGGGCAGGGGTCAATTGAATCGCAGGCATAGGCGTATTATCCGTGCAACATGAAGTTCACAACAAAAAGCAAAAAACTTAATAAGGCGTGGTTGCATGATCACATCAATGATCCCTACGTCAAGATGGCGCAGCGTGACGGTTATCGCGCTCGTGCGGCTTACAAGCTGAAGGAAATTGACGAAGAGCTCAAGCTGATTCGACCGGGGCAAGTGGTCGTTGATCTGGGTGCTTCTCCGGGCGCTTGGAGCCAGTACCTGCGACGCTGCTTTGCGCCCAAGGAAGCCGGTACCGGCGGCGCGGCGGTCGGGCAGTTGAACGGCATGATCATTTCCCTCGACCTTTTGGAGTGCGCTCCGATTGAAGGTGTGCACTTCATTCAGGGTGATTTCCAGGAGGAGGCCGTCTTGCATCAGCTCGAAGCCGCCCTTGGCGGTCGACCTGTTGATGTAGTGGTGTCGGATATGGCGCCCAATCTCTCCGGTATCGAGAGCTCGGATGCGGCCCGTGTTGCTGGCTTGGTTGAGTTGGCTTTGGACTTTGCCCAGAACCACCTGAAGCCCGAAGGAGCCTTGGTGGCCAAGGTATTTCATGGCAGCGGCTACACCCAGTTGGTCGAGCAATTCAAGGCCACCTTCAAGAAGGTCAAGCCGCTCAAACCCAAGGCTTCCCGGGATCGTTCTTCTGAAACCTTCCTGATTGGTATTGGATTGAAGAAGCCGGCTGCAACCAAGGCTTGAAAGGCGGTCTTTTCGCATGGCCATGCAAATCGGCCGTGCCACTTGACTGCAATAGAATCGACCCCATATGCCGTGCACGTGGCTGAGATCAGTGCAGCCTGGCCGTAATGAACAAGGAGTGGCGGTGAACAATCAGTGGTTCTCGAAAGTAGCGGTCTGGATAGTGATTGCCCTGGTGCTGTTCACCGTCTTCAAGCAATTTGACCGAGGCGTGGCTCAGGGCAGTGCCATGGGCTACTCGGAATTTCTAGACGAAGTCCAGTCCGGGCGCATCAAGCAGGTGACTCTGCAAGAAGGCAATGGCGGGACCGACATCATTGCCGAGGGTTCGGACGGCAAGAAGATTCGTGTAACGGCCACTTACCTCGACCGCGGTCTGGTGGGTGACTTGCGCAACCACGGCGTCAAGTTCGACGTCAAGCCGCGCGAAGAGCCTTCCTTCCTGATCAGCATGTTGGTCAGCTGGGGCCCGATGCTGCTGCTGATCGGCGTTTGGATCTACTTTATGCGCCAGATGCAAGGCGGCGGCAAGGGCGGTGCGTTCAGCTTCGGCAAGAGCAAGGCCCGGATGCTGGACGAAGCGAATAACTCGACGACCTTTGCCGATGTGGCCGGTTGCGACGAGGCCAAGGAAGAGGTCAAGGAATTGGTCGATTTCTTGAAGGACCCGCAGAAGTTCCAGAAGCTGGGTGGTCGTATTCCGCGTGGCGTGTTGCTGGTGGGCCCACCGGGAACCGGCAAGACCTTGCTGGCCAAGGCCATCGCTGGTGAAGCCAAAGTGCCGTTCTTCAGCATCTCTGGTTCGGACTTCGTGGAAATGTTTGTCGGCGTCGGCGCAGCACGCGTGCGCGACATGTTCGAGCAGGCCAAGAAGAGTGCGCCCTGCATCATCTTTGTCGATGAAATCGATGCGGTCGGCCGCCACCGTGGTGCTGGCCTGGGCGGTGGCAACGACGAACGCGAGCAGACCCTGAATCAGATGTTGGTTGAGATGGATGGCTTCGAGACCAACCTCGGCGTCATCGTGATGGCTGCCACCAACCGCCCTGACATTCTGGATCCGGCGCTCTTGCGTCCGGGGCGTTTTGACCGTCAGGTCTATGTGACGCTGCCCGATGTGCGTGGCCGTGAGCAGATTCTCAACGTGCACATGCGCAAAGTGCCGGTTGGACAGGACATCCGTGCCGACATCCTGGCGCGTGGCACTCCGGGTTTTTCGGGTGCCGATCTGGCCAATCTGGTCAATGAGGCGGCCTTGTTTGCGGCGCGCCGAAGCGGCCGCGTGGTCGAGATGGTCGACTTCGAGAAGGCCAAGGACAAGATCATGATGGGCCCAGAGCGCAAGTCCATGGTCATGCCCGAAGAGGAGCGCAAGAACACGGCTTATCACGAAGCCGGTCATGCCCTGGTGGCGCGCTTGATGCCCAAGACCGACCCGGTTCACAAGGTCACCGTGATTCCGCGTGGACGTGCGCTGGGTGTGACCATGCAGTTGCCGGAAGGCGATCGCTACAGTCTGGACAAGGAGCGCATGCTCAGCACGATCTCCGTGCTGTTCGGCGGCCGTATCGCTGAAGAAGTGTTCATGAATCAGATGACCACGGGTGCCAGCAATGACTTCGAGCGAGCCACTGCGATCGCACGTGACATGGTGACCCGCTACGGCATGACAGACGAGCTGGGCCCTATGGTCTACGCTGAGAACGAGGGTGAAGTGTTCCTGGGCCGCTCGGTGACCAAGACTACCAGCATGTCGGAAGAGACCATGCGCAAGGTTGACAGCGTGATCCGCCGCATCATCGACGAGCAGTATGCGATTGCACGTAAGCACATCGAGGACAACCAGGACAAGATGCACGCCATGGCAAAGGCCTTGTTGGAGTGGGAAACCATCGATGCCGATCAGATCGACGACATCATGGGCGGCAAGCCACCGCGTACACCCAAGGACTGGACGCCACCCTCGGGCGGAAAGACCGAGGCCGCCGCGCCGGTGGTCAGTGCTGACGGGGCCGCTGCCGCAGCTTGAACGAATCGCGGCGCCGATAGGTACAGCCTAGTGCTGTGTTGATCGGGCCGGAACGAGTTGAAGCAAGGGTCAGCCTGAAAGGGCAGGCCCTTTTTTCTTGTCTTGGAGTCCATGCCTTTGAGTTCAACGTCATGAAGTGGCAAACCACCCGATTCCTGATCGACCTGCAGCGCCCGCAGGTGATGGGCATTGTCAATGTCACACCGGACTCCTTCTCAGACGGCGGGCAGCATGCCCAGGCGCGTCAGGCGACCCTGCATTGCCAGCGTCTGGTGGAAGAGGGGGCCGATATCCTCGATATTGGCGGCGAGTCAAGTCGACCGGGTGCGACGCGCCTCGGTGATGCCGAAGAGTGGTCGCGAGTGGAGGCGGTGCTGCGCGAGGCCCTGACGCTTGGCGTGCCGGTGTCCATCGACACCTGCAAACCCGGGCTGATGCAGCGTGCGCTTGATCTCGGGGTGGACATCATCAATGACATTCAGGCCTTGCAGGCCGAAGGCGCGCTGAGCGCGGTGCGAGCGCATCCCCGGGCCGGTGTCTGTCTCATGCATATGCGCGGCGACTCCGGCAGCATGCAAGGACTGGTGGACTATGCGGATCTTGTCGGCGAGGTGGCGAGCTTCCTCGCTGAGCGTGCCTCTGTGCTTCGAGCTGTCGGTATTGATGCCGACCGTATCGTCTTGGATCCAGGTTATGGTTTCGCCAAGACCAGCGAGCAGAATTTTCAGTTGCTTGCCCGGCAGTCTGAGCTGATGGGTTTGGGCTACCCCTTGCTGATTGGTTGGTCGCGCAAGCGTGCTTTGGGTGATTTGACCGGCAGGCCCGTGGAGCAGCGGCTTGCGGGCAGTCTGGCTGCGGCACTGGCTGGCGTGGCACGTGGTGCGCGCGTGCTGCGTGTGCACGATGTAGCTGCCACGGTGGACGCGATCAAAGTGTGGCAGGCGGTTTCGAGTCGCGCGTGAATCGGTGGTGCAGTTGCTTCGGCGACTGACCGACAATAGAGAACTGTCTTTCAGGAGGGTGCTCACAATGAGCCGCAAGTATTTTGGTACCGATGGTATTCGTGGCACGGTTGGCCAGGCGCCAATCACGCCGGACTTCATGCTGCGCCTTGGGCATGCGGTCGGTCAGGTTCTGCGCAAGAAGTCGAGCCGCCCTAGCGTTCTGATTGGCAAGGACACCCGTATTTCCGGCTACATGATCGAGTCGGCGTTGGAAGCCGGCTTTGCTTCGGCAGGCGTCGATGTGCAGTTGACTGGGCCTCTGCCGACGCCTGGCGTGGCCTATCTGACCCGGGCATTGCGGCAGGATTTGGGCGTGGTCATCAGCGCCTCGCACAACCCATTTGCTGACAATGGCATCAAGTTCTTCTCGGCCAAGGGTGAGAAGCTTCCGGATGCCTGGGAGCTGGCTGTGGAAGCCGCATTGGAAGAGCCACCTACCTGGATCGATTCCGCCAATTTGGGCCGCGCCCGACGCATCGGTGATGCCCGTGGCCGCTATATTGAGTTCTGCAAAAACAGCTTCGGTTCGGATCTGACCCTTAAGGGTTTGAAGATCGTGGTTGATGCGGCGAACGGCGCGGCCTATCACGTGGCGCCCGACGTCTTCCATGAGTTGGGCGCCGAGGTGATTTCGATCGGCTGCAGCCCCGACGGCTTCAATATCAATGCCGGTTTCGGCGCGACTTCACCCGCCGCCTTGGTCAAGGCAGTTCATGAGCATGGCGCGCATTACGGCGTAGCTCTGGACGGTGATGCCGATCGCCTGCAATTGGTTGATGCTCAAGGGCGCCTCTACAACGGCGATGAGCTGCTTTACGTCATGGTGGCCGACCGACTGTCTCAAGGCTTGCATGTGCCGGGTGCGGTGGGCACGCTGATGACCAATATGGCCGTCGAGCTGGCCCTTCGTTCGCGCGATGTCGACTTCGTCCGCGCCAAGGTGGGGGATCGTTATGTTCTGGAGGAACTCAGCGCGCGCGGCTGGCAGTTAGGTGGTGAGGGCTCGGGTCATTTGCTGGCCTTGGACAAGCACACCACAGGTGACGGCATTGTCAGCGCGCTCTTGATCTTGCAAGCGATCAGCCGCACGGGGCAGTCCTTGTCCGATCAATTGGCGGCGGTGACTTTGTTCCCGCAGACCATGATCAATGTGCGCTTGCAGCCTGGGCAGGATTGGCGCAGCAATGCCCATCTGGCGCGCGAACAGGCGGAAGTGACGGCCGAACTCGGCGATCGTGGTCGCGTGCTGATTCGTGCCTCGGGCACCGAACCCTTGTTGCGTGTGATGGTGGAGGCCAGTGATGCCGCCCTGGCTCAACAGAGTGCACTGCGCTTGGTCGAGGCCGTCAAGGCTTGAGGCTGCTGATCGGGGCAGGCTGCTCGCTGCCCGCGTCTGTCATTGAAAGAAGGCCTCTGCAGATTTGATCTGCAGAGGCCTTTTTGTTGAGGCGCCCGGGACCTGGCAAGGCCTCAGATTCGTTTCAGGACCACGAATCCATTGGTCTTGTCTGAGGGGCGTCGCACGGCTGCAACCAAGGTCCAGCCGCTGGCAATTTCGATCGCATTGCTTTGTATGGCGTAGCTGCATGCGGTCTGCTGCAAGGTCTTGTCGGCCTCCACACGCCAACGGCCCTGGAATTGCAGTGCGGCCAAGGTGGCCAGGGATTGGTCGGGCGCGGCCACGCAGTTGATATCGGCTGGCAGGTGCGCACGCAGCCGCTCTACCAAAGGGCCATTGCTGCGGATGAAATCCAAGGGCGGAAGCAGCAAGGTCATGATCAACAGCCAGCTCAAGCTGACGCCACCGGCTGGCAAGACCAGACTCTTCCAAAGTGCATGTTGGTGCCGGGCTGTGCGCCAACGTACCAAGGCGATCCAGGCTGCTGTGGCCAGGGTGGCCAACAGCAAGGCCAGAGGATTGAAACTTGGCTCGAAGCTATCTCCTAGGCCCAAACGGCGCAAATTGCTCATGGGAGTGCGCGGCCAGCCCAAGTGCATGGAGACGTAGTGCAGCCAGAACAGCAGGGCCCAGGCGCTGAAGAAGAAGACCGAAAACCAATCCATGGCAGCGGCAATGCCGCGCTGCAAGGTCGGCAAGGCAAAGCTGGCCAGCACGGCCATGGCCGGCAGGCTGAGCAAGAGCGCACGGTCCGAGCCGCCCATGAGCACACTGGTCAGCAAAGGCACCAGTGCCGCAAGGAGTGGCAGCAAGATATGCCGACCCTGCCAATGAGCGCGCCAGCGCCACAGTGTCCACAGCGACATCGGCCAGACGGGCCAGCAGAACCAAGCGAGCAGGCTCAAGTTGCGTTGGGCTTGATCCCAATCCAGCGTGCTTTTCAGGCGCCAGGCCCAAGCATTGAATTCCCAAGCGCTCAAGGCGGCCAGCCCACCGGCAGCAAGCAGCCATGGCGTCAGGCTGCGCACTTCGGAGAAGCGTGAGCGTTGGCACAGCCAAGCGCCGATGCCGGATAAGGCGAGAGCGACCGCCGGCGCGCCACTGGCTGCCAAGATGGGCAGTGCGAACAGACTGGCCCAGCGAGCCTTGGTGGCCCGATAGGGCGCTGCAGCCAAACCGTAGAGGTAGATGCTGATGGCCAGTAGCTGCAGGAGTTCGGGCGTGGTTTCATGACCCAGTTGCAGCAAGCCCAAAGTCGCAATCAAAGCCAGTACAGAACCATCGGCGAGTGCACGGGCGTAGTCCACTGCCTGGGCTTCTCCGCCGAAGGCAAATGCGACCGGCTGTGCTGCATCGGTGCGCGCCAAGTGAAAGCAGCTGTACCAGACCAGCACCAGAACCAACGCAAGGATCAGTGCATAGGGTAGGCGGGCCGCAAATGCGGCGTCGGCAAAAGGCATGGCCTTGATCGCCAGTGCGCCGATCCAGTAGGGCAGGGGGCCGCCCTCGGCCGGAATGCCGGCAATGGCCGGCTGCCACCACGGGGCGCTGCCTTGGGCGATGCTGGCCATGAAGCCGAATGCGCTCAGGTCGGCATTGCGCCATGGGTCGCGGCCAAACAGTCCAGGTAGGACATAGGCTGCGCAGAACAGGATCAGGGCCAGTCGGGGCAGACGTTGGGCGCTGCGTTCGGCAACGATGGCGGGGGTCGGGCGGTTCACTCGTGTGGCGGGCTGGAAGTTTCTTGAATTCGGATCATGCCGCAGAACCGCCAAACTAAGTGACGCCTGCGCACTCGTCGTCGGTAAAGTACTTTGCCTCTGGGCCTATGCAGACAGGCATGAAAAAAGGCAGCCGCAGCTGCCTTTTGTGTCTTCGGCCCGCTTGGGCTTACTTCTTGGCGAAGCCCGCAAACTTGTTGCGGAACTTTTCGACACGGCCGCCCAGGGAGTCGATGCTCTTCTGCGTGCCGGTGTAGAAGGGATGCGATTCGCTGGTGGTTTCCAGCTTGACCAGCGGCACTTCGCGGCCGTCGTCGAGCTTGGTGGTTTCCTTGCTGGTCACGGTCGAACGCGTGATGAACTTGAAACCGTTGGACTGATCCACGAAGCAAACGTCGCGGTAGTTGGGGTGAATGCCGTCTTTCATGAGAGACCTCTCGCTTTGCGCTGACGTGCCGGGAGCCAAGTCGCACCATGCGACGCACTTTCCGACAGCGACAAAAACGCGGATTATAGCAATATTTTTTAGATGCCGACCCCAGGTCGGCTCGGCGCCCGCGTCTGCGGGCCTGGGTCCAACAAGCTTTAACCGCCCCGACGCATCATGTCGAAGAAATCAAGGTTGTTCTTGGTGGACTTCATCTTGTCCAGCACGAACTCCATCGCCTCGATCTCGTCCATGTTGTAGAGCAACTTGCGCAAGATCCAGCTCTTTTGCAGGATCTCGGGCTTGAGCAGTAGCTCTTCGCGGCGGGTGCCAGACTTGTTGATCAGGATCGAAGGGTAGACGCGCTTTTCGGCCATGCGGCGATCCAGATGGATTTCGCAGTTGCCCGTGCCCTTGAATTCTTCGTAGATCACTTCGTCCATGCGGCTGCCGGTGTCGATCAGCGCGGTGCCGATGATGGTCAGCGAGCCGCCTTCTTCCACCTTGCGAGCGGCGCCGAAGAAGCGCTTGGGGCGCTGCAGCGCGTTGGCGTCGACGCCGCCGGTCAGCACCTTGCCTGAGGACGGCAGGACGTTGTTGTAGGCGCGGGCCAGGCGGGTGATGGAATCAAGCAGGATGATCACGTCCTTCTTGAGTTCGACCAGGCGTTTGGCGCGCTCGATCACCATTTCGGCCACTTGCACGTGGCGGGCGGCCGGCTCGTCGAAGGTGGAGCTGATCACTTCCCCGCGCACGGTTCGGATCATCTCGGTCACTTCTTCGGGGCGCTCGTCCACCAGCAGCACGATCAAGTGGGACTCGGGATGATTGGCCACCAACGCATGCGCGATGCTCTTCATCATCTCGGTCTTGCCGGTCTTGGGCTGGGCGACGATCAGGGCGCGCTGGCCTTTGCCGATGGGCGCAATCAGGTCGATGATCCGGCCGGTGATGTTTTCTTCGCCCTTGAAGTTGTCGCGCTCGAGTTTGAACGGTTCCCTGGGAAACAGGGGCGTCAAGTTCTCAAACATGATCTTGTGCTTGCTCTCCTCCGGCGTCAGTTCATTGACGCGGTCGACTTTGACCAGGGCAAAGTAGCGCTCACCGTCTTTGGGTACGCGCACTTCGCCTTCGATCATGTCGCCGGTGTGGAGGTTGAAGCGGCGAATCTGGCTCGGACTCAGGTAGATGTCATCGGTCGATGCCATATAGCTGTCGTCGATGGAGCGCAGAAAGCCAAAGCCATCCGGCAGTACTTCGAGCACGCCGTTGCCGAACACTTGCTCGCCAGCTTTGGCGCGCTTTTTCATGATCGCAAACATCAACTCCTGCTTGCGCATGCGAGCGACGTTATCGATCTCCAGCTCTTCGCCCATCTTGATGAGTTCGGAGACGTGAAGTGCTTTCAGTTCGGAAAGATGCATGGGTGAACACCCGGTAGGTCGTCAGGGTCCTGCCAAGGACCGGGGACTTAAAACTTCGGCGGCAAGCGCAAATCGCCCTGCAAGCCACGCCAACGGCACAGAAACAGCCAGCGGAACTGCGAATACGAAAAACGAGGGAGCTTGGGCGCCGAGTCCACGCGCCAAAACCGTCGATGCGGCCAGGGCGTGTTGGCAATTCACTGTTGCCGCGAGCCGGGATCCGGGTGGTCGCGGCAACAGATTGGTGATGATTATAGGTTAGCGTCCAGGAAGGCCGTCAATTGAGCCTTGGACAAGGCGCCCACCTTGGTGGCGGCCAGCTGTCCGTCCTTGAACAACATGAGCGTGGGGATGCCGCGGATGCCGAACTTGGCCGGAACTTCGCGGTTCTCGTCAACGTTCATTTTGGTGACTTGCAGGCGATCACCGTAGTCCTTGGAGACTTCGTCCAGGATCGGGGCGATCATCTTGCATGGGCCGCACCACTCTGCCCAATAGTCGACCAGCACGGGCTTGCCGGCTTGAATCACGTCGGCGTCAAAGGATGCGTCGGAAATGTGTTTGATCAGTTCGCTGCTCATGGAATGTCCTTGGACGAGGTCTCGGCGGGGTGCCGACAGAAGTCCAGTCAGGGCTGGCTTGAATGTCGCAAGATTTTGACACAAAGCCTCCTGGTCCGTGAGTCGCGGCCAATTGCGCAGGCCGGCTAGCGTCAGAGGGCCACGTTCTTATTGGCTGGGGATTGAAGCGCCTGACATAACGAGGCTATTCGGCGGATAGAGTTTTGCTGGCAAACCAGGGCTTGGAAGAATTGTTTGGTCATGTTCCCTGTGGTGATGAATTTTCAGGCTAGAATGGCGGTCTTAGTCGGGGCGTAGCGCAGCCTGGTAGCGCATCTGCTTTGGGAGCAGAGGGTCGCGAGTTCGAATCCCGCCGCCCCGACCAAGATCTTTTCGAGCAACCCGCTGCAGGCAATCGCTGGCAGCGGGTTTTTTCGTTGTGCGAAGGGTATGTGAAGACCTCGGCTGTAGGCCGTGCTCTATGAGGTAGCCCTGGGTTATCTCGCCTTCACTGCGCGCAGTTCGAACCTGAGAATTGCGCCCTTCATGGCCTTACCGGGCCAGCCAACCAAGAAGAATCTCTGTCATGGCAATTCAACAACTGACCGACGAGCAGATCAGGACCTGGACGCGCGCCCAAAAGGACGAGTGGTGGTTCAAGAACGTGTTTCGCGGTGATATGCCGCAGCTCACCCTACGCTCGGCCTTGACTGGCTTTCTGCTCGGTGCTGTGCTTGCGGCGACTGCCCTGTACATCGGTGGCAAGACGGGCATCGGCATCGGTGTCGGTTTGACTTCCGTGATCCTGTCGTTTGCTTTGTTCCGCGCGCTGCACGGTGCCGGCCTGGCCAAGGATTACACGATTCTCGAGAACAACTGTACGCAGTCCATCGCAACTGCGGCCGGCTACGTGGTCGCGCCCTTGTACTCGAGTCTGGCGGCTTACATGCTGATCACAGGGCGCATCATTCCCTGGTGGCAGATGATGATCTGGATGGCCGTAACGTCGATTCTCGGCGTGCTGGTGGCTTTTCCGATGAAGCGGCGCTTCATCAACGATGAGCAACTCCCTTTCCCTGAAGGCCGTGCCAGCGGCGTGGTGTTGGATGCGCTCTATACCGGCGATGCGGCGACGGGCATTTACAAGGCTCGTCTGCTGGGCGCGGTCGCCGGGTTCACCGCTCTCTATCAGGCCTTGGTCAGCGATGGCTGGATGAAGCTGCTCCAATTCAAGATCCTGCGCATGGATCAATGGGCGGGCATGAAAGAGCCTTGGTATTTCCATGAGCGCTTGGATACCTACTATTACCAAGCGGCCGTGAAGGCTGAGTTGTGGATTCCCAAGATTCTGGGTACCGATTTCCGTGTGCTTGGCCTTCGGCTGACCTTGGATGCCGCCATGATTGGCGTGGGCGGCCTGATGGGTATCGCGGTTGCCACCAGTTGCTTGTTGGGCGCGTTCATCAATTTCGGAATCCTGGCCCCACTGATGATTCAGGCCGGTGACATTGCCCCCCGGGTCAGCCCATCCGGAGTTGTCGTTCCGCTGGGTCGTGCCGAGATCGTCAATCAATGGTCCCTGTGGTGGGGTGTGACGATGATGGTGGTGGGCTCGCTGACCAGTTTGCTGGCCAAGCCGGAACTGTTCACCAGTCTGTTCAAAGGCAAGCCTAAGGGGGCGGCTGCTGCCGTGAAGGGCCCTGATCTGTTGGCGAATATTGAAGTGCCATTGTGGGTGTCGTACGTCGGTATTCCGGTGTTCAGCCTACTGGGTGCTTGGGTGACGCATCTGTTCTTTGGCGTGCCCATGTTCCTGGCACTGGTGTCTTTGCCTTTGATCTTTGTGTTGACGATCATCTGCGCCAACTCCATGGCGTTGACCTCCTGGACGCCGACCGGCGCGCTGTCCAAGATCACCCAGTTCACGATGGGCGCGATTGACCGCAGCAACCCGGCCAGCAATTTGCTGCCGGCCGGTATGACCTCGGAAATCGCTTCGAACGCTGCCAACTTGCTGTCCGACATCAAGCCCGGCTACATGCTGGGCGGCAAGCCGCGTCACCAGGTGATTGGTCATGTGATCGGCATCTTTGCTGGGCTTGCTGCATGCGTGCCCCTGTATTTCCTGCTGTTCCTGCCTGCCGATGCGTCCGGGGTGCGTTCGACGACCACGCTGGTGACCGAGCAGTTTGCGATGCCCGCTGCGTTGCAGTGGAAGGGTGTGGCGGAGTTGATTGCCAAGGGCATTCAGGGGCTGCCGCAATCGGCGGTGGTGGCCATGATCGTGGCTGCTCTGAGTGCTTTTGCGATTGAGGTGGCCCGCATTGTCACCAAGGGCCGCTTCCCCTTGTCGGCAGTCTCCATCGGTCTTGGCGTGGTGCTGCCGCCTGAATCGGTGTTCGCCATGTGGGTCGGTGCGTTGCTCTTCTGGCTGATGGGCTTGCGCAACAAGAAGCCGGGCAGCTCTGGCCACCGTTTCTGGGTTGAGGGTTGCGAATCCATCTGTGCTGGCTTGATTTCCGGTGCGGCCTTGATGGGCATTGGCAACGCCATCGTCAACGTGCTGCTGGCCTGAGCGCCGAATAGGGTGGCGGCCTGGGCGCTTGGCGCCTTTGGCTGCGTGGCACAATCGCGGCCCGCACTGAGGGTCTGTTGCCCATGTGCATCGGGCGGGTCTTGCTCCCTGTGCAAATTCCTTCATCCGACCATAGCTCAACTGGATAGAGCACCCGCCTTCTAAGCGGGCGGTTGCAAGTTCGATTCTTGCTGGTCGGGCCACTTCTTGCGCTTGCGCCTTGTTTCGGTTTCGTTGAGTCGCGAGATTCTTTTGTTTTTGCGATTGCGTGCTCGCCAACTTCGCGGCGCGCGCACGAGAATCCCGCTGAATACCGGCGCCCTAGGGTTTTCCTTGCCCTCTCATCTCGCTTGAATTGAAATTTGACGCCGAATTCCTGCGTTTTGGGGGGTGATTTGCTTTCGCAAGGGTTGCATCTTGCGTGTTACAGAACGTAAAGTAGACTGCACAAAACGAGGGAAGCGATGCACCTTGATGTGCTCGCGCGGAGGGGGAGCGGGGCGGGTCTGAACGGGCCTGTCTCGCAGCCCAGGGGGAATGGCTTGGAACGCATGCGGGCCTCAAGGCCTGTATTGGATGTGATTCCTTGTGAGCTGGCGGCGCCCTCGTGGCGCCGCTTTGCTTTGCTTCGTGGCCTCGGCTTCGGCGGTCGCCGCTTTTTCCCTTGGATTCAATTGCTAGACTCCGTTGAGAGTGTTGCCTTCCAACTCCCACTTTGGGCCCGAAAAACTGGATCGTCTTTCTGCGCAGCATCATGAGTCGTCTTGAAGCCCGCCAGCGCTTGCTGCTGCCCGTTATTCTGGCTCTGTTGACCCTGGCACCTGCCGTGCAAGCTCAGGCAGCGGAATGCCTCATGGTGTTCGGCCATGGGCGTAACTACGAGCCTGCCATGGCGGCACAGAATGCGCAGTGGGATCAAGTCAATCTGCGTTTCAACCGGCAGGTGGTGGAGTTGCTTAATAAGGCGGCTCGACCGGCTCACGGCATGGTGCTTCAGGTGGCCGCCATAGATCTGGCGCGCAACCTGGGACTGCTACTCAATGAAGCCGAACAACGCGGCTGCGCCCAAGTTTTGGAAACCACGGTGTTTGCCGATGCGGAGTCCGCGACATTCAAAGCCCGACTGCGCCTGTATCCCGTCCTCGGCTTGAAAGGGCCGCGTGCGGCCGATGCCGGCCTGAGCATTGGTCAAGCGCTCTATACCAATGAGCGTGGATTTGAACTCAGTGCGCGCAGCCTGGAGCGGCTGCGCCCAGAGCTGCTGGCGCGGGCCATGACCGAGGAGTTCCTGGCGGCTCGGTCGCAGGCCGTGCTGACCGAAGGGCAGGCCGCACCTGATCGGCCGCAATGATGACGCATTCAGCGTCGTCGGTATTGGCTCATTCCGAACAAGGTGTCGCGCGCTTTGTCATCAAGCAGTGGTCGGCGTTGTTCCTCAAGCACAGCCAACCCGCGTTGCACCGCGGGCCGTGCAGCGATTTCGTCAAACCAGCCCTTGAGATGTGGAAACTCCGACAGTTGCACACCTTGGTTTTTCCAACTGCGCAGCCAGGGAAAAATGGCCATGTCAGCAATGCTGTAGGCTGGGCCCCCAAGGTAGCGACTGGCCGCCAAGCGTTTATTCATGACGCCGTACAAGCGCTGCGCTTCATTGGTGTAGCGCTCGATCGCGTAATCGATCTTTTCCGCGGCGTAGATGCGAAAGTGGTGCGCCTGTCCGAGCATGGGGCCTACGCTGCCCATCTGGAACATCAACCACTGCAGCACTTCATACTTGCCCGCGGTATCGGCGGGCAGGAATTTACCGGTCTTGCCGGCGAGGTAGAGCAGGATGGCACCCGACTCGAACAGGTGGATCGACTGTCCATCGGGGCCTTCGCTGTCAGCGATCGCGGGGATCTTGTTGTTTGGGCTGATGGCCAGGAAGGCGGCTTCAAATTGGGCGCCGCTGCCGATGTCCACAGGGATCACCCGATAGGGCAGTCCACATTCTTCCAACATGATGTGAACCTTGTGGCCATTGGGTGTGGGCCATGAATACACTTCAATCATTTGGGTTCTCCACCTTGGCCAGACGGTCGATGCGGACCGCATCGGGTCGCAGCTCTGGCGATTGCCGCATTGTGCTAGCTCATGTTTTTTAAGCAAGTCAAACACTGGTTTGTGGCCCGCTCCAACGCAGCACGGTGGCGGCCCATCCATGATTGGTCGGAGAGCCGCAGCGCTCAGTTCCGACTGACGCGCGACGGCCGGGGCTTCGTGATCGAGCAGCCCAAGGCCTTGCCTGGGAGTCTGCGTATCGAGTGGGGTGCTTCGCAGCGCGGCTATATCAAAGGCAATGAGTTGCGCATGCGCTGCGAGTTGCGCTTGCACAGTGACCTGCAAATGATGGTCTTGTGCCGTCAGCTGATGGATGCCTTGGAGTCCACGGTCTTCGAGGCCTATACGGACACCCTCAAGACCCGCGTCGATACCGACACACCCGAGGAGATGCGTTGGCTGGTGATGTTCCCCAAGGTCAGTCAGATCAGTTCCAAGCTGGTGCGTCAGCGCTTCGGCGCGATCGGCGTCAACAAAGACCTGACTGCTGCTTGGCTGGAAGGTGAGTTCAGCGAGGTGTTGGCTCAGGCCAGTCAGGATTTGCTGCCCGAGGGGCATCCCTTTGTGCTGATGACCATGCGAGGCAACGCCTATCTGCGTACTGCCATGGAGCAGCCCAGCCTGGTGGCGATTCAGGGCTTGCTCAAGGTGCTGGAGTCAGCTTGCCGTGAGGCACAGCGCATCAACGGCCGCTTGTCCGACAGCGGCCCTTGGCCCACCACCACCTCGATTGCCTGGCAGTCTTCTCGGCCGGAAGAGGATCTCAGCCAGCCTTGAGCGGGGAATTCGGCTAAGCCTCAAGCCGGCCTGACCAGAAGCGCCCGACGCTGTCCATGCTGTATTGGCAGGCTGGCCTCAGCGGTGCGCTATCGCCAGAAGTTTCTCGCGGTTCAGCACGACCAGTCGTGTCGGTTCAACCCTCACCGCACCCTCGCGCTCGAAACTCTTGAGCTCCTGATTCACGCGTTGACGCGAGGCGCCCAGCAGCTGGGCCAGGTCTTCTTGAGCGAGTTGTAGCCCAATACGGATTTCATCGCCCTGGAGCTCTCCGTAAGAGCGCGCGAGAAAGAGGATTTGCTTGGCCAGACGAGAAGCCAATGGGCGCGTGTTGAGGTCTTCCACCATGTCGAACATCAGGCGCAGGCGGCGGCAGTTCAGGCGTAGGAGCGCCTCATAGAGCTCGGTGTGGCGCTGCAGCAGTTCTTTGAAATCGGGCTTGCGCATGACCAGCAGGGTCGTCTCGCCGTGCACGCTGGCGTCATGCGTGCGAGGCAAGCCGTCAAACAGCGAGATGTCGCCGAACCAGGTTCCAGGCTCCACATAGGTCAGTGCGATTTGCTTGCCTGCCAAGGAAACTGAGCTGACACGTACGGCGCCTTTGGCGACGGCCATCCATTCTTCGGCGGGCTCTCCCCGGCAAGACAGCAAGGCACCGTCGTGCAGGCGGCGGACTGAGGCGCGGGCGAGTATGTCGCTTCGCAATGCGGTCGACAGCTTGGAGAACCAGGGGCCGGAGTCGATGTTGTGGCGTTCAAGCTGTGTGAGGGCCGAGCTGTTCATGGTGGATCGCTGACGTGACGACGGGGTTCCGCTGTCTGGCCCGACATTGTCTATGAGGGCGAGGGGAAGCTTCTCTGAGGTGAGATGGGCGAGCGGCAAGAATGGGCATGAGACTCGCAAATAGCCGGTTGAAGCCGGGCTGTTTCGCGGCTTCAGCAAGTCCGCTCCAGGGGGCCTCCATGCTAGAGTGAGTCAAACAACATTTACCCCCGGCATGGACCGAGATTTCCCACAGTCCTCTCATCTTTGGCGCAAGTCCCGTGTGCTGGCGCCGCTGCTGATCAGTTGGACCGGCCTGGGGTTCGGGGTCGCTGGCAGTGCCCATGCGCTGGGGGTGGACAGGCCGCTGACTCAGTCGGCCTTGGGTCAGGCCTTGAGCCTGGTCTTCCCGGTCTTGCTCAAACCCGGTGAGATGCTGGCCGCCGAGTGCGTGCAGGCGGATGTGTATGCCGGTGAGGCGCGTGTGCCACCCAATTTGGTCCAGCTGGTGCTGGAAGGGGAAAGCGAGGGGGCTGTGCGCGCCGTGCGCTTGTACAGCCCCGTTCCCATCAATGAACCGCTGGTGCATGTCAGCTTGAGCCTGGGTTGTCCGACGCAGCTGAGCCGCCAGTACACCGCCTTTATCGATCCACCGGGGCTAGACCAAGGCGTCCGTGTGGCAACTTCTGCTGCAACTCGGCCGCCGCAGTATTCTCCGGCCATGCGCGCGGCTCTTGGCGCTGCTGGCGCGCGACCGGAAACCTTGCTGGCCGCTGCGGTCCGTGTACCAACTCCGCCTGTAGCCCAGCCGTCCGCGCCCCCTATCAAGACCCCGGTTACGGCGCTCATGTTGGCCGAGTCAAATCAGCCTCAATCTAGAACCCGGGCCAAGCCTTTCCGATCGGTGGGCGCGAAGAATGTGCCTGTGCCCCCTGTGGCGGCCGGACCGACGCCACAACTTCGCTTGGAACCGCCAGACGCTGACGAAGCGGCCGAATCGCCCTTGGCTCAGATCGCCGCGGCAGAGACGGCTCTGTTGCGCCTGCGCCAGCTCGAAGAGACGCTCAACCGCTTGCAGCACGACAACCAGGTCAGTCGTGGCAAGCTTCAGGCCTTGCGCACGCAATTGGCTGCGCCCGAGGTTTCTGAGTCACCTCCGCTTGAGATGCTGGCCCTGGGCTTGCTGAGCCTGGCCTTTGCGGGCCTCAGTGCCTTTCTGTGGCGCAGTCGCAGTCGCGAACGAGCCGAACGCGACGCGGCATGGTGGAGTGCCGGGCGAGTCGGTGAAGCCATGCCGGAGTTGTCGCCAGCGGACTCAGATCCGGCTGCTGGCAATGGGCCTGGTGCCGGCGTTTCAAATGCCCCGCAAGCGGCTCCGCATGCCCAAGGGCGCGCAACTGCCTCTAGTGAACCTGAGCCGTTCGCCGGTGTACCTGCCTTGGGCAGCCAAGACGAGCGCACCATCACCATACCGCCACAGGATGTAACGGAACTCGCCGACGGCTTCACTGAGGGCCATCTGGGTTCCATGCGAGATGAAGTTGTCGAACCTTCGGGCCGCAGTGGACCGACCGCGGTCGGGGTGACGCAGGATGATCTGAATTCCGGACCCCTGAGCATTCAGCTGCTCGACACATCGGCCAATTTCGTCAACGAAACCGGCGCGTTCACGGCGCCAGTCCCCTTGAATGTGACGGCCGTCGGTAACGATCATGTGACGGTCGAAGAGCTGATCGACCTGGAGCAGCAGGTCGAATTCTTCCTGGTGTTGGGCCAGAGCGAGGCTGCGATTGAACTGCTGCAGGCTCGCATCAATTTCGGTGGCGCCAGTGCCTTGCCCTATCTGAAGTTGCTGGAAATCCACCAGCGTCAGGGTGAGGAGATGTACTTCAATGAAGTCGCGGCCAGCTTCGCCAAGCGCTTCGATGCATTGGCGCCCACTTGGGGGGCTGATCTCAACTCCGGCCGCGATCTTGAAGCTTACGCTGCCGTCGTCAAGCGAGTGCAAGGGCGCTGGGTGGATCCCGCTGCCAGCATGGCGCTTTTGCAGGATCTCTTGTCCAAGGGTGGGGATACTGGCCATGGTTTCGACCTGCCCGCCTACCGCGAACTGCTGTTCCTCTACAGCGTGGCTCGAGACCGTTCCGAGCATGAGGTCCGCAGCGATGAGATCGACCTCTTCCTTCCCCTGGACTCTCAGAACAAGCCTGAGGACGGCCACCAATTGATGGCAACCATGATCTGGCAGGGCAAGGAGATGCCGGGGCCGCAACACGCGCTGGAGGTTGACATCTCACTCGATGATGAGCCTGTGGCGCCAGCTTTGTCTTCCGGTGCAAACAGCCGCCACTGATTTGAGCTGGCACCTTTTGGCTGCGAATTAGAGTTGCTTGAGTAGTGTCAAGGCGTGGTCCAAGGTGCTGTCTTGCTTGGCAAAGCAGAAGCGAATGATTTTGAGCTCACTCGCCCGCATCTGGTCTTCCTTGCTGTTGTGAAAGGCCGAGATGGGAATGGCGGCCACGCCGACTTCTCGGGTCAGCCATTGGCAGAACTCGCTGTCGTTCAGTTCGCTGGGCTTGCCCAGTTCGCGGTAGTCCACACATTGGAAATAGCTGCCTGAACAAGGCAGCAGGCGCAGTCGCGAAGCGGCCAGGCCAGCGCGGAAATGGTCGCGCTTGCGTTGGTAAAAGGCGGGCAGGGACTGGTGCGGGCGAGGGTCCTCGAGGTAGCGGGCCAGACCGAGCTGCACTGGCGTGTTGACCGAGAACACCGTGTACTGATGCACCTTGCGAAACTCAGCGCTGAGCGAAGCAGGCGCCGCCACATAACCGACCTTCCAGCCGGTGACGTGGAAGGTCTTGCCGAAACTCGAAACGATCAGGCTGCGTGCCGCTAACTCGGGAAAGCGCGCCACACTTTGGTGGGCTGCGCCGTCGAACACCATGTGCTCGTACACCTCATCGCTGATCAGTAAGACCGAGGTGCCGCGCAACAGCTCCGCCAGGCTGAGCATCTCCTGCGCGCTCCAGACCGTGGCGCTAGGGTTGTGTGGCGTGTTGATGATGATGGCGCGGGTGCGCGGGCTGAGTGCGGCACGGATGCGCTCAAAATCGGGCCGGAAGCTGTGCGGGTCCAGCGGCACGCGCACCAGCACGCCGCCGGCCAGTTCGACATTGGGCGCATAGCTGTCGTAGCAGGGTTCCAGCACCATCACTTCGTCGCCCGGGTGGACGATGGCCAGCAGCGCCGTCAAGATGGCCTGGGTCGCCCCCGCGGTGATGGTGATCTCCCGCTCCGGGCAGTAGGCCATGCCGTGGCTGGCCAGAAGCTTGGCAGCCACGGCCTCTCGAAGCGCCGGCACTCCGGGCATGGGCGGGTATTGGTTGTGCCCGGTCTGCATGGCCTGATGGACGGCCTCGATCAGTGCCGGGTCGCAGTCGAAGTCAGGGAAGCCTTGGCCTAGATTGACTGCACCATGGGCTTGCGCGAGGGCAGACATGGTGCTGAAGATGGTGGCGCCGACGCGCGGCAGGCGGCTGATCAGCGCCGGTGTTTCGAAGTTCATTCGGTCTAGCAGTTGAGGGTCAGCCCATGGGTGACCAGGCGTCAGAGTTTGTAGTCGCTGGCGTCGCCGCTCATGGCGCGCTCCAGCAGTGGGCGATTGAGGCGGTCTGACAGCAGCTCGGCAAAGCTGTAGACATAATTCCTCAGATAAGCGCCACGCTTGAAGGCGATGCGCGTGACATTCTGGCCGAACAGATGGCCCAGCGGCCGCGAGGCCAGATCGCCGCCCGGCGCGTCTTCTCGCACCGCCATCTCGGCGACGATGCCGACACCCATGCCCAGGCGCACATAGGTCTTGATGACATCGGAATCGATGGCCTCCAGAACAAAGTTCGGATGCAAACCGCGCGCACTGAAGGCACGGTCGATGCGCGTGCGCCCCGTGAAGCTTGGGTGATAGGAAACCAGGGGTTCGGCGGCGAGTTGTTCCAAGCTGGGGCGTTCGACCTGCGCCAAGGGGTGGTCGGCCGGTACCACCAATACATGCTGCCATTCATAGCAGGGCAGGGTGACCAGATCCTCGATCTGGGCCAGGGACTCGGTGGCCAGGCCGACGTCGGCGCTGTCATCCAGCAGCATGCGCACGACTTGGTCAGGGTTGCCTTGGTGCAGGCTGATGCGGACCAAAGGCATCTGACGGCGCAGCTGAGCCACTGGGCCGGGCAACACATAACGTGCCTGGGTGTGGGTGGTGGCAATCGACAGGGTGCCGTTGTCCTGCTTGGAATACTCATCGCCAATGCGCTTGAGATTGTTGACCTCGCGCATGATGATTTCGATGGCGGCCAGCACCTGTTGTCCCGGTTCCGTGATTCGGCGCAGGCGTTTGCCGTGGCGGGCGAAGATGTCGATGCCCAGCTCTTCTTCGAGTTCCAAAATTGCCTTGGACACGCCCGGCTGCGAGGTGAAGAGCGCCTTGGCGGTCTCGGTCAGGTTCAGGTTGCGGCGCGCAGCCTCCTGCACGAAGCGAAACTGATGCAGGTTCATGTCTGCGGCTCGAGCGGGCCATCAAGCCAGGCCAGGCTGGCGTCGGTCATGGCTTGGATGATGCGATCCTGATCGCCCAAAGCCGGGTGCAGCAACCAGCTGACAGCCTCGCCATAGTGTTGCTGCAGGCGTTCCAGCAGCGGGGGAATGTCGCGCCGCACATGGCCGCCGGTGCCCAAGAACATGGGCACGATATGGATGCTGGTGCAGCCCTGTGCTGCGAGCTCATGCGCGGCCTGCTCCAGGTTGGGTTCCATGAATTCCAGAAAGGCCAGCCGCAGAGGCAGATCGGGGCGCTGTTCCGCTAAGCGGGCGGCAACGGCTTGGAAGGGGCGAGCCCAATCGGGGTCGCGCGCTCCGTGGGCAAACAGCAGCAGTCCTTGGCTCATGGGATAGGTTCCGTGGGGGGTCAGCGGTAGCGAACCAGCCAGCCAAAGGCGGCCAGAGAAAGGGCGAGATAGACAAGGCTTGGCGAGGCGGCGGCGGCCCAGGGTGTCCAGTTGTTCAGGATGCCCATATGGCCCGCCACATTGTTCAGCAGCACAAAGCTGATGCCCAGCATGATGCCGCCGAAGACCTTCAGGCTGATGCCGCCCGAGCGTCCGTGCAGATAGGCAAAGGGCAGGGCCAGGGCAATCATCACAAAGCAGGCGAAGGGGTAGAGCGCTTTGCGCCAGAACTGAATGTTGTGGGCCTGCGCGGATTGCTCTTGTGCCGACAGGTGCTCGGTGTAGCGGTAGAGCTCCAAGGTGGACATGGAGCCGGCAGGCAGCACCGCGGCCGTTATCACGCCTGCATGCAGGCTGCTGGGCCAGTCCAGGCTGGGCTGGCGAAGCTCGCGCACGGGGGCTTCTTTGCTGCCGGGGCTGCTGCGGGTGGACCACTCAGTCCGCTGCACGTCTTGCAGTTGCCACAAGCCTTGCTTATCGACGCTGGCACGTTCGGCCGCAGTGCGGGAGATCAGGCCGCCATGTTCATCAAATTCAAAGATGCGCACATCGCGTAACTGGCCGGCCACATCGGCTTGACCGACGTTGATCGAATAGCTGCGCTCCTGGCCGTCTACGGTTCGATGCTCCTTGAGCCAGGCTCCCTTGGCGCTGGATTGGGCATCACCGGTGGCGCTGGCGCGCAACAGGTCGTATTGGCGTTTGAAGAATGGCTCGGCATAGTCGCCGGCAACAAAGGTCAGCACTGCGAAAACCAATGCCAGATTGGCCAGGAGGCCGAGTGCTCGGCCCGGCCCGAGGCCACCGGTACGCAAGATGGTGAACTCGCTGGATTGCGCCAGACGGGCCAGGGAGAAAATCGTGCCGATCAGCACTGTGATCGGGAATAGTTGGTAGAAATGCCCCGGTATGGACAGCAAGGCCAGCTGTACCGCCACCCAGCTGCCGGCTCCGGCACGGCTCATCCGGTCGATTTCATCGACGCAATCGGTGAAGAAGAACAGGGACAAAAAGGCCAGGGTGACAAAGGCGACCGCACCGACGATGTCGCGGTAGAGCAGGCGGCGGACGGTCTTCATGCGGGGTTCCCCGGGCAACTGGCTTTCAGACCAGCGCCGCGGCGGCGCGGCAGGTGGATGCGATTGCCTTGGTCGCGCCACCACAGCAGCAGCAAGGCCAGAGCCAAAGCGCTGCCATGCACGCTGAACAGGGCGCCGCTCATGCTCATGCGGCCGCTGGTGATCCAGGCTTGGCTCAGGTTGACCAAGTTGAAGTAGACGACAAAGGTCAGCAAGGCGAAGAGCAGGTTCCAGTTGCTGGCGCGGCGCGGATTGGTGGCCGACAGACCCAGACCCAGCAGGCACATATTGAAGGCCGACAAAATCATGCCGAAGCGCCAAGCTAGTTCGGCGCGGTTGCGCGGGGTGGGGCTGTTCAGCAGCTCCATCGTGGCGAGGGCTTTGGGGGGCAACTGGTCGGCCGAGCGCAGCACCTGGCTGTCCATCAGCACTTGGTACTCTTCGAAGCGGGCCAGCGTCTTCTCGCCGCCAAAGCCCTTCATTTCATTGCGCTGGCCTCGGTCCAGCACGAGGAAGCGGTCATCGCCGTTTTGTTCGATGCGGCCTTTGGATGAGGTGGTGACCGATTCGGTGTCGTTTTGCTTGGACAGGATGAACACATTGCGACCGGTGCGGCCGTCCTCGCTGTCCCGCTCGATGAAGAAGACCCGGCTGCCGTCACGCGAAGGCTGGAATTGGCCAGGCGCCACGCGGGAGAGATCGCTTCGTTTCTGATAGCGCTCGCGCAGCTGGGCGCTGTTCTGGTTGCCCCAGGGCCAGATCAGGAGATACAGCGCCATCACCACCAGCAAGACCGGCCAGGCCATGCGGAATACCGGCTTGGCAAAGCGGGTCAGGCCGATGCCGCTGGAGAACCAGATGGACATTTCCGAGTCGCGGTACATGCGGCCCAAGCTGGTCACGATGGCGATGAACAGCGACAGGATCAGCATGGTGGGTAGATGGCCCAACGAGGCATAACCCAGCAACAGCATGACATCCTGCGGCGCCACGCTGCCGCCCGCCGCTTGGCCCAGGGTGCCAATCAGCATGATGGTGAGGACGGTGGTGAGAATGACCACGAGGGTCACGCCGAAGCTGCGCGCCAACTCGGTACGTACGGTGGAATCGAATAACATCCTGAGACTTTTTTCTACTCGGCGACATTATGGACTTCCGTACACAGTCTGCGTCCTTTGACGCATTGGCCAGCTTCAACGCTGATGCTTTGATCCTGGTTCTGGGCGGTGACACGCTGCCCGCGGGCCTGGACGCCGGCCTGAGCGCCCTCATCAAGGACGCGATCAAGCTGGGCGACTTCGAGTTGAAAGCTGGCAAATCGCTGGTGCTGCAGCGCCCCGCCGGTGTGAAGGCCCCGCGCGTGGTGCTGGCCGCCTCTGGCAAGACCAGCGTCAAGGCCGCGCGCTCGGCGGTGCAAGCGGCCCTGGGCCTGCTCAAGGGCCGCGGCGTGGCCCACGCCGGTGTGGCCTTTGTCGGCTTTGATTTGGCCGCCCATGGCGACAGCCTGGCCGAGCAGTTCGTGCTGGCTGCGGGCGATGCAACCTATGTGTACCGCCACACCAAGCCGAGCGCACCGGAAGCCGGCAAGCTGGCCAAGCTGAGCCTGTTGGTGGACAAGGCCGACACAGCCTTCGCCAAGGCCGCCAAGCTGGGCCTGGCTCGCGGCGAGGCGATCGGTGCGGGTGTCGAGTTGGCGCGCGAATGCGCCAACCGTCCGGGCAATTACGCCACACCGACCTTCCTTGGCGAGCAAGTCAAGGCCTTGGGCCAGACCTACGGCCTGAAGGTCGAAGTGCTGGACAAGAAGGCGGTTGAGAAGCTGGGCATGGGCTCCTTCCTGTCCGTCGCTCAAGGCTCGGACGAGCCCCTGCGCTTCATCGTCGCCCGTTACGAGGGCGCTGCCAAGACCCAGGCTCCGGTGGTGCTGGTGGGCAAGGGCATCACCTTTGACTCGGGCGGCATCTCGCTGAAGCCGGGCGCCGAGATGGACGAGATGAAGTTCGACATGGGCGGCGCTGCCAGTGTCATCGGCACCCTGCGCGCCGTGGCTGAGCTCAAGCCCAAGATCAATCTGGTGGTGCTGATCGCTGCCTGCGAGAACATGCCCAGCGGTCGCGCTCTCAAGCCGGGTGATGTGGTGACCTCGATGTCGGGTCAGACCATTGAAATCCTCAACACCGACGCCGAAGGCCGTCTGGTGCTGTGCGATGCGCTGACCTACGCCGAGCGTTTCAAGCCCGCAGCGGTGGTGGACGTGGCTACGCTGACCGGCGCCTGCGTGATCGCCCTGGGCGGTGTGCGCAGCGGCATGTACGCCAACGACGAGAGCCTGGCTCAGGCTCTGACCGCAGCCGGCGAAGCCTCGCTGGACCTGTGCTGGCGCATGCCTTTGGATGACGACTACGAAGAAGGCCTCAAGAGCAACTTCGCGGACGTCGCCAATGTGGGCTCGCGTGCCGGTGGCTCGATCACCGCGGCCAAGTTCCTGCAGCGCTTTGCCAGCAAGTTCGTCTGGGGTCACCTGGACATCGCCGGTACCGCCTGGAAGGGCGGCGCGGCCAAGGGCGGCACCGGTCGTCCGGTCGGCCTGCTGACGCACTTCGTGCTGTCGCAAGTTCGTTGATCGAAGAATGGCGCGGGCGCCTGTGATCGGCGCTCGCCGTTTCTCGTTCATAAGGACCGAATGACTACCGAAGTCAGCTTCTACACCGGCGTCGCCGATCGACTCGGCTACTTGGTTCGCCTGCTGCGCAAGTCACAGCAGGCCGGTGTGCGCACGGGTGTGTGTGGGCCGGCCCATTTGCTGGGGCGTCTGGACAGCAAGCTCTGGGATGCCGAGGCCAGCATTTTTGTGCCGCACGCGCGCTGGGAAGCTGCGCATGCGGGCACGCCCTTGGGCGAGCACACGCCGGTTTTGTTGAGTGAGCGGTGCGCGGACTTGCCCCATCGCGAGGTGCTGCTCAATGTCGGCGCTGAAATGCCCGAAGGTTTCGACGAATTCCAGCGCGTGCTGGAGGTGGTCTCGACCGACCCCGAGCAGGTGCAGGCTGCGCGCCGGCGCTGGCGCCGCTATGAAGAGTTGGGCTTCAAGGTCACCCACCACAAGGTGGCTTGAGGGCTTTGAAGCCTTGCCAGTTGCACCCTGGCAAAGCCTGTTGCGCTTCCATGCTTTCCCCATGTCGTCACCCCCTTGTTTTGGGGTATGTTCAAGGGGTTGAGAATTCAACGGCAAATAACTCTCCTTCTTCCAACTCGGAGGTAATTCATGCAGGTTAAATTGAATGTTGTGGTCGGCGCCGTGGCGCTGATGCTGAGCGGTGCTGCCATGTCCCAGGACTTGGTCGTGAAGATCGGTCACGTCGGCCCCACCAGCGGCGCGATTGCCCACCTGGGCAAGGACAATGAGTTGGGCGCTCGCATGGCCATCACCGAGCTGAACGCCAAGGGCGTGATGATCGGCGGCAAGAAGGCCAAGTTCGAACTGCTGGCTGAAGACGACGCTGGCGATCCGAAGCAAGGCACTGCAGCTGCACAGAAGCTGGTCGACTCCAAGGTCAACGGTGTGGTCGGTCACCTGAATTCGGGTACCTCCATTCCCGCTTCCAAGGTCTACAGCGACGCTGGCATTCCCCAGATCTCGCCTTCGGCCACCAACCCCAAGTTCACACGCAACGGCTACAAGACCACCTTCCGCGTGGTGGCCGATGACGTGCACCTGGGTGGCACGCTGGGCAAGTACGCCGTCAAGGAGCTGAAGGGCCAGTCGATCGCCGTGATCGACGACCGTACCGCTTACGGCCAAGGCGTCGCTGACGAGTTCGAAAAGGGCGTCAAGGCTTCCGGCGGCAAGGTCGTTGGTCGCGAGTTCACCACCGACAAGGCAACGGACTTCACCGCCATCCTGACCAACTTGAAAGCCAAGAAGCCCGACGTGGTCTTCTTTGGCGGTATGGATGCTGTGGCCGGCCCGATGCTGCGCCAGATGAAGCAACTGGGCATCGAAGCCAAGTTCGTGGGTGGTGACGGCATCTGCTCGGGCGAACTGCCCAAGCTGGCCGCTGGCACCATGGGTGACGGCCAAGTGGTTTGCGCTGAAGCCGGTGGCGTGGAAGGCGAATCGAAGAAGACTTCGGACGCATTCAAGGCCAAGTTCAAGGAAACCTACAAGGTTGAAGTCCAGATCTACGCTCCTTACGTCTACGACGCTGTGAACGTTCTGGTGGCTGCCATGGTCAAGGCTGGTTCTTCCGAGCCGGCAAAGTATCTGCCGGTGTTGGCCAAGACGGAAGGTTACAAGGGCGTGACTGGCACCATCTCCTTCGACAACAAGGGTGACATCAAGAATGGCGCCCTGACCATGTACACCTACAAGGGTGGCGAGAAGTCGCAGATCGCTGTGGTTCGCTGATTTAGACAGCTCTCTTCAGATCGCAAAAGGCCCGCTTCAGCGGGCCTTTTTTATTCCGCTGACCCAATGTGAGGACAGTTGCGCCTTAGGGCGTGGCGGTTTGGTTTCTCGTCCTTGCTTGATTTCCGTGTCCGCCAGATGCCTAGATTTGCTTGTGGTGCAGTCCCGTGGAAAAGGCACGCTGTCGGCAGTTGTGATTTTCAAGGTGAATGACGAATGCGTTCTACTGTCAGCACTTAGTCGCCGGCACATGAAACTTCAATGGCCGTATAGCGCAAATTTGTCTTTATTCCCGCGGGTCCCCCTCTAAACGGGGGGCTTTCAAGGCGGGTAGCTACAGGCATCATTCGCTCGCGATCAAGGTAAGACCCAGCGTCAGATTTGATTGCCTGCTTCTAGGTCCGCTGCTAAGCGCGGAACGCCCGGCGTCCATTTCTTGGATGCCAAGAGTTTGAGGCAGGCACTTGACGCGGTTTGCAGTTCAGTTTTTGTGATCGGGGAATAACATGATTCGGATATTCAGCCACTATTTGCACAGGCAGACCTTGCTGCAGGTCTTTTTTGATCTGGGGTTGATTGTTTTCGCGGTGGTGGCTGTGGTCATGAGTCAGGACGAGGCCGCGTCCTCGGTGATTCCCTTTGTCGCTTCTCATGGCCTGTCTTTGGCTGGTTGCATGTTCGTGATCAATTCGGCGAGTGGTCTCTATCAACATGTTCACAACCGCTCGCTGACTGAGTCCTGTGCTCGCGCTTTGCTTGGTTTGTTGTTCGGACTCCCGCTGGCATATGCAATCTTCAGTCTCCTGCCTGTGGATCCCGGTCATCGCCAACTGGTGACGGTTGCGGCCATGGTCGCTGTTGCTGCCGTGATGGTTCATCGTGTGTACGCTGCTCATGCAGGGGCCCAGTCCCGCACGCGGACACGCATCCTGATTTTTGGATCTGGCGCCGTCGCGAAGACAGTCGGTGCAACCCTGAAGGCCGCTGATCCGCATGCCTTGATCGTCGGCTATTTGCCCGGGCCTAACGAAGAGAGCTTCGAAGTTCCCCAGGGCGAAATGATCGAATCACGCGGCTCCTTGACCGAGACTGCTCGGAGCTTGGGTGTGGATGAAATCGTTGTGGCGCTGTCCGAGCGTCGCGGCGGCAGCATGCCCTTGCGTCAACTGCTCGACTGCAAGCTGTATGGCATTCGCGTGGTCGACATTGCCACTCACTTTGAAAAGACGCTTGCTCAGATCAAGATCAGCCACGTCAATGCGGGCTGGTTGATTTTTGGTGATGGCTTCAATCAAGGCATGGTGCGCACAGCGATCAAGCGCCTTTGCGACATCGTTTTTTCTTCCTTGATCTTCCTGGTGTCCCTGCCGATCATGCTGGTCACCGCCGTGCTGATCAAGCTGGAATCCAAAGGTCCGGTTCTGTATCAGCAAGAACGGGTTGGCTTGAACGGTGCCATCTTCAAGGTCATCAAGTTCCGAAGCATGCGTACCGACGCAGAGAAGGACGGCAAGCCACGTTGGGCTACCCTGAATGATGATCGGGTGACGCGTGTCGGGCGATTCATCCGCAAAGTGCGTATCGACGAGCTGCCTCAGCTGCTGAATGTGCTGCGCGGTGAGATGAGCATGGTGGGCCCTCGTCCCGAGCGTCAATTCTTCGTTGATGATTTGATCAGCAAGATCCCTTACTTCGCCGTTCGTCACAGCGTCAAGCCCGGTGTGACGGGTTGGGCTCAGGTTCGCTACGAGTACGGCTCGACCGTGGAAGACTCGATCGAGAAGCTGCAGTACGACCTGTACTACGTCAAGAACAATTCCTTGTTCCTTGATTTGCTGATCATGCTGGAAACGGTGGCTGTGGTTCTGACCGGCAAAGGCGCACGCTGATCGAGTTCCTGCGCTCCTCAAGATGGGCCGGCTCCTGGAGTCGGCCTTTTTTCTGCCTTGCCGCAGGTGAGCTCTTGGCATTTGTGCCGATTCAGCTGGGCCGTGCGCCGTGCTCCAATCGTTGATGCTTAACAATTTGCTGGATCTCAGCTTGTTTGGTGATGCGCTGGCCGCTTCGGCCTATGCGGTTTTCACGCTCTATTTCACTTGGAAACTTTGTTGGCGCCGTAGCGTGCCTGCACACATTGTTTCCTACGTGTTTTTGGCCGCTCTCAGTGTCAGCACGGCCTGGGCCGCTTTGTCCTGGCTGACCCAATGGCTGCGCCTGCCCATTGAGGTCGATGTCTGGTTGATTCCTCTTGCCGATTGGTTGCGCTACGCCCTGTGGCTTGCCTTCATTTGTCTGCTCTTGCGTCCTTCCGATGGCGGGGCTCGGGCAGCAGGTTTGCCTCGGTTCGTACCGCTCGCGGTTTTGGTTTCCCTGGTTTCGCTGGCTTTTTTGCTCTCGCGTGAATACAGCAACCCCTGGCTGTCTTGGCCGGTCATGCTCAGTCGGCCTGCTGCTTTTGCTTCGCTGGCTCAGGCTGTGGTGGGCTTGATCCTGATTGAGCAATTGCTGCGCAACGTTTCAGCCGATTCACGCTGGAATGCCAAGCCCGTTTGTCTCGGCCTGAGTGTCATCTTTGCCTTCGATCTGTTCTTTTTCTCTCAGGCCGCTTTGTTTCGGCGCTTTGACAGCGATGCATTGAGCGTGCGTGCGCTGGTCCACAGTCTTGCGGTGCCCCTGCTGTTCATGGCCGCCCGGCGGCAGGTCGATTGGCTGGACAAGCTTCATGTCTCTCGGGCCGCTGTGTTTCATTCGGCCACGCTCCTGCTGGTGGGGGCTTATTTGCTGCTCGTGTCGGGCGTTGGCTATTACGTCCGCTACACCGGTGGTGAGTGGGGCAGGGCCCTTCAATTGGCCCTGATGTTCGTGGCGCTGATCGCGCTGGCTGTGGCCGTGTTGTCGGGCTCGATTCGGGCGCGCCTGAAGATCTACATCAGCAAGAATTTCTTCAATTACCGCTATGACTACCGTGAGGAGTGGCTGCGCTTTACAGCCATCTTGTCTTCGGGCAGCTCGCCCCAGGAAATGGGCCTTACGGTGGTCAAGGCAATGGCCAATCTGGTGGAGGCACCCTCAGGCGCACTGTGGTTGCGGCGCGGTGTCGAGGCTGAGTTGCACCCGGTGGTCCATTGGAACCTGCCCCAACAAGATCAAGCGGAACCGAGTGCCTCCAGCTTTTGCGAGTTCCTGCGTCGGCGCAACTGGATTGTTGACACCCAACAACTTCGCTCGCAGAGCCAGGAGTATCAGGACGTGACGCTGCCTGAATGGCTGCTGGCTGACGCGCGCTATTGGTTGGTCATTCCTTTGATCGTGAGCGGAGAACTGCTGGGATTGGTCTTGCTGGGGCGGCCGCGGGCTCCCATCGAAGTCAACTGGGAAGTCCGCGACCTGCTCAAGACCGCCAGCAGTCAGGCTGCAAGCTATTTGGCCCAAATGCAGGCGGCAGAAGCTTTGCTCGAGGCGCGCAAGTTCGATGCCTTCAATCGCATGTCGGCCTTTGTGGTTCATGATTTGAAGAACATCGTGACCCAGCTGTCCTTGATGATGAGGAATGCCAAGCGGCTTCGAGATAATCCCGAATTTCAGCAGGACATGCTGGATACGGTGGAGAACTCATTGGAGAAAATGCGGCAGCTGATGCTGCAATTGCGCGAGGGCGAAAAGCCGCATGGCTTGAGCAGTGGCGTGGACCTTGTTGGCATTGCCAAGCGCTTGGCCGCGGCAGCCGATGCGAAGGGGCGGCGCCTGAACTTGCAGTTGAGCCAGGGCCTGCGTACACGTGGTCACGAGGATCGGGTTGAGCGAGTTCTCGGCCACGTGGTGCAGAACGCATTTGATGCCAGTGAAGCAGAGGCCACCGTGAGCTTGATCCTGGAACAGAATGGCAGCATGGCCCGCCTCATCATCAGCGATCAAGGCTGCGGAATGAGTGAAGAATTCATTCAGAACCGGCTTTTCAAACCTTTCCAGACCACCAAATCCAGCGGCATGGGCATCGGTGCATATGAAAGCTATCAATATCTGCAAGAGCTTGGCGGGAAGATTTCGGTGGAAAGTAAACTCAAGATCGGGACCACAGTGACGATTTCCTTGCCCTTGTTTCACAGCGGCGGTGCCGGTGAACGCAGCTTGGTGGGGGGCGCATGAACGCCACGCGTCAACAGCCCTTGCTGATCGTCGAGGACGATCTGTCGCTGCAAAAGCAACTGAAGTGGTCGCTTGATCGCTTTGAGTCGGTGTTAGCCCAGGATGTGGCCTCCGCAGTGCTGCAGTTCAGGCGTCACGGCCCGGCAGTAGTGACCATGGATCTCGGGCTGCCGCCGGACCAGGACTCGGTGTCCGAGGGGTTCAAGTGTCTGGAAAAGCTCTTGGAGCTGGACCCTTCGGCCAAGGTCATCGTGCTGACCGGCCAGAACGACCAGGACAATGCGCTGCGTGCCATCCGCATGGGCGCCTACGATTTTCTGTCCAAGCCGGTCGACCCCGATGTGCTGAGCTTGACAGTGGAGCGCGCTTACCGCCTCTATGAATTGCAACAAGAAAACCGCCGCTTGCAAACCGCCCAGCAGACCGGCGCTTTGAGCGGCTTGGTCACGCGTGACGCTCAAATGCAACGCATTTGCCGCACGATCGAAAAGGTCGCCAGCAGCGACGTCACGGTGCTCTTGCTCGGCGAAAGCGGCACCGGCAAGGAAGTGCTGGCCCAGGGCCTGCATGAGGCGTCCAAGCGAGAAGGGCGTTTCGTCGCCATCAATTGCGCCGCCATTCCTGAAAACCTGCTGGAGAGCGAGCTCTTCGGCTACGAGAAGGGCGCCTTCACGGGCGCCAGCAAGACCACCATCGGCAAGATCGAGACCGCCCACGGCGGCACTTTGATGCTTGATGAAATTGGTGATCTGCCCATGCCCTTGCAAGCCAAGCTCTTGCGTTTCTTGCAAGAGCGGGTGATCGAGCGGGTCGGCGGTCGCAAGGAGATTCCCATCGATGTGCGCGTAATCGGCGCCACCCACCAGGACTTGAAAGGCCAGATCAGCTCGGGTGGCTTCCGGGAGGATTTGTACTACCGCCTGGCTGAAATCGTGATCGACATACCTGCCCTGCGTGAGCGCCAGGGTGATGCGGTGCTCTTGGCCCACACCTTTTTACGCAAATTCAGCAGCGAGCTGCGTCGCCCTGGTTTGAGTTTGGGTGAAGACGCAATTCGCAAGATCGAGGCCTATCTCTGGCCCGGCAATGTGCGAGAGTTGCAGAACATCATCAAGCGTGCTGCCATCATGGCCGACGGCCAACAGATCACGGCCGATGACATCGGTATCGCCGCTGCAGCGCCGGCGGATGGCGAGGAGGCACCCGTCCTGGATTTGCGCACCGTTCGCGAGCGCGCTGAGCGTCAGGCTGTGGTAGCAGCCTTGGCGCGGGTGGACGGCAATATCGTGCGCGCGTCTGAACTGCTCGGCGTCAGCCGTCCGACCTTGTACGACCTGATGGACAAGCTGCAGATCAAGGCTTGAGCCAGTGACTTTCCTGGAGGGGGGGCTCGCGAGACCCTTCCGCTGAAGTATTCAGGCACGGTCGCTGAGTGGATCTGCCTTGGTGCTTGTGGCTCGAAGGATGCTCCTCTTAGAACAGCCCGCGCTCATCGAGACCAAGCTGATTGGTGTTCAGGCTGTGAAGCTCAGCAATCTCGTACTCTCGATAAGCTTGGGGTCTTGCCGCTTGCAAACTTTGTCACGATTTGTGCGCTCGGCGTATATTGGTCGGACGGTGGCGAGCACGCGTCTGCAGTGCCGTGAGGCCCCACCCCTCCCGCTGATTCCATACCCCGCCGTCTGAGTGCAGCGGAGTTCTTGGGGGACGCATCAGATTGAGGAATCTATGAGTCAAATCCGCCGGTCCAGCTTCCGCAAGAGCCTTCATCAACAGCTGCGCGGCTTGTTCCGCAAGTTCCCGCAGAGCATCCGCTTTCCCTTCTACCGGCGCATGGTGGACTGCGATCCTGCGCCCGATAGTCGGCTGGAGCTGAAAATTGCGGAAAGCCAGGAAGAGCTGGAAGCTTGTTTTCAGATCCTGCATGACGCTTACGTATCCAGCGGTTTCATGAAGCCTCATCCGTCTGGCATGCGCGTTACGATTTATCACGCACTTCCAACGACCACGACTTTGTGTGCCAAGTTTGACGGCCGTGTGGTGGGCACCATTTCAATCATCCGCGAAGGCGTGTTTGGCTTCCCGATGCAGTCGGCGTTTGATTTGACTCAAGTGCGCGCCAAAGGAGGAAAAATTGCGGAGATTTCCGCACTGGCGGTACACCCTGAATTCCGTCGCACTGGCGGCGCGATCTTGTTCCCCTTGATGAAGTTCATGCGCGAGTATTGTGCGGAGTACTTTGACACCCGTCACTTGGTGATCGCGGTGAATCCCGATCGCATTGAGCTCTACGAGGCGGTGTTGTACTGCGAGCGGCTTCAGGAAAACGTCGTTGATCGCTATGACTTCGCCAACGGTGCGCCCGCTGTCGGCGCGACCCTGGATTTGCGTTCTGCTGCGGCTGTGTTCAAACTGGGCTACGGTGGCCGCCCGCCGCGCAAAAACCTGCACAGGTACTTTTTTGAGCTGACTATTCCCAATATCAAGCGACCCAGCCGCAAGTACTTCACCACCAACGACCCGGTGATGACTCCTGAGTTGCTGGACTACTTCTTCAATCAAAGGACTCAAGTTCTTCCGCAGCTCGACGATCGCAAGAAGTCCCTGCTGTGGTCCATTTACGATCAAGTCGAGTACCGCCCTGTACTGCCTTTGATGCAGGGTTCCGCCGATCATGGCCATCCATTGCGTCGTCACCAGCGCTATTCCATCCGTTGCCCCGGCATCGTGGAGTTCGATCTGGGCGGGCAGAAAAAGAGCTTTGATTTGGATGTCATCGAGATCTCGCTTTCCGGCTTTCAGGCAGAGTCGAAGATCAGTCTTTCGCTAGACCAGGACGGCTGGGCTGAAATCGATTTGGGGCAGAACAAGCGTTCGCGGGTCGAGGTGCGTTTGGTTCGCCATCGTGAAACGGAGGCTGGGAATTTCTACGGCTTTAAGTTGGCCGATCCCGATCAGACATGGCGTGAGTGCGTGGCAGCCCTGGAGATGAGTTTGACCTCGGGAGATTTGGCTTGATACCTTGGATGAAATGCGTGGTGCGTGCTGGCTGCTGGACTTGGGCATCAAGCCTCCGCGGCATGGTTGCTGTTTTGGCATTGGCTGCCTTTGCAGTTCATGCCCAGAACGCATCCTCTTTGCCTGGTACGCCCGAGATCATTGCGCGTAGCAAACCCTCGGTGGTGCTGGTTGGTACCTTCAATCCCTTGGCCAATCCGCGCTTTGCCTTTCGAGGTACGGGCTTTGCCGTGGCCGATGGCACGCGCATTGCCACAAATGCCCATGTGCTACCTGAGCCCGGGTCCGAGCAAGAATCGCAATTGGTGGTGCAAGTCAAGCAGTCCAGTGGAGCTTGGGAACTACGCAAGGTTCTGGATGTCAGTTTGGAGCGCTCCCACGACTTGGCGATCCTGGACATCGGCGCTCCGGCTTTGCGGCCTTTGCCATTGAAAACCGAGCTGCCTCAGGAGGGCACCGAGGTGATTTTCATAGGCTTTCCTATCGGCGGGGCTCTGGGCTTTTCTCATGTCAGCCATCGCGGGATGATTTCGGCTATTACGCCCGTGGCGCTGCCTGCGCCCAGTTCCAACTCGCTGAACGCCCGCAATCTGTCTCAGCTGCGGGCCGGTGCTTTCAACATCTTGCAGATGGACGCCGTGGCCTACCCTGGCAACAGCGGCGGTCCTGTGCTCGATGCCCGCACAGGCGAGGTTCTGGGCGTCATCAATATGGTCTTGATCAAGAGCACCAAGGAATCGGTGCTGGCCCAGCCCTCAGGTATCAGCTATGCCATACCGATTGAGAATGTGGCCCGCATTTTGCAGCGTTGATCCGCCGGAATCTGGTCCGGTCATTCTGCTTTGCTTGCTGTAGAAAAGTCGTCATGAACGTAGCGCTGATCGGAGATGCCGGATCCGTCCACGCCCGTACCGCCCACGCTCTGGTGGTTCAGTGGCCTTTGCAACGCATTCTGGCCAGGCACGCCACGCAGATAGATGGCGCAGAAAATTTATGGGCTGTGCCGCGGGTCAACCGTTCGAAAATGCTTACGGCAAAGTTGTGAGCGAGCTTTGCGCCCCCGTCCAGTTTGGCCGAGCATGCCGGCCTTGAGCTTGGCTTGCGCCCCTTCCGTACCCACACTGAGTCGCGACTGATGACTGCATCGAAATTATTGTTCGTGGCTGAGGCCGTGTCCCTGGCCCATGTGGCGAGACCCAGCGTGCTGGCGCACCGCGCTGTTGAGTTGGGCCATGAGGTCGTGTTCGCGAGCAATGGTCAATTCCCGATCTGCTCAGCCAGCCCCGAGTGGCAATCTCATCCAGTGCAGAGCATTGCTCCTGCGCTGTTTCTGCAGCGTCTGGCGGCCGGCCAGCCGGTCTACACCGAGACGGAATTGCGTCAGTATGTGGAGGCTGACATCCGCATGCTTGAGACCGTGCGCCCAGCTGCGGTCGTGGGTGACTATCGGCTCTCCTTGAGTGTGGCGGCACGCAAGGTCGGCATTCCCCTGCTGGCGATCGCCAACGCGCATTGGAGCCCGTTTGCTCGTGATCAGCGCATGCAAGCACCCGAGATGGCGCCGGCTCGATTTCTGGGCTATGCCGGCCTGGATTTGGTGTTTCGAGCCGTTTGGCCATGGGCCAGCTTGCATCACTGCGCTGCCATGAACCGGGTGCGCAAGGACCATGGCTTGCCGCCTTATCGAACCTTGCGAGAGTACTACTGCGATGGCGATCTGACGCTCTATTCGGACACCCCAGCCCTGGTGCCTACCGAAGGCTTGCCGGCGTCGCACCACTATGTCGGGCCCATCGTGTGGTCGCCGACCATGGCATTGCCCGCGTGGTGGGAGCAGGCGCTCAGCCAAGGCCGGCCGCTGGCCTACATCACCCTGGGTTCGACCGGCAGCGTGGACCTGTTGCCTGGCATCATCGAAGCCTGCTTGGCCGAGGGCCTCAGCTGCTTGGTGGCCACGGCCGGCCGCAGCGACTTCCGCTCAGATTCACCCCATGTCTTCAGTGCGCCCTATCTGCCGGGCAGCGAGGCGGCCGCTCGGGCCGACTTGGTGGTGTGCAACGGCGGCAGTGCCACCGTGCAGCAGGCCTTGCAGAAGGGTCGGCCGGTGTTGGGCATCTGCTCCAACCTGGATCAGGTTCTGACCATGAAAGCCATGCAGCGAGCAGGCGTCGGGCGCTATTTCCGCGCCGGGCAATTCGCGCAGCCGCGCATGCGTCAGGCCTTGCGTGATTTGGCGACGGATCCGTCGCTGCGTGCTCGGGCCGGAGCGATGGTGAGTGAGTTTGCACACTGGGATCCCCGCATCCATTTCCCGCGCGTCTTGGATACCGTCCTGGCATAAGCGGCTGGCTGCGCCTGAGACAATGCGCGGATGAATTTGCCCGTCTCACCCGATTCCCCTGTTTCCCCAGTTGCCGAGGCCAGGCCCGAGGGCTTTCTTCGTGTCCAGGCGGCCTTGCGACAACGCGGCCATGCTCAGCCCCCCCGTTGGCTCGACGTTGCCGCGCGGACTTCGCAAGAAGCAGCCGAAGCCTTGGGCGTCAGCCTGGGCCAGATTGCCAAGTCGGTGGTGTTCCGTCGCCGGGCCGATGATGCCGCGGTGATGGTGATTGCCTCGGGCGATCGCCGCGTTGACGAGAAAAAGCTGCAGCAGCACACCGGGCCCCTGGGCCGCGCGGATGCCGACTTCGTCAAGTCGCACACCGGTTTCGCGATTGGCGGCGTGTCTCCGCTGGGCTTTGCGCCGGCGCAGGGCCTGTCTTTGCCTCAGCTGTTTCTGGACGCCGACCTGCTGCGCTTCGACCTCATCTGGGCTGCGGCTGGCCATCCGAACGGCGTGTTCCCGATGAGCCCGCAGGAGCTCAAACAGTTGACCGGTGCCGAGTTCATCGAAGTGGTGCAGGCATGAGTGGCTTGCATCCTCTTGCGCCTCTGGCTGCGCCAGCGCCGGCGTCCATCGTCAGCTCTCCTTGCACCAATATCTGCCGTATTCATGCGCCGACCGGTTGGTGCGAGGGATGTGCCCGCAGCATCCCGGAAATCACCGTGTGGTCGCGCGCCGACGATGACACGCGCCGCGAGATCCTGGCGCGCCTGCCCGAGCGTCGCGAGCAATTGGCAGAGCAAGGCATTTTCATCGCCTGAGCACGTCCGCACGCGTCTTTCACATCTACTTTTGTCTACCCGCGTTTGGCTGGGGCCCACAGGGCCGCAGCACCCGACAGGAACCTTACTCATGAAACAGCTGCGTTTTTACTTCGACCCGATTTCTCCCTATGCGGCACTGGCTTTCGAGCACCTGCCACAAGCCTTGGAGGGCCTGAGCTACAGCGTCGAGTACCGACCGATTCTGTTTGCCGCCTTGCTTCACGCCTTGGGCCAAAAAGGACCGGCCGAGATCGAACCCAAGCGCCAGTGGACCTTCCGTCAGGTCAGCTGGGCCGCTCACAAGTTGGGCCTGCCGCTGCAGGTGCCGGCCCAGCACCCATTCAACCCCTTGCCGCTGCTGCGCCTGGCCTGGGCCAGTGCTCCTGCGGGCGGCACGCCGAACCGGGCCACGGTCGAGCGCATCTTCCGCCACGTCTGGCGCAGCGAAGGTGCTCATCCCGCCGATGCCGCGCGTCTGGCCGACTTGACGCAGGAGCTCGCCCCGGTGCGCGACCCCGCCAGCGAAGAAATCAAGGAAGCGCTGCGTGTGGCCACCGAGGCGGCGCTGACGCTGGGGGTGTTCGGGGTGCCGACGATCGAGGTCGACGGCCGGCTGTTCTGGGGTCTGGATTCACTCGAAATGCTGGCTGCCTACCTCAAAGGCGACGCATGGTTTGAGCAGGGCGACTGGGAAGCGGCTGCCGTGTCGCGTCCTGGCTTGCGCCGCGCCGGCTCCTGAGGCTGCCGACACGGGTGATCTCATGAGCTGACGCGCTAGCTCAGCGGCTTGACGGCTCTGGCAATCCCAGCCAGGGACTTACCCTGTAAATGCCGAAGATTCCGCATCATGAAATTTTCAAGCAGGGTTGCAGCGGATTTTGTCAGCCAGCGTTCAGTTCGGCGTCAGAGTTGGGTCAGAGCCGACTCCCATGATGCGTGTCAAGAGCTACCGGTCGGTGGCTCTCAAGCAAACGTCGGTTTGCAAGAGGATGGGCCCTCAGCCTTTTTCGGATGAGAGCCGCTCAGGACCCCTGGTCCATCCCCTTGTGGCCGGCCGAAATCTACGGAGACACCCACCATGGCAACTGCAAACGCAGTCTCCACCAACACGCCGATGACGGCAGAGGAAAAGAAGGTCATCTTCGCTTCCTCGCTCGGTACCGTGTTCGAGTGGTACGACTTCTACCTTTACGGTTCGCTGGCGGCCATCATCGCCAAGCAGTTCTTCTCGCAACTGGACCCGCAGGCGGCCTTCATCGCCTCTCTGCTGGCCTTTGCGGCCGGTTTCATCGTGCGCCCCTTCGGTGCTCTGGTGTTCGGTCGCCTGGGTGACATGATCGGCCGCAAGTACACCTTCCTGGTGACCATCTTGATCATGGGCCTGTCGACCTTCATCGTCGGCATCTTGCCCGGTTCGGCCACCATCGGTGCAGCGGCTCCGGTGATCCTGATCGCGCTGCGCATGCTGCAAGGCCTGGCCCTCGGCGGCGAGTACGGTGGTGCGGCCACCTATGTGGCAGAGCATGCTCCGCATGGCAAGCGCGGCGCCTACACCTCTTGGATTCAAACCACGGCGACTTTGGGTCTGTTCCTGTCCTTGATGGTGATTTTGGGCACCCGCACCGTGGTCGGCGAGGCTGCGTTTGCCGACTGGGGTTGGCGCGTGCCATTCATCGTCTCCATCCTGCTGCTGGCCATCAGCGTCTGGATTCGACTGTCGATGAACGAGTCGCCGGCCTTCCAGAAGATGAAGTCGGAAGGCAAGACCTCCAAGGCCCCGCTGTCCGAGTCTTTCGGTCAATGGAAGAACTTGAAGATCGTTGCCCTGGCTTTGTTCGGTCTGGTTGCCGGCCAAGGGGTGGTCTGGTATTCGGGCCAGTTCTATGCCTTGTTCTTCTTGACCAGCGTGTTGAAGGTGGACAACGCCACCGCCAACATCATGGTGGCCGTTTCGCTGCTGCTGGGTACGCCTTTCTTTGTGATCTTTGGTACCTTGTCCGACAAGATCGGCCGCAAGCCCATCATCATGGCGGGCCTGCTGCTGGCCATCGTCACTTACTTCCCGCTGTTCAAGGCCCTGACCAACGCCGCCAACCCGGATCTGGCCAAGGCTCAGGCCAGTGCTCAGATCACCCTGACCGTGGACATGAGCACCTGCTCCTTCCAGGGCAGCCCGGTGGCCAAGGAAGTGGACTTCACCAGCTCCTGCGACATCGCCAAGCGAGCCCTGGCACAGTCTTCAGCCAGCTATGAAACGCTGCCCGGTCCCGCCGGTTCGGTGGCCGTCATCAAAGTCGGCGACAAGGTCATCAACGGCCTGAACGCCACCAAGCTGAACGACTACAAGTTCGATGAAGTGACGGTCAAGGGCATTGCCGCCTTCAAGAAGGAATTGGCTGAAGGCCTGAAGGCTGCCGGCTATCCCGCCAAGGCCGACCCGGCCAAGGTCAACCAACCCATGGTCGTGGCCATCCTCTTCGTCCTGGTGCTGTACGTGACCATGGTCTACGGTCCGATTGCCGCCATGCTGGTGGAAATGTTCCCGACCCGCATCCGCTACACCTCGATGAGCTTGCCGTACCACATCGGCAATGGCTGGTTCGGTGGCCTGCTGCCTTCCATCACTTTCGCGATGGTGGCGCAGAACGGCAACATTTACCACGGCCTCTGGTACCCGATCGGCGTGGCTGCCATGACCCTGGTCATCGGCCTGCTGTTCGTACGCGAAACCAAGGACGTGGACATCTACGCCAAGGACTGAGCGTTCAGCGGCGACGCCGCGATGCGAACGAAGGGGGAGGCCATGGGCCTCCCCCTTTTTCGTTCAGGTGACCCGTCCTGCCCAGCGTTGACACATTTGTACCTGAGA
>NZ_JAJIRR010000012.1:0-174021 GCF_025717595.1 Kinneretia sp. DJ1R-11
TTCAACCGTTCTTAGTGTCAACCTAATTCAGGACGGGTCACTGCGTATTCACTCAGCTCTTCAAGGCCAGCACCGGCCGCATGGCCATGGCCTGCAAGCCATGGTGCAGGCTGGCGATCAAGCTCACCAAGAGCAGGCCCAGCAGCGCCAGGGCTTGCGGCCACAAGCCCATGGCTGCCCGGTCAGCAAACTGGCTCAGATAGCTCTGGCCCAGGAACCAGGACAGCGGCAGGGCCAGCAGGGCTGCGATCAGCAGCAGGCCGGCGAACTCGCGCAGCAGCCGGGTCAGGGCCTGGCGCGGCGAGGCGCCGTAGAGCTTGCGCAGCACCAGCTCGCGCGCATGGCGCTGCACCAGATAGGCCGCCAGCGCATAGACGCCGAAGCCCGCCAGGGCCAGGGCCAGCACGCTGCTGGCCGTGACCAGCTCGGCCAGGCGCAGGTCGGCGCGGTAGGGCTCCTGCATGGCCTCTTCCACCGCTTCCAGCTGCAAGGGTTGATCCGGCACATAGCGCTTCCAGATCGGCGCGATGAAGGCCTCGGCCCGCGCCAGGCTGGTGGCTTCACCATCGCGCAGGCGCAGATTGAGCACCCAGGCACCGCGCCCTGTGGCCAGCACCTGCTCGCTGGTCTTGAGTGCGAAGGCATGGGGCTGGCTGGGCTGGCGCGTGCTTTCCAGCAGCTGCTTCGGCACCACGGCGGCGATGCGCCAACTCTGCTGACGCTGGGCCAGGCCGGTGTAGGCGAAGCGCAGTTCCTGCCCCAAGGCCTCAGCGGCCTGGCTCCAGCCCATGGCGCGCAGTGCCGGCTGGTCCAGCACCACGGTGTCCTGCGTGCCCGCACGCAGCTCGCCGCTCAGCAGGGGGATGCGGTAGAGCACAAAGAAGTCGGCATCGACATGGACGATACGCAGCTTGCTGGCTTCTCCGGTTTGCCCATCGCGCAGAAAGCCGCCCTCGCGCTCGATCCGGCCGCTGCCGGGCACGCTGTCGCTCCAGGCAAGGGCCTGCACCTCGGGGCGCTGAGCCAGGGCCTGGCGCAGGTCTTCCGCCAGCGCCGGGCTGGCGCCGTCGGGCATGCGCAGGGCCAGCACGCCATGGGGATCAAAGCCCAGCTCACGCGCCAGCACATGGCGGTTCTGCAAGCTCAGGACCAAGGCCAGGCTGCTGGCCAGCAAGGCCACGCCGAACTGCAGCACCGTCAGCGTGCGGCGCAGCCAGCGGCCCGAGGCGCCTTCGCTGGCCTGCCGGCCCTGCAGGGCGGCGGCCGCATTCTGCCGCCAGGCCAGCCAGGCCGGGTAGAGGCAGACCAGCAAGCCCAGCAGGGCGCAGCCCGCCGCCAGGCCCAGCAGAGGCAAGGCTTGCAGGAGGCTGTCCGGCACCGGCAGCTGCAGCACGCCGGCCAGCCAGGGCACCATCAGCCAGGCCAGCAGCACCGCCAGCGCGGCCGCCAGCGCGATGCTCAGCTGCGCCTCCGCCGCGAACTGCAGCAGCAGGCGCAGCGGGCCCAGGCCCAGACTTTTGCGCACGGCGATCTCGCGCTGGCGCTGCACCGTGCGTACGCTGCTGAGGTTGATGAAATTGAGCAGGGCCAGGCTCAGCAGCAAGGCCGCCACCCCGCCCAGGGCCAGCAAGGCCTGCACGCGCAGGCGGCCCTCGCGGCCCTCGAAGGGCAGGTGGGTGATGGGCAGGGCGCGCATGAAGGCGGCCTTGCGGCCTTCGGCCGTCCAGTCCGGCGGCAGCATCTTCATGATGGGGCTGGCGTCGAGCAGGGCTTGCGCTAGCGTGCCGATCTGCTCGGCGCTGGCGCCTGGTGCCAGGCGGCCGTAGATCCGCCCGGTGATCTGGAACCAGGCGCTGCGCATCTCCTCGTCCAGCTCGGCGGCGGGCGAGTTGAAGCCGACGAAAGCCGGCTCGCGCAGCGTGCTCTGCGAGCCGGCATCGGGCAGCAGGGCGCAGACGCTGAGCGGGTGCTTGCCGGCACGAAGCACGCGGCCCAGGGCACGCTGCTCGCCGAAGAGCTGGCGGGCCAGGCTCTGGCGCAGGGCGATGGTGTCGGGCCGGGCCAGGCAGGCCCGCAGATCGCCCTGCAGGCTGCGCAGGCCGAACAGCTCGACGGCGCTGGCGTCCAGGGCCAGCACGGCGCTGCGCTGCTGGCGCTCGCCCACGCGCAAGGTCAGCCAGTCGCTGCTGCTGCGGCTCAAATGCTGCAGCGGCGCGCCGGATTTCTGCAGCGCCTCGTGCAGCGCAAAAGGCGCGCCCAGAAACCAGTCCTCCTGGCGGCCCGGCATATTGCCGTGGAAATCGAGCATCACGATGCGCTCGGGTTCCTGCAGCGCCGGGTCGGGCCGGAAGCGCTCGCCCAGCATCACCGCCAGCAGATAGCTCGCGGCCAGGGCCAGGGCCAGGCCCAGGATCAGCACCGAGGCATTGAAAGGGTCGGCCCGCAGCTGACGGGCCGCCACACGAAGGTCCAGAAAGCGCATGGTGCGGCGGCCCCCTTCAGTCAGTCAGTCGCGCAAGGCCAGGATGGGCCGCATGGACATGGCCGCCAGGGCATGGCGCAGGCCTGCCAGGCCACTCATCAGCAAGGTGACCAGCAAGGCTGCCAGCAGCGGCCAGCCGCCCATCTGCGCGCGCTCGATGAAGCCGCTCAGGTACTGCTGGGCGATCCACCAGATCAGCGGCAGGCTGATCAGGGCGGCCAGGCCCAGCAGGGGCGCGAACTCCTTGACCAAGAGCGCGGCGATGTGGCGGTGGCCGGCACCGTGCAGCTTGCGGATGACGATCTCCAGCGCCGCGCGTCGCACCGTGTAGGCCGCCAGCGCATAGACGCCGAAAGCGGCCAGCAGCAGGGCCAGCAGGCTGGAGGCCGCGATCAGGCGGCCGATATTGCGGTCCAGGCGGTAGCGCTGGGCGAGTTCATCGGCCACGCCGTTCATGACCAGCACATCGTCCGGCATATAGCGCGGCCAGAGCTCGCTGACGGCCGCGCGCAGGGCCGCCATATCGCTGCCGTTCAGGGTCAGCGTGCTGTGGCCGTTCTGGCGCAAGGCGAACAGCTGCGGCTGGCGCAGATGGCGCGCCGTTTCCTGCTTGACCGGGCCGACGATGGCCACCACCTTGACCGGCTCCCCGTCGTCGAGAAGCACCTGGCCCAGGGCGTCCTGGGTGCGCGCGAAGCCCATGGCCTGAACCGCAGTGCTGTCGATCACCACCGGGTTCACCGCCTTGGGTCCATCAGGTTTCGGCGCTTGCTCCGGAATGCTCACACCTTGCAGCGAACCATGCAGAAGCGGGATCTCATAGGTCGCGAAAAAATGCTCGTCCACGGCATTGAAACGGGTCGCAGCGCGGGTCTCGCCACGGCTCAGCGTGGTCACGCTGCCGATGCCGTTGCGGCCCGGCACGTCCTCGGCCATGCTGGCCGAACGCACCGCCGGATGCTGCTGCAAGGCCTCGAACAGGGCGCGTTTGGCTTCGAGCTTGGCGCTGTCGGGCAGCTCGACGGCGAGCAGGCCGGCGGTCTTGAAGCCCAAGTCCAGGCGGGCCATGAACTCGCTCTGCCAGACCACCACCACGGCCGCGCCCGACAGGGTCAGCGCCGCGCTGAATTGCAGCACCGTCATGGCGCGGCGCAGGCGCCGGCCGGCCGCGCCTTCGCTCTGCTTGCGGCCCTGCAGGGCCGGAGCGCAATGCACGCCCAGGGCCACGCGCGCCGGGTAGAGCCCGGTCAGCGCACCCAGGGCCAGGCAGCCCAACACCAGGCTGAGCAGCTGGGCCGGTGCAAACAGCTTGGAAGCGAACTTGACGTCGAGCAGATCGGCAAAGCTCGGTGCCAGCAACCAGGCCAAGAGCAGGCCCACGCCGCCGGCCAGCAAGGCCACCAGGCTGGACTCCAGCACGAACTGCAGACCCAGGCGTGCCGGGCTGGCGCCCAAGCTCTTGCGCACGGCGATCTCGCGCTGGCGGCGCAGGGTGCGCACGCTGCTGAGGTTGACGTAGTTGATGGCCGCCAGGGCCAGCATGGTCAGGGCCATGACGCTGAGTGCGCTGTACAGCACCAGCCGGGTCTGGCTGCCGCCGCCTTCAAACGGAATGCGGGTCAGGGGCACGGCGCGCACAAAGGCGCTCTTGCGGCCGCCGGCCCGCCACTCGGGCGGCGCCTGGGTCGTGCCCGGGCTGCGGTCGAAGATGGACTGCATCAGGGTGCCGAGCTGGGCCGCGTTGGCACCATCGGCCAGGCGCGCGTAGACATTGCCGTTGATGTAGTACCAGGCGCTGTGTATCCAGGGCAGCAGACCGGCGGCGGGAGACTCGAAACTGGCCAGCACATCGAACTCCAGCTCGCTGTTGGCGGCCTGGCGCGGCAGCACGGCGGCCACGGTCATGTCGTGGCCGCGCATGCGCAGGCGCTGCCCCAGCACATCGCTGCTGCGGCCGAACAGGCGTTCGGCGGCGCTGGTGGTCAGCGCCACCGTGTCCGGCTTGCTGAGAGCTGCCAGCACATCGCCGCTCACGGCCTTGAGGCCGAAGATGGCCACCAGATCAGGGTCGGTGAACATGACGCGGTTCTTGCTGACTTGTTCGCCCACGCGCAGACCCAGATCGCTCTCTGTGGTGCGCGCTGCGTGGCTGATCGGGGCTTTCGCCTCCTGCAAGGCTTTGCGAAAGACATAGGGGATGGAGCTGAACCAGTCGTCGTTGCGCCCGGGGATATTGCCCTTGAATTCCAGGCGCACGACCCGGTCGGGGCGCGGCACGCTGGGATCGGGCAGCCAGCGGTCATTGAGCAGCAGGGCGATCAGGTAGGCGGCGGCGATGGCCACAGCCAGGCCCAGCACCACCACCAGGGAATAGGCGGGTTCGGCGATCAGCTGGCGCCAGCTGACGCGCAGGTCTTTGAGTTTCATGGACGTGCTTTCGGGTTCAGGCCGCCAGAGCGTCCACGAGGACGCGGCCATCGAGCAAGCGCAAGCAGCGCGAGGCTTGAGCGGCATGAGCCGGCGAGTGAGTCACCATCACCAGGGTCGTGCCTTCCTCGTTGAGCTCGCGCAGGATGCGCATCACCTCGTCGCCTTGAGCGCTGTCGAGGTTGCCGGTCGGCTCGTCGGCCAGCAGCAGGGCCGGGCGCGAGACGATGGCGCGCGCAATCGCCACGCGCTGCTGCTGGCCGCCCGAGAGCTGTGAAGGCCGGTGATTGGCGCGGTGGTCAATGCCCAGGCGCTGCATGGCGGCATCCACTCGGCCGGCGTGTTCGCTGCGCGGCACATCGCCGTACTCCAGGGCCAGCTCGATGTTCTCGCGCACGCTCAGGTCGTCGATCAAGTTGAAGCTCTGGAACACAAAGCCGATGCGGCCGCGGCGCAGGGCGCTGAGCTGGCGCTCGTTCCAGCCGGTGACGTTCTGGCCCTCGAACCAGTACTCGCCGCTGCTCGGTGCGTCCAGCAAGCCCAGGATGGACAGCAGGCTCGATTTTCCGCAGCCCGAGGGCCCCGTGATGGCCAGGTATTCGCCGGCCTCGATCTGCAGATCAATCTGGTTCAGGGCGGTGGTTTCGACTTCGCTGTTGCGGTGCAGCTTGCTGAGGTTTTTCAGTTGGATCATGGCGTTCTCTGTCCTCTTGGGGTGTTCTTAGAAACGATGGGGGTCAGGTCTTGAGCTTGAGCAGCGGCGCGTCGCCGTAGGCGCGCACCTTGGAAACGATCACGCGTTCGCCGGGCTGCAGGCCGTCCAGCACCTCGATGCGGCCGGCCGCGCGCCGGCCCAGGCGCACCGGGCGGCGCTCGGCGGCCGTGCCCTCGGCATTCAGCACGTAGACCCAGGCGCCGCCGCTGTCGCCGTAGAAGGCGCCGTCGGCTATCAGGCGGGCGCGGCTGGGCTGGCCCAGCACGATGCGCGCGTCCAGGCTCTGGCCGGCTTGCAGGGCCGGCGGCATGCCCTGGCTGAACTCCAGCTCGACGCCAAAGCGGCCGTCTTTCACCTGCGGCAGGCGCTGGCTGACGGTCAGGGGCCAGGTCTTGCCTGCGGCCTCTAGCGTGGCCTGCAGGCCTTTTTGCACGCGCGCCAGGTAGAACTCATCGACATTGCCGGCCAGCTTGAAGCTGGCGATGTCGTCGATGCGGCCGAGGCGGTCGCCCGGCTTGACGCTGCTGCCCACCTGCAGGCTGAAGCCGCTGAGCTGGCCATCGCGCGGCGCCCGGGCGGAGAGGCCGGCGGCGGCCTGGCGCACCACGGCCAGGCCTTCGCTGAGGCCTTTGACCGCACGCTCCATCTCGGCCACGGCCTGCTCACGGGTGCGGATCTCGGCGGCGCCGTCTTCGCGCGCCTGGGCCAGCAGGCGCTGCTGCTGCTCGCGTTTGAGCTGCGCATCTTCCAGCACCGATTTGGAGACAAAGCCCTGCGCGGCCAGGCTTTGCTGGCGGGCCAGGTCGTTCTCGGCCCGGGTCAGCTCGTGCTGCAGGCTGCTGAGGTCGCGGCGCAGCATGCTCTGCGCATTGGCCAGGGCCGTGCGCTGCATGGCCAAGTTGGCCTGCTGCTGGGCCACCTCGGCCGAGCGCTGCAGCACCTCCTGCTCGCGCTGCGGGTTGGACAGGCGGTAGAGCAGGGCGCCGGCCTTGAGCATGTCGCCGTCGCGCACCAGCACCGCGTCGACGCGGCCGGCGTCGGTCGCATCGAGCAGCACCTGGTGGGCCGGCACGACCTGGGCGCGCAGGGTCAGCTCATCGCGGAACTCGCCGTCGGCCACGGTGGACAGGCTCAGCTCGCTCAGCGGAACCGACAGGCCGCGCGGCACGCTGAGGTAGAGCGCGGAGGCCACCGCCAGCGCGGCCAGGCTGAAACCGGCCCAACGCAGGGCGCGGGCGTACTTCTTCTTCGGCAAGGGGCGGTCCATGGCGGCGCCGGTGACGGGGGGCAGGCGGTGCAAATTCGCATTCATGTCGCCTCTGTACGCAAAGCGCGTGCCAGGCTGTACTGCCTGGTTTTCGGTCGCAATGGCATCGGGCCTGTCCGGGAGCGGACACCCGGCTGACGCTTCGCCTGAACACCTGTCCGGAATCGGACAGCTGGCCGGCCCGGCGCGCTGCTAACCTCGCGCCATGGCGATTTTGATTCTGGACGACGACCCCGATGTGGCCCTGGCGGCGCGCTTGCTGCTGCAGCGCCGCTTTGGCCCGGTGCGTCTGCTTCAGCAGCCCGAGGACCTGGCCCCGGCCCTGGACTCGGGTGATGTGGAACTGCTGCTGCTGGACATGAATTTTCTGCCCGGCCGCACCGATGGAGCTCAGGGTTTGGAACTGCTGCAGCGCGCTCTGGCGCACAGCCCGGAGCTGCCGGTGATCGTGATGACGGCCTACGCCGAAGTGAACCTGGCCGTGGCCGCGCTCAAGGCCGGCGCTTTCGACTTCGTCACCAAGCCCTGGGACAACGCCAAGCTCTGCGCCACCGTGGCCGCGGCCCTGGCCCGGCGTGCGCCGCAGGGTGGAGCCGGCCAGCCTTCGACCCTGCTCGGCGAAGCGCCGGCCATGCGCGAGCTGCGGGCCTTGATCCAGAGCGTGGCGCCGACCGAGGCCAATGTGCTGGTGCTGGGCGAGATGGGCTCGGGCAAGGAGCTGGTGGCACGCGAGATCCATGCCTGGAGCAAACGCAGCGGCGAGACTTTCCTGGCCGTGGATCTGGGCGCCCTGTCCGAGACCACGCTGGAGAGCGAGCTCTTCGGCCACAAGCGCGGCAGCTTCACCGATGCGCGCCAGGAGCGGCCCGGCCGTTTTCAGGCGGCCGCCGGAGGCACCCTGTTCCTCGACGAGGTGGCCAATCTGCCCCTGGCCGGTCAAGCCAAGCTGCTGACCGTGCTGGAGCGGCGCGAGGTGACGCCGCTGGGCGCCGACCGGGCGCTGCCGGTCGATGTGCGCATCGTCAGCGCCACCAATCTCGACGAAGCGGCGCTGTTCGACCCGCAGCGCTTCCGCCCCGATTTGCTTTACCGCCTCAACACCATCGTGCTGCGCGTGCCGCCGCTGCGCGAGCGCCGCGAAGACATCCCGCTGCTCGCCCGTCACTACCTGGCCGCCTATGCCCAGCAGTACGGCAAGCCCCTGCGCGACTGCAGTGCCGCAGCTTGGCAGGCCTTGCAGGCGAACGACTGGCCGGGCAATGTGCGCGCGCTGCGCCATGCCTGCGAGCGGGCCGTGATCCTGGGGCAGGGCGCGCAGCTGGAAGCGGCAGACTTTGGCTTGAGCGCCGCCACCATGCTCGCCCCAGCGGCTGCGGCGACATCGAGCGCCGGCCCGAGCCTCAGCCTGCACGAGCGCGAGCGCGAGGCCCTGGACGAAGCCCTGCGCCAGGCCGAGGGCAATATCAGCCAGGCCGCGCGCCTGCTGGGTCTGAGCCGCGCAGCACTCTACCGGCGCATGGAAAAGCATGGGCTCTGAGCGCGCGTCGCTGTCGCCGGCACAGCTTCAGCAGCAGCGCAGCCAGCGCCTGCGCGGCCGCGTGCTGCTCGCCGCCTTGCTGCTGGCGCTGGGCGCCGCGGGCTTGGTCTGGCAGCAAGGCTCGCCGCGCTGGCAGGTGCTGATCCTGCTGGCCCAGCTGGCCGTGGCGCGTTGGGGCTGGCTGGCTTTGGGGCGTTTGCAGCTGCCCGCGCTCGCCCTCGATCAGCCGCAGGGCAATCCGGCGCTGCAGGCCGATCTGCAGCAAAAGCTGAGCCTGCTGGAGGGCGAGCTCGAGCATGTGCCGGTGGCCTTGCTGCGCATCAGCGGCGAGCAGGTGACGGCGCTCAATGTGCGCGCGCGCCGCCTGCTGGCGCCGGGTGGGGCGCTGGAGCGCGAGGCCTTGCTGGCGCAGTTGCGCGAAGCTCGCGGCGAGGCCGGGCGCGAGCTGCTCAGCATCGCCACCGAGCGCGGCCAGGAGCGCTGGCTGCTGGCCGGCAGCCGCCTGAGCCTGGGCGGTGTCGATGCGCGCCTGCTGGCCTTGCTGCCGCTGGAGTCGGAGCTGGAGGCCGAGACCCTCAAGGCCTGGCGCCAGCTGGTCCATGTGCTGACGCACGAGATCATGAATTCGCTGACCCCCATCGCCTCGCTCTCGCGCACCGCGCGCGAGATGTTGGGCGACCCCGAGGCCGGCCCCGATCTCAACCTGGCCTTGGACACCATCGCCCGCCGTGCAGCCTCCCTGGCAGCCTTCGTCGGCCATTACCGCAGCATCAGCGAGCTGCCCGCGCCCCAGCCCGAGGTGCTGCAGCTGTCCGAGCTGTTTGCGCGTTTGGAACAGCTGGTGGCCGCCGACTGGCGCGCCCGTGGCGGCGAGGCCAGCTTCACCGTCGAGCCCGAGAGCCTGAGTCTGCGCGCCGACCCGGGCCAGTTGGAACAGGCCTTGCTCAACCTGATCAAGAACGCCGCCCAGGCCACCGCCGGCCTGGCCCAGCCGCGCCTGCAGGTGCGCGCCCGCCTGGTGCGCGGCGGCCGCTTGGCCCTGGAGGTGCGCGACAACGGCCCCGGCGTGCCGGCCGGTCTGGAGAACGACATCTTCCTGCCCTTCTTCAGCACCCGCAGCGCCCCCCAGGCTCGCGAAGACGGCAGCCATGGCATCGGCCTGGCCTTGGTGCGCAAGCTGATCCACGGCATGGGCGGCACGGTGCGTTACGTCAAGCCGGTGGCGGGCGGGGCGTGTTTTGTTTTGAGCTTTTGAGTTCGTGTCGCTTGGGCGTCGAGACGGGCAAGCTCAGAGCATCGCCTTGCCGAGTCGCGGGTTCAGCCACCGCTCCATGGCTGGCACCGTGGCACGGCCATCCTCGCCGCCCAGCTGATTGGCTATCACGGCCGCGCTGAGAAGTCCTCGCTTCATGCCCTCCCTGGTTTGAGCGTCGGGCTCGGCGCTTTGGTTTCGTCAATGGTGACGCGGCTTCTCTGTGCCTGTATTTTGAAAATTATGTTGGGAACTTGGGCGCCGTTGGGTGGCAAGGGACTGCCGCGCGGGCGAAGCCTCAGCCGGGTGCGAACCGGTGCACGACGCGGAAGTGCTCGCAAGCCACCAGCAGGTCGTCACTGAAGCTATGGCCGGCACGCGCGCACTCGCGCTGGAAGTAGTCGCGGTGCGCCTGTTGCCAGAAGGCGAGCGAACCGTCGCCTTCACCCTCCGCCGCCGCGAACTCGGCCGTGACCTGATCAAAGGGCAGTAGGTCCACTTGCAGCGTCTCGATGATGCAGAGTGGCCGGTCCTGGGCGTCGGTGACGATGCTGAGCAGGCCGGCCTGCGGCAGGCCCAGGCCCGAGGCTTGATAAGACCAGACCGCGCCGGCCGTCGCGCGCTTGCGGCCGGCCATCACCAAGCCGGCCAGCTCGTCCATCAGCTCGGGCGTGTCGCCGAACTGGCAGACCTCGTAGAAGTGGTCCTCGGACAGGCCGCCGACGCTGTCGGCGTAGGCCTGCCACAGCGGGCGCAGGGCTTCTGGAACTCGCATGGGCGTCTGCCTTGTGAAAGCGCCGGTTCGGTCGCGGCCTCATTGTGGCGGAGGCCCCAGCGCGCCCGACACGCACGGCCGCGGGGGGGGGGCTCACTCGCCTTTGAATGCCATCGGGTAGCGACGCACATACCAATCCCGCACCTGCTCATGATCCAGACGCAGAAAGCCGCGCAGTTCAGGAATGAGCAGCAAACCCAGGCCGTTGCACAGAAATCCGCCGGCCATGATCAGGTAGATCGCCGGCAGCGATGCGTCCAGCAACAGCAGCAAAAAGCCGGCCAGCGCCGGTGCCAGGCTGGCGGCGAGCTGGGCCGTGCCCAGCTGTGCCGCAGCCATGCGGGAGCGGAAGGCGTCGGGCACGGCCAGGGCGCGATGGGTCTGGCCGACCAGCTGGGTGACCGACATGCAAATGCCGATCAACGCGAACAAGAGCAGCAAGCCCGGCGCCTGCTCGCACAGGCCCAAGCCGCCTAGGGCCAGACCACAGAGCGCCACCGCCAAGGCGATCGCTCGCACGCGGTCCAGGCGCAGGATCAGCGCATCGGCCAAGCCGGCAAGGCCGATCAGCAGGCCGGCTGACAGCGCGGCCCCGCAGGCGCCAAACCAGCCGGCGGACAGCCCGAGTGCCTGCAGGCGCAAGGGCAGCAACATGCCGGTGGCGGGCTGGAAGAACACCATCATCAAGGCGCCGCACAGCGTCCACCAGCGGTCCAGCTCGATGCCCCATTTGGCGCGCAGGCCGGCGCGCAGCTCCGCCGACCAGGGCCGCCGTGATCTTGGTGGCAGTGCCCGGCATGGCGTGGCCGAAGCGGACATGCGCCACGCGGCTGCGGCGGCTGCGACGGCCAGCCCGCAGCTCAGCAGCAGGCTGGCGCTGCTGCCCCGGAGGCCGAGCGCCGCGCCGGCCAGTGCCGGGCCCAGCAGGCTGCCCAGCGCCTGTGCCCTGCGCCGCAGCCGTATGGCCTGGGGCAGCTGCGCGGCCGGAACCAGCTCAGGCAGCAGGCTGGCCTGTGCCGGCAGCAAGGCGGCGTTGGCCAGGCAGGAGGCGAGGCCGCAAAGGCAGATCCAGTGGAATGCGTAATGGCCGAAGTGCGCCAGACCGGCCAGCAGCAGGGCTTCCAACACGAGGCCGAGGCGCGCGCCGCAGACCACGCGCGCCTTGCACAGGCGGTCACCCAGGGGCGACAGCAGCGGCATGGCCAGCACACTGCACAAGGCCATGGCACTGCCGTATATCGCCAGGTCGGCGGCGCCACCGTGGCTGGCCATCCACCAACTCAGGCTGGTCTGTGAGGCGCTGCTGGCGAGCAGGCCCAGCCACTCACCGAGCAGCAGGCGGCGCAAGGCCGGCACTGATCGGTCTGCGAGCATCGTTCCATCGTCCTGCATAGGGCGTTCCTTCTTGGGCTGTGGGTAGGCGGCGGATTCTGCTCAGACCCAGTCGCGGCCAACAGGCACAGCTGCAGGTCTGGCGCATGGGTACAGAAGAGGCCGGCGCTGTATCGATGCATCGCGATCGGCTGTGACTCCATGCGGCGCGGTAACAGCCGCTAAGCTGCTCGGCTTTGGCTGCCCTTCGGATCGTGAGTTCTGCCCCTACCTCGCTGTACCGCGCCCTGGCTGCTGAGCTGCGGCTTGCCCTGCAGTCGGGCGCCTTTCCGGCCGGCAGTCGCCTGCCTTCGGTGCGTCAGCTCTGTGCCAGCCATGGCCTGAGCCTGGCCACCGTGACCCATGCGCTGCATGAGCTGGAGGACGCAGGCCTGATCGAAGCGCGTGCGCGGCGTGGCTATTTCGCTTGCGCGCCCGTTGCCAGGCCGGCCCCCGTGCTGTCGGCGGCCACGGCCCTGGCGCTCGATGAACGCCGCCAGCGCCTGATGAGCCTGGCCGCCTCCCAGGCCGGCGTGCTGTCCCTGGGACATCTCGGCCTGGCGCCCTCTTGGCTGCCTTTGGCCGCCCTGCAGCGTCTGCTGGCCCGGCAGCTACGGCGCCATCCGGCACTGCTGGCGCAAGGACTGGTTCACGGATCGCTGGCCTTGCGCGAGCAGCTGGCCCTGCGTGCGTCGCGACTGGCCTGCGATTACAGCGCCGAGGACATCGTGGTCACGCAGGGCGAGGGCGAGTCTTTGCAGCTCTGCCTGCGTTTGCTGAGCCAGCCCGGCGATGCGGTGGTGGTGTCCGGCCCGACCTCCTTGCGTACGCTGGAATTGATCGTCAGCATGGGGCGGCGCGTGCTGGAGTTGCCGCCAGGTTTGACGGGCTCGCAGACGGTCCAGGCACTGGACGAGCTCATGCAGACCCAGGCGCCGGCGGCCTGCATTCTGGAACCGGTGTTGGATCGCGTCACGGGCGCCAGCTGGGCCGATGCCGACAAACAGGCCTTGGCAGCGCTCCTGGCCCACCACCGGCTGCCGCTGCTTGAGTGCGATCTTCTGGGTGATCTGCATCACGGGGCCTACCGGCCGCGCCCGGTCAAGGCCTTCGACCGCGATGACCGGGTGCTGTACTGCGGCAGCTTCGCCTGCAGCACCGGCCCGGGTTTCAATGTCGGCTTCATCGCCAGCCACCGCCACCACCTGAGGCTGCGGGCAGAGCGAGCGGTGCATGGCGAGTTGTTGCCTGCGCTGATGGATCAGGTCTTGGCCGCGTTCCTCGCAGAGGGCGGCTTTGATGCGCATCTGCGCCGGCTGCGCAGACGCCTGAAGCTGGAATTGCAGCGGCTCATCCAGGCGGTGCTCCATCACTTTCCAGTCGGCAGTCGGGTGAGCGGCAGCGAAGGTGGCTATGTGCTCTGGGTGGAACTGCCCGAGGGTCTCGATGCCTGTGCGCTGTTGGAGCAGGCGCGCGCACGCGGCTGCAACTTTCTGCCGGGCGCGGTCTTCAGCCAGGGCCGGCAGTTCGACCACTGCCTGCGCCTGACGGCCAGCCAGCCCTGGGACGCGGAACGCGAAACGGCGGTCCGCATGTTGGGCCAGCTGGCTTGCGCCATGCAACAGGACCGGGCCTGATTCTTCTTCTGCACCCTTGACCTTCAGCCTTGCTTGGGCTTGAGGATCCAGCGGTCCATCCAGTCCGTGGCGCCCGCGCTTCGGCGCTCCAGCCAGCCCTCTTCACGCGGGTTCCGCGGCTGGTTGAGCGCGAGCCGATCGGGCCGTTGGGGCTCGCGCCTGACGGCCAGGATCACCGGCGCGAAAGAATGGAACAGGGTGGAACGTCGCATGTGGAACTCCAGGGTGTTCGGGCCCCTCGGTGTCAGAAGTTGGGGCCACGGAAACGACTGTAGGAAGTTCGCAATCAAGAGGGTGGCAAGCCAGCGGCATCGGCCATCAAGAATCCATCAAGCGCCGCAGTGTGGCTGCCTATGCCACCAGAAAGGGCTCGATATGCCCCAGCGTCCGGGCGACATGCTCATCCTTCTCGCCCACTGGCGCGACATAGTGGATCGCCGCGCGCGCCGCCTCGACACCTTGCAAGCGGGCGATCAACCAAGCGGCCAAATAGCTGGAAGCCAGGCAGCCGCCGGCGGTGGCGACATTGCCGCGAGCGAAGAAGGGCTGGTTCAGCACCTCGACACCGGCTTCCTGCACCCAGGGCTTGGTCGTCAGATCGGTGCAGGCCGGAATGTCGTTCAGCAGGCCCAGCTCCGCCAGGATCAAGGCCCCCGAGCATTGCGCGGCCAGCAACTGGCGCTGTGGGTCCAGGCCCTGCAGTTGCTGCATCAGGGCCTGATCCTGAACCAGCTCGCGGGTGCGGGCGCCACTGCCGATCAGGACCGCGTCGGCCGATAGCGCCTCGTCGAGGCCGCATTGGGCCTCGATGCGCAGGCCACTCCATGAAACCGGGTGGGCCGTGGGGCTGGCGATGCTGACGCGCCAATCGGCCTGTCGTGCCCGTGCCCGCGCCAGGATGCCGTAGGCAATCAGCGAGTCGAGTTCGTTGAATCCGTCGAAGGTGAGGATGGCGATGTGCATAGGGATGGGATGGGGCTGGCAGTTGCGGTCGATCACGATCGGACCGAGGCCCATGCTAGGCCGGAGTCCCAAGACCATCAAGAACCTGTCCTGAGTACATCGCATGGGACTGTCGGGTACCGCAGCCGGCTCTTTGGCAGCTTGCTCAGCTCATCGTTGATCTCGGCCTCGCGCTGCAGCTGAGCTGCCTTGGCGGCTGCAGCCTCAGCTGGCAGCCATGGCTTGGGCCTTCAAAGACCTGGCGAATGTCGGGCCGGCGCTCTTGATTTCGCCAGCGCGCCTGCCCTCACGCGAAGGGCTGCTGCGCTGGGTGACGCTTTTGATTCCCGTTCGCCTGATTCTGTTTGCCCGCAGCGACCGCGCCTATGACATCTCGACGCTGCAAGCCGCCCGTGAGCTGGAGTTGGGCATGCTGATTGCACCTGGCCTGGATGCGGGCGGCCGCTTGCTCGCGCAGCCATCCGTGCGAAGCCGTGGTGGTCTCGCGCACCACGCTGTGGCTGGCGGCTTCGTTGAATTTCCTGACGCGGACCTAAGGCAGTGGCAAGTCACAGCCGAGCGCCGGCGGCCGCAGCTGCAGCAGATCTTGAAACGCCATCTCAGAGGCGAAGGCTGTGGTGAGTCGCTGGCCCCGCCAGCGCTTCAGGGCAACAGGTCCGCCACGTCGTTCCAGGCCTCAGGCGCGATGCGGCCTTCGTAGCGGCGCACCACACGGTTCTGGGCGTCGACCACCAGGGTCAGGGGCAGCTTGGTGGGCGACAGGCCGGCGTCCATGCGCAAGGAGAACAGGCCGGGCACGGGCTTGTGCATGACGTTGCGGATCTGCTCATAGCTGCGCCAGTCCTCGGCCTGCTTGTCGACGTTGACCTGCACCACGGCCACCGGCTTCTTGCGCCATCCTTCGAGGTTGCTGCGCAGCTCGGGCAAGGTGTCGCGGCAGACGGCGCAATTGGTGGACCAATAGAACACCACGGCCACACGGCCTTGGAGCTGGCTTGGGGCGAAGGTGTCGCCGTTCAGGCTGCTGGCCTGCACCTGCCAATTGCTGGGGATGCCCGCGCTGCTGGGGTTGTTCACCAGGACCAGGCCGGGGTCGGTGGCGGCGCTGCTGCTGGCCTTGGCGTGTAGAGCCGCGGCGGGCTTTGGGCTGGCCGGAGCCTGAGCTGGAGTCTGCGTCTGACAAAAAGCGCTCGGGCTCAGGGCAGCGAGGGCGAGTGTGGCGAGGTGAACGGGGCGAAAACCAAGGATAGAGCTCTTGCGGAAAGACAAGGGGCTGGGCTTGCGTGATGACGTCAGTGGCATCGCTGAGTGTCCTGGGCTGTTGGGTAAGGGCCAGCATGCTCAGCTTGGGCCAGGATTTCAACTGCGATTCAGGGGGTGGGTAATATCACCCGGCGGCCACTGTAAACTTATCCAGTGATTGCCCCCGACGCTCCCAGCCTCTCAGCCGCCTCTGCAGCATCTGCTCCGGAGCTGGGCCGTGCCCAGCTGAGCCGCCTGATGAAGATCTGGCGCTCGGGCGGCTGGCCCTGCCGCGACCCGCTGGAGATCGACCTGCTGGCCGGCGGCTGGGTGGAGTTGCATTGTCCGCCCGGCGGCCACGAGACCTTGCAGCTGACGCCGGCCGGTATCGCTGCGCTTGCGGCCTCGCGCCAGCGCGGCCAGCGGGCCTTGAGCCTGCATGACCGCTTGGCCCGGCGCATGAGTGAGCAGCTGATGCAGAAAGACGGCCGCGTTGTCTGGCGCGAGTTGTCGCTGCGGGCGCAAGTTCAGGCCGAGGAGATGGTGCCCACCATGGCGGCTTCGCCCACGCCCTTGTTGTTCGGCGAAGACCTGCTGGACGCGCCGAACGAGGCCCGCCCGAAGCGGCCCTGGCGCATGGCCCGGCCCGATCTTTTTTCGGTGCGCAACACCTCGGTGGCTGCCTATCTGCAGCCGGTGGTGCACGAGGTCAAGGCCAGCCGGGCCGATTTGCAGTCCGATTTGCGCCATGCGGCCAAGCGCGAGTCTTACCAATGGCTGTGCAGCGCCTGCTACTACGTCTTCCCAGCGGGTGTGGCCGAGCCCGAGGAGCTGCCGCCTGAATTCGGCGTTTGGGTGCTGCATGGCGAGGTCGAGACCGGCCGGCTGGAGCTGCTGCGCCCGGCGCGCTACCAGCCCTGCGAGCTGCCCTTTGCCGTTTGGATGGCGCTGGCCAAGGCCACGCCCGATCGGCTGGAGGGCGAGAGCCCGCAAGCCCATCTGGGCGAGCCGGGGGCGCAGCCCGAGGCGGATATGCTCGGCGATCCAGGCAGCACGGTGTGAGCGATCTCGCTGCAGCCGAAGAGCTGGTCGTCGCCGTCCGCGCCCTTTGCGAGTTCAGCGCCAAGGCCGGCGATCTGGATCTGCGCTTCACGCCCGCGCCCACGGCGTTGGAGGGCATGGCCGGCCATGCCCTGGTGGCCGGCCGGCGTGGCAGCGGCTACCAGACCGAGCTGAGCCTCAGCGGCGTTTTCCTGGAGTCAGACAGCGGCACCCGTTTGCGCGTGCGCGGCCGCGCCGATGGCTGGGATGCCGGCCGCCAGCGCCTGGAGGAGATCAAGACCTACAAGGGCAGCCTCGAGGCCCAGCCCGCCAACCACCGTGCTTTGCACTGGGCCCAGCTCAAGGTCTACGGCGCCCTGCTGTGTGAGCAGGAAAATCTGGCCCGGGTCGAGCTGGCCTTGGTGTATTTCGACGTCATGGCGCAGAGCGAGACCGCGTTCGCCGAGACGCACAGCGCCGCCGATCTGCAGGCTTTCTTTGCCGAACAATGCGGGCGTTATGTCGCCTGGGCGCAGCAAGAGCAGGCGCACCGCGAGGCGCGCGATGCGGCCCTGCTGGCTCTGGCGTTTCCGCACGCGGACTTCCGCCGCGGCCAGCGTGCCCTGGCCGAAGGCGTCTACAAAGCCGCAGTCTCCGGCCGGGTGCTGCTGGCCCAAGCACCGACCGGTATCGGCAAGACGGTGGGCACCATCTTTCCCATGCTCAAGGCCATGCCGGGCCAGAAGCTGGACAAGCTGTTCTTCCTGACGGCCAAGAGCTCCGGCCGCAGCCTGGCGCTCGAGGGTGTGGAGAAGCTCAAGACCCCGCCGGGCAACCTGCGTGTGCTGGAGTTGGTGGCGCGCGACAAGGCCTGCGAGCACCCGGACAAAGCCTGCCATGGCGAGAGCTGCCCCCTGGCTCAGGGCTTTTACGACCGCCTGCCGCAGGCCCGCGCCGCCGCCGTTCAAAGCGGTTTGCCTCTGGAGCGCGCCGCCGTGCGCGCCCTGGCCCTGGCCTTCGAGGTCTGCCCCTACTACCTGAGCCAGGAGCTGGTGCGCTGGGCCGATGTGGTGGTCGGTGACTACAACTATTTCTTCGACAGCAGCGCTTTGCTTCACGGGCTGACTCAGCAGAACGGCTGGCGCGTGGGCCTGCTGGCCGACGAGGCGCACAACCTGCTCGAGCGTGGCCGCAAGATGTACTCGGCCGAGCTGGAACAAGACAGCTTGCGTGGTGCCAAGCTGGTGGCGCCGCCTTCGCTGAAGGCGCCGCTCGATCGCCTGCAGCGGGCCTGGACCCAACTGAGCAAAAGCACGGCCGGCGATGACGCGGCCGAACCCTACCAAGTCTTGAAAGAGTTGCCCGAGGCCTGGAAGCAGGCTTTGCAGCAGGCCACTGCGGCCATCAGCGAGCAACAACAGGCCGGCTCGGCCAAGCCGCTGGAGCCGGCGCTGCAGAACTTCTTCTTCGAAGCCCTGGCCTTTGCCCGCCTGGCCGAGCAGCTGGATGCCAATTCGCTCTGCGACTTGACCCTGCGCAACAGCAATGCCCCGGGCTTCGCGAAGAGCCAAGCCAAGCTGCACACCACCCTGGCGATTCGCAACATCGTGCCCGCGCCCTTTTTGCGGCCGCGCCTGCTCGCCGCCCACACGGCCACATTGTTCTCGGCCACGGTGCAGCCGGCCGGCTTTTACGCTGACTTGCTGGGCCTGCCCGAGAACTGGGCCTATCTGGAGGTGGAGTCGCCGTTTGAGGCGGCGCAGCTGGAGGTCAAGGTGGCGCGCCAGATCTCCACCCGCTACGCCGACCGCCAGCGTTCCCTGGCCGCCTTGGTCGCCCAGATCGGCGCGCAGTTCCAGGCCCGGCCCGGCAACTACCTGGCCTTTTTCAGCAGCCACGACTACCTGCAGCAAGCGGCCGAGCTGTTCGCCCGCGAGCATCCGGGCGTGCCGCTCTGGCCGCAGGCGCGGCGCATGAGCGAGGCCGAGCAGCGGGCCTTTCTGCAGCGCTTCAAGCCCGAGAGCCAGGGCATCGGCTTTGTGGTGCTCGGCGGCTCCTTCTCGGAAGGTGTGGACCTGCCAGGCGCGCGCCTGATCGGCGCCTTCATCGCCACCCTGGGCCTGCCCCAGGTCAACCCCGTCAACGAGCAGTTCCGCGCGCGGCTGGAGCAACTCAAGGGTGCGGGCTACGACTACACCTACCTCTACCCGGGCTTGCAAAAAGTGGTGCAAGCCGCCGGCCGCGTGATCCGCACGACCGAAGATCGAGGCGTGATCCATCTGCTGGACGACCGTTTTGCGCGGCGCGAGGTGCGGGCCTTGCTGCCGAGTTGGTGGCGGGTGGAGGGCTGAACCAGATGCCGTGCCGCGATGGGTTTGCGCCTCGCGCCCTGCATTCATGGCGGGACATGAAGCCGCCCACAAACCCAGGTTCGACGGCACGCGCAGCGAATCACAGCCACAAGGCCCCTTTCTCGGCGGGGAGTCCTTGAGTTTCGGTCAGCGTGAATGGCGCGTCAGGGGCGGGCTTGCGAAGCCGGGGCGATGGCCCGATTGCGCAAGGCCTCGATGCGGTCGAGGCTCATCTCGAGCACCACATTGCTGTCTGACGCGATCAGGCTCACGATGGCCTCGCGTGGTCCCTGGCGCCAGGCGGGGCTTGCATAGAACGCAGTCTGGTCGGCCTCAAGGGCGTCCATGTCGCGGAAAGCTCCCATCAGGAAATAGCTGTCTGCGTCATGCAGCGAGGGGCCCAAGTCGACGACGTCGAAGCCCCATTCCCGCATCAGAGGCAAGCTGTGTTGGCTGATCAGCCGATGGAAGCGATCTCGGCTGCCAGGCACCAACTGGTAGCCGCGAATCTCGATCACGGGCATGCGGGTTCTCCTGCGAGGGACTCGGCAGGGCAGAAGTCCATCACCCAGTTGACTTCCCAGCTGACACCTCCATCGGTGGAGAACGCCTGCTCCCAGCGCGGCTGGCCCAGTTCAGAGCGTTGGGTCCACAGGAAGCGAACGCGGATGGCTTGTCCTCTGAGCGTGTCGTCGGCGTAAAAGTAACCTTTGCCGTCCTTGAAGCTGCCTACAACGGGCACATCGAGCTGATCGGGATGGCGCCCATCCAGCCACCAAATCGACCACAAACCCGTCGCTGCGTTGAAGCTGCGAAGCGTCAAGGCCCGGTAGTCGCCATCGGGCAAGTGGATCAGGTTGTCATCGATATTGGCATGGCCCCCGAGCAGCTTCTGCATGCTTGAGCTGCCCTCGAACTGCTCCCATTCCTGGCAGCCCGTCAGCCGCTCCTTGAGCCGGCGGTGCTGTATCTGCCAGGAGCCGACGAAGAAGTCGAAGTCAGTGGCGGCGCCAATGCTGGGGGTGACTGGGATGCTGGTGCTTGGATGTGCCATGCCTGTGTGCTCACGGGGGATGCGGAATGAAGCCGGAAGCCTAATTGCCCGGTCGACCCGGTGTTCGTTCGTTCATGCAAATCAGCCTGTCAAAATTGCAAGCCATCAACGCACTTGCCGTGTTACATCGCCATGACTCAAAGCCTCGCTTCCTGGGACGACTTGCGCGTCTTCTTGCACATTGGTCGTGCGAACTCTCTGACCGCGGCCGCCGAAACGCTGCGGGTCAGCCATGCCACCGTGTTTCGACGCCTGGGTTCCCTGGAAGCCGAACTGGGCGTGCGCTTGTTTGTGCGCAGCCGGGCTGGCTATGCGCTGACAGACGCGGGGCAGGAACTCATGAAGGTGGCCGCTGAAATGGAGACCGGGCTGGCCTCTGCCACGCGGCAACTCGGCAGGCGTGCGGCCTGGCCGGGAGGGGTGGTGAGGCTGACCACCACCGACACCCTCATGCATGCAGCCCTGGCCCCCGTGCTCAGTGCCTACCAGCGCCAGGCCGGTGTGCAGCTCTTGATCAACACCTCGACGGTGCAGCAAGACATCTTGAAGGGCGAGGCTGATGTGGCGATTCGCGCGGGCGGCCGGCCGGCCGACCCGCTGGTGGCACGGCGTTTGTGCCGCATCGAGTCCACGGTGTACCGATCGCGCAAGATCGGTGGTGCAAGCCCCAGCAATCTGGCCGACTTTCCCTGGGTCGCTGGTGACGAAACCTTCGCGCATTTGGACTCCTCCAAATGGCTGCATCAGCAAGGCCTGGACTCCAAGGCCGTGTTGCGCACCAACAGCCACGTCAATGTCTTGAACCTGGTCAAAGCCGGCGCAGGCCTGGCTGTCCTGCCCTGCTATCTCGGCGATCTGGAGCCCGGCATCTGCCGCGTGATCGCGACCCCGCCTAAAGCCTGGCGCAGCGATCTGTGGCTGCTCACCCGCGTGGATCTGCGGCATGTGCCCCGTATCAAACAGCTCTTTGATGCGGTGTTCGAGGGCACACGCGCTATGGTCGAACTGTTTGAGGGGCGGGCGACCCAGCCCTGATTTCGACGCGAGCTTTGTATTGGCCAGTCAGGCGCTGGGCGCTCATGTCTGCCGCCACAGCTCGGGTGGATACTGCCAAAGCGTTCCTGCCCAACAGCATCAGCGGGGCGATTGCGCGGACCAGGTCGGACCTGGGCGTTTTGTCTCCGGCAGGGCGTCCGGGCTTGACTTGAAATTGCGAGCTGCTCCGCCCGCCGGAGCGTGGTGCAAGCCGCCGGCCGCGTGATCCGCACGACTGACGACCGCGGTGTGATCCATCTGCTGGACGACCGTTTTGCGCGACGCGAGGTGCGGGCCTTGCTGCCGAGTTGGTGGCGGGTGGAGGGCTGAGGCCTGGGCTCATGAGCGGCGCTTGGCTCGGCAGCGCTTTTGCCGATGGGTCTCGAGACCTGGTCTTGGGTCCAAGGTCGGATTGCGCAGCGGTCTGCTTGTTCGGACACTGACCCGGCTGAAGTGTTGGTGAGCCTGTGGGGCGAAGCCAGCCCGCCCTGCCCCCCATACCCTTCAACCCGAGAGAAACCGATGCATGCTTTGACCAAAAAGACCTTGAAGACGGTCGCCCTGCTGGGCGCCTTGAGCTGCGCGGGCCTGGCGCAAGCCGGCCCGGTGTCTGGGCAAGGTACCTGGGAAACCACCTTGCTGGGGCGTGATCTCGACGGCAATGCCGCGAATGGCTTTGAAGCCTTCTACGACACGGTCTTCAAGGTCACCTGGCTGCGTGCCGGCAGCAGCAAAGGGATGGTCTGGGCAACAGCCAAGAGTTGGGCCGAGCAGGATCGCTTCGGCCTGAGCGGCTGGCGCTTGCCGACCACAGTGGACAAGGGCAACGACGGATGCAGCTACAGCAACACGGGTGGCACCGATTGTGGCTACAACCCGGACAGCAGCGTCACCACCGGCAGTGAGATGGCGCACCTGTTCTTTCAGGTTCTGGGCAACAAGAGCATACGGGTACCAGGCAGATACGCTCAGCAAGAGGGTTATGGCTTGACGAACTCGGGTGATTTCGAACATCTGGATTCCCGTGGCTACTGGTCCGGTACGGACAACGTGACCAATCCCAAAAGCAGCGCCTGGGGCTTCCACATGCTTTTGGGCTTCCAGGACATCGCCTCCAAGAACACCGCCAGGTACGTGCTGGCTGTGCGCGATGGCGATGTGTTCGCCGCAGTGCCGGAGCCCCAGAGCCTGGCTCTGACGCTGCTCGCCTTGACCGGCGCACTGTGGGCCAGTCGCCGGCGCACATTCTGAGGATTTGACGCATCGAGCTCTTCAGGTCTTGGAGCCAGGCCGCCCCGCATGGGCGGCAGAATTTGCAATCCGCTTGCTGGCCTTCGGCGTGCCAGCCATCCGCTCCAATGCTGGGCGCAGCGCGAGGCGCGGGCCATGCTGCAGCGCTGGTGGCAGATCGGGGATTGAATGGCGCGACCTTGGGTGGCGTGGCCCGGGGCTTGTGCCATGCCTCGGCCGTTCCATTTTTCTTTGATTTGGCGCCGCTATCCTCGGGCGCCATGAAACCGAGTTCTGCCGCACAGCTTGTTCTGACCCTTGGGCTCACCCTGGCGCTGAGTCTGTCGTCGGCTCAGGCCGAGGTTTCGGCGGCCGAACGCCCTCGTTGGCGAACCCTCGGAACGGGGCAGTTCGGTGACCTGAAGGTAGGCATGTTGCAGGAGCGATTGACCGGCTATGTGGCGCCGCAGCTGCTGGCCGGTTGGCCGGCCGCCATCATGCAGCGCTTCAATGCGGCGCGCGCGCAAGAGCTGCGAGCGCAAGTCCGGGAGGATCTGGCCGATCCCACGCTGAGTCTGGAAGACACCGGCCATCGCCGCCTGGAGTGGTTCTCGCGCGACTGGCTGGTCTGGTGGAACTACACGTGGACCGCCTACCGCGACCAGCCGCATCCGGGGGTGTCGGTCAGCAGCCGGGTCTTTGATTTGCGCACAGGCGCGGAGGTCGATGTGCTGACAACCTGGTTTGAGGACTCGCCTGAGCTCGACCGCTTGCTCGTGCATGAGCTGCGCAGTCCCGGTAAGGGGGCGCTGCGAGGCGGCTGCGAGTTCTTCGAACAAAGCCCAGACGCGGCGCTCTACACCCGCAACGAGGCGGGCCGTCAGATCTTGCGTGTCAGCATCCGCGCGGGGTCGTTGCCGACCTCGTCCGATGAGGTGTTGCTGGTGCCCACGCGGCGGGGTCTGGCCTTGCGAACCGACGGTTGGGCCGAGCCCTCGCGCACCTGCCGCGGCGAGGACCTGGCCCTCATCTCATGGGCGCGCTTGCGGCCCTTCATGAAGCCTGAACTCCAGGCCCTGTTTTCAACTCAGGGACGCCGTCTGCGTGAGTCATCCTTGCGGGCTCAGTCCCGCTGATAGGGCGGCAGCACTGCCCCGCAATGGCGGCAGAACTTGGAATCGGCCTGGTGGCCTTCGCTGAGGCAGGCATGGCAGCTGCGTGTGGTGGCCTTGAGTGGAGTGCCCATGCGCAGTGCGCTCATTTCCGCCGTCACGATGCCCGTGGGAACGGCCAGTACGCCCCAGCCCAGCAGCATCATCAGTGAGGCAATCGCCCTGCCCAGATCGGTCTTGGGCGTGATGTCGCCAAAGCCCACCGTGGTCATGGTGGTGATGGCCCAGTAGACGGAGGTCGGGATGCTGCTGAAGCCGTTGGCCGGCCCTTCCACCACATACATCACCGTGCCCATCACCAGCACGATCATCAGCACCGCGGTGATGAAGACCGAGATCTTGCGAGAGCTGGCCCGCAAGGCCTGAGCCAGGCTGGCGTACTCGGCCACATAGGCATTGAGCTTGAGGATGCGAAACACCCGCAGCAGGCGCAGCACGCGCACATCGACCAGGGCGTAGAGCTCCGGCACGAAGAAGGCCAGGTAGGTGGGCAGCACGGCCAGCAGGTCGACGATGCCATAGAAGCTCAGCGCATAGCGCAGCGGCTGGCGTACGCAAGCCAGGCGCAGCAAGTACTCGACCGAGAAGATGGCGGTGAAGAAGATCTCCAGCCCGGTCAGCCAGCGGCCATGCTCGTTGTGAATGCTGGCCACGCTGTCCAGCATCACGGTCAACAGGCTCAGCAGCACCATGGCGATCAGGCCCAGGTCAAAGAGCCGGCCGGCGCGGGTGTCGGCCTCGAAGATGATGGTGTAGCAGCGCAGGCGCCAGCCTTGAAGTGGGCGGCCGAACTCGGGCGGTCGGGCAGAGCTTGGAGACGAAGTCATGCCGGCGATTGTGCCGCTGCTAAGTGGCCTCCCAGGCGGTGTGCCATTGTTCTGCTTCGCCCTGGTCGAGCGCCCGCACCAGGCAGGCCGAGGCCGCACCGGTGCGGCGCGTGGCCGTGACGCGCTCGCTATCGGTGATGCCGCCGATGGCCACCACCGGCCGGCCGGCCATGCGCACCCACCAGGCCAGGTTGTCCAGGCCTTGCGGCCGCCATGGCATGTCCTTGGTGACCGTGGCCCAGACCGGACCGCAGGCGATGTAATGCGGCGCCAGGCTGCGCGCGCGCGCCAGCTCCCAGAGGCTGTGGCTGGACAGGCCCAGCAGAGCCCCGCTGCCCATGATCTGCTGGCGCTGATCGGCCGCCAACGCGGCCCAGTCCTCCTGGCCCAGGTGCAGGGCGCGGGCGCCGGCTGGCAGAGCCAGCTGCCAGTGGTCGTTGATCCACAGCCTTGCGTTCGGGTGGCTGGCAGCAATTTCCACCGCGGACGTGATGGCCTGACGCAGCGCCGCCTCGCTCAGGCCCGGGTGCGACTTGATTCGCAGCTGCAGCTGTGGATAGCCGGCCCTGGCCAAGGCGGGCAGGCGCTGTGGGTCATCGGTGATGGCGTAGAGGCCTAGCGCTGCCGGCGAAACTGCTGTGGGCGCGCTCAGTACCTGACGCCAACGTTGCACGGTGCTGGCATTGAGCGGTTCGGCGCCAAAGCTCAGCACCGGCATGGCGCTGGGGTCGGCGATGAAGCCAGGCGCGGCACGCACCGGCCCGGCGCCCGCGCCCGCCGCGTGACCGTCGCGCAGGGCGCTCCAGGTGGCCATCTTGGCCAGCACCAGGGCATCGGCCAGAGGGAAGCCTCGCGCCAAGGCGGCTGCGGCTGAAGTGGCAAAGCTGCAGCCGGTGCCATGGTGGTGGCGGCTGGGCAGGCGGGGAAGGGCCAGCCAGCCTTGGGCTTGGTGGTCCTGCGCTTGCACATCGATCCAGTCCAGGGCCAGGCCGCGCTGAGTCGGGGCGCCAGACTCATCGCCGCCAGTGACGCAGACGGCGCGTGGGCCCAGCGCGCGCAAGGCCTGCGCCAGGGCCGGCGGATCGTCCGAGCTGCCGGGGCCCAAACCCAAGAGACGCTCGGCCTCGCGCCGGTTGGGCGTCAGCAGGTCGCAGCGCGGCAGCAGCTGCTCGCGGTAGGCCTGCAGCAAGGCCTCGTCGCAAAACGCGGCGCCGCCGGCCGTGGCGCCCAGCACCGGATCGATGACCAGCAGCACCGTTTGATCGCGCCGCAAGGCGTCGATGACCTCGCACAAAGCCTGCACGGCGGCGACCGAAGCCAGCAGGCCGGTCTTGATCACCCGCGGGCTCAGGTCTTGCGCAAGGGCCTTCAACTGGGCGCGGACCTGCTCGGCGGGCAGCGGGAAGACGGCCGCCACGCATTGCGAGTTCTGCGCCGTCACGGCGGCCAGCACCGGGCAGAGATGCACGCCAAAGGCCGCCGCCGCGCGTGTGTCGGCCGAGAGTCCCGCGCCGCCCCCGCTGTCGTGGCCGGCCAGGCTCCAGATCACCGGCGGCGCCGGGTCTTGCAGCCAGTCGGCCAGCGGCGGCTCGGCTGCCCAGTCAGAGGGCAGGCTGGGGTGGGGATAGAGCCTCCTGCCTGGGGCTTGGCTCATGGCGCGCTCCCGAGCAGAAAGGCATGGCCGCTGACGGGGGTCGAAGGCACGGCGAAGTCCTGGGTGGCCATCAGCCCGGCCCGGTAGGCAGCGCGGCCGGCCTCGATGGCGGACTTGAAAGCGCCCGCCATGGCCACCGGGTCGCGCGCCTGCGAGACTGCTGAATTGAGCAGTACGGCATCGAAGCCCAGCTCAAGCGCCTGGGCCGCATGCGAGGGTGCGCCGATGCCGGCGTCGATGATCAAGATGGTGTCGGGCAGGCGCTGGCGTAGGCTGCGCAGACCGGCAATATTGTTCAGGCCTTGGCCCGAGCCTATCGGTGCGCCCCAGGGCATGAGCAGGGGGCAGCCGGCATCGAGCAGGCGGCGGCACAGCACCAGGTCCTCGGTGCAGTAGGGAAACACCTCGAAGCCTTCGCGCACCAGGGTCTGGGCGGCGCTGAGTAGCTCGAAGGGATCGGGCTGCAGGGTGTGCTCGTCGCCGGTCACCTCCAGCTTGATCCAGCGCGTGCCGTAGAGCTCACGCGCCATCTGCGCCAGGTTGATGGCCTCGCGTGCGCTGCGGCAGCCGGCGGTATTGGGCAGCAGGCGTGCGCCCTGGGCTTGCGCCGCTTGCAGGGCACCGGCCACAAAGCCGTTGTCGCCGGCCTGCAGCGTGCGCTTGAGGCCGACCGTCAGCACCTGGGTGCCCGAGGCGGCAATCGCGCGCGCCAGGGTCTGCGGGTCCGGGTAGCCGGCGCTGCCGAGCAGGAAGCGGCTGTTCAGTGCCGCGCCGGGGACTTGGAATAGATCGGTGTGGGTGCTCATGGCGGAGGGGTATTGCAATCGGGCTTAGCCGCCGACGATGGGTTGAAACAAGAGCACTTGATCGCCCGCTTGCAGCGTGGTGCTGGCCCGCGCTTCGCGGCGCAGGAACTGGCCGTTCAAGGCCGTGCCCACGCTCTCGGGCGGGCGCTCCAGCTGCGCCAGCAGATCGGCCACGGTGTGGCCGGCCGGCAGGCTCAGGTCTTGCTCGTCGAGGCGGATGGTGATGTGAGGTGCGGCGTTCATGTCGGGGCGTTGCAAGATTCTTCTTGGGGCGCGAGTGAGGCCAGGCCGCAGTGCAGCAAGCGCTGCTGAACCAGGGCAGGGGCCAGCAACCAGCCGTGGCGGTAGAGGCCGTTCAGGCGCAGCAGTCCGGGCTCAGCCAGGCTCAGCGGGCGGTGGTCGGGCAGGGCGGGGCGCAGATTGACATCGAGCCGTGTGATGCGCGCCTCGGCCAGAGTGGGCATGACGCTGTGGGCGGCGGCCATCAGCTCGACGGCGCTTTGCAGGCTGACGGGCGAGCGGTCCTCGCTCTCGATCTCGCTGGCGCCCAGCACCAGGGTGTCGGGCGTGCGCGGCACGAGGTAGATGCGATGGCGCGGATGCAGCAAGCGCAGCGGCCGCTGCAGGCCATGGCCGTTCAGGCTCAGGTGAACCACCTCGCCGCGCACGCCGCGCAGGCCTGCGACCTGCGGCCGGGCGCCCAGGCCGCGGCAGTCGATGGCCCAGTCGGCGGCGATGCGTGGGCCGCCTTGCAGACGAAGCTCGCCGGCCTGCACTGTCTCCACCGGCGATTGCCAATGCCAACGCACGCCGCGGGCTTGATCGTGCAGCGCGGCCATCAGCCGCGGCGGGTGGATCAAGCCCTCGCCAGGCAGCAGCCAGGCGCGTGGTCCACGCAAGAGGCTGGGCTCCAGGGCCTGCAGCTCGACTTCGCTCAAGGCCTGAGCCCGGCCGAGTTCGGGGTGCTCGCCCAGGCGAGCCAGCACTCGCTCGGCCGCACCCAGGTTCTGGCGGTGCGCGAGCAGCAGGCTGCCCTGGGTCTGCAGACAAGACCTGACCCCCAGCGCTTCGCAGACCTGCGGCCAGAGTTGCAGCGAGCGCCAACCCAGCGCCGCCACCTCGGCTTCGGCCCGGTCCAGCTCGGCCAGGGGGCTGAGCATGCCGGCGGCGGTGAAGGCGGCCGCGCCCTTGCCGTCGAAGCGCGGTTCGGGGCCGGGGCTGGCCTCGAAGACCTCGACCTCATGACCGGCCCGGTTCAGCGCCCAGGCGAACAGGCGCCCGGCCAGGCCGGCGCCCGCGATGGCGATCTGCAAGCCCATCTCAGACCGGCTGGATGGGGATGTAGATCTCGCTGCCCTGGGCTTTGAACTCGGCGCTTTTGGCGGCCATGCCGGCTTCGGCTTCCAATTGGGCCGAGTACTCGCGCACGTCCTGCGTGATCTTCATCGAGCAGAACTTGGGGCCGCACATGGAGCAGAAATGTGCGACCTTGGCGCTGTCCTTGGGCAGGGTCTCGTCGTGGAAATCGCGTGCGGTTTCGGGGTCCAGGCCGAGGTTGAACTGGTCTTGCCAGCGGAACTCGAAGCGGGCCTTGGACAGCGCGTCATCGCGTGCGCGAGCGCCCGGGTGGCCCTTGGCGATGTCGGCGGCGTGAGCGGCGATCTTGTAGGCCATCAGGCCGGCTTTCACATCGTCTCGGTTGGGCAGGCCCAGGTGTTCCTTGGGCGTGACGTAGCAGAGCATGGCGCAGCCGAACCAGCCGATCATGGCCGCGCCGATGCCGCTGGTGATGTGGTCGTAGCCGGGCGCGATGTCGGTGGTCAGCGGGCCGAGTGTGTAGAAGGGCGCTTCGTCGCAGTGCTTGAGCTGCTCGGTCATGTTCGCCTGGATCATGTGCATGGGCACATGGCCGGGGCCCTCTATCATGGTCTGCACATCGTGCTTCCAGGCGATCTTTGTCAGCTCGCCGAGCGTGCGCAGTTCGGCGAACTGGGCCTCGTCGTTGGCGTCCGAGAGGCTGCCGGGGCGCAGGCCGTCGCCCAGCGAGAAGCTGACGTCGTAGGCCTTCATGATCTCGCAGATCTCTTCGAAGTGCGTGTAGAGGAAGTTCTCCTGGTGGTGGGCGATGCACCACTTGGCCAGGATGGAGCCGCCGCGCGAGACGATGCCGGTGCGGCGCTTGACCGTCATCGGGATGAAGGGCAGGCGCACGCCGGCGTGGATGGTGAAGTAGTCGACGCCTTGCTCGGCTTGCTCGATCAGCGTGTCGCGGAACAGCGCCCAGGTCAGGTCTTCGGCCACGCCGCCGACCTTCTCCAGCGCCTGGTAAATCGGCACGGTGCCGATGGGCACGGGGCTGTTGCGGATGATCCAGTCGCGCGTGGTGTGGATGTTGCGGCCGGTGGACAGGTCCATCACCGTGTCGGCGCCCCAGCGGGTGCTCCAGACCAGCTTTTCCACTTCCTCTTCGATGGAGGAGGTGACGGCCGAGTTGCCGATATTGGCGTTGACCTTCACCAGGAAGTTGCGGCCGATGATCATCGGCTCCAGTTCCGTGTGGTTGATATTGGCCGGGATGATGGCGCGGCCTCGCGCCACCTCCTCGCGCACGAACTCGGGCGTGATGATGCGTGGGATGGCTGCACCCATGGGCGCGCCGGCCAGGCGGGCTTCGCGCTCGGCATCCGCCTCGTACTCGCGCATCCATTCATGGCGCTGGTTCTCGCGGATGGCGATGTATTCCATCTCGGGCGTGACGATGCCGCGGCGGGCGTAGTGCAGCTGGGTGACATTGAAGCCAGCCTTGGCGCGGCGCGGCGTGCGGCGCAGGCCGGCGCTCAGGGCCAGCAAGGCCTCTTGCTGCGCACTCTCGCGCAGGCCGTCGTCCATCAGCTGGATGGCACGGCCGGCGTAGGGCTCGGTGTCTTGGCGCGCTTCGACCCAGGCGGCGCGCGGGGTGGGCAAGCCACGCTTCACATCGATGGCTGCGGCTGCATCGGTGTAAGGGCCGGAAGCGTCGTAAACGCTGACCACCTCGCCGTTGCTGAGCGCGATGGCGCGCATGGGCACGCGCAGCTCGGGGTGTTGCTGGCCGGCGAGATAGATCTTGCTGGAGCCGGGCAGGGGCGTGCGGGTCAGCTCAAGGCTGGTGTTAAGGCTGTCGCTGGCGCTGGCGGTTTGCAGGCCGGGGTCGGTGATGCTGTTCATGGGATGCATTCCTCGCTGTGCTGGTGGGGCTGCGAGGGCTGGCATCGACATGGTTGCGCTACGGCACAAGGGCGGGCACGACCGGGCAGCGGCGAGGCTGCTTCAACAGGACTGGGGAATGCGGGGCCCAGGACGGGCACGGTGCCGGGGTGTCACAGCGGCGGTGAGGGCGGACCGGGTGCCACCTTTGAGGTGTGGTCTCGTTCGCGTTCACTGCGGCTGGCCCTGGTGCGATGCATGTCCAGGGCCCGCACCCCAGGCGGGGGTCGGGCTCTTCTTACGCCGGTATCAACCGGATCAAGTTCAGCGGGTCCGTGGCTTCCACCACATCTCAGCCCGGTGCATCGTGAACGATTGCACAACAGGGCCCCCCGGAGCGAGGCCGCAGTATATCCACATTAGGTGCAGCACTCTGTACTGCGGGCAAACCCGAGCAAGCGCAAGGCCCGGCCTTCCCTAAACTTCGGTTCGCCGCAGTCTGCGGCCGCGCGCATTCCCCCATTTTCAAGGAGCACAGCATGTGTCGAAGCAAGCGCCGGGCCCCGAGTCTGGTGGGTCTGGCCGTGGCCCTGGTTACCAGTCTGGCCGCCGTACCGGCCGCCCAGGCGCAAGCCGGATCGGACGCCAGCAAGGCCAAAACGGAGTTGAGCCCCACCGAGCGGGCCCAGCGTGACGCCGACAAGGTGTTCCAGTGGATACGCTTTCACGCCGACAAGCCGGGCGCCAAGCCCGCCATCATCTTGCCGGGGCAGAGCGCTGCGGCGCCCGCTCCAGCGCCCGCCGCGGTGGCCGCCAAGCCCAACAACAACCGGGCCCCTGAGCGCAATGCCGATGCGGCCGGTGCGCGGCGCAATGTTGCCGCGGGCAACCCTGACCGGCGTGGCATCACCGAAACGGTCGCCGATGTGGCGGTCGAGGCGGGCCGCGCCGAATCGACCGCGGCCCTGAGCCCTGAAGCCACCCAGCTGGCTGCGGCCAGCTTGAGCGCGACAAATGTGCCAGCCGTGCTGCCCGAGACCTTGGCGCCGACGGCCGCGCCGGCTGCAGCCGCTGTCTTTGCCGAACCGCCACCGGTGGTGGAAACCCCGCTCAAGGCCATCAAGATGGTGGAGCCGGAGTTCCCCCGTCAGCTGCAATCGACCTTGCGTTCGGGCACGGTGCAGGTGCGCTTCACGGTCATGCCTGATGGCTCGGTCGGCCGCGCCGAGGCCATCCAGACCACGCATCGCCGGCTCAACCCGGCTGCCCTCGATGCCGTCAATCAGTGGCGCTTCGAGCCGATTGCCAAGGCCCGCGAGGCCACGGTCGAGCTGGTCTTCCGGGTCGAGTGAAGGCAGCCGCGCGAGCGGCCCTTCTCAATTGCCGCGGCGCACGCCCAGCCGCGCCAGCAGGCTTTCCATCAGACACCATTTCGTCACGCCGCTCTGCAGCAGATTGAGGCCGACGAAGGCGGTGAAGGCCAGCCACCAGCTGGAGACAAACAGCGGGCTGGACGGCAGGCCCAGGGCCAGCGAAATCAGGATGAAGCTGCCGGCGGCGATGCGCACGATTTGCCAGGTGCTCAGAGTGTTCATGTGAAGTTCCTTTCGGCTTGGGTGGTAGAGACGGGTGGCTGTCGATAGGCCATGAAATACAGCAGCGGAATCACCACCAGCGTCAGCGCGGTGGAGACGGCGATGCCGAAGATCAGCGAAATGGCCAGGCCATTGAAGATCGGGTCGTCGAGGATGAAGAAGGCACCCAACATGGCCGCCAGGCCGGTCAGCAGAATCGGCTGAGCACGGGTGATGGCGGCGCTGACGACGGCGCGTTCCAGGCTCATGCCGCTGCGCAACTGCACTTCGATGAAATCGACCAGCAGGATGCTGTTGCGCACGATGATGCCGGCCAGGGCGATCATGCCGATCATGCTGGTGGCGGTGTACTGGGCATGGAGCAAGGCGTGTCCGGGCATCACGCCGACCAGGGTCAGCGGGATGGGCGCCATGATGATCAGCGGCGTCAGGTAGGAGCCGAACTGGGCCACCACCAGCAAGTAAATCAGCACCAGGCCCACGGCATAGGCCAGGCCCATGTCCCGGAAGGTCTCGTAGGTGATCTGCCATTCGCCGTCCCACTTGACCGCATAGTCCCGCTGGGCTTCCTTGGGCGGCCGGACGAAGTACTCGAGCAGCGGCCCGCCACCGGGCACTTGGATGTCTTTGAGTTCACCGCGCAGGCTGAACAGGCCGTAGAGCGGGCTGTCGATGCGCCCGGCCATGTCGGCGTAGACGAAGTGGACCGGCAGCAAGTCCTTGTGAAAGATGGGCTGTTCGCGTGTGCTGTCGCTGATCTGGACCAATTCGCGCAGCGGCACGGCCTGCCCGGCACTGCCGCGCACGGTCAAAGCCAGCAAGGTCGCGATATCCCCTTGCGTGCTGTCGGGCAGTTGCAGCCATGCCGGCATGGGCAGCTTGCTCTGGTCGTGCAGATAGATAGCCGCCTCGCCGCCCAGGCCGGCGGCCAGGGTGCTAACGATGGCGCTCTGCGGCACACCGAGGAGGGCGGCCTTGCGGCGATCGACCTGCAGCAGCTGGCGCTGGGCGCTGGCGATGCCCGAGTCGTCGATGTCGACCAGGCCCGGTGTGCGCTCGAACAAGGCGCGCAGTTGCTGGGCCACTTGCCGGCGTCCGGCGGCGTCTGGGCCGTAAACCTCGGCAACGATGGGCGACAGCACCGGTGGGCCTGGCGGCACTTCCACCACTTTCAGCGTCGCGCCGTGGCGTCGGGCAATCTCCTGCAGCAGCGGCCGCAGGCGGGTGGCGATGGCATGGCTTTGCTCGCTGCGCTGGTGGCGGTCGAGCAGATTGACTTGGATGTCGGCCTGCTCCGGCGCGCTGCGCAAGCCGTACTGGCGCACCAGGCCATTGAAGTTGATGGGCGAGGCCGTGCCGGCATAGGCTTGGTAGTTCAGGACCTCGGGCTGGCGGGCGAGCAGGGCACCGAGCTCGCGCAGCACGCCGGCGCTGCGCTCCATCGGCGTGCCCACGGGCAGGTCGACGATCAGCTGGAACTCCGACTTGTTGTCAAAGGGCAGCATCTTGAGCAAGACCAGGCCCGTGGCCGGCAAGGCCAGTGAAACAGCGATCAGGGCGGCGACGGCCAGGCCCAGCAGGCCGCGCATGCGCCGGCCGCTGCGGGCGTCCAGCAGGGGGCGGAAGATGCGCTTGAACAGGGGCGCGAGCCGGGCGCTGAAGCCGTGCAAGGCATGGGCGTCTGCGGGTGTGCCTGTGCCTGGTGCAGCCGGCAGCGAGGGCTTCATCCACAGCCGGGCCAGCCAGGGCGTGAGCACAAAGGCGATGGCCAGTGACAGCAGCATGCCCATGCTGGCGTTGATGGGAATGGGGCTCATATACGGGCCCATCAGGCCGCTGACAAACGCCATCGGCAGCAGAGCGGCGATGACGGTCAGCGTGGCCAGGATGGTGGGCCCACCGACCTCGTCCACCGCGCCGGGAATCAGCGCCACCAGAGGCTTGCCAGGAAAGAGCTGTTGGTGGCGGTGGATGTTTTCGACCACCACGATGGCATCGTCCACCAGGATGCCGATCGAGAAGATCAGCGCAAACAGCGACACCCGGTTCAAGGTGAAGCCCCAGGCCCAGCTGGCAAACAGGGTCAGCATCAGCGTCAGGATGACGGCGGTGCCGACGATGGCGGCCTCACGCCGGCCCAGGGCGAAGAAGACCAGGGCCACGACGGCCGCCGTGGCGAACAGCAGTTTCTGGATCAGCTTCTGCGCCTTGTCATTGGCTGTGGCGCCGTAGTTGCGGGTCTCGGCAACCTCGATGTCGGCCGGGATCAAGCTGTTGCGCAGGCTCTCCATGCGCTCGCGCAGGGCCAGGGCCACGTCGATGGCGTTTTCGCCGGCGTTCTTGCTGATCGACAGGGTCACAGCCGGGTACTCCTGGCCGCCGGCTTCGCCGTGCCAGACCGACTGGCTTGCGCGCATCGGCCCTTCGCTGATCGTCGCCACCTCGCTGAGGAAGACGGGCTTGCCCGCATGCACGCCGACCACCAGCTGCTGCACCTCTTCGGCCGTGCCCAGCCAGGCGCCGGCTGCCAGGGCCAGGGCCTGGTTGTTGATCAGCAGCGAGCCCAGCTCGGCCGAGCCGTGCGCGCCCTGCAGGGCTTGGCGCAAATCGGCCACGGTCAGGTCCATGCTGGCCAGGCGCGCCGGGTCCATCGCTATGCGCAGGGCCCGGCCCGGGCCACCGATGGTCTTGACCTCGCGCGTGCCGGGCACGCGCTTGAGCTCGATCTCCAGGCTGCGCGCCACCCGCTCCAGCTCATAGGCGCCGATCTCGGGTTTGCGGCTGAACAGGGTGAAGCTCATCATCGGCACATCGGCGATGCCCATGGGCTTGATCAGCGGCGGTTGAACGCCGAGGCCGCGCGGCAGCCAGTCGGCATGGCCGCCTACCGCTTCTTGCAGGCGCACCAGCGCCTCGCTGCGCGGCACGCCGACCTTGAATTGCACGGTCAGCAGGGCCATGCCGGGGCGGGACAGCGACATCACATGCTCGACGCCCGTCATCTGCGACAGGATTTGCTCGCCCGGTGTAGCCACCATCTGCTCGACGTCGCCGACGCCCGCGCCCGGAAAAGCGACCATCACCTGGGCCATGGTCACATCGATCTGTGGCTCCTCCTCGCGCGGCGTCACCAGCACAGCGAAGACGCCCAGGAGCAGGGCCAGCAAGGCCAGCAGCGGCGTGATCTGTGCCGACTGGAAGTAGGCCGCGATGCGGCCTGACACGCCCAGCTTGTGCTCGGGCGTCTCTTGAACAGGGGTCGGAGTCATGGCTTTTGTCCTCCTTGTGCCAGCGGTGGAACCGGTTGGCGGGCGGCGACGGCCGGTTCGGTGGCAATGCGTTCGCCGGCGCTGAGGCCGCTGAGTACTTCGACCTGATCACCTCGCTTCGCGCCCAGGCGCAGCTGGCGCAGCAGGGCCTGGCCGGTCTGCGGCACGATCACATAAACCAGGTTCAGTTCGGCACGGCGCAGCACGGCACTGCGTGGGATCAGCAGTGGCCGGCCGGCTTGCGCGGCAGGCGCCGGACTGGCGTCGTCCAGCCAGACGCGGGCGAACATGCCCGGGCTCAGGGCGGGTTGAGCTGCCGTTCCTGCCGCCGTTTCTGCAGGCGTTTGTGGCAGATCCAGGCGCAGCTGCTGGCTGTGCGTGGCCGCATCGACGGTGGGCATCCACTGGCGGCGCAGCGGCAGCAGGCGTGCGGTCTGGCCCGGGATCTCGATCTCGATCAGGCCCTCGGTGGTCTGTGCACCGGCCTGGCTTTGGGGCACATGGGCTGTCACGCGCAGGGCTTTTGGGTCGTAGACCGTCAGCAGGGGGCGGCCGGGCATGGCCATATCGCCCAGGGACACCGGGATCTCGGCCACCACCGCGTCGTAGGGGCTGCGCAGCAGATGCTGGCCGCTTTGCGTGCGCGCTACGCCCAGCTGGGCCAGCTGAGCGTCCAGCTGTGCGCGTGTGGCCTGGTATTGGTTCAGGGCCTGGTCCAGCGCCGCTTGGCTGATGTAGTGCTGCTTGAACAGCTGCTGTTGGCGCTCCAGCTCGCGCTGGGCCAGCTGCAAGCCGGCGCGTGCGGCCTGGCCTTGCGCTTCGCTGGCGCTGGCCGCTTGTTCGGCGGCACGTGCGTCCAGGCGCATCAGCACTTGGCCGGCGCGCACCCGGTCGCCCGGCCGCACGGCAATTTCGACGATGGCGCCGGCCACTTGGGCCGCCAGCACCGTCTGGCGCTGGGCCTCGACCACGCCGTCAACACTTTGCCTGCGTGTGGTGCCGCTCGCCTGCACCACCAGGCTTTGCAAGCTGGGCGCAGAAGCTGTGCTTGCTGCTGGTGCTGCGGTCGCGGCAGCGCTGAGCAGCAGCAGGCCGGCCGTGCCTTGCCGCAGCAGGGCGCGTACCGGCATCACCGCTGCGGCAGCAGCGCGCAAGGTCATGAAAGCGTGGGGCAGATTCATGGTCGGCAGACCAGCGCAGGGCTGGGCGAAAGATGAATGATGATTCATTATTTGCGCAATCACGCAAATAGTCAATCAAGTGAGCACGCAAGGAACCCATAGAATGACAAGCCTGCCAGCCTCCTGCCGAATCCTGCACACCATGGAAGACCTGCCTCTTGCCGCGCTGACCCAGGTGGCGGCCTATTTCCAGGCCTTGTCCGAGCCGACCCGCTTGCAGATCCTCAATCTGCTGCGCCAGCGTGAACGCAAGGTGGGCGAGTTGGCCGAACTTTGCGGCTGCAGCGTGGCGAATGTCTCCCGGCACCTCGGCGTGCTGCAGCAGCAAGGCCTGGTTGAGCGCGAGAGTCGCGGCACCAGTGCCTTTTTCCGGATCGCTGATCCGGCGGTCTACCAGCTCTGCGATCTGGTCTGCGGCAGCATCGCCGGGAACAATGCGCGTGCCGCCGAGGCCGGCGCGGCCTTTCTCAAGGCCCGCTGACATATCCCGTTACAAAAACGGTGGCCATTCAAGGGTGAATCCCTGGCCGGGCGCATTGACGCGCCCGACGCTTTGGCGGAACCTTGCCGGCTTTCGCCTGCCCGTCCACTCGCCCGTGTGCGCAGGCGCCTCAAGCGGGAGCTCCTATGAAGATGGTATTGAACGCGGCCAATTGGGCCTTGCTGGCCGTGCTGGCTGTGAGCACAGTGCAGGCGCGCGCGCAGGCCTCGGCGACGGGCCTGCTGCCGACATCGGGCTACGCCGGTCTGGTCGTGTTCGGCGACAGCCTGGCCGACAGTGGCAACAACGCCCGCCTGGTCGGCACTGACCCGACACAGCAGATCACGGGTGACGGCTACTTCGCCAGCCTGCCCTTTGCCACCGGCCGCTACAGCAACGGCCCGGTGTGGGTCGAACATCTGGCCGAGCGGCTGGGCCTGAGCGCCTCGGCTTCGCAGCTGGGCGGCAGCAATTTCGCCTATGGCGGTGCCGCCACCGGCAGCGATGGCACGGGCACGCCCATCCCCGGTTTCCCCTTCAGCATGCGCAGCCAGCTCGGCCAGTACCTGGCCACCGTGCCCATGGCCGGAACGCCGGCACCGGCGCAGAGCTTGTTTGTGCTGTCGGGCGGCTCGGTCAATGTCAGCGCGGCCATGGAGGCCGCAGCCCTGCATCCCGAGCAGGCCTTTGGCATCCTGTCGGTCGCGGCCCAGGCCTATGCCTTCGACATCGCCGCCATGGTCGACGGCCTGCAGGCCGCCGGTGCCGAGCACATCCTGGTGCTCAATGTGCCGAACTTCGGCCTGACGCCGCGCGCGCAGAGCTATGGGCCCCAGGTCGCCGCGCTGGGCTCGCTGGCCGCCGGCCTGATGAACGATGCCCTGGGCCTGGCCCTGAACACCGAGCCCGGCGTGCGCGTGTTTGACCTCTACGGCAGCCTGAACCAGGTGGTGGCCCATGGCTCGGACTATGGGCTCGGCAATGTCAGCCAGGCCTGCGGCGCCCTGATCAACGCCTGTGATCCCGCCACGGCCTTGTTCTACGACGGCCAGCACCCCACGGCCTATGGCCACCGGCTGATCGCCGACCTGGTTTTCAGCTCCGCCGTGCCGGAGCCAAGCAGCGCTGTCTTGTTGCTGCTGGGTGGCGTTTGTGTGCTGGTGCGTCGGCGCCGCCAGGCCGAGCCAGCCTGAACCGCCTCAACGTGCCGGCTGGCCCGGGCAACTGGCCAGGGTCGCCGCGGCGGCTTCCAGAAACACCCGGGTGCGCAGTGGCATCAAACGGCGCTCGGGGAACACGGCCCAGCAGCTGACGGTCGGCAGACACCAGTCCGGCAGCACGCGCCGCAACTGACCGCCGGTGACCCAGGGACCTGCGAAGTGCTCACCCACGGCGGTGATGCCGACACCGGCGCAGGCCAGACGCAGCAGCATGTCGGGGGCGTTGACCAGGCTGCGGCGGGCGGGCGTCCCGCTCCAGCTTTGTGTTGAACCATCGGCAGCGCTGCGCTGCAGCTGCCAGGGCGGCGCGTCGCCGGCGCGGTTGAGGATCATCAGGCCATGCTGGTCCAGCAGGTCTTCGGGATCCTGCGGCTCGCCATGGGCTTGCAGGTACGCGGGCGAAGCGTAGAGGCCGTTGTTGAAGACGGCCAGGCGGCGCGCAGCCAGCTGGCTGTCGCTCGGCAGATCACCGACACGCACCGCCAGGTCAAAGCCCTCGGCGATCAGGTCGACACGGCGCGGCGACAGGTCCAGCATCAAGGTGATGTCAGGGTGGCGGCGCGTGAACTCCGCCAGCATGTCCCCAAAAGCATGGTGGGCCAGATCGGCTGGCATGGACACCCGCAGGCGGCCACTGGGCCGCAGCTGGCGCTCTGAGGCCAGGGCCAGGGCGCTCTCGACCTCGGCCGTCAGTGCCCGCGCATGCTCAAGCACGCCGGCACCGAACTCGGTCAAGGCCAGGCGCCGGGTGCTGCGCTGGAGCAGCTTTTCGCCCAGACGCTGCTCCAGCGCGGCAATGCGCCGCGACACGCTCGATTTGGGCAGCTGCACCCGTTCGGCAGCGCGGCTGAAGCTGCCGCTGTCCATCACACGTGCAAAGAGCAGCAGGTCGTCGGCATCGGGGCTCATGGTGGCGTGGTTCCTTTGAATGACGCTTTGATTGATGCTTTGGTGGAACAATCTTATCCAGATTGATGGCTTCTGTATCTCAAGAGTTCTCAATACAGTGAGCCCATCGCCGCTTCAAGGGATGCGGCAATGACCCACAGCGAAGGAAAACCCCATGAGCCGCATTCTGCAAATCAACTCCAGCGCCCGCCGTGTCGTCGACGGCCAAGGCTCCGTGTCCACCCGCCTGGCCCAGGAGCTGGTGGCCCGATTGCAAACCCAGCACCCGGGCAGTGAACTGACGGTCCGCGACCTAGCCCTGCAGCCCCATCCGGTGCTGGACGAGGCGGCCTTGCAGGCCTTGTTCACGCCCGCCGAGCAACGCAGCATCGAGCAGGCCGCCCGTGTCGCCCTGGATGACGCCTTGATCGCCGAGGTGCAGGCCGCCGATGTGCTGGTGATCGGCTCGCCCATGATCAATTTCGGCGTCAGCGCCCAGCTGAAGAACTGGATTGATGCGATCTCGCGGGCCCGTGTGACCTTCCAGTACACGGCGAACGGCCCGGAAGGCCTGCTCAAGAACAAGAAGGTCTATGTGCTGCTGGCGCGCGGCGGCATCTACCGCGACCAACCCAGCGACACGGTCGTGCCCTATTTGCGCACGGTGCTGGGTTTCCTGGGCATGAGCGATGTGCAGTTCATCTACGCCGAAGGTCTGGCCATGGGCCCCGATGCAGAAGCGGCCGCCTGGGAAGCCGCGCGTGAGCAGATCAGCGGCGCGCTCGCTACCATCGCCTGAGCCGATTCTTGCCACTGAAGCCAACGAGAACGAAGAAAGGTCACACCCGATGAGCAGCAGCAAGCCCCAAGCCTCTGTGCAAGCCCCCGTGCGCACGCCCCGTGCGGTGGAGCGCTTGGTTGCCGGCCAAGCCACCAGCGACGGCGCCGGCGTCAAGCTGACCCGCGTGCTGACCCAGGACCTGCAGCGCCGCCTCGACCCCTTTCTGATGCTCGACGCCTTTGGCTCGGACAAGGCCGATGACTACATCGCCGGTTTCCCCAGCCACCCGCATCGCGGCTTCGAGACCGTCACCTACATGCTCGAAGGCCGCATGCGCCACCGCGATTCCGCCGGCAACGAAGGTCTGCTTGGCAATGGTGGGGTGCAGTGGATGACGGCCGGCCGCGGCGTCATCCACAGCGAGCTGCCCGAGCAGGAAGAGGGCCGCATGGAGGGCTTCCAGCTCTGGCTCAACCTGCCCAGCCACGACAAGATGCGCCCGCCCTGGTACCGCGACATCCCCTCCGGCGAGATTCCTGAGTTCCAGACCGAGGCCGGCGTCACCGTGCGCGTGATCGCAGGCCACAGCCACGGCGTGGCCGGCGCGGTGCAGCGCGAGCACACCGAGCCGCTGTATCTGGACCTGCATCTGCCGGCCGGTGCTCGCCTCGAGCAGGCACTGCCCGAGGGGCATAACGCCTTCGTCTATGTGTACCGCGGCGCGTTGGAATTCCCGAGCGGCTGCCGCGTGCCGGCTCAGCGCATGGCCATCTTGGCCAACACCCCGGGCAGCGACGGCCTGGTGCTGCAGGCCGCGGCGGACACGGTGGAAACGGCGACCCGCGCCATCCTGATCGCCGGCCGACCGCTGCGCGAGCCGATCGCCCAGCATGGCCCCTTCGTGATGAACACGCATGAGGAGCTGGTGCAGGCGGTACGCGACTATCAGGCCGGCGTGCTGGCCTGATGGCAGTTCAAGGCTGGCTGTTGCTGGCCTCCTTGGCCAGGGGTGCGACCAGGGCTGCGTCAATGTCGGTGGCGATCGCGTCCAGCTCACTTTCGCTGTAGCCGCGGTACAGGCGGACGATGCGTCCGTCGCGGCCGATGATCAGCATATGCGGGATGCCCTGCACCCCGAAGGCTTGCTGAGCCTGCTTGTCGGGGTCGTAAATCATCTGCAGCTTGTAGTCCTTCAACGTGCGTTTGGCCCTGCGGAAGACATCGCGCGCCTCGGTGTTGACGGCGATCACTTCCAGGCGCTCGCGGCCGATCAGGTTCTGGATCTTCTCCAGCACCGGCAATTCCTTCAGGCAATAGCCACACCAAGTGGCCCAGAAGGTCAGCACCACGGCGCGCCCAGGGTACTGGCTCAGCAGAATGGTGTCGCCATCAAGGTTCTTGCCCACGGCGTCGGGTGGCAGGTCGCCGGCGCCCGGCACTCCGGGCTTGGCTTGGGCCAGCGGTGCTGCAAGCAGGGCCAGGCTCAGAGCCGCCTGGCTCGCCTGACGCGCAAGTGCGCGGCTCCGGATGGCGAATGCGCCGAATTCGAGTCCTGTTGCCATTCAACGGCCCTGGATGAAGCGCTGGAAAGCGGGAATGCGGAAATCTCTGGGGTACTCATCGCGCGTGTGCAGGGCGAAGCGCGCTGAAACTTCACCTTCGACCGGGCGGTTGTTGATGCGCTGGGCTTCAAAGACCCAGCCGTCGAACGAGGCTTTGGCGAAGCGGCGTACCGACTCCGGCATGCCCGGCAGCATCTGCACATCGATCTTCTGACACAAGCCTTCTGGGCTGACATGGCAGGTGGCCTTCACGCCGCCCTCCCAGCCCGGTTGATGGCTGACATCTTTCGGGTAGCTGGCCAGGTAGCGCTTGACTGGCAGGGGCGCCACCGCCAAGCCGAGGAACTGCACCTGGCTGTTTTCTTCAGGATTGCTGGCCGGCAGCAAGCGGTAGTCCATTCGCACGCCGGTGCGAAAGGTGGCCGGCGAGCCGTCGCTGTCTTGCACCGATGGGATGCGAGCCGACTGGAGTTGACGCTTGACCAGATCGGCAAAGGCCGTGGGCAGGTCTGCTTCGTCTGGCAGATGGAAAGCCAGATTGCGCCCGTCGGGGCCAAACAACACATCAGCCCAGACTTCGTAACTCGAGCCCTTGCTGGTGCTGGTTTGGGCTGTGGCCTCGGCGGATTCCTGGGCGCGGGTGGCGCCGGCCGCCATCAGCAGATGGGCGCACATCAAGGCCGACAAGCCGTGGCGCGAGAAAGTGTGGGTGCAGTGTGAAAACATGGCGGGTATGGATGCTTGCTGCGGGCATCGGAGTCAGCGCATATTCTGCGTCAGCTTGTGCTTGGATCTACAGCGGACTGTGGTGCGACCGGCCGCCAGCGCCGCAGCAACAAGGCATTGCTGACCACCGACACGCTCGAAAACGCCATGGCCGCACCGGCCAGCACCGGGTTCAGCAGACCGAAGGCCGCAAGCGGAATGCCGACCGCGTTGTAGGCAAAGGCCCAGAACAGGTTCTGGCGGATCTTGGCGTAGGTCCGGCGCGAGATGGCAATGGCATCGGCGACCAGGGCCGGGTCGCCGCGCATCAGGGTGATGCCGGCGGCGGCCATGGCGACCTCGGTGCCGCTGGACATGGCCAGGCCCACATCGGCTGCGGCCAGGGCCGGCGCGTCGTTGATGCCATCGCCGACCATGGCCACGCTGCGGGTCTGCCCATCCGGGCCGCGCTTGAGCTGGCTGACGATGTCGGCCTTGTCTTTCGGCAGCACCTCGGCATGGACCTCATCGATACCCAGCTGCCGGGCCACCGTGCCGGCACTGCCGCGGTTGTCGCCGCTGATCAGGGCCGTTTGCACGCCCATGGCGTGCAAGCGCAAGATCGCCTGCGCGGCGCTGGGCTTGAGCCGGTCGCCAAAGGCCAGCAAGCCGAGCAGCTGCGGCGCTTCCTGTTCGTTGCGGCCCAGTGCCGCCAGCCAGGACAGGCTGCGCCCTTCGTCCTGCAAGGCGGTGGCGCGCGCCTGCAGCGGCGCCAGGTCCAGCTTCAGTTCGCTCATATAGCGGCTGCTGCCCAGGCGCAGCTCGCGGGCTTCGCCCTGCCAGTCGACCTGGGCGGCGACGCCGCGGCCGGCCACGGCGCGCATCTCGCGCGCGGCCGGGATGTGCAGCCCCGCATGCTCGGCCGCTGCTTCGCGCACGGCGCGGGCCAGCGGGTGTTCGCTGCCGGCCTGCACGGCGGCGGCCAGGGCGAGCAGATCGGCATGGCCCTCGTGCGCCAGCAAACGCGGCCGGCCCTCGGTCAGGGTGCCGGTCTTGTCGAAAGCCACCAGCTTGAGACTGTGGGCCAGCTCCAGGGCTTGGGCATCCTTGATCAGGATGCCATAACGCGCCGCCACGCCGGTGCCGGCCATGATGGCGGTGGGCGTGGCCAGGCCCAGGGCACAGGGGCAGGCGATCACCAGCACCGAGACCGCATGCAGCAAGGCCGGCTCCCACAGCCCGGTGCCCAGACCCCAGCCCAGCAAGGTCAGCAGGGCCAGCAGCAGGACCACGGGCACGAACACCGCGCTGACCCGGTCGACCAGGCGCTGGATCGGCGCCTTGTGGCCTTGGGCGTCTTCCACCATGCGGGCGATGCGGGCCAGGGTCGATTCCGCGCCCAGGGCGGTGCAACGCAGGCGCAGCAGGCCTTCGCCATTGACGGCGCCGCCGGTCAGGTGTTCGCCGGCCTGCTTGGCCACCGGCAGGCTCTCGCCGGTGATCAGCGATTCGTCGACCTGGCTGCGGCCCTCCAGCACCAGGCCGTCGACCGGGATCCGTTCGCCCGGCCGCACCAGCACTTCGTCACCGAGCCGCAGCTGTTCCAGCGGCAGCTCCTGTTCCCGGCTCTCGCGCAGCACGCGTGCGCTCTGCGGCTGCAGGGCCTGCAGGGCGCGGATGGCCTCGGTGGTCTGGCGCTTGGCCCGCGCTTCCAGCCATTTGCCCAGCAGCACCAGGCAGATGACCACGGCCGCCGATTCGAAATACAAAGCCATGCTCATCGGCCCATGGGCCCAGAGCTCGTACAGCGACAAACCAAAGGCCGCGCTGGTGCCCAGGGCCACAAGCAAGTCCATATTGCCGCTGCCAGCGCGCAGGGCGGCCCAGCCGGCTTTGTAAAAGCGTGCGCCCAGCCAGAACTGCACCGGTGCCGCCAGAGCCAGCTGCCAGTAGCCGTTCAGCATCCAGTGCTGGCCGACCAGCATGCCCAGCATGGGCAGCACCAGGGGCGCGCACAGCAGGGCGGCGATCGCCACCGGCCAGACGCTGGCGGACCAGGGCGGGCCGCTCGCGCCGGCATCCTGGGTGTCCAGCAGGCTGGCCTCGTAACCGGCTTTGCCGACGGCGGCCGTCAGCGTCGCCGCCGTGATGCCTTCCAGCACCTGCACATTGGCGCTTTCGATGGCCAGGTTCACTTCGGCCGTCAGCACCCCCGGCAGCTTCAGCAGCGCCCGCTCGACCCGGCCGACGCAGGAGGCGCAAGTCATGCCCTGGATGCGCAAGCGCCAGGTTTTCAGCTTGAGCGGATAGCCGGCCTGCGCCAGTGCGGCTGCCAGGCTGGGCAAATCCGGCGAACCCGTCAGTACGGCGGTTTCGGTGGCCAGATTGACCTCGGCCGAGAGGACCCCGGTTTGTTTGCGCAGCAAGGTCTCGACGCGGGCGACGCAAGAAGCGCAGCTCATGCCCGAGAGCGGCAGGCGCAGGCTGGCGGAGGACTCAGGGCGTGCAGGGGTTGCATTCATATGCGGCTAGTGTCGCGCCAAGCTGCCCGAGCTGCCCTAGACTGGCATCCAGTGCCTTTTTTGCGCCGGGAACCCCATGAGCGAATTCACCCTCCCCGATATGAGCTGCGGCCATTGCGTGGCCGCCATCACTGCGGCCCTGACCGCGCTGGACCCGCAAGCGAAGCTGAGCTTCGATCTGCCTGCCCATCGCCTGCAGGTCGAGGGCGGGGTGCAGAGCGAGGCCGCGCTGGCCCAGGCGCTGAGCGAAGCGGGCTACCCGCCGGCCTGAGCGGCGCTGGCGCTTCTTCCCCTGCAGCTCACCCCGCCTTGCCCATGCTGGAAGCCATCAAGCGCGCCGCGGCCGAGGATGACGGTTCGGTCAACCCGCATTACCTCGACCATCTGGTCGCCACCGCTGAGCAACGCGAGATCGAGGCCACGGAAGACATCGTCAGCGGCAGCGGCGTCAAGCTGCTGGCGCGTGGCAGCAAGATCAGCGCCAGCCAACGCGAGCGCCTGCTGCAGCACAAGCTGCAAAAACCGCTCGAGCATTGCCTGGGCCTGAGCGAGGGCATCGCGCCGCAGCGCTTGAGCGCGCTGGCGCAGGAGCTGCTGCAACGCCATCCACTGCTGCAGCAGCTGTGCCAGCACGAGCGCGCCCGGCCGGCGGCCGAATCGCTGGGGAACTTGCCCTTGTCGGTACCTTTGCAGGCCTTGCTGACTGTCTATGCCCAGCGCGGCCCCGACCGGCTGGAACATGCGGTCGGTGTGGCCCTGGCCGCACTGGGCCTGGCGCGCCGCCTGCTGCCCGGCGACATCGAGGGCCACCGCTTGCTGGCCCGTGCCGGCCTCTTGCACGATGTCGGTGAGCTCTATCTGCAACCCGAGTTTCTGCGCCGCGATCTGCCTTTGCATGCCGAGCAGTGGCGCCATCTGGTCAGTCATTCCATCATCAGCCACCGGGTCCTGAGCGGCATTGCCGGTGGTGGCCCGGCCCTGGCCGAATTGGTGATCAGCCACCATGAGCGCCTGGACGGCTTTGGCTACCCGCAAGGCCTGCGCGGCGAGGCCCAGCTGGGTCTGCCGGCGCAGATCCTGGCCGCCGCCGAGTGGCTGGTCGGCCTGATGGAGAGTGGCGCCAGCGCCGTCGTGCACGCCAGCATCGCCACCAAGCTGATCCCGGGCGAGTTCGGCAGCGGTTTGCTGGAGGAGTTGCGCCGGGTTTCGCTGGCCTGCGCTGGGCCCAATGCCCTGCCCGACGAGGCGGCCAGCCTGGCCGATGCTTTGCCCAAAGCGGTGCGGGTCGCGGCCGTGCTGCGCAGCTTCCGCGCCTCGCGCGAGCTCATCGACGCGCGCATGGCCGACGCCAGCCCGGCCTTGCGGCGCATGCTGGAGCTGCTGCTCCATCGCATGCAGCAGCTGCAGACGTCCTTCAGCAGCGCCGGCCTGGACACTGGCGCGCCCGCGACCGTGTTCGGTGAGCTGGTCGCGGAGGCCGGCCAGGTCAAGGTCGAGACGGTCTCCCTGGTGCGCGAATTCAGCTGGCGCATGCGCGAGCTGGAGCGCGAGTCGCTGATGCGCGCCAGCCAGTTCAGCGTCGAAGATCAGGCCCTGTTGCAGGGCCTGATCGACACGCTCAAGGCCGACCTCAGCCCTTCTTGATCAGCAGGGCCGGGTCGATCGGCAGCTGGCGCAGGCGCACGCTGGTGGCGGCAAAGATGGCGTTCGCCACTGCCGGCGCCAGGGGTGGCGTGCCGGGCTCGCCGATACCGCCGGGCGCTTCTTGGCTGGCCACCAGATGCACCTCCACCTTGGGCATTTCGCTCATGCGAACGACCGGGTAGTCGTGGAAATTGCTCTGCTCGACGCGTCCGTCCTTGTGCGTGATCTTGCCGTAGAGCGCAGCCGAGAGGCCGTAGCAGATGGCGCTCTCGACCTGGTGCTGGATGGTCAGCGGGTTGACCGTCTGACCGCAGTCCACGGCCGCCACCACGCGGTGCACCTTGGGCGCGCCGTCCTTGCCCACCGAGACCTCGGCCACCTCGGCGACAAAGCTGCCAAAGCTCTCGGCCACGGCGATGCCGCGGAACACGCCCTTGGGCAGTTTCTTGCCCCAGCCGGCCTTGGCCGCAGCCAGGCGCAGCACCGCCTGCAAACGCGGCTGCTTGCCCAAGGCGGCGAGGCGGAACTGCAGCGGGTCGGCGCCGGCGGCGTGGGCCATTTCGTCGATGAAGCTTTCCAGGAAAAAGGCGTTCTGTGAATGCCCCACCGAGCGCCAGAACCAGACTTGCGGGCCGGGCTCGGCGCGGCCATAGGCGATGCGCAGATTGGCGATGTCGTAGGGCTGGTCGGCCAGGCCCTCGACAGCCATGGAGTCCACACCGTTCTCGGGGATCTTCATAAAGCCCGAGGCCGCCATGATGGAGGGCGAGCCCACATCGGCGCGCAGCATGGTCGGCCGGCCCTGGGCGTCCAGCGCGCCTTCGAACTGCACCACCGAGGCGGGGCGGTAGAAGCCGGCGGCCATGTCGTCGGCACGGTCGTAAATCAGCTTGACCGGCCGCCCGCTGATCTTGGACAGCAGGGTCGCGGCAATGGTCACATCATGCGCAAAGCGGCGCCCGAAGCCACCGCCCAGCAAGCTGGTGTTGACCTTGACATTGGCTTGCGGCATGCCGGCCACCTGGGCCACCACCATTTGTGTGGGCCCTGAGCCTTGGGTGCCGGTCCAGACCTCGGCCCGGTCGGCCTGTACCCAGGCCAAGCAGTTGAGTGGCTCCATGCAGGCATGGGCCAAATAGGGCACCTCGTAGCGCGCGCTCAGGGTCTTGACGGCCACGGCGGATGCATCCTTGAGATTGCCCTGGTCCACCGCCACGGCCGAGGCCTGTTCGGCACCTTGCAGCAGCAGGGTGCTGACCTGGGCCGGGGACAGCGTCGCTTGCTCGGGCTTGGCGCTCAGGTCCCATTCCAGCTTGAGGGCCTGGCGGCCTTGTTGTGCGGCCCAGTAGCCTTGGGCCAGCACCGCCACGCCGAAGGGCAGGGTGATGACCTGCACCACGCCTTTGACGGCGCGTGCTGCCGCTTCGTCCATCTGCTTGGGTTTTGCGCCTTCGAAGGGCGCGCGCGACAGCACGGCGATCACCATGCCCTCGACCTGGGCGTCGATGCCGTATCGGGCCGTGCCATTGGTCTTGGCCGGTGTGTCCAGGCGTCGGGTGGGGCGGCCCAGAATCTTGAAGTCGGCCGAGGCCTTGAGCTTGGGCGCGCTGGGCACGGGCAGCTGCGAGGCCGCGGCGACCAGGGCGCCGTAGGCCACTTTCTGTCCGGCCGGGCCCAGCACATGGCCGCGCTCGGTGCGTAGCTGGGCGGCGGGCAGCTGCCACTGGGTCGCTGCGGCCGCCACCAGCATCTCGCGAGCCGCGGCACCGGCCTGGCGCAGCGGTGTCCAGTGGGCGCGCACCGTGGTGCTGCCGCCGGTGGCCTGCATGCCGAACATGGGGTTGTTGTAGCGGCCATCGGCCGGCGCCTGCTCGACGCCGACCTGGCGCCAGTCGGCGTCCAGCTCTTCGGCCAGCAGCATGGGGATGGCGGTCAGCACGCCCTGGCCCATTTCCGAGCTGCCGCAGAGCACGGTGACGCGGTTGTCTGGCGTCAGGCGCAGCCAGGCATTGGGGGCGAAGGTGTTGCTGGCGGCTTGCGCCTGGGCGCGGCGCGCGGCCAGCGGCAGGGCGAAACCGATGCTCAGGGCGGCGGCGCCGCTGGCGCCGGCCTGCAGCAGCTGGCGGCGGTTCAAGGTGGCGGCCTTAGGGCTTTGGGCGTTGTGCATCTCAAGCTCCCTTCTGGCTGAGCGTGGCCGAGGCGTCGTGGATGGCGACCCGGATCTGCTGGTAGGTGCCGCAGCGGCAGATATTGCCGCTCATGGCCTGGTCGATGTCGGCGTCACTGGGCTTTTTCTTGGCCGCCAGCAGGGCGCAGGCGCTCATGATCTGGCCGCTCTGGCAGTAGCCGCACTGCGGCACATCGAGCTTGACCCAGGAGGCCTGCACGGCACGCCCGGTCTTGCTGGCGCTCACGCCTTCGATGGTGGTGATCTTCTTGCCTGCGGCGGCCGACAAGGGCGTGGAACAGGCGCGCACGGGCTGGCCGTCCAGGTGCACGGTGCAGGCCCCGCACAAGGCCATGCCGCAGCCGAACTTGGTGCCGGTCAATTGAAGGTCTTCGCGCAGCGCCCACAGCAAGGGCATGTCGGGGTCGGCGTCGAGGGTGGCGGCCTGGCCGTTCACGGTCAGCTGGATGCTCATGGGCGTCTCCTGGGGTGGGGAGGATGGCGAAAAATGTGGCGAGGGTCGGGGGCGAATGCAGCCGGTCGGCGGCAGCCGAGCGGCTGCGTCGCGCCGCCCGCAGCTTACACAGACTGGACTGTTTCTGCATGGCCTGGTGTTTTCGCCGGGGCGCTGCGTGTTCGCCTTGGGACGAAACCCCGAGCTGCTGCCGCCAAGCCCTTTTGGGCGCGCTTGCCCATCCCCTACAGTTGCGCGCTCGGGTGCAAGCTTTTATCTCGCTGTGCCACGGCTTCGCCCGCCCTTCGAATCTCTCCGATGCCATCACCATTGCTGCCTTCTCTGCCCCTGCCTCAAGCAGAGGGCGAGACAAGCCCTATCAGGCCAGAGACGCACTGGGTGCAATCCTTGTTCTGGTCTCTGCTGGCCTGGTTGGCGGTCGGCCTCTTGATGACGGCCACCCTGTACGCCGATGCCGCCCGCCGTGGAGGCGGAGGCAGCTCCGCCTGGGTGGGTCTGCAGGACTCGCTGGGTGCTCTGAGCTTCTTGGCGCTCTACACCTGGTTGCTACATCTGTGCATCGAGCGCTGGCCGCAGCGCTGGACCCAGGCCCGGCAACTGGCTGGGCTCTATGTCCTAAGCGTGAGTGTGGTGGTGCCCCTGGCCATCACGGCCAAGGTGGTAGCCGTGATGTGGCGGTTGGATCGGCCCTGGCATCGGCTCTTGGCCAACCTCGGGCGCCAGGAGGGTGTGCTCTGGTGGTTTGAGTTCATGGTGGTCACGGGTACTTTTGCGGCCGTGGTCGGCCTGAGTGCCTGGCAGCGCAGTCGCCGCCGTGAGCGCGATTGGGCAATCGCCCAGAGCGACAACATGCGCTTGCGCCTGACCCTGCTGCAAGGACAGCTGGAACCACATTTCCTGTTCAACACCCTGAACGGCATCTCCTCCTTGGTGCGCGCCGGCGAGCGCGGCCAGGCGCTGTCGGCCCTGACCCGGGTCAGCGAATTGCTGCGTTATGCCTTGCGCGTCAGCAAGCGGGATTGGGTGACGGTGCAGGACGAGCTGGATTTTGTGCGCGAGTACCTGGCACTGCAGAGCTTGCGCTTTGGCGACGATTTGCAGCTCGATTGGCAGATTGCAGCGGCCGACTGGCAGCAGGCAGCCTGCCCGCCCTTGTTGTTCCAGCCTCTGGTTGAGAACGCCATTCGCCATGGTTTGGAGGCGGGCGCCGGCTTGGGGCGGGTGTCGATCTCTCTGTGTGCCGAGGACGACGGGGGGCCTCGAATTGGGCTGCGCATCGAGAATTCGCTCGGTGACAGCCCCAGCAGCCAGCGCGGTCATGGCGTTGGCCTGAGCGCCACGCGCGAACGCCTGGCCATGCTTTACGGCGCCGCAGCCGGGCTGCAAACCCATCAGGATCAGGGCCTTTTTGTCCTCGAATTGAGCCTGCCATGGCGGGAAGTGAATGATGAAGATGTGGAACGCACTGATCGTTGACGACGAGGCGCTGGCGCGTAGCAATCTGCAGCTGGCCTTGGCCGAGCATCCGCAGTGGCGCTGCGTGGGTGCATGCGCCAGCGCCGCCGAAGCGCGCGTGGCCCTGGCGCAGCGCGAGGTCGATCTGCTCTTGCTGGACATTCAGATGCCGCGCCAGAACGGTCTGGCCTTCGCGGCCGAGCTGGCTCAGCAGCCCTCATCGCAGACGCCCTTGGTGGTTTTCGTCACCGCTTACGACGAGCATGCGCTGAGCGCCTTCGATGTGTTCGCGCTCGACTACCTGCTCAAGCCCTTCGACGACCAACGCTTTGCCGCCATGCTGGGCCGGGCCGAGCAGTGGCTCAGCCTCCAGCAGGGTGCGGCCCTGCAAGCCGAGGCCGTGCAGGCTTTTGTGCGCGAACAGCAAAGCCGCGCCGCCGGCGAGGGCATGCCGGAGCTGCCCTTCCTCAGCGTGCGTTCGGTGGGTCGAGTTGAGCGCATCGCCGTGGCCGACATCGAGTGGATTTCCGCGGCCGGCAATTATGTGGAACTGCATCTGGCGCCGACCGCGTCTGCGGCGGCGCGTGTGGTCCTGCATCGCTCCACACTGGCCGCGCTGGAGGAGAGGCTCCCGCGTGGGCAGTTCCAGCGCGTGCACCGAACGGCTCTGGTGCGACCCGAGACCTTTGCCAGCCTGGCCGTCACTGGCGATAGCACGTACGCGCTGAGCCTGCGTTCGGGCGAGGTGGTGCCGGTCAGCGAGCGCTTTGTCAAAGAGGTGCGGGCGCGCTTCGGCTGAGGCAGGCGTCCTGTGGGGCTCAAGGCCTTCCTTCGGTCCCACCTCAGCCTGGGCGCAGGCAGGCGCTCAGGCCTTCGACAGGCGTCGGACAGGCCGCAGGGCCTGTCCTCGGTCCTATCTTAGCCCGGGCTCTGGCAGGCGCCCGGTCCTTCCGTGGGCGTCAGGAAGGCCTCAAGGCCTTCCTTCGGACCCACGTCAGCCTGGGTGCAGGCAGGCGCCCAGTCCTTCCGTGGGCGTCAGGAAGGCCTCAAGGCCTTCCTTCGGACCCACGTCAGCCTGGGTGCAGGCAGGCGCCCAGTCCTTCCGTGGGCGTCAGGAAGGCCTCAAGGCCTTCCTTCGGACCCACGTCAGAACTTCACGTCGTAGGAGACGGTGAGTTTGACGGCGCGGGCGGCGGCGGTGGCGAGGGTGCCGTTGGCCACGGCGTCCACGGCCACCGAGTTGGGCACATTGCGGTCTTCACGCACGGTGATGGCTTGCTGGCGGTTCAGCACATTGAACACATCGACCTTCAAACCCAAGCCCTTGAGTGCGCGCGGCTGGTAGCTGAAGTTCAGATCCAGACGCTGCTCCATGGGCAGATTGCCGATGGCGCCGCGCGGCGAGAGCTGGCCTTCGCAGTAATGGAAACGGTAGGACGGTGAGCCCGCACCCTGCCCCGGGGCCGTCGTGAAGTTGTTCAGGCAGCTGATCGGCCGACCCGACGACAAGATCGCAGCGCCACCCACGGTCCACTCGTCGTTGAGTTGGTAGAAGCCGTAGGCCTTGAGCTGATGGGTCCGGTGGTTGGCCAGCGGGCCGTAGGCGCCGATCATCACGTCGCCGTTGTCCCAGGTCTGGGTGGCCGACACATCGGTCTGCGCCACATCCGACAACGTCTGCCCTTCGGTGTTGCCGTAGTTGCGCGACCAGGTGTAGTTGACCTTGCCGTACCAGCCATTGCGCAGCGCGTGCTCCAGGAACAAGTCCAGGGCCAGATAGCTGCGCTTGGCTTTGGGCAGGCCCATGTCCTCCGGCGACAGGCTCACGCGGTGGTACTTCTTGCCGTCGCCGGCGAAGTCCACATCGAGTTCGACCTTCTCGCCCGGGTTGACCGAGGCGCAGTTGAAGCCGGGGTAGTTCGAGTTGTCCACGCCATTGGCCACGGCCCAGGCGTCGATCGGCGTCTGGTCGCAGTAGTCGTCGATGGTCGAGCGCAGCTTGCGGTAGGTCAGGCGGGCTCCGAAGGCCAGGTCCTTCTGCAGCGCCTTCTCAAAGCCGAGGACGATTTCGTCCTGGTAGGTCGGCTTCAGATTCGTGGCGGTGATCTGGCGTACGTCCTTGCGTTGACCCAGCTCGTTATTGGCCGAGCGGGGTTCGGACACCTGGTTCAGGCCGGTGGGCGCGCCGGTCGTCGGGTCAATGCCGGTGTAGCCAAAGATCTGGTCGGTGCCGGTCGATGGGCTGGCGCCGCGCACCGCGAGGTGTGTCGGGATCTGGATGAAATAGCGGCCAGCCGAACCGAAGAGCTTGAGCGAGCCGTCACCGTTCACGTCAAAGGCGGCCGCCAGGCGCGGGGCGATCTGGTTTTTCTGGTCGACGAATTTTTCGTTGAAGTGGTTGCGGTTGTTGTAGTCCTCCTTGCGGATGCCGGCCGTCAGCAGCAGCTGCTTGTTGACCTGCCAGCGGTCCTCCAGATAGAGCGCGGACTGGTCCGAGTAGGCATCGGTCAGGTCGTCGAACAGAGAGCGCAAGACGTAGAAGCCTTGTTTTTGCAGCACGGTCGGCGCGGCACCGCCGGTCTGCAAGTCGAAGGTCTTGCCGGCCAAGCGCACGGCGTTGGGGTTGGGAGCCTTGCGGTAGCGCCAGGTGCCGCCGCCGGCGGTGAAGTCACCTGCGGCCACCGAGCTCAGCTTGTTGTCGTCGATACCAGCACGCAGGGAGTGGCTGCCCAGCTGGTATTCGACGTCGATACGCTTGCTCTTGATGGTGTCGTGTGCGTCCTTGCCGCTCATCGATGAGCCCACCAGGGGGTTCGGGTTGAAATAGCTCAGGCCGGGTGCCTGGGTGCCGGCCGGGAACTGGACGCCGAACAAGGCCTTGGCCGGGTCGTAGATGTCGGCGCCTGCGATGCCGTTGACGTGTTTGACGCGGCTTTCACCGGCCAGGGCCGTGACGGTCAAGTCCGGCGTGAGGTAGCCGGTGTACTTCAGGATGTTGACATCGCCGCCATCGGGGGTCTGACCGGCAATGTTCTTGTAGTTCAGGGTGACGGGCGAGCCTGCCACGCGGCTGAACTTGCTGTAGTCGTAGCCCGAATAAGTGCTGTCACGGGTGGAGTTGTCGCGGATGGCGCTCAGCTCCAGGCGGTGTTCGTCGCTCAGGTTCCAGTCCAGCTTGGAGAACAGGCGTTGGCTGCGATCTTTGTCCTCGGTCCAGCCCCACTTGAGCACCGAGGCGTTGTCGGTCGACAGATTGTCCGAGCGCACGCGGCTGTTCTTGTTGTCGTTCTGCTGGGCAGCAACGAAGAGGAAGAGCTTGTCCTTGATCAGCGGGCCGCCGACATAGGCGCCCACTTCGGTCTTGCTCAGGCGATCATCGGCGCGGAAGCGGCGCAGCTGGCCGTCGGTCTTGGCATTCACGGCCGCGCCCGTCGTCGGGTAGTTCAGGTTCACGCTCTTGCCGCGCAGCGCTGAGGGCTCCACGCTCATCATCACGCCGCCCTCCCATTGGTTGCTGCCGCTCTTGGTGATGATGTTCACCACGCCGCCCACCGATCGGCCGAACTCTGCGCCCATGCCACCGGTCAGCACCTGCAGTTCCTGGATGGCACCGAAGGGCAGCTCGCTGGCGCCCAGCTGGGTCAGGGGGTTGGTGACCGGGAAGCCGTTGATGTAAGAGGCGTTCTCCGAGGCCGCGCCGCCGCCGAAGCTGGAGCCGCCCGAGTAGCGGCTGTCGGCTGCGGTGGTGTTGGGGGCCAGCAGCACGACCGAGGTCACGTTCTTGGCAATCGGCAGGGCCGCCAGCTTCTCGGCCGAGAAGCTCGTGCTGCTGCTGGTCTTGGTCACATCGATGACCTTGCGCGTGCCGGTCACCAGCACCGCTTCCAGGGTGTTGCCGGCGTTGGCAAAGCTGATTTCCTGGTTCTGGCTGGCGGACAGTTCGATGTCGTCGCGGGTCTCGACGACCTTGCCATCGCGCAAGAGCTGCAGGCGGTAGCTGCCCGGCGGCACCGAGGCGAAGTTGAAGCGGCCGCTGGCATCGCCGGTCACGCTGCGCTTGGCGCCGGTGGCCTTGTTCTCGAGCTGGATCATGGTGCCGGGGGCGGCGCTGACCGTGCCGTAAATGGAGCCGGCCGTGTTGGACTGGGCCAGCACGGGCGCGGGCATGCTGAGCATCAGCACCGCGCTGCCGAAGGCCAGCGCGAGTGAGCGGGCCAGGCTTGTTTTCTTGTACATGGGGAATGTCTCCGAGGGCTAGAAGCTGGTGGAAGGTTTTGGGAGCTCCACACCCGGCCGCAATGCGCTCGGCCTGCAGGGGTGGGATGGCGCGACTCTAGAAATCGCTGCGCTCCCTGCTGTTTGGCAGTGACGAAGGTCCGCCCTGCTGACGCCGGCCCGTCAGCGCCGTTGCCAAAGGGAACAAACGCCGACGTTCAGGGAGCAAACCCGGCCCACGGTGGAGCGAACCCGGGGCGGCCCGGCTTCGTCACTCCGCGCTTGAGGCGCCAGGCCGCGCCTTCCATAGTGCGAGTCGATCCGCCACCGGCCCGGTCGGCGCATCCCCCTGCCGTCAAGGAGACCGCCATGCCCGAGAAACGACCCCGCTGGAACCGCCTGAGTGCCGCCGAGCTGGAGCGCGAACGCGCCCAGGTTCGCGCCAAAGAGCGGCAGTTGCGCCAGCGTCTGGCCCGCCAGGAACAGGCCGCGGCCGGCCGCCGGATCGGGCCGCAGCACGCCCACAGCCTGGACCAGCTGCGCCAACAGGTGTCCGGCATGCAGGACACGGCCCTGGCCTTGCAAGCACGGGCGCAGCAGCGCTGACCCGTTGTATTCCGGTGGACCTGGCGGCCACTCAGGCGCCCCATGGCCCCGCGGTTCGTGATGAACTTGGCACTCTTTACAGCGCCTTACCCCTTGTTGCAGCCTTGCTCGAGTCGGCGCGGCACCATGAAGACGCTCAAAAAAGATAGATAGAAAAGAGTGGGGCCTGTTCAGGGACAGTGCCCTTCACGGCGTCGATGGGGGTACATCATGAGATTCGAAGGCAAGCTGAGCACTTGGACCGCCTTGCGCGGCTACGGCAGCATCGCCCCGCTGGACGGCGGGCAAGAGTTGTTCGTTCACATTTCCGCATTTCCGCCCGATGGCGAGCAGCCGGTGCTGGGTGAGGTCTTGAGCTTCGAGGTGGTCAGCGGGCGGGACGGCCGCAAGCAGGCGCAGCGGGTCATGCGCTCCACACGCAAGCTCGTCGACCAGCCGCCACCCATGCCAGCCGGCGGGCGCCTTCAGGGCGCCGCCTACCACCAGCGCCGGCAGCTGCAGCGCCGCCTGCGTTGGGCCACGGCCTGCGCGGCCTTGCTGCTGGCGCTTGGCACGGTGGTGTGGCTGGACTTGAGTCGCGCCGATGCCGGCCCGGTCTTGATGCAGCATCTGGCCCATGGCCCCAGCCGCTGAGTTTGGCCACTTGTTGCCGGCGCGGGCGCCCGGCCTCAGTCCTTGACCCAGGACACGCCGCCGCCGCCACTGCCTTTGCGTTCCGCGTTTTTGCGCGTGCGCAGCACTGCTTCGAAGGCTTGCTGGGCGCCGTTGCTGATGGCCACCAGCAAACCGCTCATGTCCTCGCTGCTCAGGGTGTCGGTGTCGCGACGGAACTGCTTGATCGCCGGCGCCAGCATCTCCTTGGCCACGGCCGGATGGGTGACGGTGACCACCAGCATGGCTTGGAAGAGGTCAGGGAAGCGCGTGCACAAGGCCTTGATGCGTTTGAGCGCCTGGGCCGGCGAGCTGCGGTGGCCGGGGGCAATCCATTTCACCTCGTCGTTGGCCTCGACCAGCTCGGCTTCGAGGATGCGGATCCGGGTCAACAGGTATTCGCAGTCGCGCGCGGCCATGGCCTGCAGTTCCGCTTCGTCGTCGCTTTCGGCGTGGGGGTAGCGCTCTTGCACCATGCGCGCGAGCGCTGCCTCAAGCTCGGACAAGGTGGGGGCAGGGGCTTCAGCCATGGCGGGACCTGGGAAAGCGGCACGAAGCCAGGGTTTCGGCTGCGGCGCTCAGAACTTGAGGCTTGCGCCGTCCCGTGACGGTTTTTCGACCGGCCCGCCCGGGCTTGTCCTAGGGTGCAAGGCGCGGCCGGGCTGGTCACAATGCCCGGCTCTGTCTTGTCATGCAGTCCCTCCACAAGCCAGCCTGCTTCGCCACACTGCACACGACACGGACCCCGTATGAGCACTCAAGACAGTTTCCTGAACCGGCGCGGCTTTGTCGCCGGGTCCCTGAGCTTGGGGGCTGCCTTGGCCCAGGCTGCTGAACCGGTCGCGTCTGTGACGCCCTTGCCTCCTGGCCGCCTCGACGCCCTCGATCTGCAAGGCGTTCAGCAAGGTCTGACCAGCGGTCAGCTGAGCGCTGAAAGCCTGACCCGCCATTACCTGCGCCGCATCAATGCGCTGGATCGCCAGGGGCCGCAGCTGCGTTCGGTGATCGAGCTCAACCCGCAGGCGCTGGCGCAGGCGATCGAGCTGGATCGCGAACGCCGCGACAAGCGCCGCGGCCCGCGCGGTCCGCTGCACGGCGTGCCGGTGCTGCTCAAGGACAATATCGCCACCGCCGACGCCATGAGCACCACGGCCGGCTCGCTGGCGCTGGCCGGTCTGCATGCCAGCCGCGATGCCTTTCTGGTCACGCGCCTGCGCGCCGCCGGTGCCGTCATCCTCGGCAAGACCAATCTCAGCGAATGGGCCAATATCCGTTCGAGCCGCTCGACCAGCGGCTGGAGCAGCCGCGGCGGCCAGACCCGTCACCCCCATGTGCTGGCGCGCAACCCCAGTGGCTCCAGCTCCGGCTCGGCCGTGGCCATGGCGGCCGGCCTGTGTGCCCTGGCGGTGGGCACCGAGACCGACGGCTCCATCATTTCACCGGCCAGCATCTGCGGCATCGTCGGCCTCAAGCCCACCGTGGGCTTGGTCAGCCGCAGCGGCGTCATACCCATCTCGGCCAGCCAGGACACGGCCGGCCCCATGACCCGATATGTGCGCGATGCCGCTGCCTTGCTGCAGGTCCTGGCAGCGCCCGACACTGAGGACCGCGCCACCGCCGCCGCGCCCAAGCCAGCCGATTACCTCACCGGCTTGCGCAAGGAGGCCCTGCGCGGTGCCCGCATCGGCGTGCTGCGCGGCGCCCAGCCGCCCCAGCCCCAGGTCAATACCTTGTTCGACGCGGCCCTGGCCGTGCTCAAGGCCCAGGGGGCAGTGCTCATCGATCAGGACCTCAAGATCCCGCACCAGGAGAAGTACGGCGACAGCGAAATGACCGTGCTGATGCACGAGTTGAAGGTCGGCCTGGCCGAATACCTGGCCGCCTACCAGCCCGATGCGCCGGTCAAGGACCTGGCCGGCCTGATCGCCTGGAACCAGGCCCATGCCAAGACCGTCATGCCCTTCTTCGATCAGGAGTTGTTCGAGATGTCCCAGGCCACTCAGGGCCTGGACAGAGAGGTCTACCGCAAGGCGGTCGAAAACAACCTGCGCTACGCCCGCAAGGAAGGCTTGGACGCCATGTTCGCCGAGCACCAGCTCGACGCTGTGGTGGCGCCCTCGGGCAATCTGGCCTGGCTCACCGATCCCTTGCTGGGCGATCACTTCACCGCGGGTGGTTTCACCTCGCCCTTTGCCGTGGCCGGTTACCCGCATCTGACGGTGCCCATGGGCTTGGTGGGCGAGCTACCGGCTGGTATTTCTTTCGGCGGCCTGGCCTGGCAGGAAGCCAAGCTGTTGGCCTACGGCTATGCCTATGAGCAGGCCAGTCTCAAGCGGGCGGCGCCGAAGTTTTTGAGCAAGGTCTGAACACGGGCCGCTTGGCACCATAGGAAAAGCCCGGCGTGACCGGGCTTTTTTGCGCTGGTTCGCAGGCTCAGCCTTCGCGCAAGCATGCGCTCAGGCCTGAACGAGGCACAGGATGCTGCGCAGGCAGGTGAGGCTGATCGCTATCGGCCATCGCGCAAGCATGCGCTCTGGCACTGAACGAGGCACAGGATGCTGCGCAGGCAGGGTGCTCTGTCCACATCAGCCTTCGCGCAAGCATGCGCTCAGGCCTGAACGAGGCACAGGATGCTGCGCAGGCAGCATCCTGTGTCCACGTTCAGTCCTCGTTGTTGAAGACGNCATCCTGTGTCCACGTTCAGTCCTCGTTGTTGAAGACGAGCTTGACTTCGTGGTGCTGCTTTTCGCCGCTGGCTTCGAAGCGCCAGTCCATCAAGGCGTTGGTGACCGAACGGTCGAAGATCTTACGCGGTTGCGCTTCCAGGATGTCCACGCCGGTGACCTTGCCGTCGCCGTCGATGGCCATCTTGGCGGTCACGGTGCCGCGGGTGATGGATTGCTTCTCGGCTTCACGCGGGAACTCCGGCGGCACCTTCTTGACGATCTTGGGTGCAGCGTGGGCGCTCAGGGCCAGTGCCACGGTGGCGGCGAACAGGCCGGCAGCGCGCAGCAGGGAAAAGGAGGCGGCGGGAGTGCGGGTGTACTTCATGGTGCGGGTCTCGACTGCTTGTGACAAAGGGATGTGGGGCAAAAAAAACGGACGGGAAACTGGAAGGTGATCAGGCCGGCACGGCGCGGAAGAAACCGACGGCGTCGAGCAGGCGTGAGGAGCTGGTCTTGAGCGCGTCGGTCGAGCGACCGAGCTCATCGACCAAGGTTGTGTTCTGCTGGGTGGTGCGGTCCAGTTCGTTCATGGCGTTGTTGACCACGCCGACACCGGCTGCCTGCTCCTGGGCCGAGTGCGAGATTTCTTCGATCAGCTGACCCATATTGTTGACTTCGTCGACGACGCTGCGGATGGTGACGCCGGCGTTGTTGACCAGGGCGGTGCCGTTCTCGACCTTGACGGACGATTCCTGGATCAGCACCTTGATTTCCTTGGCCGCGGCGGCCGAGCGCGACGCCAGGGCGCGCACTTCGGAGGCTACGACCGCGAAGCCGCGGCCATGCTCGCCGGCACGCGCCGCTTCCACGGCAGCGTTCAGGGCCAGGATGTTGGTCTGGAAGGCAATGCCGTCGATGACGCCGATGATGTCGCCGATCTTGCGCGAGCTGGCGCTGATTTCTTCCATGGTGTCGACCACCTTGGCGACCACTGCGCCGCCAGCCGAGGCCGATTGACGCGCCTTGGTGGCGATGCTGGCTGCGCGACGGGTCAGGTCGCTGGCGCCGTTCAGGTTGGCGGCGATTTCTTCCACCGAGGCCGCTGTGTTTTGCAGGCTGGCGGCCGAGCGGGCCGTGCGGTCCGACAAATTGACATTGCTGTCGGCAATGTCCGAGGAGTTCTGTGCCACTTCACCGGCCGCGTCGCTGACGCTGCTGACCACGCCGGTCAGTGCGGCCTGCATATCCTGCATGGCGCGCAGCATCTGGCTCAATTCGTCATGGCCTTCAGCGTGGATGGCCAGTGTCAGGTCGCCGGCGCTGATGGCTTCGGCTGCGGCTTGGGCACGGCGCGCCGGCAGGACGATGGAGCGGGCAATCACCAGGCCGCCACCAACGCCGATCACCACCGCCACCAGCACCAAGACACCGGTCAGAAGCACGGCATTGCGCGCCATCTCGCCACCGGAGATGGCCAGGTCTCGGGCGCTCTCGAACTGCAGCTCGACCAGGCCCTTGAGGCCTTCTTGGTAGGCTTGCTGAGCCGGGCGCACATCGGTGATCAGGCTTTCACGCGCCTCGTCCGGACTGCCGTCCTTCTGGATCTTCTGGAACTTGGCCACAGCGCCGACAAAGGCGGTCTTGTGCTCACGAACCTGGCGCACTAGGTCTTTTTCCTTGTCGCCGACCAGGCGAGCTTCGACGTCGTTGATCTGCTTGTCGCTCTCGGCCAGGGCGGCTTCGATGGCGGCCTTCTGCTTCTTGATCTGGCGGGCTTCGTCGAGCAGCAGCAGGTCGCGCGAGGCACGGGCGATCACATTGACTTGTTCCTCAAGCGCATTGGCCGAGGCGATCTTGACCAGGCTGGAGTTGGCCGTGAGGTCCAAGTCCTTGGCGAGGCGGTTGGCCGTGTTGGCGCCGTAGCTGCCGATCGCGATCAGCAGAAGAATCAGGAGGCCGTAGCTCACGGCCAGACGCTGGCTGATGCGCAGCTGGGTCAGAAAATTCATCGATGAATCCCTCGTCAAGAACTGCTTGTTGTGGTGGCTGCTGCGCCGGTCCGGCGTGCTGCTGCGGCCGGGCACCCCGGCGGGGCGCTTGCGATGCCTGTGACGCTATCGGCGCCACACACTGAGTTCTTGATGCTGGATTCCATGGATTCCTGAGCGGCCTGTGACATATGTCGCAGTGGCGGCCCGGCGTCCATGAACAGGACGGTTCGGGGTGGGCCGCACGACAAACTGCGGACGCCAGTCTGCCTTCGCCACGCGCTTTTGGCGCAGAGGCGAAGACCGATCGTGTGAACGATTTCGCGCCGCAGCCCGGCGGCATCCCCGGTTCAGGGGCTTGCTGTCGGAGCAAGGGCAGCGAGGCAGTTTCAATCAGGCGGCGGTGCGGAACTGCCTCATATTGGCAGCCAGGCCATGGGCCTGGCCGTGCAGGGCCGCAGAAGCCGCCGTCGACTGCTCCACCAGGGCGGCGTTCTGGCTGGTCATCTCCTCCAGCGCTTGCATGGCGTGCTCGACATGGTCCAGATGGCCCCCCTGTTCCGAAGCACTGGCCTGCAAATGTTCCATCAGGTCGCGGACTTGGAAGACACCTTCGATGATCTCGTTCATCTGTTGTCCGGCGCCTTGGGCGCGGGCCGAGCCGGCTTCGGCCTTGCGCACCGAGGCCGTGATCAGGCTGTTGATTTCTTGGGCAGCGTGGCTGCTGCTCTGGGCCAACTGCCGCACCTCGGCGGCCACGACGGCGAAGCCCTTGCCCTGTTCGCCTGCGCGTGCGGCCTCGATGGCGGCGTTCAAAGCCAGAATATTGGTTTGGCGAGCGATGCCGTCGATCACGCCGGTGATCTCACCGATCTGTTGGGCGGCACTGCGAATCTCGGCCATGTCCTGAACCATCTGCTGCACCGCGCTGCCGCCTGCCGAGGCCTGCTCCGCCGTGGCCGCACTCAGGCGTGCGGCCTGGGCGGCGCTGCCCTGGGTCTGCCGCAGGCTGGCGGCCATGGCGCTCATGCGCTGGCTGGTGGCTTGCAGGCGTGCGGCCGAGCTTTCGGTGCGGCGGGACAGGTCCTGATTGCCGCTGGAGATTTGCGTGGACGTGATGCTGACGCTGTCCACGCCCTGGCGGACGGCCTCCACCATATCGCGCAGGCGCGCTGTCATGGTGCTCAAAGCAGCGTTCATGCGGCCCAGTTCGGTGCGCTGTTCTGCGCCCGTGCGTGCCGGGCTGCTCAGGTCGCCGCGCGCCACGGCCGCGGCGAGATGGACCACATCGCCGAGAGGCCGCGTGATGGAGCGCGTCACCCGCCATCCCAGCAGGCCTGCGGCCGCAACGAGTGCGGCGATCAGCATCAAGAGCTGGCGCCGGCTCTTTAGATACGTCTCATTGGCAAGCCGTGCTTCGGCCTGTGCGGCCTTCAGGTTCAAGTCGGCGAGTTGCAGCAGCAGGCCGCGCGCATCCTCAAAGCGGCGCGCGCCCTCACTGGTGATCAGGTCGATGGCCGCCGAACCGGCACCCACTTGAACAAAGGCTTGCACGCCTTGACGCAAAGTGCTGTAGTGACGCAGCGCCTGGACGGTATCCTTGAACAGCGCATCTTCTTCGGGACTGTGCAGCTGGGCCTCGTAGCGGCCGCTGATCTGCTTCAGTTCTTGATCAACGGCGTCGATCTGGCTCGCCACGGTCGCCACGTGCTCGCGCTCGCTCATGGCCATCAGATAGTCCAGCGAATGACGCCGGGTTGCCAGTTCGGCCAGGCGCAAGCTGTCGGAAACGCCTTGCAGATGGACAGCGCTGATGTTCTGTGCGCTGCTGTCGATCTGTTGCTGGCGCATGATTGAGAATGCACCGAGAAGCGCCAGGGCCGCGGCCAGCAAGCCGAAAGACAGGCTCAGCCTGCGTGCAATGGACCACTCGGTCCGTAACATCCGGGACGCCAGAGGCGAGAACAAGGCCAGAGCCCGTCGAGAAAACATGCCAACTCCAAAATCTGCAGGAACCATGGGCCGGCAGTCTGTAAGTGCTGTGTGACGAGGGCGTTACTGGATCCGTTCCGGGCTGCCAATGCCGCGCGGCCGCGTGAACAATTGCCGCTTCAAATCAATCCACGCGCTGATCCTTGCTCTGCAGCACGTCGACTGGCCGGACATCGGGCGCGCCCAGCGGCTTGTTGCCCCAGGCATTGCGCACAAAGCTGGCCAGTGCCGCTTGCTCGCTGTCATCGAGCAGGCCGGCAAAAGGCGGCATGCCGAAGGGGCGCGGGTTGCCTGCCGTCGAGGGGGCGAAGCCACCGCGCTGGATGATGCGCAGCAGATTGACCGGGCTGGGCATCAGCAGCGCGCGGTTGCCGGTCAGTGCCGGGTAGATGCCGGCCACGCCCTGACCTTGTTCGCCGTGGCAGCTGGCGCAATGGTCGGCATAGAGTTGCGCGCCTTGCTCGCGTAGCTTCAACTCCACACGGCGCTCGGGCACTGCGGCGGGCTTGCTGCGTTGGGGTAGGGCCTGCAAATAGACGGCCATGGCGGCCAGATCGGCGTCACTGAGGTGCTGGGTGCTGCCGCGGATCACCTCGCTCATGGGCCCGAGCGCGCTGGCCTGATCGTTGCGGCCGCTTTTCAGCCATTGCTGCAGGGCCGGCGCGCTCCAGCTGGCGACGCTGCCTTCCGCTGCATCGTGAAGCGAGGGCGCGTACCAGCCCAATGCATCGAGCATGCTGCCGGAGAAGTCGTTCAGGCCGGCGGTGGCGCCGAGGCTGTTGCGGCTGGCGTGGCAGGCATTGCAGTGGCCCAGGCCCTGGCTCAGGTAGGCGCCACGGTTCCATTCGGCCGTGCGCTGCGCATCGGGCTGGAACACGGCCGGTCGGAAGTACAGCGCCCGCCAGACCGCCAACGCGGCCTGCGTGTTGTAGGGGAAGCGCAGCTCATGCTCGCGCCGCGGCTGGGCCACGGCGGGCAGGCTTTGCAGGTAGGCGAACAGCGCATCGGCGTCCTGGCGCGTGACCAGGGCGTAGTTGTCGTAGGGGAAGGCGGGCGTCAGCAAGCGGCCGTCGCGGCCGCGGCCGTTGTGCAGGGCGGCCCAGAATTCATCGGCGCTCCAGCGGCCCAGGCCGGTCTCGGCATCGGGCGTGAGGTTGGACGTGAAGACGCTGCCGAAAGGCGTGGGGATGGCGCGGCCGCCGGCGTACTCGGCGCCGCCACGGGCGGTGTGGCAGCCCATGCAGTTGCCGGCGCGGGCCAGGTAGGCGCCGCGCTCGACCAGGGCCGGGCTCGATTGGAACGGTGTGCTGCGCGGCGCGCTTTCGTCCAGGTGGTTGAGGCGCTGCACCGCCAGGGCGGCGAGCAGCAGGCCGGCGCCGAGCGCGCCAAGGAGTTTGGTGCGGAGCTTCATTTACTTCAGCCCCCCGCATTCCATGGGCAGGGTCGCCGGCAGGCTTTCGGCCGGGCGGGCGCCGGCGGGCATGGGCTGGCCGGCCAGCCAGTGCGAGATGGCGTTGATCTCTTCTTCCTTGAGCTGCTTGGCGATCGAGGCCATGCAGTCGGGCGCGACGGCGCGGCGCTGGCCGCTGCGCCAGGCGCCGAGCTGGCCGTTGAGATAGTCGCGCGGCAGGCTCAGCAGGCCGGGGATGAAGGGCTGGACGCCGGTCAGCTGCTGGCCGTGGCATTGCACACAGGCCGGCAGCTTGCGCGCCGGGTCGCCCTTCAGCACCAGCTCCTGGCCGCGGCTCAGGGCCGCAGCCGGCAGGGCCGGGGTTTGCGGTGGCGGGTAGGGCAGGTGCAAGTTGGCGAAGTAGCCCGCCAGCTCGTTCAGGTAGGCATCGCTCAAGGGGTCGACCAGATCGCTCATCAAGCCGTAGTGGCGCCGGCCATCGCGGAAGTTGAGCAACTGCTTGTAGAGGTAGCCCTGCGGCTTGCCGGCCAGGCGCGGGTAGTAGCCGTCGGCCGCGGCGCGGCCCTGCTGGCCATGGCACTGGGTGCAGGCCAGGGCGCGCTGGGCGATGCTGTCTTCGACCATGGCTGGAGCCGCTCCGGCGAGAGGAAACCAGGCCAGGCTCAGAATCATGGCAAACGAGCGCAGCTTACGCATAGGAGCGGGCACCAAAGATGGCCGAACCGATGCGCACCATCGTCGCGCCTTCCAGCACGGCCGCTTCCAGATCGGCGCTCATGCCCATGGACAAGGTGTCCAGGCCGCCGAACAGGGTCAGGTCTTGACGCTTCAAGTCGGCCAGCAGCTCGGCCAGGGCGCGGTGCGGCTGGCGCTGGGCTTCAAAGTCTGCGGCCGCCTCCGGCACGGCCATCAGGCCGCGCAGACGCAGGCGCGGCAGGGCGGCAACCGTGCGGGCCAAGGCGGGCAACTCAGCCGGGGCGATGCCGCTCTTGCTGGCCTCGCTGCTGATATTGATTTGCAAGCAAATGTTCAGCGGCGGCAGCGTGGGCGGTCGCTGCTCCGAGAGGCGCTGTGCGGTCTTGAGCCGGTCCACGCTGTGCACCCAGTCGAAGGCCTCGGCGACCGGCCGGGTCTTGTTGCTCTGCAAAGGGCCGATCAGGTGCCAGGCCAGCTGTGATCGGAGGTCTGCGAGCTCGGCGATCTTGTCCAAGCCTTCTTGCACATAGTTTTCGCCGAAGGCGCGCTCGCCCGCGGCATGGGCCTCGCGCACCGCCGCCGCCGGGAAGGTCTTGCTGACGACCAGCAGGCTCACGCTATGCTGCGCGCGCCCCGCACGCTCGCAGGCCGCAGCGATGCGACGGTGCTGTTCTTGTATGTTGTTCGCTATCGTCGCCATAATGGCCCAGGCTCTTTCTCACAATCATGGACATCACTCAACTGCTCGCATTTTCGGTCAAGAACAAGGCCTCCGACTTGCACCTCTCGGCCGGCCTGCCACCGATGATTCGCGTGCATGGGGATGTGCGCCGCATCAATGTCGAAGCCTTGGAGCACCGCCAGGTGCACGACATGGTCTACGACATCATGAACGACTCGCAGCGCAAGATCTACGAAGAGTCGCTGGAAGTGGACTTCTCGTTTGAGATCCAGGGCCTGGCGCGTTTCCGGGTCAACGCCTTCAACCAGAACCGCGGCGCGGGTGCCGTGTTCCGGACCATTCCGAGCAAGATCCTCTCGCTGGAGCAGCTCAACGCACCCAAGATCTTCGCCGAGCTGGCCCTGCGCCCGCGCGGCCTGGTGCTGGTGACCGGCCCCACGGGGTCGGGCAAGTCCACCACCCTGGCCGGCATGGTCAACCACCTCAACGAGAACGAGTACGGTCACATCCTGACCATCGAGGACCCGATCGAGTTCGTCCACGAGTCCAAGAAGAGCCTGATCAACCAGCGTGAGGTCGGCCCGCACACCATGAGCTTTGCGAATGCGCTGAAGTCGGCGCTGCGCGAAGACCCGGACGCGGTGCTGGTCGGTGAAATGCGCGACTTGGAAACCATCCGCCTGGCCCTGACCGCCGCAGAAACCGGTCACTTGGTCTTCGGTACCTTGCACACCTCGTCCGCTGCCAAGACCGTGGACCGTATCGTCGACGTCTTCCCGGCGGCCGAAAAAGAAATGGTGCGGGCCATGGTTTCCGAATCCCTGGTGGCCGTGATCTCGCAAAGCCTGTGCAAGCTGAAGGACGGCTCGGGCCGGGTGGCGGCGCACGAAATCATGCTGGGCACTTCGGCCATCCGCAATCTGATCCGCGAGAACAAGGTCGCGCAGATGTACTCGGCCATTCAGACCGGCAATGCGGTTGGCATGCAAACGCTGGACCAGAACCTGACCGATTTGGTCCGCCGCAACATCATTGCGCCGGCCGAGGCGCGGGCCAAGGCCAAGTTCCCGGAGAACTTTCCGGGCTAAAGCCCGGAAAGTTCGACGTGACTCATGTGGCGGCAGCCATGTGAGTGACAGCAAAACTTCCCTGGCTGATCTCGGCACCGGCGGCGCACCAGCCTGCTACATTGCCGGCGGTCAAATCAAGCAGACGGTTAGGACGACTCATTCATGGAACGCGATCAGGCCTCGAAATTCATCAACGATCTGCTGCGCCTGATGGTCTCGCGCAAGGGCTCGGACCTGTTTCTGACGGCCGACTTCCCACCCGCCATCAAGGTCGATGGCAAGGTCACCAAGGTCTCGCCCCAGCCCCTGAGCGGCCAGCACACCTTGCAGCTGGCGCGTTCCATCATGAACGACAAGCAGGCGGCCGAGTTCGAGCGCAGCAAGGAATGCAATTTCGCCATTTCGCCGCAGGGCATCGGCCGCTTCCGGGCCAATGCCTTTTTGCAGCAGGGCTCGGTCGGCCTGGTGCTGCGCACGATCCCGGCCGAGCTGCCGACCATCGCCTCGCTCGATCTGCCCAAGGTCTTGCGCGAGGTGGTGCAGTTCAAGCGCGGTCTGGTGATCGTGGTCGGCGCCACCGGTTCGGGCAAGAGCACCTCGCTGGCGGCCATGATCGATGAGCGCAACCAGACCACCTACGGCCACATCATCACCATCGAAGACCCGATCGAGTTCGTGCACCCGCACAAGAACTGCATCGTCACCCAGCGTGAGGTCGGCATCGACACCGACACCTGGGAATCGGCGCTGAAGAACTCGCTGCGCCAGGCGCCCGATGTCATCTTGATGGGCGAGCTGCGCGACCGCGAGACCATGGAGCACGCCGTGGCCTTTGCCGAAACCGGCCACCTTTGCATGGCCACCTTGCACGCCAACAGCGCCAACCAGGCGCTGGACCGCATCATCAACTTCTTCCCCGAAGAGCGCCGCAGCCAGCTGCTGATGGACCTCTCGCTCAATCTGCGCGCCCTGGTGTCTCAGCGCCTGTTGCCGCGCCGCGAGGGCAAGGGCCGGGTGGCGGCGGTCGAGATCTTGCTCAACACGCCACTGGTGTCGGACTTGATCTTCAAGGGCGAGGTCGGCGAGATCAAGGAGATCATGAAGCGCTCGCGTGAGCAGGGCATGCAGACCTTCGACCAGGCCTTGTTCGATCTCTATGAGAGCGGCAAGGTCACGTACGAAGACGCGCTGCGCAATGCCGATTCGGTCAACGACCTGCGCCTGCAGATCAAGCTCAACAGCGAGCGTGCGCGCTCCGGCGATCTGAGCACCGGCACCGAGCACTTCACCATTCTCTGAAGCCGCGGCTGCGGCCCAGCCCAGCCCTGGTTTAGAGTGGTGGCATGAATGCAGCCACTCACCTACCCACCGGCGCCGCCGCGCGCGCCTACGACGCCATCCCCTCGCAGCCCGTGGCCTTTCTAGGCCTGGGTGTGATGGGCTATCCCATGGCCGGCCATCTGGCTCGTGCCGGACACCAGCTCACGGTCTATAACCGCACGGCCAGCAAGGCCCAGGCTTGGGCCGCGCAAGAGGGCGGCCGCGCCGCTGCCACACCGCGCGAGGCAGCGCAGGGCGCGCACATCGTGTTCGCCTGCGTGGGCAATGACGAGGATTTGCGCTCGGTGGTGCTGGGCGAGCATGGTGCGTTCGCCGGCATGGCACCGGGCGCGATTTTTGTGGACCACACCACGGCTTCGGCCGAGGTCGCGCGCGAGCTGCATGCCGAGGCGCGCCGCCTGGGCCTGCACTTCATCGACGCACCCGTCTCAGGCGGCCAAGCGGGTGCGGTCAATGGCGCTTTGACGGTGATGTGCGGCGGCGATGCCGCGCCTTTCGAGCAGATCTGCCCGGTGACCCTGGCCATGGCCAAGGCGGTCACGCGGGTGGGTGAGTCGGGAGCCGGTCAGCTGGCCAAGATGGTCAACCAGATTTGCATTGCCGGCTTGGTTCAAGGTCTGGCCGAGGCGATTGCCTTTGGCGACAAGGCCGGCCTGGACATGAAGCAGGTGCTCGAGGTCATCGGCAAGGGCGCTGCCCAGAGCTGGCAGATGGACAACCGCGGCAAGACCATGGTCGACGGCAAGTTTGATTTTGGCTTTGCCGTCGACTGGATGCGTAAGGACCTGGGCCTGGTGCTCGACGAGGCGCGCCGCAATGGCGCCCGACTGCCGGTGACGGCGGTGGTCGACCAGTTCTACGCCGATGTGCAGGCCGCTGGTGGCGGCCGGCTGGACACGTCCAGCCTGATTCAGCGCTTGAAGTGAGAGCCTGGCGGCACACCCGCGCCGCCCCGATATTGCTTTACTTGCTCTGCGGCTCGACGCGCTTGGGCGTCAGGCGAGCCAGCTCTTCTTCGCTGATGATCTCGAAGGCGCGCACCACCTTCTGTGTGCCGCTGACGCCGCGGGCAATCTCCACGGCGCGGTTGGCCTCGCGTTCGGAGACGCGGCCCATCATGTAGACGCTGCCGCGCTCGACCACCACATAGAAGGCGTTCGAGATCAGGTCACGTGCATCGACCAAGCTGAGCTTGATCTTGCTGGCCAGCGTGACGTCGCTGGCGCGGCTGCTCAGGGAGCTGTTGCCCAGCACGGCGGTTTCATTGAGCACATGGCGCACGTTTTCGACCTCGCCCGCGATCTTCTCGACGCGGGCGCGCTCGGCTTCGCTGGCGACCTCACCGGTCAGCAGCACCATGCGGTTGTAGGCATTGACATTGACATGGCCTTTGTCGCCGACCTGCTCCCGGATGCGCGCAGCCGCTTTGAACTCGATGCCCTCGTCTTCCACCTGGGTGCCCGAGGTGCGGCGGTCGGTGGCGACGAAGGCGCCGCCCATCATGGCGCCTCCCAACACCAATGGGGCGCAGGCCGAGCTGACAAAGGCGGCGCCCAAGGCGAGCAGCAAGACGCTGGTACGGGCAGAGCGTTTCGGAAGCAGTTTCATGGCAGTGGAGTCCGGTGAGATGTGAATGGGTGCTGGCCTGATTACTCGCCCGCACCCAGCAGCTGCAGGTCGACGGCGTCACACAGGCAGTGCGCGAGCAGGCGCTGCGCTTCCGCAACACGGGCGGCGCGGCTGTGGGGCACGCGGATCTGCACATCGGTGTCCTGAAGCAGGGCGCGCATGGGGTCATTGCCTCCACCGGTGAGGGCGATCACGCTCATCTCCTGCGCGTGGGCGGCCTCCAGCACGGGGGCCCAACGGTTCTGCAAGTCAGCCTGCGCTTCGAACAGCAGCAGCAGGTCACCGGGGTGGCCGTGGGTCTGCACCTGCCGGGTCAGCGCTTCTTCGGCGTTGCTGCCATGGGCTTGGGCATCGAGGGCCCAAGCGGCCAGGCCGGGGCGTTCCTGCTCGAAGCGGCCGACCAGCAGGGCCGCCATATAACTGGCATCCAGGGCGGACAGGCCTTGGCCGCAGCAGAGCACGCGGCCACCGCTGGTAATGCCTTCGATCAGCATTTGCGCGGCGTCGGCCAGGGGGCGCGACAGGTTCTCGGCCACCTGGTACAGCAGGTCGGCGCTTTCGAAGAACTGGGTTTGTATTCTTTGCTCTAGCATGTGGCGGGATCATAAGCGAGTGCAGGCAAACCCTGGTTCCACGGTCGCGGCTCCCTTCGGGTGCTGCCATCTGCACCCGTCGGCAGCAGCGGAGGATCAGGCTCAGGCGGAATCGACATCGAAGGCGGCCACCAGCCATTCGATCTGATCGCCGTCGATCGCCACCACATCAAAGCGGCAGGGCGGTGGGCTGGCATGCCGCAGCAGGTAATGCTGGGCCGCGTAAATCAGCCGGGCCTGCTTGCGGCTGCCGACGCTGGCGGCCGCGCCGCCATGCCCGAGTCCGGCTCGGGTGCGAACTTCCACGAAGACCAGGGTGCCGTCGCGGGCGCGCAGAATCAGGTCGACCTCGCCGGCGCGGGCGCTGCGCCCGGCCGCGACCCGATAATTGCGCTCCAGCAGTTGCAGGCCCCGGGCCTGCAGATGGCGCAGGGCCGCATCTTCGCCGGCCTGGCCCAGGCTCTGCCGTGCCGTTGGCGCGCCTGTTTTGGATTCGCTCGCACTTTTCGGAGAAGCCCACTTGAACATCGATGCCTCCCTGCTCCTGCAGGCGGCTGCTGCCGCCGCGGGTGGTCAGCAGTATCCTGCAGCCACACTGTATGTGGTGGCCACACCCATCGGCAATCTGGCGGACATCAGCCTGCGTGCCGTGCATGTGCTGGGTCTGGTCGATGCGGTGGCCTGCGAGGACACAAGGGTCAGCGCCGGCCTGCTGCGCCATCTGGGTCTGCACAAGCCCTTGATCAAGCTGCACCAGCACAACGAGCATGAGGCCAGCGCAGACCTGCTGGCACGGCTGCAGCAGGGCGAGCGCATCGCCTACATCAGCGACGCCGGCACCCCTGCCATCTCAGACCCCGGCGCGGTCTTGGTCGCGGCCGTGGCAGCTGCGGGCCTGCGCGTGCTGCCCTTGCCTGGGGCCAGCAGCACGGTGACCGCGCTCAGCGTGGCAGGTGACACGGCGGCCGAGGGTTTTGAGTTTGCGGGCTTTCTGCCCACCAAGACCGCCGAGCGGCGCAACGCCCTGCAGGCCTTGACCGGCAGCCGGCGCAGTCAAGTGCTGTTCGAGGCACCGCATCGCATTGAAGCGCTGCTGGCTTTGCTGGCCGAGCTTTGCCCCGAGCAGACTGTGACGGTCTGCCGCGAGTTGACCAAGCAATTCGAGACTGTGCACACGGCGCCGGCGGCCAGCCTGCCGGCCTGGCTGGCTGCCGATGCGCAGCGCGAGCGCGGCGAGTTCGTGCTGGTGCTGCATGCCGTGCGTGCCAACCAGGCCGCGGCCGATGAGCTGCCGGCCGAGACCTTGCGCACCCTGGACTTGCTCCTGCGCGAGCTGCCGCTCAAGCAAGCGGTCAGCTTGGCGGCCGAACTCAGCGGTGCCTCGCGCAACCGCCTTTACGACCTGGCCCTGGAGAAGAAAAACAAAGCCCAGGACTGAGCTGTGCGTCCCGGGCTGAATTCAGGCGCCGGCGCTCATTGACCGTTCGCCGTTTTGTCGTTGTGCTTGGCGCGGTGGATCGCCTCGCTCTTGCGGTCTTGCATGCGATGCAGCTGGCGTCGCTCATGGCGGGTGACCGTGCCATCGGCCTTGGCCTGAGCTTCGGCTTGCTGAACTGCCGCCTGGCCTCGTTCCAGGCGCTGCGTTTCCTGCGCACTCAGGGCGCCCGAGGCCGCACCTTGGGCAATGCGGGCCTGCTGTCGGGCCTCGCGCTGGTCGACCCTTGGCGTGGTTGGGCTTGTTTGTGCTTGCGCTGCGCTGGCGAGGCAGCCCAGCAGGGCGGCGCCGATCAGAGACCATTGGATCTTGCGAAGCGTGGCTGCTGCGTTCATGTCGACCTTCTTTCTGGCCCTGGGGGGCCGGGGTTGTGGGTGTGATCAAGCGGCTGCATCGTGCGCCTGATTGAGTCCACAACGGCGTTGCAGCGCCCGGCGGCGACAGCTCGCTTGTAAAGATCGGTGAAGCCTGCGGCCCCTGGGTTCAGACCTCGCGCCGGAGCCGCTGGGCCGCCGAGTTTTGCTTTGGTGTCACTGGCTGCAGTTGGCCGGCACGGGCGAGACCGAAGGGCGGCATGTTGACGTAGATGCTTTCGTGCGCGTCGGCGCGCACAGCATAAGTTTCGTGCCAGATGCCGACCGTGCCGTCGGTGCCGATGGCCTTGTTGAAGGCGGCCCAGGCCGGCAGATGCTGAGATTGGCGGTCCTTGGCATAGGCCAGCAGCTGCTCCATGGAGCGCCAGTACTGCACGCCGATCACCGTGCGCCCGAACCACATCTCCGCGTGCAGCAGGCCGCGTTCGGGTTGTTGGCGCAGCTCGTTCAGCATGCGCGGCATGGCCGCAACCACCGGCCACCATTTGTGCACCCACAAAGGCTTGTTGAGGCGAAGGCCGATCAGGAAGATGACGAAGTCACCGTCAATCTGGGCGGTCATTCTTTGGCGATGGATCATGGGTTTGTCTGAGTGATGGGGCGGGAGTGAGCTCAGTGTCGGCGGCCGGCTTCGCTTTCGGAACTGGCTATATTGCGGGCCGGGTATTCAGATTTGAATTGGAGGCCGCATGGCTCTGGACTGGTCCCAAGTGCAGATATTTCTGACCCTGGCAGAAGCGGGTTCCTTGAACCGTGCGGCGCCGCTCTTGGGCCTGAGCCAGCCAACGCTGGGTCGGCAGCTGGTGGCACTCGAGGAATCGTTGGGCCGCTTGCTGTTCGAACGGCACAGCCGGGGCCTCAGCCTGACCGAAGCGGGCCAGGCCTTGCTGCCGGCCGCGCGGCGCATGCGCGAAGGCGCACAGGAGCTGGCCCTGGCCCTGGCCGCACGCGATCAATCTCTGGCCGGCACCGTGCGCCTGACCGCCAGCGACATCGTCAGCACTTATTTCCTGCCACCGGTGCTGAGCGAACTGCGTCAGCGCTACCCTGAGGTGCAGATCGAGTTGGTGGTCAGCAACGAGCAGGAAGACTTGCAGCAGCGCAGCGCCGACATCGCCCTGCGCATGGTGCGGCCCGAGCAGGACATGCTGGTGGCGCGCAAGCTCAGCGAATGGCCGGTTGGGGTGTTTGCCCATCGCGACTACATTGCGCGCCGAGGGTTGCCGCAGATGAACACCGTCCTGGAACATGATTGGCTGGGCTATGACCGCTCCGACCGCATGTTGCTCGGTTTTGCCGCTGCCGGCACGCCGGTGCAGGCCAGCTTCTTCGGCCTGCGCTGCGACAACCAGGTGGTGCTGTGGGAGTTGATGCGCGCTGGCATGGGCTTGGCGGTTGGGGCACTCGCGCTGGGCGAGCGTGAGCCGCAAGTGCAGCAGGTTTTGCCGGAATTGGCGATTGAGCCCCTGGCGATGTGGTTAACGGCCCACCGCGAGTTGCGCGACACGCCGCGCCTGCGCCTGATTTTCGATGCCCTAGCGACCGCCTTCGCCCGACCCGTTTGAGCGCTACCAGGGGCTTCTGGCACGCCGCCCCTGCGCGGCCGCGCCCGCTCCTACAATGGCCCGCATGATCTCGCGCGAACCCACTCTTGCCCGCCTGGTAGCAGCCCGCAGCCAATTGCTGGAGCCTTACGGCCTCAGCGAACATGTTCTGAGCAAGGCCTTGCGCCTGATCACCGAACACCGGGTTGACGATGCCGACCTGTATTTCCAGACCACCCGTGCCGAGGGCTGGAGCCTGGAGGAGGGCATCGTCAAGAGCGGCTCCTTCAGCATTGACCAAGGCGTGGGCGTGCGTGCCGTCGCCGGCGAGAAGACTGCGTTTGCCTACTCCGACGATATTTCCGAAGCGGCCCTGATGGACGCCGCCCTGACCGTGCGCAGCATCGCCGCCGCCGGCCAGAGCCGTCGCGTCAAGGTGCCCAGCGTCGGCACGGTGGCGCCGAGCCGCTCGCTTTACGGCGCGGCTGATCCGATTGCCAGCCTGGACAGCACCGAAAAGGTGGCCCTGCTGGAGCGCGCCGAGCGCATGGCCCGGGCCAAGGACCCGCGCGTGGCCCAGGTCATGGCCGGCTTGGCCGCCGAACATGATGTGGTGCTGGTGGCGCGCGCCGACGGCACCCTGGCCGCCGATGTGCGCCCTCTGGTGCGCTTGTCAGTCACCGTGATCGCCGAAAGCAATGGCCGTCGCGAGGTCGGCAGCGGTGGTGGTGGCGGCCGTTTCGGCCTGGCCTATTTCACCGACGAGATGATCGCCAGCTATGTCGACCAGGCGGTCAATGCCGCCCTGACGAATCTGGAATCGCGCCCCGCTCCGGCCGGCGAGATGACCGTGGTGCTGGGCCCGGGCTGGCCTGGCGTGCTGCTGCACGAGGCCATCGGCCACGGCCTGGAAGGTGACTTCAACCGCAAGGGCTCCAGCGCTTTTGCCGGCCGCATCGGCCAGCGCGTCGCCGCAAAGGGCGTGACGGTGCTGGACGATGGCACCATCCCCGACCGCCGCGGTTCGCTCAATGTCGACGACGAGGGCTGCGCCTCGCAGCGCAATGTGCTGATCGAGGACGGCATCCTCAAGGGCTATATCCACGACGCCATGAGCGCCCGCCTGACCAAGGTCGCGGCTACCGGCAATGGTCGCCGCGAAAGCTACGCCCATGTGCCTATGCCGCGCATGACCAACACCTATATGTTGGGCGGCGACAAGGACCCCAAGGAAATCATCGCCAGCATCAAGAAGGGTCTGTACGCCAGCAACTTCGGCGGTGGCCAGGTGGATATCACATCGGGCAAGTTTGTCTTCTCGGCCAGCGAAGCCTTCTGGGTGGAAAACGGCCAGATCCAGTACCCGGTCAAGGGCGCGACCATCATTGGTAACGGTCCAGATGCACTGACCCGCGTCACCATGATCGGCAACGATATGCAGCTGGATACGGGCGTGGGCGTCTGTGGCAAGGAAGGCCAGAGCGTGCCCGTGGGTGTGGGCCAGCCGACCCTGCGCATCGAGGGCATGACGGTGGGCGGAACGGCCTGAGCGCTGTTGTGCGCAGACCTCAATGCCTGAATCTGCGCTGAACGCTTGTCAAAAACTGCGTGCTACATTCCAGCTCATGCACTCGCCGAAGACTTATTTCTTTAGCTTTTTTTGGTTCTCCAACCGCACCGGCGGCCGAGAGGCGAGAGCGTAAGCAAGCAACACCAAGCACAGCGCACAAATCTCTAGAAACCGCCGGGTCCACCACCCGGCGGTTTTTTTTCGTCCCTGGCGCGCTGCCCTGATTTCAGAACACGGAAAGTGAGAGTCATGCCCATGAATGCCAAGTCCGCCAAACCGGAAATTCAGGCTGAACGCTGGTACTCGCAAGAGGACAAGACCAGCGCGACCGATGACGAGCGCATCGTCGACATCACGCCGCTGCCGCCGCCGGAGCATCTGATCCGCTTCTTCCCCATTCGCGGCACGCCGATGGAGCAGCTGATCGCCGGCACGCGCCAGAGCATCCGCAAGATCATGAAGCGCAAGGACGACCGGCTGCTGGTCATCATCGGCCCCTGCTCCATCCACGACCCGGCTGCGGCGCTGGAATACGCGCGCCGCCTGCTGGTCGAGCGCGAGAAGTACGCCGACACGCTGGAGATCGTGATGCGCGTCTACTTCGAGAAGCCGCGTACCACGGTGGGCTGGAAGGGCTTGATCAACGACCCCTACCTCGACGAGAGCTACCGCATCGACGAGGGCCTGCGCATCGCCCGCCAACTGCTGCTGGAGATCAACCGCCTGGGTGTGCCGGCCGGCTCGGAATTCCTGGACGTGATCTCGCCCCAGTACATCGGCGATCTGATCTCCTGGGGCGCGATCGGCGCGCGCACGACCGAGAGCCAGGTGCACCGCGAGCTGGCCTCGGGTCTCTCAGCACCGATCGGTTTCAAGAACGGCACCGACGGCAATATCAAGATCGCCACCGACGCCATCCAGGCAGCCGCCCGCGGCCACCACTTCCTCTCGGTGCACAAGAACGGCCAGGTCGCCATCGTCGAGACCAAGGGCAACAAGGACTGCCATGTGATCTTGCGCGGTGGCAAGGCGCCCAACTACGACGCCGAGAACGTGGCCGCCGCCTGCAAGGACCTGGCGGCCTCCAAGCTGGACACCACGCTGATGGTGGACTGCTCGCATGCCAACAGCTCCAAGCAGCACCTGCGCCAGCTCGAGGTGGCGCGCGATGTGGCGGCGCAGATCCGCGCCGGCAGCCAGAGCATCTTCGGCGTGATGGTGGAAAGCCATCTGCACGACGGCGCCCAAAAATTCACACCGGGCAAGGACGATGCCCGCAAGCTGGAGTACGGCAAGAGCATCACCGACGCCTGCTTGGGTTGGGACGATTCCATCGAGGTGCTGGAGGTGCTCAGTGCGGCGGTCAAGGCGGCGCGGACTTGAGGGCTGTGACCTTGGAGCGTGTTCTGAGCCAGAATCAGACCGTCCCAGCCCCGAAAGGCCCGCGATGCGCAGTGAAGTGAAGGTCGTGTTCAGCCCGCTCCAGCAGTTCGATCTGGTGGTGGATGCCGAGGAAGTCTTGAGCTTCGAGGCCGCCCGCAAGTGGCTGGACGAGCAGTACGTCAAGAACGAGTGCGAGCCCATGCGTGGCTCGGGCAAGGTCTTGCTGGCCGACAAAATCCTGGGTGTGGCCGCCGCCGTGGGGCCAGCCGCTTTCGGCGATCCGGCCTGGGCGTTGGACTACGCGCGTGCCACCAGCGGCGCCCTGAGCAAGGCCTTGCTCAGGGTCGATGTGGCCAAGCGGACCTTGTCTTACTGAGCCAGGCCTTTCAGGCCTGAAGCTGAGGTGCGGGCAGCTGCCAACCGAGCTGCAGCGAAGCCAGGCGCAGCGCCGCCACCACCAGCATGCCGCTGAAGAAGGCCAGTTGGCGCGGCAGGCCCAGTGCCCGCAGCAGAAGGTAGGCGGCAATGCCGCCGATGGCGGCGCTGGCGTAGATGTCCCGGCGCAGCAGCAGGGGCACCTGACCGGTCAGCAGATCGCGCAGCACGCCGCCGCCGCTTGCGGTGATGGTGCCCAGCAGCACGACGACCAGGCGTGGCTTGCCGGCCTCTTCGGCAATCTCGGCGCCGCACAGGGCGAACAGGGCCAGGCCCAGGGTGTCGGCTATCACGAGAGCCACATGGCCGCTGGCCAGGGCCTGGCTCCAGTGGCTGGCGGCCAAGGCGGTCAGCAGGGCCGTCATGCCGATCACCTTGATGTAGCGCGTGTCCGTCATCCAGAAGATCGGGTGGCGGCCCAGCAGCAGGTCGCGCAGCGTGCCGCCGCCGATGGCGGTGATGGCGGCCAGCACCAGCACACCGAACAGGTCCAGGCCGGCTTGCATGGCGGCCAGGGCGCCGCTGAGTGCGAACACGGCCACGCCGGCCAGGTCCATCCAGTAGAGGATGGCTCGAGCTTTCGGGGTCAAGTTTTCAGGGTCGGCTGCGCTCATGGGGGGATTCTCTCAGCCTGCTTGGCAGTGGCCGGCCAAAGTCGTGCCGTCCAAATCTTGGCTGCCAGCTCTTGAAGCGTCCGCAGCTGGCCCCACATCCGGCTCACCCGCGCGCGGTGAGTGATCGCCCGCGCCCTTGATTCTTGTTATTCAGGACACGCGCAACGCCATGACACAAAAGCAAACCCATGCCTTCCAGGCCGAGGTCAAGCAGATCCTGCACCTCGTCACCCATTCGCTGTACTCCAACAAGGAAATCTTCCTGCGCGAGCTGGTGTCCAACGCTTCGGACGCCTGCGACAAGCTGCGTTTCGAAGCGCTGGACAAGGCCGAGTTGTTCGAGGACACGCCGAACCTGGAAGTTCGGGTCTCCTTCGACGAAGCTGCACGCACGATCACCATCAGCGACAACGGCATCGGCATGAGCGAGGAAGAGGCGATCGCCCACCTCGGCACCATTGCCAAGAGCGGCACGCGCGAGTTCATGGCCAAGCTCGAAGGCGAGCAGAAGAAAGATGCCAACCTGATCGGCCAGTTTGGCGTCGGCTTCTATTCGGGCTTCATCGTTGCCGACCGCATCACCGTGGAAACCCGTCGCGCTGGGTTGTCGGCGGAAGCGGGCGTTCGCTGGACTTCGGAAGGTACCGGCGACTACGAAGTCGAGACCATCACCAAGCCTGGCCGCGGCACCGATGTCGTCCTGCATCTGCGCGAGGGCGAGGATGAGTTCCTCAAGACTTGGCGCCTAAAGTCGGTCATCAGCAAGTACTCCGACCACATTTCCCTGCCCATCCTGATGAAGAAGGAAGAGTGGGACGCCGAGGCCGCCAAACAGGTGCTCAAGGACGAATGGGAGTCGGTCAACAAGGCCTCGGCCCTGTGGTCGCGCTCCAAGAGCGAAGTCACGCAGGAGCAGTACGAGGAGTTCTACAAGCAGATCAGCTACGACACCGAAGCGCCGCTGGCCCATACCCACAACCGCGTGGAAGGCCGCAGCGAGTACACCCAGCTGCTCTACATCCCCAAGAAGGCGCCGTTTGATCTGTGGAACCGCGACAAGCGCGGTGGCGTCAAGCTCTACGTCAAGCGCGTCTTCATCATGGACGATGCCGAGGCGCTGATGCCGGTCTACCTGCGCTTCGTCAAGGGCGTGATCGACTCGGCCGACCTGCCGCTCAACGTCAGCCGTGAGCTGCTGCAGGAAAGCCGCGATGTGAAGGCCATTCGCGAGGGCTCGACCAAGCGCGTGCTGGGCATGCTGGAATCGCTGGCCGACAGCGAGGACGCGGCCGATCGCGCCAAGTACGCCGACTTCTGGAAGGACTTCGGCCAGGTGCTCAAGGAAGGCGTCGGCGAAGACCATCAAAACCAGGAACGTCTGGCCAAGCTGCTGCGCTTCGCTTCGACCCAGGCCGACGAGGGCGTGTCCCTGGTCGACTACCTGAAGCGCGCCAAGGAAGACCAGGATGCGATTTACTACATCACCGCCGACAGCTTGAGCGCCGCCAAGAACAGCCCGCAGCTGGAGATCTTCCGCAAGAAGGGCATCGAGGTGTTATTGCTGACCGACCGCGTGGACGAGTGGATGCTCTCCCACCTGTTCGAGTTCGAAGGCAAGCCGCTGCAATCGGTGGCCAAGGGCGCCATCGACCTGGGCAAGCTGCAGGACGAGGACGAGAAGAAGAAGGCCGAGGAAGCGGCTGCAGATCTCAAGCCCTTGCTGGACCGTCTGAAAGAAGCGCTGAAGGAGCGCGCCAAGGACGTGCGCGTTTCCACCCGTCTGGTCGACTCGCCCGCCTGTATCGTGGTGGAAGAGGGCGATATGAGCGGCCACCTAGCTCGCTTGCTCAAGCAAGCCGGCCAGGCTGCGCCGAGCTCGCTGCCGACGCTGGAGATCAATGCCGAGCATGCCCTGATCAAGAAATTGGACGGTGCCGCTCAGTTCGACGATTTGGCCCAGGTGATCTTCGACCAGGCGGTTCTGGCCGAAGGCGGTCATCTGGAAGACCCGGCGGCTTATGTGCGTCGCGTCAACGCCATGCTGCTGGGCTGATTGTTCAACGGCTCGCAGCAAGAAAAAAGCCCGCCAATTGGCGGGCTTTTTCATGGCGATGGAGTCGTGCTCAAGCCGAGCGGCGACGGCCAGCGCAAACGCCCAGCAAGGCCAGGGCCACCAGCGACAGCGTCGCGGGCTCCGGCACTTGGTTTGACACCGGAGCGGCGCCAGTCATGGAAATCGAGTCGACAGCAAAGTCGTTGCCATAGCCCCAGTCGAGCCAGCCGCCGCCTTGGTAGTAGCCCGACAGCTGGTACTCGTTCTTCAGTGTGATCTGAGCCGTTGTGGCAGCGCCAGAATTCCAGCTCAAGCTGATCAGGTTCCAGCCGCCTGTGGCAGCCTTGACGATGCCACCGACATTGCTGCCGTTGATCTGCGCCTGGATGGGCACGTTGTAGGGTGCATAGCCTGCGTAGTCGTCCTGCACGTAGAACTGGAGCGTGTAATCGCTGTTGGCGGCAATGTCGAAGACGGAGCTGATGAAGAAGCGATGGTCGGGTTCCGGGCCAGTGCGGGTGCTCAGGTTGAAGTAGGCGCCACTCTGCCCGCCGGAGCCGACAACGCAATTGCCTTGGCCTTGGCAATTCGACCAATACGCATCGCCGCGGGTCCAGCCGTTGAAGCCGTTGTCAAAGCCTTCGCTATAGACAACGCCGGCTTGTGCGGCAGAGGTGAAGAGGCCACCAACGAAGGCCAGGGTCAGGGCGCTGAAGAGTTTTTTGGTTTGCATAAATTGCTCATTCAAAGAAGTGTTGACCAGAACCCAACAGCACAGCGCCATGTTCGGCGCAGCGGCTGGCCGCTGGCTCGACACGGCCTCCGTTCCATGGGGAGAAGGCAACATTCCGTTACAAGTTCCGTGCCAACTTGATACAGCTCAATGAATCAAGGAGTTAGGGCCGCGACCTTGTCGGGCTGCAGAAATCTGTAAAGCTGACCGACAAATTCGTGATCCCAGGTGGTCCATGTGCGGCGCAGTTCCCTAGCGAAAACCCTCGTCGAACTGCACATCGCCCTCGTCGCGGAAGTCATCCACCGGCCGTTCGTCCTTGGGCGTCATCGCCTCCAGTTGCTCGCCGAGCTTGGCGACCTGGTCGTGCCAGTAGTTGGACGTGCCGAACCAGGGGAAGGCCAGTGGGAAGGCCGGGTCGTTCCAGCGTTTGGCCAGCCAAGCGCTGTGGTGGATCATGCGCAAGGTGCGCAAGGGTTCGATCAGGCGCAGCTCGCGGCGGTCGAATTCGGCCACCGTCTCATAACCTTCCAGCACCCAGGACAGCTGCTGGCGCGCCGCCACCTCATCGCCGGACAAGAGCATCCACAGGTCCTGCACGGCCGGGCCGGTGACGGCATCGTCGAGGTCCACGAAATGGGGGCCGTGGTCGGGTGTCCAGAGGATGTTGCCGGGGTGGCAGTCGCCGTGCAGGCGCAGCAGTTCCAAGTCAGGGATGTTGTCGAAGGTGGTCTGGATGCGGCTCAGGCAGGCTTGCACCATGGCATCCCAAGCGGGAAAGACTTCGATGGGCACGCAGTCCAGCGCTACGAGCAGATCACGTGCCATGCGGCCTGGTTCAGCGCCGGCCCAGCGCAGGCGATGCTCGAATGGGCGCTGGCGGCCCACCGTGTGCAGCCGGGCCAGCAGACGGCCGATCCAGCGCAGCACCTCTGGGTCTTCCAGCTCAGGTGCGCGCCCGCCCTGGCGCGGCGTGACGGCAAAGCGCTGGTCGCCGAAATGGGCCAAGGTGGGCGGCTCGCCCGCCAGTTGCAGCTGCGCCTTGACGTCCTGCAGTGCCCAGGGCGCGGCCACCGGCACCTCGGCCTCGGCCAGTTCGCGAGCGAACTGGTGTTCCTCCAGAATTTGCGCGTCGCTCCAGCGGCCCGGCCGGTAGAACTTGGCCACGGCAATGCGGCCGTCCTCCAGATGCAGTTGCAGCACCCGGTTCTCGTAGGAGTTCAGCTGCAGCATGCGGCCATCGCCGTACAAGCCGGCGGCATCCAGCGCGTCCAGCATGAATTCGGGGGTCAGGGAGCCGAAGCTGCGATCCAGATCTGGGTTCATGGGCGGGAGAAAGAAAAACGGCGCCGGACCTTGTTCGGTCCAGCGCCGCAGTATCGCTTGGGCGGGTGAGAGGGGCCGGCTTCAGCGTGGCAGGCGGCCGCCGTAGCGCGGCGAGTCGACCACGTGGCCGACGATGTCGTTGGGGGCTTCGTCCGGATACTGCGCGTCGGCGTTCAGGGGCTCGCCGAAAGGGACGGAATTCTGGAATGCGCTTCCGCCGCTGCGGTGCCCTTGCGCGGGGCTGTGGCGCGGTGGGGTGTCCACCATGCCGTTGTTGTCGAAGCGGCTGTCCGGGGCAAAGAAGGAGTCGTGGAAGACGGCCGAGTCCTGCCACAAGCCTTTGCGGCTGGGGCGACGCGCCGTGCCGCCCTGCAAGCCGGGGCGCGAGGGCGAGACACTGCCCGGCATGGGTGCTGCTTGTGGGCCACGCGAATTGCTGTTGCTGAAGGGCACCAGCAACTGCAACTCTGCCGCGCTGGGCAGATTGTCGATGGCGCAGCGCAGATAGCGCACGCGGCAGGCGCCCAGCACCGATTGCTTGATCTGCAGGCCTCGGCCGGAGATGCCGCGTTCGCTGTCCAGATCCACGGCAGCGAGCACGCGGCCGTTGGGGCTGCAAATCGCAAAGGTGACGTTGATGGCGCCCAGTAGGTCGAACCAGTAGCGTACTTCCTGGGCCTCGGTCGGCTGGCAAAAACGCACCAGCGGCAACTTGGACAGGATCACGTGGTGGGGCAGGGCTTCCTTGAGCAGGCGATAGACGCGCCGCTCATCGCTGCTGAACACCGGGCGAGCAGTCAGCGACCATTCGGTCGGCAAGGGCTTGGTCGGAGGGGCGGAGCGCCTCAGCACCCACAAGAGCGCTACGGCCAGCAGGCCGAAGCCCGAGGCGATCGCGATGATCCACGGAATGGTGCTTTGCATGGCCCTCGACAGCCCATTTGGGTTTGAATTTGCGCCTGTGTTCAGGTGCTTATTACCCGAATGTAGCGCAAGACCATGACATGTAACTGGGTGTATCCCCTGGTTCCGGGGGTACCTGAATCCGGGGTGGTCGAGACTGAAAGCACGCCGAGTTTTTAGCTTTCTTTTGCTTCCTGCGACGGGCTAGATATGAAGGGCGCTGCGGCCGAGTTCAGAGCTTGGCGCTCTTGCCTGCCTCGCCGAGCTTGGACTTGACCTCGGCCACGCCGTCAATGATGTCGCCGATGACGCGGACATGGCGCTTGAACTGGAAGTCGAGTTCGGCCAGATGGCGCTCGATCGCTTCATCCACATGCGAAGACACGGTGTCGGGAGGCAGGCGCAGCCAAGCTTCCGATTCGGAGCCGTCGCGTTCGACTGTGGCGCCGGCATTGCGGGCGATCTTGAGCATGGCCGCGTTTTCGCTCAAAGCGTGAATGAACAAGGTGTCGATGCCGCGGTTGCGTGCATGCAGGGCCGCACATTCGAAGAGGCGAGCACCAAAGCCGCGACCGCGCACTTGCCCCAGCACCGAAACACCGAATTCGGCCATCGCGGCCTTGCCTGCGCGCTGCGGCCGCGGCGCGTAGGCGAGGTGGGCCATGGCGACCAATTCAAGGCGTCGGTTGAAGATGCCCAGCACTTCGTCACGTTCGAAATCCAGGGACATGGCGTAGCGGCTGATCTGCTCGTCGGCAGCCGGGTAGCCGAAACGCAAATAGCGGTCGCGCTCTGCCAGGGTCAGCAGGTGCTGGGCAATGCGGTGGCGGTGGCGGCGCGCCAACGAGCGAATCGGCACCCAGTTGGACATGCGTCGGAAGGCCGCCACCGGGTTCCAGGCCGACGCTTCTTCGGCGGCCGGTGCGGTCTTCAGATCCTTGGCGCTGCTTTCAACATCGGGCTTCATGGTGGGACCCTGGGGCCGTACGTAATAACCCGGATGGTAACCCGTCATCTGATACGGCGTTGCGCCTTGAGCGGCCGATCTTCCTTTCCAAATCAGATGAGTTCCTGCTACACTCGCGGGCTTCCCCTGATTTGGCTGTGGGGAAGAAACCCATGCGCCTTGTGTGAGAGGTCGCGAGATGGGGCGGCGAGCGGTGCAAACCGATGCGCAGGCCTTGTCCCGATAAGCGGCACCGAATGCGGCGGGTGTGGGTATGAATCAGCCATCCGACCGCCGGGCAGAGATTCTGCCGGGCATTCGAAAGAAACTCATGAAGACCTTCAGCGCCAAGCCGGCAGAAGTGACGCACGAGTGGTTTGTGATTGACGCCACCGACAAGGTGCTCGGACGTGTTGCCAGCGAAGTGGCACTCCGTTTGCGCGGCAAGCACAAGGCCATTTACACGCCTCACGTGGACACCGGCGATTTCATCGTCATCATCAACGCAGAAAAGCTGCGCGTCACTGGCAATAAGGCCAATGACAAGGTGTACTACCGTCACTCGGGTTTCCCGGGCGGCATCTACGCCACCAAGTTCAAGGACATGCAAGCCAAGCACCCGGGCCGCGCCCTGGAAAAGGCTGTCAAGGGCATGCTGCCCAAGGGTCCTCTGGGCTACGCCATGGTGAAGAAGCTGAAGGTCTATGCCGGTGACACCCACCCGCATGCCGCTCAGCAGCCTAAGCCTCTCGAAATCTAAGGAGCGGTGATGATCGGAAACTGGAACTACGGTACAGGCCGCCGCAAGTCGTCGGTCGCACGTGTCTTCATCAAGAAGGGCACGGGCCAGATCGTCGTCAATGGCAAGGCCATCGGCGATTATTTCGGCCGTCAAACCTCGATCATGATCGCCAAGCAGCCTCTGCTGTTGACGAACCATGGCGAGACCTTCGACATCAAGGTCAACGTCCACGGTGGCGGTGAGTCGGGTCAAGCCGGTGCTCTGCGCCACGGCATCACCCGCGCTCTGATCGACTATGACGCGACTCTGAAGTCCGAACTGAGCCGCGCTGGCTTCGTCACGCGTGATGCGCGTGAAGTCGAGCGTAAGAAGGTCGGCCTGCACGGCGCGCGTCGTCGGAAGCAGTTCAGCAAGCGCTGATCGATCTTCCTGGTGGGTGGTCTTCACGGACCGCTCACCGCCACTCAGGGCCGCTTTTCAGCGGCCTTGTTTGTTTGTAGGCCCCGGTTCGGTCTCGGTATTGCCAGCACCTGGCATGGGGTCTTGCCGCAAGGTGGGCGTTCTCGCCTGCATTTGCATGGACAATGCCGGCATAACGCCAACATCAGGAATACACATGAGCGCAGTGCTTGAAAATCCCGCCATCGGTGCCGACGAGATGCCCGTGCCGCTGGTCTTCACCGACAGCGCGGCCGACAAGGTGCGCGATCTGGTGGCCGAAGAAGGCAACCCCGAGCTGAAGCTGCGCGTGTTTGTGCAAGGCGGTGGCTGCTCGGGCTTCCAGTACGGTTTCACCTTCGATGAAGCCGTCAACGAAGACGACACCCAGATGAACAAGAACGGCGTGACGCTCTTGATCGACGCCATGAGCTTGCAGTACCTGGCCGGCGCCGAGATCGACTACAAGGAAGATCTGCAAGGTGCGCAGTTCGTGATCAAGAACCCGAACGCGACCACCACCTGCGGCTGCGGCTCGAGCTTCTCGGTCTGACCGACGCTCACGCGCGCTGCGTAAGAAAGCCGCCCTTGAGGCGGCTTTTTCATGGGCGCTTGCCTGTCTTCAGGCGGGGTGCAGCGCGCCCAGAATACGCGGCCCGGCTGCACCGGTGACGGCCGATAGATTGCCAGGCAGGCCGCGCACAAAGCGCATGGCCAGCCATGCGAAGGCGGCGGCCTCGACCTGCATGACTGGCAGGCCGGCCACGTCGCTGCTCGCCACCTCGGACTCGGGCAACAGTGCTTGCAGGCGCCGCATCAGTTGGCTGTTCAGTGCCCCGCCGCCGCAGACCAGCAGGCGGTTCAAGACTTGCTTCTGACCACGAAGGCTGTCAGCGACGGCCCGCGCGCTCAGTTCCAGCAAGGTCGCTTGCACATCCTCGGCTCGAGGGGTGGTCACCAAGCCAGTCAGGTGATGCTGCAGCCAAGCGCGGTGAAACAGGTCGCGCCCGGTGCTGCGCGGCGGTGGCTTGGCAAAGAATGGCTCGGCCAGCAAAGTCTGTAGCAGCTCAGGCAAGACCTGGCCCTGAGCGGCCCAGGCGCCATCGGCGTCGTAGTCCAGTCCGCGCTGCTCGCTGATCCAGGCATCCATCAGGCAGTTGCCGGGCCCGCAGTCAAAGCCGAGCGTCCGCTCGTCGGCCAGCAAGAGACTGATATTGCTGATGCCGCCGATATTGAGTACGCCGAGGCTTTCACCCGTGCGGCCGAACACGGCGCGGTGGAAGGCGGGCACCAGGGGTGCACCTTGGCCGCCGGCCGCCACATCGCGGCTGCGCAGGTCGCAGACCACGGCAATGCCGCTCTGCTCGGCCAGCAGGGCACCGTTGAGCAGCTGGCTGGTATAGCCGATGCCATCGAACTCGCCGGGGCGGTGGCGCACGGTCTGGCCATGCGCGCCGATCGCCTGGATATCGCTGGGGCGCAGTCCACATTGCTCCAGCAACTGGGCCACCAGATCGGCGTAGCTGCGGGCGAGGCCATTGGCTGCCAGGGCGGCGCGATGGAGCTCGTCGGGGCCGCTTTGATTCAGGCTCAGCAGCTCTTCGCGCAAGGCCTTGGCAAAGGGCTGGTGGGCATGGCCCAGCACCTGCATGGCGCCGGCTTCGGAAAAACGAGCCAAAACGGCATCGACCCCGTCCAGCGAGGTGCCGGACATCAGGCCGATGAAGAGCTCACTCATGGGGTGAGGTCCGGGAGCGGCCTGCTGGGAGTGGCGCGGGCAAAACGCGGATTCAGTCGGCGCCCAGCACGCCGGATTCCATGCTTTGTGCCACGGTCAGCTGAGTCTTCACGCTGGCCACGGTTTGCTGGAACTGGTTGCGCGCGTAATTGGGCAAGGTCACGGCTTCGGATGCGCGGGCAATGACGCGTGGGTCCTGGTGGGCACCCTTGACCCGGAACTCAAAGTGCAGATGAGGGCCGGTCGCCCAGCCGGTCGCACCGACGGCGCCGACGCGCTGCCCTTGCTCGATGCGCTGGCCTTTCTTCACGTCGATGCGGCTCAGGTGGGCATAGACGGTGGTGCGATCGCCGTTGTGGCGGATGTGGACCACGTTGCCGAAGCCATTCTGCCAACCGGCAAATTCGACATGGCCATCACCGACCGTGCGCACTGGCGTTCCAGTCGGGGCACCGTAGTCGACGCCGAGGTGACGCCGCCAAGTTTGATGAATCGGGTGGAAGCGCATCGCGAAGCCGGATGTCACGCGCGAGAACTCCATGGGGCTGGCCAAGAAGGCGCGGCGCTTGCTCTGGCCGTCGAAGGCGTAGAAGTTGCCCTTGCCGGTGGCGCTGTCCTTGAACCAGACCGCGGTGTGGCTGCGGCCGTTGTTGACGAACTCACCAGCGATGACGCGACCCGCGGCGCCATTCCAAGTGATGGGTTCGCCATCGGCGGTCAGGCTCTCGTAGACGATGGAGAAGCGGTCGCCCTTGCGCAGTTCGCGGTGGAAGTCGATTTCGCCCGAGAACATATCGGCCATCTGGGTGGCGATGGCGTCAGGAATGCGGGCTTCGTCGGTGGCGGCGAACAGCGAGCTGTTGATGGTGCCGCTGCCGAGGCGGACCTGTGCCTGCAGCGGCGCGGTTTCGATCTTGGCACTGAACTGGCCTTCAGCACTGCGGCTGATGCTCAGGCGGCTGAAGTGGCTGCTTTGCTGATCCGCGGATTCGGCTGGAAATCGTGCCACCAGAGTCTGGACCACGCCCGAGGCGTCAGCGGTCAGCTGCACCATCTTGCCGGCACGGCCTTGCAGCAGGCGCTTGGCCACGGGGTCTTTGCGCAGAAATTCAGCGGCGGCCGGGTCGAAGGCGCCCAGGCGCTTGAACAGGCTTTCGACCGTGTCGCTGCTGCGGGTCAGCTCATTGCGGCTGAGCGCGATCGAGTGGCTGGCCAAGGCGCTGAGTTGGCTTTCCAGGTCGTCGATCTGAATGGCTTCAGTCAGGGTGCGTTGCGGCAAGTCAGCCGCATTGGGCGCCAGCGGGGCGATACCAAAGGCGGTGATTGCAAAGCCGCTGAGCAAAGTGACCACGGCACCGGTCAGGGCTCGCGGGTGCCGCGCGGCAAAGGCCTCGGCTCGCGCCAGAGCCAGCTTCACGTCAATCGTCCGGAGTTTCACGCTGTACGGTTCCCAGGGTCTTCTTGTTGGGGTCAGCATCGCGGATTCACGGTGCTGCCGAAAGAATGTGGTGCCAGGCGCCTGTGGGCCCGTCCACTAGAATCAGCCGCTGTGTCGCCCCCTCCTCAAGGGTGTGCCGTCACAAAACCAGGCGCGAGTATAACGAGCCCATCCTTGCGTCAACGCCACGAAAACCCGATTAATCAGGGCTTTACCCAGGCCCCAGCCGCCCTCATGTCCGAACCGCGAACAAACGCCACGCCCGCTGCCAAGACGCAGTTCCCAGTCACCGATCCCGTGCGCGAGGCCCTGGCGGTCTCCCTGCGAGGCTGTGATGAGCTGCTGCCCGAGTCCGACTGGGTTCAAAAACTGGCCCGCTCCGAGGCCACCGGCGTGCCGCTGCGCATCAAGCTGGGCCTGGATCCGACGGCGCCCGACATCCACATCGGCCACACCGTGGTGCTCAACAAGATGCGCCAGCTGCAGGATCTAGGTCACCAGGTGATTTTCCTGATCGGCGACTTCACCTCCATGATCGGCGACCCATCTGGCCGCAACGCCACCCGCCCGCCGCTGACGGCCGAGCAGATCAAGGCCAATGCCGAGACCTACTACGCCCAGGCCAAGTTGGTGCTGGACGAAAGCAAGACCGAGATCCGCTACAACTCCGAGTGGAGCGACCCGCTGGGCGCGCGCGGCATGATCCAGCTGGCGGCCAAGTACACCGTGGCCCGCATGATGGAGCGTGACGATTTCACCAAGCGTTTCGCAGCGCAGACGCCGATCTCGGTGCATGAGTTCCTCTATCCGCTGATGCAGGGTTACGACTCGGTGGCGCTGAAGAGCGATCTGGAACTCGGCGGCACCGACCAGAAGTTCAATCTTCTGATGGGCCGTCATCTGCAGCAGGAGTATGGCCAGGAGCCGCAGTGCATCCTGACCATGCCGCTTCTGGAAGGCCTGGACGGCGTTGAGAAGATGTCCAAGTCCAAGAACAACTATGTGGGCATCAGCGAGCCGGCCAACTCCATGTTCGCCAAGATCCTGTCCATCAGCGATGAGCAGATGTGGAAGTGGTTCAAGCTGCTGAGCTTCAAGAGCTTGGCCGAGATCGCCGCCCTGCAGGGCGAGATCAACGCAGGCCGCAATCCCAAGGAAGCGAAAGTGTTGCTGGCCAAGGAGCTGACGGCGCGCTTTCACAGCGCCGCGGCGGCCGAAGCGGCCGAGGCCGATTTCAACAACCGCGCCAAGGGCGGCATCCCGGATGAGATCCCCGAGGTCAGCCTCAGCGGCGCGCCCCTGGGCTTGGCCAATGTGTTGAAGTCGGCTGGCCTGGTGGCTTCGAACAGCGAAGGCATGCGCATGATCGAGCAAGGCGGTGTGCGCATCGACGGCGCCGTGGTCAGCGACAAGGGCTTGAAGCTGGAGGCCGGCACCGTGGTCGTGCAAGTGGGCAAGCGCAAGTTCGCGCGCGTCAGCTTGGCCTGAGTTTTTAAACCCAGCTCCAAGCAAAAACGGGAGGCCCGGTGATGAACCGGGCCTCCCGTTTGACTTCCAGCGGCGCGTCAAGCGCGCCTGCCGCGTCTTTCCCTACTTCAGGCTCACCGGCCGCGGGTAGGCGCCCGGCTTGGGCTCGGCGCGCGGCTTTTCGGCCATGGCCTTGTTGAGCGTGGCAATCGCGGCGTCCAGCTGGGCATCACCGCCCAGGAAGCTGGCGCGCGGCGGGTTGTCCACCTCCAGGTCGGGCTTGACGCCGATGCCTTCCACCAGGAAGCGGCCATCGGGTGCGATCTGGCCGGTCTCGGCCGCACGCATCATGCCGTTGTCGATCAGGCGGTTCTGGTCGGACAACCACACGCCCGCACCCGAGGTGGTGGTGCCGATCAGCGGGCCCAGGCCCAGGCGCTTGAAGCCCTCAGCGAAAGTCTCGCCGTCTGAATAGGTGCCTTCGTTCTGCAACACCACGACCTGGCCGCGGAAGGTCTGCTGCATGTTCGAGCGCACCGGTGCGCCGGCCGGCGAGCGCGGCTGCCAGTAGGCCCAGGCGCGGCGCAGCAGCTTCTCCAGCACCCAGCTGTCGATGCTGCCGCCGCCATTGAAGCGCACATCGATGATCAGGCCTTCGCGGTCCACATGGGTGTAGAACTCGCGGGCGAAATCGGCGATGTCGGCCGGGCCCATGGCGCGCAGATGCACATAGCCGATGCGGCCGTTGGACGCCTTCTCCACCGCCTGCGCACGGCCGAAACGCCAGTCGGCATAACGCAGCTGTTGCTCGCGCTGGCGCGCCACCGGCGTGACGATGCGCTGCAGTTCGGGCCCGCCATTGGCCGGCTTGATCTGCAACAGCACCTGCTTGCCGGCCTGGCCGCGCAGCAGCTCCACCTCATGCGCCACTTCATTGGCCTTGCGACCGTTGATGTGGGTGATCAGGTCGCCGTCTTTGAGGCCCAGCTCGGCGCGGGCCAAGGGGCCCAACTCGCTGGGCAGCTCGGGGTCAGCGCGGTAGATGCGTTCGATGCGCAGTCCTTCAGAGGTTCGGTTCAGCTGCGCGCCGAGTCCAGCCAGGCCGGGCTCTTCGGGCGCCTGGCGCTGATCGCCGGCATTGACCTGGCTGTGCAGGGCGCCCAGCTCACCGACCATCTGTGCCATCAGCTCGGCCAGCTCGGCGCGGTCGCTGACACGTTCGACCAGGGGCTCGTACTTGGCACGCATGGCGGGCCAGTCCACACCATGCATGGCCTTGTCGTAGAAGTAGTCGCGGTGCATGCGCCAGCCGTCGGCAAACATCTGGCGCCACTCGGCGCGCGGGTCGGTGGCGATCTGCCAATCGCTCCAACGCACCTGGAACTTGGCGAGTTCCGTCGGCAGCTTGGCACCGGCCTCGCTGAGGATCAGCTCAGGTGCCGTGCCGGGCGCGCCATTGCGTACCACCAGCATTTTCTTGCCATCGGCGCTGAGCTCAACGCTGCGCACATCGCTGGCCACGGTTTCGATGTTGCCGCCTTGGTTGTCGATGGCTGCGGTCTTGAGCACCGATTTGCGCTCACCGCCGGTGATTTCGGCGTCGAGGAACCAGAGGCGCTTGCCGTCGGTGGTCAGGCCGCTGTAGTTGCCGGCGGGCAGGGGCAGTTCGTAGAGCCGCTCACGCAAGCCTGCGAACTGGATGGCGGGCTTGGGCTTGGGTTCGGGTTTCAGCTCTGGCTTCAGCTCGGGCTTGGCGGGATCGGACTTGCCATCGGCCTTGTTGGCGTCGGCGCGTTGTTCGGGTTTCAGCTCCGGCTTGACTTCGGGTTTGGGCTCCGGCGGCTCCAGCTCGTCCTTGGGCGCGAAGGGGAAGCGCAGGCCCGGCTGCAAGGCCAGGGCAAAGAGCTTGCTGCTGCGGTCGAAGTAGGGGCCCATATTGCGGTCGCCCCAGGGCGAGCCGCGGCCGGTGACGGCGAACTGGCGGTTGGAGACGAAGTACAGCCAGCGGCCGTCCGGCGAGAAGGCCGGCGACTCGCTGTCATAACGCTCGCTGCTGACGGTGTGGACCTTGTTGTCGGCCAGGTTGAAAAGCTGCAGCTGATCGCGGTTGCCGTCGACCAGGGCTTGAGTGAAGGCCAGGCTGCGGCTGTCTGGCGCCCAAGTCAGGTTGGCGATGCTGGCGCTGCGGGTGTCGCGCGTGATCAGGCGGCTGTTGTTGCCCTTGAGGTCGCTCAAGTACAGATGACCCTCCTTGTCGCTGTGGGCCAGGTAGCGGCCGTCCGGCGACAGGGCCATGTCCTTGCGCTGAGCGCGGGCGTCGCGGGTGATTTGCTCGGGCTTGCCCAGGCCGTTGGCGGCAAAGCGCCAGACCTCACGTTCACCACTGAAATCGCAGAGCGCCAGCACCTGCTTGCTGTCGGCGCTGAACAAGCCCTTCAGGCAACGGCCATCGGGCGCTTGCGGCAGTTCGGCGCGGCGCAGCTGGCCCAGGCCTTGAGTGGCCAGGCGGCCGCGGCTGGCCAGCAGCACGCGCTCGCCGCTCGGTGCCAGGGCCACATCGGTGAGAAAGTCCTGCGGCTTCTTGACCCAGCGCTGGCGCTGCAGTTCGAAGTCGCCGCTGAGCTGGATGGCGATGGGTTTGGCCGCAGCGTGGGCGGAGCCGGCGTTCAGGTCGATGCGGTAGAGGTCAGCCCCGAGGGCGTAGACCGCCACGCCTCCGTCCACCGAGGCGTGGCGGATGTCCCAGCCTTTGTATGCCGTGTGCTGGCGCAGCTCCTGTCCTTGGGCGTTGACCGACCAGAGATTGACCGTGCCGTCGCGGTCCGAGAGGAAGGCAATGCGCTCGCCCGACGCCGTGCGGTAAGGCATGGGCAGGCGGTCATTGGCGCCCTCGGCAAACAACGGTCGGGCTTCGGCCGTGCTGCTCAGGTCCAGGGTCCAGAGTCGGGCCAGGGCGCCGCCGCGGTACTGCCGGGCGTTGTCGCCACGCAGGCCGTTGCGGGTGAAGAAGAGTTGGCGGCCGTCGCTGCTGATGGCGCCGTCGCTGGCCTGGGCCACGGGCAGGGCACGGCGCGCTTGCGTGACCGGGTCCACGGCATAGAGCTGGGTCACCGGCTGGCCCGTTTGCGAGGGGCCGGAGTAGATCACCTCGCCCAGGGCGCTGAAGCCCCAGACTCGCTGGCCGGCATTGCCTTCCCAGCTCAGGCGCTGCGGCAGGCCGCCTTGCACCGGCATCAAGTAGATATCGCCCGGGCCGTCGTACTGGGCGGTGTAGGCCAGCCAGCGGCCGTCGCGCGAGAGCACGGGTGAGCCTTCCTGGCCGGGGTGGGTGCTCAGGCGCTCGGCGCGGCCGCCCTGGGCATTGACACGCCAGAGGTCGCCCTCGGCCACAAAGACCAGCGAGTCACCCTGCAAGGCCGGCTGGCGGAAGAAGCCTGGGTTTGGGGCGCCTGGGCTGGCGGCCCCCGTGCTCAAGGCGGCGCAGCTCAGGGCTGCGGCCAGGGTCAGGCGGTGCAGCCGAAGCGGAAAGCGTGGGTTCATGCGCGTGAGGCTCGGGTCGCGAGCGCTGAAAGTGAGCGCCGATTATCTTGGCCGCTCGCACGCTCCATGCCCCGTAGAAGCCCCGCTTTGTGCGCAGAGCGCTTGCCCGATCAAGGGTTGGCGATGCCGGCGCTGACATGGCCGGCTGGCACATGAGCGGCGGCGCTGGCGATGTGGCCGGCCTGGTCGTCGAAGAAAAAGTCGGGTTCGAACTCGCGCAGGAACTCGCCCTTGGCCAGGCCGCCCAGGAACATGGCCTCGTCCACCTCGATGCGCCAGTCCATCAGGGTGCGGATGGCGCGCTCATGGGCCGGTGCGCTGCGCGCGGTGACCAGGGCGGTGCGCACCTTCATGCCGCCGCCGCCCTCCTGTTGCAGCCGGTGCAGGGCCTGCAGTACCGGTTTGAAGGGCCCGGCGGGCAAAGGGGTGTTGGCATGGGTGATCTCGTGGCTCTGGAAGGCGTCCAGGCCCTCGCGCTGGAACACCTGCTCGGCCTCGTCGGAGAACAGCACAGCGTCGCCGTCGAAGGCAATGCGCAGCTCATGCGGGTGGGCGCTGGAGGCATGGGCCGAAAGCGGCAGCACGCGTGCTGCGGCCACGCCGGCCTGAAGGGCGCTGCGCACATCGGCCTCATTGGCCGAGAGAAAGAGCTGGGCCTTGAGCGGGCGCAGATAGCGCCATGGCGATTCGCCGCGCGTGAACACGCCGCGCTGGATGTTGAGACCGTAGTGTTCGGCCGAACGGAACACGCGCATGCCCGAGATCGGGTCATTGCGTGAGAGCACCACCACCTCAACCTTGGGTGCGCCATCGGCATTGAAGGCCAGCAGCTTGCGAACCAGGGAGAAGGCCACGCCGGGCTTGGCCGGCTGGTCCAGGCGCGTCTGCTGCAAGGCCATGTAGTCGCGGTCGTTGCCGGCCTCGAAGCGCTGGTTCTCTTCTTCGAAATCGAACAAAGCCCGCGAGGAGATCGCCACCACCAGCTGTCCGTCGAGATTGGCCGGCATGTTTTCGCCTACTTCCTTGTTTACTTCACAAAGCTGTTCATCTGGATGATGGGTAGCAGCACCGCCATCACGATCACCAGCACGACCGCACCCATGCCGACGATGAGCAAGGGCTCCAGCAAGGTCGCCAGGGCCAGGGCGCGACGCTGCACTTCAACGCTGAGCTGCTTGGCGGCACGCTCCAGCATTTGCGGCAGCTGGCCGGTCTGCTCGCCCAGACGGGCGAACATGGCCAGGATGCCGGGGAAGCGTTTCTTGCCGGCCAGGGCCGAGCCGACCGGTGCGCCCTCGCGCACCTGCACCAGGGCATCGAGCGCATCGGCGCGCATGGCATGGTTGGACAAGGTTTCGGCCGCGGCCTGCAAGGCCTTCAGGATGGGCACGCCCGAGCCGGCCAACATGGCCAGGGTGCCGGCAAAACGGGCCGCGTTGTAGCCGCGGGCCAGTCGGCCCAGCAGCGGCACCTTCAGAAAAGCGGCGTCGAAGCGCAGGCGGAAGGCCGGGCGCTTGAGGGCCCAGGACAGGCTCGTGCCGCTGCCGATGGCCACCAACACCATCAGCCAGCCCCACTCACGCACGAAGTCACTGGTGGCCAGCATGGCCACGGTCAGCCAGGGCAGGGCGCGCTTGGAACTGGTGAAGGTGGCGGCGATCTGCGGCACCACATAGGTCACCAGGAAGATGATGATCATGAAGGCGATCAGCGAGACGATGGTCGGGTAGGCCATGGCGCCAATCAGCTTGGCCTTCAGGTCCTGGCGCTCTTCCAGATCGTCGGCCAGTTTCTCCAGCACGGGGCCCAGGGCGCCGCTTTGCTCACCGGCCGCCACCACGCCGCGGTAGACCTCGTCGAACTCACGCGGTGCCGTGCCCAGGGCGCGGGCAAAGCTGGCGCCGGCATTGACCTCGGCCTTGAGCTGCGAGAGCAGCTCACGCTGGCGCGGGTCCTCGCATTCATCGGCCAGGGCCGTCAGCGCCCGCTCCAGCGGCAGGCCCGAGCCGACCAGGCCGGCCAGCTGGCGCGTCCAGACGGCCAGCGCGGTGGTGCTGAAGACGCGGCGCGCAAAGCGGCTGCCGCCGTCCTGGCCCTGCTGCTGCACCGGCTCCAGGTTCAGCGGCACCAGGTTCTGGGCGCGCAGTTGGGCACGCGCGGCGCGCGGGTTGTCGGCCTCGATCAGGCCGCTGCTCGAGCGGCCGGCCGGGTTCAGGGCTTCGTATTTGTAGGCGGGCATGGTGGGCGGCGCGACACCGGGCTCAGGATTCGCGTGTCACGCGCAGCACTTCTTCGACCGAGGTGATGCCCGCGTCGATCAGGCGCTGGCCGTCCTCGCGCATGGAGCGCAGGCCGGCTGCATGGGCAGCAGCCTGAAGCTCACTCTCTGCGGCGCGCTGGTGCATCAGGTGCCGCACGGCTTCGTCGGCCACCATCAACTCATAGACGCCGGTGCGACCCTTGTAGCCGGTGCGGCTGCAGGCTTCGCAGCCGACGGGGTGGTAGCGCCCCTCGCCATCCTGACGTTTGCAGACGGGGCAGAGCTTGCGCACGAGGCGCTGGGCCAGCACGCCGAGCAGGCTGGAGCTGAGCAGGAAGGGCTCGACGCCCATATCGGTCAGTCGAGTGACGGCGCTAGGGGCGTCATTGGTGTGCAAGGTGGCCAGCACCAGGTGGCCGGTCAGCGAGGCCTGGATGGCAATCTGCGCGGTCTCGTAATCGCGGATTTCGCCGATCATGATCACGTCCGGGTCCTGGCGCAGGATGGCGCGCAGGGCCTTGGCAAAGGTCAGGTCGATCTTGGCATTGACCTGGGTCTGGCCGACGCCGGCCAGCTCGTACTCGATCGGGTCTTCCACCGTCAGCACATTGGTGGTGCTGGTGTCCACGGTCTGCAAGGAGGCGTAAAGGCTGGTGGTCTTGCCCGAACCGGTGGGCCCGGTGACCAGCACGATGCCGTGCGGCTGCTGCACCAGGCGCTTGAAAGCGTCCAGCACATCGCCGCTCATGCCCAGGCCTTCGAGCGTGAACTTCGATTCGGTCTTGTCCAGCAGGCGCAGCACGGCGCGCTCGCCGTGGGCGCTGGGCAGGGTGGAAACGCGCACATCGATGGCGCGGCCGCCGATGCGCAAGGAAATGCGGCCGTCCTGCGGCAGGCGCTTTTCGGCAATGTCCAGCTCGGCCATGATCTTCAGGCGCGAGATCAGGGCCGCGTGCAGGCCGCGGTTGGGCTGCACCACCTCGCGCAGCGTGCCGTCGACACGGAAGCGCACCGAGCTGGCACGTTCGTAGGGCTCGATGTGGATGTCGCTGGCGCCGTCCTTGGCCGCCTGCGTCAGCAAGGCATTGAGCATGCGAATGATGGGCGCGTCATTGGCCGCTTCCAGCAGGTCTTCCACCGCAGGCAGGTCCTGCATCATGCGGCTCAGGTCCACCGCGCTCTCGACCTCGCCGATCACCACGGCCGCGCTCGATTCGCTGCCGGCATAAGCGGCATTGATGCGCTCGGCCAGGCTGCTGGCGGCCTCTTGTTCGAAGCGGTCGATCAGGTAGAGGCGCTGCACCTCGGACAGAGTGGCCAGGCTGACCTCGGCCGGCGCCCAGAGCACGAGGCTGGCGCCGTCGTCCTCCAGCAGCACCGAATTGGCCTTGGCGTAGGCGTAAGGCAGGGGATGGCGCATGGCGCTCACTGGCCCACCTTGTCCGTGGCGCCCGCTGGCGGTTTGGCCGTGCCGATGGGAGCGGTGGGGTTGGCCGGCAGCAGCGGCGTGCCGGTGTCGGGCAGGGCGAACTTGGGCTCGGGTTTGACCGATTCCTGCAGGGTGCGGAAATGGTCGTAGCGGTCGAGTGTGATGCGGTCGGCCGCTTCCTGGCTGCGCATGATGACCGGGCGCAGGAACACCATCAGATTGGTCTTGACCCGGCTGCGGCCGGTGTTCTTGAACAGATTGCCGATCAGGGGCAGGCTGCCCAGGCCGGGCACGCGGCCCTCGCTGTCGGCGAACTCGTCCTTGAGCAGGCCGCCCAGCACCAGGATCTGGCCATCGTCCACCGAGACCGTGGTCTCGATCGAGCTCTTCTCGGTCGAGGGGCCGCTGCTGTCGGCCTTGGTGGTCGGGTCGACCGAGGAGTTTTCCTGGAACACCGTCATGCGCACCGTGCCGCCCTCGCCGATCTGGCTGCGGATGCGCAAGGTGATGCCCACATCCTTGCGGTCATAGGTCTGGAAGGGGTTGACCGCGCCGGTGCTGCTGCCACTGCCGGTGTTGGTGTAGGAGCCGGTCACGAAGGGCACCGAGCGGCCGACCACGATCTTGGCTTCTTCGTTGTCCAGGGCGACCAGATTGGGCGTGGACAGCACATTGGCGCCGGCCTCGGTCTCCAAGAAATTGGCGATCGCGCCCAAGGTGTAGCGCTCGCCGAATTTTTTGAGCAAGCCGATATTGAAGCCGGTCGGCGCATCTTTGATGACGCTGGCAATAGCGGTGGTGCCGCCGTAGAGCGCGGCCGAGCCCTGGATGATGTTGCCCGGGCCGGTGCCGAAATTGGTGCCGGCGCCCGTGATGCTGCTGTCGCCTTTGTTGCCGAACAGGTTCTGCCACTGCACGCCGAAATTGCCGCTCTTGCTGGCGTCGACTTTGACGATCAGGGTTTCGACATAGATCTGCGCGCGCCGGCCGTCGAGCTGCTCGACGACCTGGCGGATCTGGCGATACAGCGGTTCGGCGGCCGTGATGATCAAGGCATTGGTCGAGGGGTCGGCCTGCACAAAGCCGCCGGTCGAGGGGCCGGCCGAGGCGCTGACCGGGGTGGTCGCTGCTGCCGAGGCGCCGCTACCGCTGGTGCTGCTGTTGTTGCCTGAGCCAGCGCCGCTTTGCTGCAGTCCGCTGAAATTGCCCGCACCCAAGCCGCCGGCGCCGCTCTGGCCTGCTCCCGAGCTGCTGCCGGAAGCGCCGCCGGCATTGCTATTGGCCGAGAAGGCGGCGCGCAGCACCGTGGCCAGCTTGGTGGCGTCGGCGTTCTTCAAGTAGATGACGCGGATATTGCCGGCCGGGCTGTTGTCCAGCGAAGGCTGGTCCAGCTTGGCGATGATGCTCTTGGTGTAGGCCAGGCGCATCGGATTGGCGGCGCGCACGATCAGGGCATTGCTGCGTGGGTCGACCACCACATTGACGCTGCCGCTGCCGCCTTGGCCGGGCACCGCTGCGGCGGCATTACCGGCTTCGGTCAGGCGCAGCACCAAGGGTGCCAGGTCGGCGGCGACCGCATGCTTGAGCGGCACCAGCTCGATGTCGGTGGCGCCGGCCGTGTCCATGGCGGCGATGATGCGGCCCAGGCGCTGCAGGTTGTCGGCGTAGTCGGTGATGACCAGGCTGTTGTTGCCCGGGTTGGCGTTGATGGTGTTGTTGGGGCTGATCAGCGGGCGCAGCACCGCCACCAGGTTGTTGGCGTTCTCGAAGTTGAGGCGGTAGACCTGGGTCAGGATCTGGTCACCTCGCTCCTTGCTGCTGTCCACGGCCACCGAACCGGCCTGCAGCTTGGCGTCGGCCTCGGGCACGACTTTCCACAGGCCAGCGCTCTCCACCACGGTGAAACCCAGGCCGCGCAGGGCGGCCAGGTAGTTGAGGTAAGCCTCGCGCGGCGTCACCGGCTGCTCGCTGTAGACCGTGACCTGGCCCTTGACGCGCGGGTCGATGATGAACTGGCGGTTCATCATCACGCCCATGGCGCGGGTCACCGCCTCGATGTCGGCGTTGACGAAGTTCAGAGTCACCGGCGTCGGTGCCTTGACGGCCGGGCCGCTGCCGCGCGGCTTGTTGCTGGCGGCCGGGCTCAGGGCAGGCGTGGCCAGCAGGGCCAGGGCCAGCAGGGAGACGCCCGCTTGCTGTCGCCGAGGCGCGATGGGCGCCCGCTTGTCGTCGTTCATGCTCATCCGATCGAAAAGACGGAACGGGCGCCTTGGCGCCGTCCGATGATGTTCAGGAGGTTGTTCAAGGCGGCTTCCCGGCCGGGCGCGGCGGACGCTTCCAGGGTGAAGCGCGGCTTGCCGGCCGTCAGCGTGCCCTGGCCATTCAGCATCAGGGCGCCTTCCAGGGTGCTCAGATTCATCTGGCTGACGTTGCCGACGTCGCCGGTCTGGCCCGGGCTGGCGGGCATCGCCAGCAGGGAAAAACGGTAACTGCCCAGCGGCGCGAGTGTCGAGACGCGGGAAGACAAATTGAGCAGGTCCAGGTCCAGTTGTCCGAATTGGCGCCACTGCCCGCCCAGCCACTCCAGGCGCAGATCGCGTGCGCTCAAGCGCAGCGAGCCGCCCAGCTGCAAAGTGTTCCAAGGCGTGCCCAGGCCCGAGAGCAGGCCCGCCGGCAGACGTGCCAGCCATTCGCCGCTGTTGGCCACGGCCAGCTCGAAGCGGCCCCAGCCCGGGCGCAGCAAGAGTTGCAGCTGGCCATTCAGGCAACAGTCCTGGCGGGCATTGAGCGCCAGGCCCAGGCCTTTGAAACCCAGGGTCCAGCTCAGGCGGCCGGGCAGGATGGCGGCGTCACGGCTGCCCGCACCACCGCTGAGCACCAGCACGCCGCTGCCATTCCAGATGCTGCCGCGGCTGTCGGTGATCAGCACATGTTCATTGCTGGCCGTGGCCAGGCCGCGTGCCAACCAGCTGGCCGGCGCAAAGGCCACGAGGGCAATGCCAGCGCCCAGCAGGGCGCCGGCCACGCTCCAGCGCCGTGGCAGGCTCTGGCGGGCACGCTGCCCCAGGTCTTCGGTGGGCAGGTCCTGCCAGTGACTCGGCGCACCCAGGCTGGACCCGGTCGCGTCGCCGGGGCGCTTGCTTCGCCCGAAACGAAGCGGATTCATGGGGCCGAGCCTCCTTGCAGGCCGAGCACGATGCTGCCGCTGAAGCCCTGCGGGCCGCGCTGCAGCTTGGCCTCCAGAGGGCGGGCACGGGCGGCGCTGCGCGCTTCGCCCAGCCAAGCCTGCAAGGCCTCGCTGCTGACGCCGTTCAGGGTCAGCACGGCGCGGTCGCCGCTGAGCTGCAAGCGGGCCGCCGGGCCCAGGTGTTCGCTGGCTGCCTGCAGGGCTTGGGCGGCTTGGGCGGCGGGCACGGCCGGGGCGGCGCGCAAGGTTTGCGCTTCCTGCGCCAGGGCCTGCATGTCCTGCAGCTGACGCTCCAGGCTTTCCGCCTGGGCCGGAGCCTGGCTCAGTGTGCGCCAGGCCGGCTGAATCGCCACGAACCAGAGCAAGGCCAGACCCAGCAGCAGGGCGATCAGCTGCGCGGCCTTGCGCTCGCGCTCGCCCATCTGCTGCCACTGCGCTTGCGCCTGAGCTTGCAGGCCGGCCCAGGGTGTCGGTTTCTTGTCGATGCTCATGTCTTGGGCCCGGGCGAGGCCAGGGCGGAAAGGGCGTTGCGGACCGCAGGCGCATCGGCGGGCAGGCGGCTCAGGGTCAGCTGGCCTTCGCTGCTTTCCAGCTGCCAGCCTTCGCTGCGCAGCTGGCTGCGGAATTGCTGGATCTGCGCCTCGCTCCAGCCGGCGCTGGACAGTTGCAGGCGGCCGGCTTCGAAGCTCAGGCTGTCGGCCGGGCCGCGGTCTTGGGGCCAGGCGGTGGCGGCCGCAGCCAGCAGGGTTTCCAGATCCTTGTCGCCGCTGCGGCCGGCGCTGGCGCGCAGGCCGTCGATTTCACGCTGCATCTGTGTCGGCGCGTCCAGCACCGCACGCACATGCGGGAAGGTCTGGGTCAGGGTCTGGGTGATGGCAGCGCGCCGGGCCTTGAGCTGGGCGTTTTGCTGCCAGGCGGCCAGGTTCATGCCCAGCAGCTGCACGGCCACGAGGCCGGCAAGGCCAATGCGCACCGGGCGCCACTGGCGACGCATCAGGCCGCGCGAGAGCTGGCGCAGGGCGCGGATGCCGCGGGTGCGCGGCGCCAGTTCGAATTGGCGCAGATTCCAGGGGCAGTCGATCACGCTCAGCGCGCGCTGGGCGCGGCTCAGCGGCGTGACCGCCGTGCCCAGCCAATGTTCGGCCGCTGCCGCCACCTCGGGTGCGGCATGCCACTGCGAGCTCTGCACCAGGGGCGCCGGGAAGAGCTGGCGCGTCAGGCTGCCCTCCAGCGGCAGATTGCTGACCCCCTCGGGGTGGCTCCAGCGCAGGGCCACCGGGCTGAATTCCTGGCCGGTGCTGTAGAAATAGCCGCGCGGCGGGCTGCCGGGCCAGCTCAGGGGGCAGACTCGGTCGACCACGATCTGCGCCGCTTCCAGCGCCGCCAGCTGCGCTTGCAGCCAGGCACGCGAGCAGACGGCGACCCAGGCGCTATCGCCGCCCTGGGCTTCGGCTTCGATGGCAAAGTGCAGGCTCTCGGCGTCGTCGAGCAAGCTGTCTTCCAGCAGGCCGGCCAGGGCGCTGCGCATCTGCCGGCCGGCGCGCGGCAGGCTGACGCGCTGCCAGGCCACGTCGGACTCGGCCGGAATGGCGATCACCAGGTCGGCGTGCGGCAGTTGGGTGGCCGGCAGGCTGCCTTGCGCGCTCAGCTCGCGTCCGTCGGCACTCAGCACATAGTCGATGTCGGCTGCGGCCTCGCCGCCACGGCCGAGACCGGTCGCTCGGCCCAGGCCGTCGACGGTCGGGGCAGGGCGGCCTTGGGCATGCAGGCGGCTGCGCGGGGGCAGGAACAGGAGCAGAGTACTCATGGAGACGGGGGAAGCGGGCGCATTCTAGGTGGCGTATTTTGCGGGATCATGTGGAATCAATCAGTTAGCGCTTCTCTCTATGAAACGCCGGGCCCGGGCGACCTCGCGCGGCGCTTCACTTCCGGGTTTCCTGCAGCTGGTTGACGCGTTGGCGCTCGATCACCAGCATTTCCAAATTGCGCCTTTGTACCAGGGCGCGTTCCTCCATGACCCGTTCGTCCAGGCGCAGCCGGCCCTTGATGATGAAGAAGGCCGACTTCACATCGGCCCGCTCCGCGCTCAGATTGGCGTTGCTCGGGAAGTAGCTGGCCGCGTCTTGCAGCTTGCGCAAAGGCTGGGTCTGGCGTGCGCGCACCAGGCGCTCGGCCGAGGCCAGGTCCATGCCGTCATAGAGTGCGGCGATGACCTCGCGTGGCGCGGTGTTGAGGTTGACCGGCGTGGCCTGGGGCAGCAGGGTCAGCACCGGGCGCAGGCGTTCGATGGTTTCGGGCGTCAGGCCGAACCAGGCCAGCTGGTCGAGATTGCGCGGTGGTAGCGGTGGGTTTTTGTTGTCGGCCGCGTTGGCCTGGCTCTTGCTGCCGTCCTTGCTGTCGGCGGACTGGCGCAGCTTGCGGATCAGGGTCTGTGCACTGCCGGGCGGCGCGCCGACGCTGTCGCACAGACGCTCCAGCACCCTTTGCTCGAGTGCAGGGACCTCGGTGCCGCCGAGCAGATTGCGAAGGTTGTACTGCGCCTGGGCATCCTGCAGGCTGCCTGATAGAAAAGCCTCGGGCCCGCTGTCTTCTTTGTTGTCGGCATCGGCGGCCAGAAAGGTGGACAGGCGCGCTTCGGCCAGGGGCACGGCCCAGACCTCGCCGAGGTGGTCGACCGGCTCATTGAGGTTGGCGCGCGCATCCTCGCGCAAGATCAGGCGTGCCCAGTCGAGCACGCCTTGCAGGATCCAGGCGGACTGCGCCCGGGCCCGCTCGGCCGCCTCGATCTGCACCGCCCGGTATTGGCGCCAGACCATGGCCGAAGCCAGGCTGGCCACCAGGGTGACGATCAGCATGGCGGTCAGCAAGGCTGCGCCTGCTTGTCCGCGGGGCCGGCGTTTGATCATGATTGCGGCCCGAGGATGATCTGGCGCGTCAAGCTGCCGTTGAAGCCGCTGTCGGGTGAGAACTGCAACACCATGCGCACGCCGCTGGGCAAGATGGCTCGCCTCGGGCCGCTGCCGTCCTTGTCGTTCGATCCCTGGCCCTGGCCTTGCCCCTGCCCATCTGCGCCCTTGCCGGGGCCGGATGCCCCTGGCCCTGGCGGCGGCGGGATGTTGTCGCTGCCATTGCTGACATCGTCGCTGGACTGGGCATTGCTCCAGCCATTGCCTCGGTAGAAATAGAGCTGCCAGGCACTGATCCCCTCGAGCGTGCTCAGCTGGCCGCGGTCCTGGGCTTGCAGACGCAGGCTGCGTTCATAGGTTTGCCCCAGCTCATTCGCGCCCTGCTGCAGCGGGCCTTCCCAGCGCAGCAGCCGCCCCTCGCGCAGGCTCCAGACCACCACCTGCAGGCCCTGTGGCTGTTGGCGTGTCAGGCGCAGCGAGGCGCCGTCAAAGGCAATCGCCGGCACGCTGCCGCTGTCCTGCACGGCGCGCAGGTCGCTGTCCCATTGCGCCATCACGGTCTGCAAGCGGGCGCTGTGGTCCAGGTGGGCCTGGGCCACTTCCCGGCTCTTCAGCAAGCCATTGATGCCGCTCCAGGCCATCACGGTCATCAGGCTCATGATCAGCAGGGCCACCATGACTTCGATCAGGGTGAAACCGGTCGGCGTGTGGCGGCCGATGCGCATCAGAAGCGCCCCATGATGGTGGAGAGCGTCAGCAGGGTGCGCTCGCCGTCGCCGCTGATCAAGGCATCGACGCGGCGGAAGTTCGGGTTGGGCGTGGGCCGGACGACCATGCGGCCGCGGTAGGCCTGGCCGAACTGTTCGCAGCTGAAGTCGCTGTCGCCGATGCCGGGGAATTGTTTGCCCAGGCGCAACTCGGTCAGCTGGTTCTCGGCGCACCATTGAGCGGCGCTCATTTCGCGCAGGCGACTGGCGTTGTCGGTCAGCGAGCCCGCGGCCTTGACCCCGGCTGCCAGGGTGATGGCGACGATCACCAAAGCGACCATCACCTCGATCAAGGTGAAGCCGCGCGGTGCTGCTTTCAGGCCTGTGCGCCTCATGGCGCCGGCACCGGGCTGACGCTGAAGGGGGCCAGGCCGTCGGTGCTCAGTTGCAGGCGTTGGTTTCCCAGGCGCAGCTGGACTTGCTGGGCGCCAATCATGGGCTCGGGCCCCAGGCGCACGCTGCGCGCATTGCTGATCTCTGCGATCACGCCCTCGGCCAGCCATCGCCTGGGCAGCTGGATGCGTTCGGGCAGGCCCTGAAAGCGGAAGTGGTCGCGGGCATTTTGTTGCAGAGGCAGCCATTGCACGTCGAGGCCGGCGCTGCGGCTCTCGGCCCTGGCGGTCTCGAACAAGGCGACCAGGCGTTCGGCCTCGCGTTCGAGCTGGGCTTCGGCTGGGTCACGCATGGCCATGCTGATGGCGGCCGAGGCGATCGCCACCATGGCCACCACCACCAGCAGCTCGATCAGTGTGAAGCCGCGCTGCGCTTGCAAGCGCTTATTGCCAGGAACCGAGGTCGGCGTCATTGCCTTCGCCACCCGGGCGGCCGTCGGCACCGAAGCTGTAGATGTCGATCTCGTTTTTCACGCCGGGGTTGGCGTACTGGTAGGGGTTCTTCCAGGGATCGAGCGGCAGCTTGTCGATGTAGGGCTTCCAGTTGGCGGGCGGCGTGCCGGTGGTGGGCTTGCGCACCAGGGCTTCGAGGCCTTGTTCGCCGCTGGGGTAACGGCCGTTGTCGATCTTGTAGAGCTTGAGTTGCTGCATCAGGTCGTTGATGGTGGCGCGGGCGGCCGTGACCTTGGCTTCATGCAGGCGGTCCATCACATTGGGCACGATCAGGGCCCCCATCAGCCCGATGATGAGGAACACGACCATGATCTCGATCAGGGTGAAGCCCCGGGCGAGGCGGCGAGAGTTCGTTGTATTCATGTGAACGTGACGGGCTGCGTGGTGAAGAAGGGTTAGCACCGGGGCCGGGGGCCGCGGATCAGCAAAGCGCATGAATCATAATCTCCCCATGCTTGCACGAATGATGGCTTTTTTGGTGTGGGGTTTGCTGGCTTGCAGCGTCGTCTATTGGCTGATCCAGCTGATGGCCCGGCCTGTGGCGGCGCCTCTCCATGCCCAGGCGGTGCTCGAGCAGCGCAGCGGTACGGCCGATCTGACGCGCTTGTTCGGTGCCGCGCCTGTGGCCGCGCCCGAAGTCGCCTTGCCCGCAGACAGCCGTTTCAGCCTGCTTGGGGTGGTGGCGCCCAGGAATCTGCAGGCCAGTCAGGCGGGCGAAGGCGTGGCCTTGATTGCTGTTGACGGCGTGCCGCGCACCGTACGCATCGGCGCGGTGTTGGATGGTGAGCTGCGCTTGCTGTCGGTTCAGGGCAATTCCGCGCAGTTGGGTCGCGATGGCGTGGTCAGCATGACACTCAATTTGGCGCCTCCGCTGCCGGCTGCCACCGGTTCCTTGCCCCCTGCGGCCAATTCGCCGACCGTGCTCGGGGGCCAGCCCATGTTGCAGGGTGAACCGGCCCAAGCGCCATTCCGTCCCGCTCTGCCGCCCGGCCAGCCGCCGGCACCCGGTGGCCTGGACTCCAACGCCCTGCCTACGCGCTGAGGCGCGGCTCGCTGCCGCTGTCACGGTAGGCGCCGCTGAGCGAATCGAAGCCGCTGCCTGTGTTCGGGCCGCGCGGCTCGGCGAGATCGTGCAGATCGGTCAACAAGGCGGCGGCGCTGCGAATCATGGGCCAGGCCAAGGCGGCTCCGGTGCCGTCGGCGCTGTCCATGCCCAGCTCCAGCAAGGCCGAAGCGTGGAAGGTGGCCAGGGCTTCGTCCAGGCCGCGGTGCACATGGCTGCGGCAGAACACGGCGTAGTCGGTCACCGGCGCAGCAATCTTGGCGGCCAGCTTGAGCGCGGCGCAGGCGGTGATGCCGTCGATGATGATCAGATGGCGTTTGGATGCGGCCACCAGCATGGCACCCACCATCACGGCAAGCTCGAAGCCACCGAATGCGGCCAGCACTTCCATCGGGTCGCTGACTTCACGGTGGCGCGCTTGCGCCGCCTGCAGCACGCCGAGGATGTGGGCGAGCTCGTCCTGACGCATATCGGGGCCGGACAGCACGAAATCGCGCACCGGCTGGTCCATCAAGCGCGACAGCACCAGGGCGGCGCTCTCCGCTGAGCCCTGACCCATGCCGGCACAGGCCAGCACATTGCCCGGCAGGTTGTCCGAGATTTCCATGCCCACCCGGACCCCGGCATGGGCTTGCTCCAGCGTCATGGCCGGGCCGGTGCGGGTGTTGCGGGTGCCGTGGGCGATCTTGCGCGCCATCAGACGGGCATGCGGCGCCAAGGATTCGGCGATGCCGCAGTCGACCACGGCCAGTTGCAGGCCTTGCAGGCGGGCAAACACTGAAACCGGCAGGCGGTTCTGCAGGGCGAGCTGGGCCTGCTCACGCGTGCTGCGGCCCCATTGCTGGCCGATGCGGTCCACCACCAGGCCATGGTCGGCGGCGAACAAGGCCAGTACCGGGTCGCGGAAGCGCGGGGTCAGTGAGTTCTGCACCAGACCCAGGCGCACCGCCAAAGGCTCCAGCTCGCCCAGGCCGCCGGCGATGGCGGCATGCCGGTCGACGCGGTCGCGCAAGGCCTTTTCCAGTTCTGGGTTGGCGGTCGGCGAGATCAGGGACTGGTGCAGGGACATGGGAGTTGGTCAGCTCACCCTGAGCGGGTGCGGGCGGCTGCATTGTCGTGCCTGCGAGGTCTGCTGCCATCCGCACTTGCCCTGCGGCAGGCGGGGCAGTGCGGTGGCGCTGCGTCAGCGCAGGAAAAGTTGATAGACCGGGTTGTTGCTTTCGTCTTCGAAAGGGTAGTTCAGCGAGTTCAGAAAGTCGCGCAGCGCCGCATTGTCACCGCGTGGCACCTGGATGCCGACCAGGATGCGTCCGTAGTCGGCGCCCTGGTTGCGGTAATGGAAGAGGCTGATATTCCAGTCCGGGTGCATGCTGGACAGGAAGCGCATCAGCGCGCCCGGCCGCTCGGGAAAGATGAAGCGGTAAAGGCGTTCGTTGCGCGCGAGCTCGGAGCGGCCGCCCACCATATGGCGCAAATGCTGCTTGGCCAGCTCGTTGTCGGTCAGGTCCAGGGCCTGGAAGCCGCCCTTGGCAAAGGCGCGTGCCAGCTTGGCTGCTTCCTCTCGCTTCTGGGTGGCCACGCCAACTAGGATGTGGGCCTGGGTTGAATCGGAGATGCGGTAATTGAATTCGGTGACGCTGCGCGGTCCCAGCAGTTCGCAGAAACGCTTGAAGCTGCCGCGTTCCTCGGGAATGGTGACGGCAAACAGCGCCTCGCGGTGCTCGCCGACCTCGGCCCGCTCGGCGACGAAGCGCAAGCGGTCGAAGTTCATATTGGCGCCGCAGGTGATGGCGATGAAGGTCTGGCCCTTGCAAGCGTGCTCGGCCGTGTACTGCTTGACCGCCGCGACGCCCAGTGCGCCAGCGGGCTCCAGAATGCTGCGCGTGTCTTCGAATACATCCTTGATGGCGGCGCAGACGGCGTCGGTGTCCACCAGCACAAAGTCATCGACCAGGGCCCGTGTGATGCGGAAGGTCTCTTCGCCGACCAGCTTCACGGCCGTGCCATCGGAGAACAGGCCGACATCGTTCAGCAGCACCCGCTTGCCGGCCCGCACCGAGCGGACCATGGCGTCCGAGTCCTTGGTCTGCACGCCGATCACCTTGATCTCGGGGCGCACCGCCTTGATATAGGCGGCCACGCCGGAGATCAGCCCGCCGCCGCCGATGGCCACAAAGATGGCGTCGATCGGGCCGGGATGCTGGCGCAGCAGCTCCATGGCGATGGTGCCTTGGCCGGCAATCACATCAGGGTCGTCAAAGGGGTGGACAAAGCTCAGACCTTGGGCTTTTTCCAGTTCCAGCGCGTGGCCATAGGCGTCGGTGAAGCTGTCCCCGAAGAGCACCACTTCGCCGCCGTGGCTTTGCACCGCGTCGATCTTGACCTTGGGCGTGGTCACCGGCATCACGATCACGGCCCGGCAGCCCAGCTTCTTGGCCGACATGGCCACACCTTGGGCATGGTTGCCAGCTGAGGCGCAGATCACGCCCTGGGCCAGCTGTGCGGCGCTCAGATGGGCCATCTTGTTGTAGGCGCCGCGCAGCTTGAAGCTGAACACCGGCTGCTCATCCTCGCGCTTCAGCAGCACCTTGTTGCCCAGGCGCTTGCTCAGGCTTTTGGCTGCTGTTAGCGAGGTCTCTTTGGCGATCTCGTAGACGCGGGCGTTGAGAATGCGCTGCAGATAGCTGTTGTCGGAGGGAGTCAGGTCGGGCATGCCGGCCGCAGCCACGGTCTTGGCGACGGGTTTGCGGGTGTGGCGGGTGCCACTCTTGAGCGTGCGGGCGGGGCCGGCCATGGGGTCTCCGATACAGATCTGTTGCGGCGCAACATGATAAGCCAGGCTTGTATGGGGCCGATTCCAGCTCGGCTTGGCGCAGTTTTGGCCAAAAAAAACCCGAGCTTTTGCAAGCTCGGGTTGAATCCACCATGGAGGCGGTGGAGGAGACAAACGGTGCGAAGTTGCGGGCTGCTAGGGTTTTGACGCCGGCTGGCTGCGCGCAGAAGGTTCGCTTGGCTAGAATTTTAGCTGCTGCAATTGCTGCGGTGCAATATTTTGTCGGTTTAAATTAGTCCAAGAGCTCTAGTGCCAAGCGGCCAGGGCTCATCACTTTCGTTTGGAGCACGCGCGATGGAATGCACGATCAACTGGATGGGCGCCGAGGGTATGGCGTTTGTCGCCCAAACCGGCAGTGGTCATTTGCTGACCATGGATGGCGCGCCGCAAGGTGGGGGTCACAATTTGGCCCCTCGGCCGATGGAAACTGTCCTGGCTGGCACCGGCGGCTGCACGGCTTACGACGTGGTCTTGATTCTCAAACGGGGCCGGCATGATGTGCGTGGCTGCCAGGTCCAACTCAAGGCTGAACGCGCCGAAACCGACCCCAAGGTCTTCACGTCCATCCACATGCATTTCCTGGTCACTGGCCGAGGTCTCAAGCAGGATGTGGTGGAACGGGCGGTCGCGCTGTCACATGAAAAATACTGTTCGGCCAGCATCATGCTGGGCAAGACTGCGGCCATGACGACTTCGGTCGAGCTGATCGAAGGCTGAGTGTGACGTTGGCGCCGGCTGTTTTCAGATCCGGTGCGCGGTGCTTGTCATCAGTCGAGCCGCGAAGCGCATGAGCGACTTGACCGGTGCCGGCAAAGACTGGGCCCCGGCGGCCTCGGCCTCGGCGGCGTGGCGCGCCTCTTCCAATTTCATCTGTGCCACGATGGCCCGCGAGGGCAGGTCGGCTTCCGGCAGGCGTTGCAGGTGCGAGGCCAGATGCTGCTCGACTTGACGTTCGGTCTCCACGACAAAGCCCAGGCTGACCCGGTCGCCGATGAGGCCGGCCATGCTGCCGATGGCAAAGGCGCCGCCGTACCACAGCGGGCACAGGTGGCTTTTGTGGCTACCCAACTCATCGAGCCGCTGCTGCGTCCATGCCAAGTGGTCAACCTCTTCTTGAGCTGCAGCCTTGAAATGCTGGCGCAGTTCCGGGTCGCGGCTGAACAGGGCTTGTGATTGGTAAAGCGCCTGAGCGCAAACTTCGCCCACATGGTTCACCCGCATCAGAGCTCCGGAAAGTCGGGCCTGTTCCGCGCTGAGTTGCACCGGATCGCAGGACCTGGCCGGTGATGGGCGGGCGGCAGCCGGGGCGGCGAAGACGGTGCGAAGACCGTGGTCGATGCTCGTCAGCACTCGGTCCAAAGGGCTGAGTCGGGATGCGGCGATGTGTGGGCGTGTCATGGGCGGGCTGTGAGCTTGAGCTTGAGCTTGAGCTTGAAGTTTAGGTGCCTCAATGTGAAGTTTCGTCGCCTGAGCCCAGAGGGGGCGATCCATAGGGTTTATGAATGGTTTGTGAACAAGCTTTCTCGTTGTATGTCAACAACGCAAACCCTGAATATGACAATGGAAGGTGTTCTGCCGCCTCATTCGTCTTGTGTAATACGGCAACTTCCGCTGCAGGGGGTTGGCGCAGCGGGCTTGTCGGGAATGGTCAGGCAGCGATGTCGGAGTTTCCGGTCCCACACGGGGAGGTCGGCTCAAGCTGATCTGGAGGCGTCTTTTTGGCAGGGCCCAACTTTCGTGGATGAGCCCTTACATATTTTTTGTGGAGTATCGAATGAAGAAATCTATCGTTGCACTGGCAGTTCTGGGTTCGTTCGCGAGCGTCGCTGCTGCCCAATCGTCGGTCACCCTGTTCGGCGTGGCTGATGCTGCAGCTCGCTACAACAAGGCCGCCGGCAAGACCGTCAAGTCGCTGATTTCCGGTGGCAACACCACCAGCCGTCTGGGCGTGCGCGGTACGGAAGACCTCGGCGGCGGCCTGAAAGTGTCGTTCTGGCTGGAAGGTCAGGTCGACTACGACCAAGGCACCGCTGCTGCAGCATTCTGGGGTCGCCGTTCGACCATCAGCCTGACCGGTGAGTTCGGTGAAGTGCGCGTGGGCCGCTTCAAGTCTGCAGCACGCCTGCACATTGAAGACTTCGATCCCGCTTCGACCACCGGTCTGGGTGATATCACCAAGGTTTACAGTGCTCTGGGAAGCGGAGTCGACCTGTCGCGCTTCAGCAATCAAGTGACCTACATCCTGCCCTCGAACCTGGGTGGTTTCTACGGCGTTGGTGAAGTGGCTGCTGGCGAAGGCGTGGATTCCGGCAAGCAATTTGGCGGCCGTGCAGGCTACAAGGCTGGCCCCTTGCACGTCAGCGTTGCCCTGTCGAACGCCGGTGCGACCAAGAAGTACAAGGTCACCAGCGTCGGCGGTTCTTACGATCTGTCGGTTGCCAAGCTGAACGCTCTGTACACGACCAACAAGTTCGGCACCGCCGAGCAAAAGATCTTGACCCTGGCTGCCACCGCTCCGGTCGGTGCAGGTCTGGTTTGGGGTTCGTGGACAAAGTCGGATGCCAACACCGCAGCCGAAGCCATCTCTGGCGTGGGCGACGCCACCCTGCTGGCCGGTGGTTACATCTACAACCTGTCCAAGCGCACGGCTCTGTACACCACCGTGTCCAAGATCGAGAACAAGGGCAAGGCCCGTTTTTCTCTGGCCAACTCGCCTGCCGTCGCCAACGGCGGTGGTTCGGGTGGTTTCGACGTCGGTATCCGTCACAGCTTCTGATCGATATCGCACAGGCTTTCGGGCCTTGTCTGCAAAAGCCGCCTTCGGGCGGCTTTTTTCATTCTTGCACCTGCCTGACGGAGGGCGGGAGGGTTTGCGCCTGTAGGAGTGCCGCAACAATAGGGTCGCTCCTCGAAGTCCATTCGCACAGAATGGTTGAGTCGACACAAGACGTTCACAACAAGGAGACAACGATGAAAAAGACTGCTGTGGTCCTGGGCCTGCTGGCCGCTTTCACGTCCGCGAGCTGGGCACAGTCCAGCGTCAGCTTGTATGGCATCTTGGATGTCGGCGTGCGCTACACGAGCAACTCAGGACTGAGCGCAGCCACCAAGGGTGACTCCTTGTCGCAGGTGATCCCCGGCGGCATGTCCAACAGCCGCCTTGGTGTCAATGTCACTGAGGATATGGGTGGTGGACTCAAGGCCATCGCCAACTTGGAGCATCGGCTCAATTCCGACACTGGCACACAAACTGCGGCCGAATTCTGGCGTCAATCGTGGGTAGGTTTGGAGTCCAAAGAATATGGCCGCTTGACCCTGGGCCGCCAGTACAACGTCTTGTTCGATGTCTACACGAGCACCTTCTCGTCGTACAAGTATTCTCCGTACATCGAGATTTTCCGACCTGAAACCGTCATGGCCATGGCTGGACGCCAAAGCAATATGGTCAAGTACTTGGCCGAATCGGGCCCCTTCCGGGGTGAAGTGCAGGTCGGTGCCGGGGAAGGCACCAGCCCGGACAAGACATTTGGCGCCATGCTGCGCTATTCCAAGGACGAACTGGCCTTTGGCGCCGGCGTGCTGGACGTCAAGGACACGGCCGGGCGCAATGTGCGTGGCTTGACCGTGGGTGCTGCCTACACGGCCGGCCCCTTGTACGTCAACCTGTCCTGGGGGCAGAACAAATTTGACCTGGGTACGGATGTGCTCCAGGCTGCCTACACCAACAACTACACCATCAGCCCTTCTAGCCGCCTCAATGCAGCCGGGCTGGACGTGAAGAAGCGTGACATGCTGGCACTTGGATTCACCTACCAGTTCAGCAAGGAGCTGAACCTCGGTCTGCAGGGCTGGTATGCCAAGCAAACCCACCATCGCCGCGCTGGCAGCAGCAAAGCTGGTTTTGCTGCCGCGGTGGCTGACTATGCCTTGTCCAAGCGTACAGATCTCTACGCAGAGGCTGACTACTCCAAGCTTGGAGGTGCTGTCAGTTTTGACAACACGGCCAAGAACCGGGTCGGCCTGACGACCGGCATTCGTCACCGTTTCTGAGGCAAATCCATGTTTGAATCCAGGCCGCCGTGTGCGGCCTTTTTTTATTTGCGTTCAGGCATTTTGGAATGACCACTTCTTTGCACTGCCGTTCATGGGTTTTGTCCGCTTGCCTGCTCTTGCTCCTGGCGGCTTGTGCCAGCCCGCCTGCGCCGCAGTCGCTCATGCCTGAACATTTGTCAGCCTGGTCGGCGCGCTCCCTTCCGGGCAAGCGATTGACTGACTATTCCTTCGTGCAGCGCGGCGGTCGTGCCTGTGTGCTCGGTCAAGCCAAGCAGTCGGTCAGTCTCTGGCGCCGGCCGTTGGACCTTGCCGCTGCTCAGGTGGAGCAGCTTCGATTTGATGTCTGGATCGGTGATCATGCGCAGCAGGCCACGGTGACGGCGGCCGAGACTGATGACGCACCGGCACGCATTCTGCTGGGCTTCGACGGCGACGAGGGGCGCCTGTCCATGGCCAATCGCATGCAGTTCGAACTGGTGCGCACCTTGACTGGGGAGGCACCTCCATTCGCCACGCTGATGTATGTCTGGGATGCAACAGCGCCACCGGAGACCTTGGTGGTCAGTGCGCGCAGCGACCGCATCCGCAAGATCGTTGTGGGCTCAGGTCGCAAGGGGTTGCCTGCCTGGCATCAGATCCAGCGTGATGTGCAGGCCGACTACCAGCGTGCGTTTGGTGAAGCGCCCGGGCGCCTGGTTTCACTGGCCCTGATGACCGATGCCGACAACACCCGCAGCCGCGCTGAGGCCTGCTATGGCGAAATTCTGATGCTCGACGATGAGGCGCGGCCTTTGGAGGGTAGCTTGCGCTTTTGAGGCGATTGCTTGGCGCGCATCGGGACTTTCCCGTTTGTGGTCGAGCGTGCTCTTCGCCATCATGGCGCGGGCTTCACTGCCGCCGAGAAGGCGGCTGGCAGCCTATTGGATTCAATCACTGAACGAGCCGAGCCCTAGGAGGCCCGGACGCGGCTGATTCGTGCATGGGGGTGAGCCGAGCGCTTGACCGTGTCGGGGTCAGCATTCGTAGCGGCAGACTTCCCTCAGATCCGACATGCTAGTTTTCATTCTTCGCCGCCTGGTCCAGTCATTGATCGTGATGCTCACGGTGGCCTGCGTGTCCTTCATGCTGTTTCAGTATGTGGGCGACCCCGTCACCAATCTGCTGGGCCAGGATGCCACACAGGAGCAGCGCGAGTCCTTGCGCCGCGATCTGGGCCTGGATGCGCCTTTCCCGGTGCAGTTCGCCCGATTCGTCGGCAATGCGGTTCAAGGTGAGTTCGGTTTGAGCTTGCGTCAAGGGCGCAAGGTCTCGGACCTTATCGCCGAACGTCTGCCGGCCACGCTGGAGTTGGCTTTGGTGGCGGGGTTGATTGCCCTGGGTGTGGGCATTCCACTCGGCGTCTACGCGGCCTTGCGGCGGGGCAAGGCGAGCTCGCAGCTCTTGATGATGCTGTCGCTGCTGGGCGTTTCCCTGCCGACCTTTCTCATCGGCATCCTGCTGATCCTGGTGTTCGCGGTCTGGCTGAAGTGGCTGCCCAGCTTTGGCCGCGGTGACGTCGTCGCCTTTGGCAGTTGGACCACGGGCTTGTTGACCGTCGATGGCCTGCGCCATGTGCTCTTGCCTGCCATCACGCTGTCGGTGTTTCAGCTGACCCTGATCATGCGCTTGGTGCGCTCTGAGATGCTGGAGGTGCTGCGCACCGACTACATCAAGTTCGCTCGCGCACGCGGCCTGAGCAACCGGGCGGTGTACTTCGGCCATGCCTTGAAGAACACCTTGGTGCCTGTGATCACCATCACCGGCCTGCAACTGGGCCAGCTGATTGCTTTTGCCATCATCACTGAGACGGTGTTCCAGTGGCCGGGCATGGGCCTGCTCTTCATCCAGGCGGTGCAGTTCGCCGACATCCCGGTCATGGCCGCCTATCTGTGCCTGATCTCCTTCATTTTCGTCAGCATCAACCTGCTGGTGGATTTGCTGTATTTCGCGGTCGACCCGCGTTTGCGCACGCAGGGCAAGGCCCATTGAGTCGCTTGAATCTGCCAAGCTGCCCCGACCCTGATTCCAGAGAAGCATCGAACCGATGAGCCACCCTTCAAGCCCGCCCGTGCCCGCCGCACCGAATGCGCTGCAGCGCTTTTTCGACGGCGACGTTTGGCATTCCTTTCGCAGTTCGCCGGTGGCTATGCTGGCCGCCGTGATCGCGCTGATTTGTATCTTCTGCGCGGTGTTTGCCGAGTTCGTTGCACCCCATAACCCTTTCGATTTGGCTTCGTTGGAGCTGATGGACTCGCGCCTGCCGCCGGCCTGGATGGAGGGGGGCAGCAGCAAGTACCTGCTCGGTACCGACGATCAGGGGCGGGATATCCTCTCGGCCCTCATGTACGGCGCCCGCATCTCGTTGTTCGTGGGCCTGGCTTCCGTGTTCTTGAGCATGGTGCTCGGGGTCGGTCTGGGCTTGCTGGCGGGCTTTGTCGGCGGCCGGATTGACGCTCTGATCATGCGCGTCTGCGATGTCATGCTGTCCTTCCCGTCCATTCTGATCGCCCTGCTGATAGACGGGGTTGGTCGCGCCATGTTCCCAAACGCACACGACACTTTGGCTTTTTTGGTGTTGATCCTGGCGATCTCGCTGACGGGCTGGGTGCAGTACGCCCGCACGGTGCGCGGCACCACCATGGTCGAGCGCAACAAGGAGTATGTGCAGGCGGCGCGCGTGATCGGTGTCACGCCGCTGCGCATCATGCGCCGCCATGTGCTGCCCAATGTGCTGGGCCCGGTGTTAGTGCTGGCCACCATTCAGGTGGCCTCGGCCATCATCACCGAGGCGACCCTGTCTTTCCTCGGTGTCGGCGTGCCGCCCACCAGCCCCTCACTGGGCACCTTGATCCGTGTGGGCAACGACTTTCTGTTCTCTGGCGAATGGTGGATCACCATCTGGCCCGGCGCCATGCTGGTGCTGATTGCCTTGTCGGTGAACCTGCTCGGGGACTGGTTGCGCGATGCGCTCAATCCCCGCCTGCGTTGAATTGCAAACTTTCCTGCCCATGAGCACACCTTTGCTTGAGGTCCGCCATCTGCGGGTCGAATTCCCCACCCGGCGCGGCACTTTGCTGGCGCTGGACGACATCAATTTCGACATCGCGCCGGGAGAGATCCTTGGCGTGGTGGGCGAGTCGGGCGCCGGCAAATCGCTGACCGGCGCAGCCATCATCGGCTTGCTGGATCCACCGGGGCGCATCGCTTCAGGCGAAATCCTGCTGGAGGGGCGGCGCATCGACAACCTGCCCTACGAGCAGATGCGCAAGATCCGCGGTCGTCAGATTGGCGCGATCTTTCAGGACCCGCTGACCTCGCTGAACCCGCTCTACACCGTCGGGCAGCAGCTGATCGAAACCATCACCACCCATCTGGACCTGAGCCAAGCTCAGGCCCGCGCCCGCGCCATCGAGTTGCTGGAGCAGACCGGCATTCCGGCTGCAGCGGAGCGCATCGACCAGTACCCGCACCAGTTCTCGGGCGGCATGCGCCAGCGCGTGGTGATCGCCCTGGCCTTGGCCGCCAGCCCGAAGCTGATCGTCGCCGACGAGCCGACCACGGCGCTCGATGTCTCCATCCAGGCGCAGATCATTGCCCTGCTCAAACGCATCTGCAAAGAGCAGGGCGCGGCGGTGATGCTGGTCACCCATGATATGGGTGTGATTGCCGAGACCTGCGACCGCGTGGCCGTGCTTTACGCTGGACGCGTCGCCGAGATCGGCCCAGTGCACGATGTCATCCACAAGCCGGCCCACCCCTACACGGCCGGCCTGATGGGTTCCATCCCGGCCATGGACGAGGACCGCGAGCGTCTGCTGCAAATCGATGGTGCCATGCCGCGGCTCAATGCCATCCCGACTGGATGTGCTTACAACCCACGCTGCCCTCGAGTCTTCGAGCGCTGCCGCAAGGAGCGGCCCGAGCTGGTCCGTGTCGGCGCGGGGCGTGCTGCGTGCTGGTTGCATGCGATGGCGTCCGAGTCCGAACTGGAGGGTACGCGATGAGCCGGCCCCTGGTGGAGGTCAAGGACCTCGCGAAGATCTTCGATGTGTCGCCGCCCTGGTTGAATCGGGTGGTGGAGCGCAAGCAGCGCCAGTTTGTCCATGCTGTGGACGGCGTGAGCTTTTCCATTGAACGCGGCAAGACTCTGGCTCTGGTTGGAGAGTCGGGCTGCGGCAAGAGCACGGTCGCGCGCCTGCTGGTGGGTTTGTATGAGCCGACCCGCGGCAGCGTCGAGTTCGACGGGGCGGACACCGCCAAGACCTTGGCGTCCAGCGGCGCCCTGGCCTTGCGTCGGCGCATGCAGATGATTTTTCAGGACCCCTATGCGTCGCTGAACCCGCGCTGGAAAGTGCAGGACATCATCGCCGAGCCCCTGCGTGAGCATGGATTGATTGTTGGTCTGGAGGCTCAGCGTGCTCGTGTGGCTGAGTTGTTGCAATCGGTGGGTTTGACGGCAGCCGACCGCGAGAAGTTCCCGCACCAGTTTTCCGGTGGTCAGCGTCAGCGTATATCGATTGCTCGAGCCTTGGCCACGCAGCCGGAATTCCTGGTCTGTGACGAGCCGACCTCGGCCCTGGATGTGTCCGTTCAAGCCCAGGTCTTGAACATCATGAAGGACCTGCAGCGCGCGCGCGGGCTGACCTATCTCTTTATTTCCCACAACCTGGCCGTGGTCCGTCATGTCTCCGATCAGGTCGGTGTGATGTATCTGGGGCGGCTGGTCGAGCTGGCGGACAAGGCTGATTTGTTTGCGCGACCACGGCACCCGTATACCCGCATGCTGCTGGATGCGATTCCAGACATTCACATGAGCGGTCGTTCACGCACCCCCGTACAGGGCGAGGTGCCCAACCCACTGAACCCGCCCAGTGGCTGCAGCTTCCATCCGCGTTGCCCCCATTCCGGCCCGCGCTGCAAGGCCGAACGACCGGCCTTGCTGGAGATCAAGGGTGTCCGCGTGGCCTGCCACGCGGTGGAGGAAGGCCGGGTCTGAATGTCGCCGCGTAGCAGCGCCCTGGATGCTCAACGCATCAGGGGCGCGCGGCGCTGGCAGCTGGCGCTGCAGCCTTGCCTGTTGTTGGCTTGGGCTGATGGAGCGGACCTTTTTGGCCGCAGGCGCTGAGCAGGCTCAAGCTGAAGCACAGCGCGAGCGCAGTGCGGCGGCGGCCCAAAGACCTTGGCGGGTGAGCGGTGCCGGCCTGCGGGCCTACACTGCGGACTTCCTTGTTGTTTGCTTTCATGGCCGCAGTTTATCGCCGCGTGCCGTCAGCTCTTGCCATCATGTCGCAGCCGTCCGCCCCCTCGTCCTCCCTTGTTCCCGCCGCTACACCGCTCAGCGACGCAGAGTACCAAGCGTGCACCCGCCGTGTGCTGGACCAAGTCGAGGCGACCGTGGACGCCTGGCTGGACGCCGACTTCATTGACATCGACAGCCACCGCAGCGGCGGCCTCTTGGAGCTCAGCTTTCCCGGCGGCAGCAAGATCATTTTGAACACCCAGGCGCCGCTGCAGGAGTTATGGCTGGCCGCGCGAGCCGGGGGCTTCCATTTTCGACACGTGGACAGTCAATGGCTGGACACGCGCAGCGGCGTTGAGTTCCATCAACTGTTGTCAGAGCTGGCCAGCGCCCAGGGCGGTAAGTCACTGCAATTCAAGGAGTCCTGACGGTACCCTTTGGGCGTCGCCAGTAAGGCCTAGCGCTTGAACAGATCCAGGATGCTCTTCTTCTCGTCTTCGCTGGCGGCGCCCGGCAGCTTGCCTTCAGACTGAGTCAGCTCGCGCACGCCGGCCGCGCCGGAATACTCGTCGTAGTACCACTCACCGTTGCGATTGACCACGCCTTCAGGTGCCGTCATTTCGCTGACTGCCACGCCTTTCAGTGCCTGGTTCATGTACTCGATCCAAATCGGCAAGGACAGACCACCGCCGGTTTCCCGGTCGCCCAGCTTTTTGGGCTGGTCGTAGCCCATCCACACCACGGCCACCACCTCCTGCTGATAGCCGGCGAACCAGGCGTCCATGGAGTCATTGGTGGTGCCGGTCTTGCCGTAGATGTCAGGTCGCTTGAGTTGGGCCTGCGCCTTGGCCGCGGTGCCACTGCGTGTCACTTCTTGCAGTAGGCTGGTCATCAGGAAGGCGTTGCGCGCCTCGATCACGCGGCTGTCTTCGCCCAGGTCCAGCTGGGGCGCTTCGTAGAGCAAGCGGCCTTTGTTGTCAGTGAGCTTGGCGATCAGCTGCGGCGTGATGCGGTGGCCGCCGTTGGCGAACACGGCGTAGCCTTGCGCCATTTGCATCGGCGTCACCGAACCGGCGCCCAGGGCCATGGTCAAGTAGGCGGGGTGTTTCTCGGCCTCGAAGCCAAAGCGGGTGATCCAATCCTGCGCGTAATTCACGCCAATGGAATTGAGCACCCGGATCGACACCATGTTTTTGGACTTGGCCAGGGCCTTGCGCAAGGGCAGGGGGCCGTCGAAGGTGCCGTCGTAGTTCTTCGGCTCCCAAGGCTGGCTGCCAGTGGTGGATGCGTCGAAGAACAGCGGTGCGTCATTGACGACGGTGCTGGGTGTGAAGCCCTTTTCCAGCGCCGCCGAGTAGATGAAGGGCTTGAAGCTGGAGCCAGGTTGGCGCCAGGCCTGAGTCACGTGGTTGAACTTGTTCTTGGCATAGTCAAAGCCGCCGACCATGGCCCGCACACGGCCGTTACGCGGGTCGAGCGAGACGAAAGCGCCTTCCACCACGGGCAGCTGGGTGATAGTCCATTCTTCCTGGCTCGGCTTGTTTGCGATCGGCGCCTTCACCACGCGGATGATGGCGCCGCGACGGACGCGGGTCTTGGGGTTGCCGTTCTCGGCCAAACCCGATGTGGCCGGCCTCAAGCCCTCGCCAGTGATGGTGACGGTTTCACCGCTCTGCAATGCGGCTACCACCTTCTTTGGGCTGGCTTCCAGCACCACGGCGGCCAGTAGTTCGTCATTGGCCGGGTGGTCGTTCAGGGCTTCGGCAACGCGGCTGTCCAGCTCGGCCGGGTTTGCGGGCAGATCGGCGTAGGCCTCCGGGCCCCGGTAGACCTGGCGCCGCTCAAAGTTGAGGATGCCGCGGCGCAGTGCTCGGTAGGCCACGTTTTGCTCTTCAGCTTTGAGCGTCAGATAAACATTGAGACCGCGCGTGTAGGCTTCTTCGCCGTATTGGCTGTAGATCAACTGGCGCGCCGCTTCGGTCACAAACTCGGCATGGCTGGGCGTTTCATTGGCTGGGCGCAGGCGCAGCTTCTGTGCCTTGGCGCTGTCGCGTTGCTCTTCAGTGATGTAGCCGTTCTCCAACATTCGCTCGATGATGTACTGCTGGCGTATGGTGGCCCGTCGTGGGTTGTTGATCGGGTTGTAGGCGGATGGAGCTTTGGGCAGTCCGGCCAGCATGGCCGCCTCGGCAATCGTGAGGTCCTGAATCGGCTTGCTGAAATAGACCTCGCTGGCGGCGGCGAAACCATAGGCGCGATGCCCCAGAAAGATCTGGTTCATATAGATCTCGAGGATCTGCTCCTTGCTCAGCGCGTTTTCGATCTTCAGTGCCAGCAAAATCTCGTAGATCTTGCGGGTCAATGTCTTCTCGGTCGATAGGTAGAAATTGCGCGCCACCTGCATGGTGATGGTGGAAGCGCCTTGGCTGCGCGACTCTGTGAAGTTGGCCAGGCCGGCGCGTATCACGCCGAGATAGTCCACGCCACCGTGTTGGTAGAAGCGCGCATCTTCGATCGCCAGCACGGCGTCCTGCATAACCTTGGGAATTTCCTTGATGGGCAGGAAGTTGCGTCTTTCGTCGCCAAATTCGGCCAAAAGTGTGCCGTCATTGGACAGTACGCGCAGCGGCAACTTGGGACGGTAATCGGTCAGGCCGCTGATGTCGGGCAAGTTTGGGTAGGCAGTGGCCAGGGCCATGGCCACCAGCATCAGCACCGCAAAAGTCCCTGCTGCGGCCAAGCCGAGCAGCCAAGTCAGGACCTTGAGCAAGACATGGGCGGCTGGCTTGCTCGCGGTTTGCCGAGTCTCAGATGTGGGCTGCTGCGGGGAGTTCTTCTTGGCGTCGCTCATGGGCCTCCGGATGGGTCGGCGCATTATAGGAAGGGTCGGTTCGAGCCGCGGACTTCGGTGAATCCAGTTTTCGCGCGCAAATGAATCGGAGGTTTTGCCTGCTTGTCCGGCTCTGGCCCCCAGCTTTTGGGCGAGAGAATTAGGCGGAACAGATTCCTGCGATTGGCTTGCAGGCCATAGAAAAGGCGAGTTTCTCGGTGTTTTTCGGGGCATCCAGACCGACTGCGCCCGTGTATGTTACGCAACGAGCTGTTACCAGCTGTGACCGCTTTTCATTGGGCGATCAACACCTTTGCTGCTAGCATTCAAGTAACTTATTAACAGTCCGGCGCACAAACGTTGGGGGATTCGCGTCATGGGCATACTTGACGTTTTATTGGGTCGAAAGCATCCGCCGATGATTGGCCTCGATATCAGTTCGTCGAGTGTCAAGTTGGTCGAGCTGGGCCAAAGTGCCAGTGGTGAACTGGTGTTGGAGAGATTTGCTACTGAGTCTTTCGAGAAGGGCTGGATCACTGACGGCCAGATCGAGAAATTCGACGAAGTGGCAGATGCGGTGCGGCGCGTGGTGGCGCGCAGTGGTAGCCGTACCCGAGATGCGGTGTTGGCGATGCCGCAGTCGGCCGTCATTACCAAGAAAATCATGTTGCCAGCTGGGCTGCGCGACGAGGAACTGGAGATCCAGGTCGAGGCTGAAGCGAATCAGTACATTCCCTTCTCGCTTGATGAGGTGAGCCTGGATTTCTGCGTGATCGGGCCCAGTCCTACGTCGGTAGGTGATGTTGAGGTCCTGATCGCCGCCTCGCGCAAGGATCGCGTGCAAGATCGCCAGGGCTTGGCTGAAGCGGCCGGTTTGCGTCCTGTTGTCTTGGACATTGAGTCGCACGCCTCGCGCATGGCCATGGGTCGCTTGATCGCCAACCTGCCGAATGCAGGCAAGGACGCGCTGGTGGCTTTGTTCGAGATTGGTGCGGACACGACCAGCCTCAAGGTGCTCCGCGATGACGAGATGCTTTACGACCGCGATCAGGCCTTTGGTGGCTCGCAGCTGACCCAGCTGATCTCACGTCAATACGGCTTCTCTTTCGAGGAGGCTGAGCAGAAGAAATTGTCGAACGACCTGCCCGAAGACTTTGAGGTCGCGGTGCTCAATCCTTTTGTGGACAGCCTGTCTCAGGAAATCGGCCGTGCTTTGCAGTATTTCTTCACCAGCACGCCGCACCACAAGGTGCACTACGTGATGCTTGCGGGTGGTACGGCCACCTTGCCGGGTCTGAAGGAGCGCGTGACTGAGTTGACCGGCTTTGCCTGCATGGTTGTCAACCCATTCGAGAATATGGAGCTGGGTTCTTCGGTGCGCGAGCAGAAGCTGCGCCGTGAAGCGCCGGCCTATTTGACCGCTTGTGGCCTGGCGATGCGGAGGTTCTACCAGTGATCTTGATCAATCTGCTTCCCCATAGGGAAGAGAAGCGCAAGCGCCGGAAGAGTGCATTTTTTGCCGGCTTGGGTTTGTCTGCTTTGGTTGGTGTCGGTCTCTTGATGGCTGGCTATGCCTTGTATCAGCATCTGAGTGCTGAGCAGCGCAGTCGCAATCAATACCTGAATGACCAGATCGCTAAGCTCGATGAACAGATCAAGGACATCGCCAATTTGAAGTCTGAGCTCGAGTCGCTGAAATCGCGTCAACGGGCAGTGGAAGATCTTCAGAGTGATCGCAACACACCGGTGCAATTGCTCAATGAGTTGGCCAGATATACGCCGGAGGGCGTGTATCTGACGGCGATACGGCAGTCCGACAAGGTGGTGACCATTAGTGGCATTGCCCAGACTCAGGAGCGCGTTTCGGAGTTCATTCGCAACACTTCCCGAAGTTCAGAGTGGCTGGAGCGACCTGATTTGGTGGAGATCAAGGCGACCAATTTAAGCACCAGCGGCAGAGATCAAAAGCGCCTGAATGAGTTTTCCATGAAGGTGTCAATAAAGGAACCGGTCCGTGAAGCCGCGCCCGGCATCCCGAACAAGCCCGCTGCGGCCCCCAAGTCCTGAAGGCAAGCATGGCCAGTACGTCTTTGAATCTCAAATTTGACCCCAATGCCTGGGCGGCAGAGATTGCGGACCAGTTTCGCGGTCTGAATCCGAATGAGCCGGGTCAATGGCCTTGGCTTCCCAAGCTGACTGCTTTTGTGGGCGTCACGGTCCTAGTGTTGGTTTTGGGCTGGGTGTTCGCACTGTCCGACGAGCAGGCGCACCTCGATGCGGAGGTGGCCAAGGAGCCTGGTTTGCGCCAGGACTACACTGCCAAGTTGGCCCAGGCTGTCAATTTGCCGGAGTTGCGCAAGCAGAAGAGCCAGGTCGAGGAGTATGTGACCCAGTTGGAGAAGCAACTGCCTGGCAAGGCCGAGATGGATGCCTTGTTGTCCGATATCAATCAGGCGGGTGTGGGGCGCGGTTTGCAGTTTGAGTTGTTCCGGCCGGGCCAGGTGCTGGTCAAAGACTACTATGCAGAGCAGCCGATCTCCTTGCGCGTCTCGGGGCGCTATCACGACATCGGCGCATTCGCGGCTGATGTGTCCAACCTTTCGCGAATTGTTACCTTGCACAACCTGAATGTGCTCGCGCCAACGGGCAAGGAATTGGGCAGCGGCACTTTGAGCATGGAGGCCACTGCGCGCACTTACCGCTACCTGGATACGCTGGAAGTGGCAGAGCAGAAGAAGTTGGCGGCCAAGACCGCAGGTGGAGCGAAGAAATGAGCGCTCGAATGAAGCAAGGTCTGGGAACTGCTCATCAAGCTTTCCGTCGCGTCGCCATTTTCGTAGTCGGTCTGGGCCTGGTGGCTTGTTCAGCCGACATGAATGAGCTCCAGCAATGGATGGAGCAGCAACGCAAGGACGCCAGGGCCAATATCGTACCCTTGGTGCCGCCCAAGAAGTTCCTGCCTCAACCCTATGAGGCCAGTTTGGGGGTCGAGCCCTTCAGCCCGCAAAAGCTCAGTGTGGCGGTGAAGCAGGAGGCTTCCTTGCCAAACTCCTTGCTGGCGGCCGAGATGAAGCGGCCAAGGCAGCCATTGGAGGCCTATCCGCTGGACAGCATGTCCATGGTCGGCAGCATCACGCGCCAGAATCAGCGCTATGCCTTGCTGCGGGTGGACAACCTGCTCTATCAGGTTAAGGGCGGTGATTACCTGGGTTTGAATTTTGGACGGGTGATGAAGATCAGCGAAACCGAAATCGGATTGCGAGAAGTCGTCCAGGACGCTGCGGGCGAGTGGATTGAGCGCACCAGTACCCTCCAGCTGCAGGAGAAGGGACGATGAAAAATTTCCAGGAGACATCGAGGATGAGCCATTGGCGCAAATGGGCTACGGCCTCGGCCTTCGTTCTGACGGCGCTGGCCATGGTCGCGCCTGCCCGGGCTCAGACTGCCATCCGCTCCATCAACAGCACCCAGCAATCGGGTGTGGAGGTGGTGCGTATCGAGTTGAGCCAGCCGCTGACGGAGATTCCGCGCGGTTTCACCGTTCAGACTCCGCCGCGCATTGCCATCGACCTGCCGGGTGTGGTCAACGCTGTCGGTCGCTCGGTGGTGGAAATCAATCAGGGCAACCTGCGCTCGGCCAATATCGCCCAGGCCGGCGAGCGTTCGCGGGTGGTGCTGAACCTGCGCACGCCTTCGGGCTACCGCGCCGAGTTGCAGGACAACGCCCTGCTACTGATTCTTGAGACTGCAGCAGCAGCGCCTCAGGCTGCCAATGAGCCGGTGCATTTCTCGCAAAGTCTCAATGCTGAGGCGCAAGCAATTCGTGACATTGACTTCCGGCGCGGCCAGGACAACTCCGGCCGGGTGATCGTCAATTTGCCGAGCAACCAGGTGGGCGTGGACATCCAGCAGCAAGGTCAGAACTTGGTGGTGGAGTTCCTTCGCTCGACCTTGCCGGAAGGCCTGCGTCGCAAGCTCGACGTCGCCGACTTCGGCAGTCCAGTGCAGTCTGTGGTGACCACCCAGAACGGCGACCGGGTCCGCATGGTCATTGAGCCCAAAGGTGCCTGGGAGCACAGTGCATATCAGAGTGACAACCAGTTTGTGCTCGAGGTGCGCCACCAGAAGCAGGACCCCAACAAACTGACCACCGGCCCTGGCTATGCTGGCGACAAGTTGTCCTTGAACTTCCAGAACATCGAGGTTCGGGCCCTGTTGCAGGTGATCGCCGATTTCACCAACTTCAATGTGGTGACTAGCGATACCGTGACTGGCAGTGTCACCCTGCGCCTCAAGGACGTGCCATGGGATCAGGCCCTGGACATCATCATGCAAGCCAAGGGCTTAGGTCTGCGCAAGTCCGGCAATGTGCTGTGGATTGCACCTAAGGACGAGCTCTCCGCCAAGGAGAAGCTTGATCTGGAGGCCAAGGCTCAGATCGCGAATTTGGAACCGGTTCGCACCCAGTCGATCCAGCTGAATTACACCAAGGCGGAGGAAGTCGCCAAGGGATTGAGTGGCCAGAATGCAAGTAGTGGTGGTGGCGGCGGCGGTGGCGCACAGAATCCTGCGCGAATCCTTTCGCCCCGCGGCAGTGTGATCTTCGAGTCGCGCACCAACCAGTTGTTCGTGACCGACATTCCGTCCAAGTTGGAGGAGATCTTGGCCATGATCGCCAAGATCGATATTCCGGTGCGCCAAGTTTTGATTGAAGCTCGTATCGTTGAGGCTGACGACAAATTCGGTCGCTCCTTGGGTGTCAAGTTGGGCAGCGCCGACCTGCGTGGCCTCAACGGTGGGATTCCGGGTTACTCGGTTGGCGGCAACAACTACCTGACCTTGGGCGGTAGCCTGAACGGTATTGCCGGACAGACATTGCAGCCAGGCGGCAGTGTGGGCGTGGACGGCGGAGGTCGTTTCAATACTCAGTTTGTCAATTTGCCGGCCAATGTTTCCTCGGACAGCTTCGGTGGCTCTAACGTCGCTAACTTCGCCTTGTCACTGTTCAATGCCAGTGCCAACCGTTTCTTGAATCTGGAACTTTCCGCATTGGAGGCAGATGGCAAAGGAAAGATCGTCTCCAGCCCTCGCGTTATTACGGCCGACCAGGTCAAAGCCTTGATCGAGCAAGGTGAAGAGTTGCCCTACCAGGTGGCCACATCCAGCGGCGCGACCTCGATTCAGTTCAAGAAGGCCGTGTTGAAGTTGGAAGTTACGCCGCAGATCACGCCGGAAGGCAATGTGATTCTGGATGTGGACGTGAACAAGGATAGCCGCGGCACGCTGACGCCTCAAGGTTATGCGATCAACAACAAGCATGTGAAGACCATGGTTCTGGTCGAGAACGGTGGCACGGTGGTAATCGGCGGCATCTTCACCCAGGATGAACGCGAGAGCGAGTCCAAAGTGCCGGTGCTAGGCGACATTCCCTACCTCGGGAATTTGTTCAAGAGCAAGAGCCGTACTACCAGTAAGACCGAGCTCTTGATTTTCCTGACCCCCAAGGTGGTCAGCGACAGGGCCACGGTGCGCTGAAGCACAAGCGATATCGGGAGAGGCCGTGCGTTCGAACGAGCGGCAATGCAGGAGTTTGCAGAAATGAATACATCGACGGTTTTCGGGTGCTTGTCATGGCGCCGGATGGCAGGCGGGGCTACGGCCTTGTTCTTAGCAGTGACCTTGGCGGCTTGTGGCGGTGGTGGTGGTGATTCCGGGAAGTCTGTGTTTGACCCGGGCACGGGCACAACACCGACCACGCCAAGCACGTTGACAGACCTTGCCATCGTTGCTGACAAGACGGCGGTGCCGAACTCTGGCCTGGAAAATGTGACGTTTACGATAACAGCGTTGACCACTGGTAATGCTGCGTTGACCGGCGTGGAGACGCCGATCACTGTGGAAGTGGATAGTGGGGCCATCGTCACCCCGTCTGCCAAGGTCACAGGCAAGGAGAACGGCAAGATCACTGCCGTGGTTCAAATTACCGACAAGACCAGCCGCACTGTTAAGCTGACGGTGAGTTCGGGAACGATCAAGAAGACCGCTAGCTTTGATGTTGTGGACAGCCTCACGGGTAGCAAAGTAGCCGATCTGCGCATGGTGCTCGATAAAGTGACCATACCCAATGACGGCACCCAAGCGATGAAGTTGACGGTCACCTCTGTCGACGCGTCCAACAGTGCCATCGGCGGCTCGCCGGTCAGTTTGGCGCTGCTTGATTCTTCGGTGGGCGGCTCGGTGGTCAATGCCTTCGGCAAGACCTCGACCGATTCAACCTCGGGGCAGCTGACTGCGGATGTCAGTTTGATCACGAAGAAGGTTAATCGTTCGATCACGGTGCAAGCTACCAGCGGCACCGTGGTGCGCACCATCACTTTTGATGTGATCGAGGCTGTCTCTGTGATTCCCAAGGCCAGCGATTTGACCATGTCATTGAGTCGCACCACTGTTGGCAACTCGGGTACTGAGCCTGTCGATGTGGTGGTGACGGCAGTTGACAGCCTACGCAACGCTGTCAGCGGCATCAAGGTTACCTTCACCGTGGATAGCAATGCCATCTTGGTGCCCGGCAATTTGACTACGGACTCTTCGGGTCAAGCCAAGGCCTCGGTGCTGGTTGGAGCCGATCATTCGAATCGAACCGTTACGGTGACAGCCACCAGCGATGCGCTGGTGCGTCGCGCCTCCTTCAAGGTGACGGGTGCCAAATTGCAGGCTCAACTCCTGCCGGCCACTTTGCGCAACGGTGATATCGGTGCCGTTGAATACACTTTGACGGACGTAACAGGTAATCCGATGCCCGATGTGGCAGTGACAGTGGATAGCAGCCAAGGGCTGCCAGTTGCTTGTGTAGGGAAACCTGGCCCAGCTCCCAGCATTACTGATTTGAAGGGCAAGTATTCGTTTTGCTACAAAGCGACTGGCAGTGGCCCGACTTTGATCAGTGGTTCTGCTGGCGGTGCATCGGTGAGCAGCACCGTGCAGATCGATGCAACCGTGTCCGATGTGCCGGCCGCTATCACGATTGGTTCCGCGACCTTCACGGCATCGCCCGGCGTCGTGGCCGTCAATTCAGTGGGCAGCACCGAGAACCGAGCCGAGTTGCGCCTGCTTTTCCGCAGTGACAAGAATGAGCCCATTCCCAATGTTCGCGCTCGCATCGGCTTCGGCAGCAACAATTCTGGAACTGACGGCGATATCAGCTCAGGCAAGGATAAGGTCATCATTTCAGATGCTACCGGCGTCGCGGTCACCAGCTTCGTTTCAGGCCAACGACCCAGCCCGACTGATCAGGTCAAGGTGAATGCCTGTTTCTCTAAGACCGACACGGTCGAGGCCATCAAAGATTGTCCGGCGGATCGTCTGCGCACAATATCCTTGACGGTGGTGGAACAGCCGGTGTCGGTTTCCATTGGTACCAATTCAGTGATTGGCACCGGTATTAACAAGTTGACCTACTACCAAGAATTCACTGTTTTGGTGGTTGATTCGGCGGGTAATCCTAAGGCCGACGTACAAGTCGGTCCTTTGATTGACCTTGTTTCTTTCCAGAAGGGCGAGTGGGTTTGGGATGCCGGTCTGAAGTTGTGGTTGAAGAACAGTGATGCCAAAGGGCGGGTGGCCTATGTTTGCATCAACGAAGACAGCTCCGCTGGCATCGGATTTAGAAATGGAACCATTGAGACGTTCTCCGAGGATCGCAATGGCAACGGGATTTTGGATTTCGGGGAGGACTCGAACGGCAATGGTGTGCTTGATATTGGGGTTTCCGAAGACGTCAATGGCAACAAACAGTTGGACCCGCGCAAGTCAGATGTTTCTGTGACGATGGTGGGATCCACGAAAACGGACCTCAACGGTTTGGCCGTGCTTCGTATCGAGTATCCCCAGAGCTATGGAAGTTGGGTTGAGTATGCGCTCCGCGTCAGTGCATCAGGCGTTGTGAGCCCCCCGGCATTCTTTGGACGCGTCGCTAAGGAAGGGGATACGCTCCAAACCCTGACTGGCGTTGCGAAAGTTGTCGGTGTGCCAATCGATGCTGTGAAGAACGAGGCGGATCCGCCATTCCGTTTCAGCCCTTACGGCATCAATGTAGGGCCGAATTTCTGTAGCACCGCGAATTAAGTGCCTCTCTTGGCATGGCTCAGCTTTTAGTCGCTCTCGTCGGCATGCCCGGCGGTGGCAAGTCCACCGTCGGACGCCAGTTGGCTCGCCAGCTGGGCATGCGCTTCGTCGACACGGATGCAGAAATCGAAGCGCGGATCGGAGAGCCGATCCGCGTTTTTTTTGAACGTTCGGGCGAAGCTGCGTTTCGCGATATCGAAAGCCAGGTTCTGGCCGAGCTGCTGACCCGCGGCGGCGAGCTGGTCTTGGCCACTGGCGGCGGCATTGTGCTCCGTGACGCCAACCGGCAGCTCTTGCACGACGCCGCCACGGTTCTGTACTTGCGATCGACGCCGGAGGAGCTGTTTCGTCGCCTGCGCCACGACACCCAACGGCCTTTGCTGCAGGTGCGTGATCCTTTGCAGAAGTTGCGTGAGCTCTATGTTCAGCGCAACCCGCTCTATCGCAGCTGCGCGCACTATGTGCTCGAGACGGGTCGACCTTCGGTTCACGGCCTCGTCAATATGGCTTTGATGCAGCTGGAACTGGCGGGTGTGATCGATCCCTCCCGGGTTGCTGCCACCGTAGGCGCCGAACCCTGCTGAGCCAAGTCGGCCCCTAGGGCCAGCCACCGTACACTTGGCAGATGACTGTTTCGGCCCCTCTTCATTCCGCTGTCCAGTGCGTTTCGATTGCACTTGACCAACGCAGCTACGACATCCATATCGGCCCAGGCTTGCTGAGCTTGGCGGTTTCCTGGCAAGGTCTGCCCAAAGCATCTTGTGCGCTGATCGTCAGCAATGAGGTCGTGGCGCCGCTGTATTTGCAGCGCTTGCAAGCCCAGCTCAGTGCCCACTATGCGCGGGTCGAGTTCGTGCAACTGCCCGATGGCGAGCTGCACAAGGACTGGGCCAGCCTCAATCACATTTTTGATCACTTGCTGGCACGCGCCGCGGACCGCAAGACGGTTTTGTTCGCGCTCGGCGGTGGTGTGATCGGCGATATGACCGGTTTCGCAGCAGCCATCTATATGCGCGGCGTGCCCTTCGTGCAGGTTCCGACGACTCTGCTGGCTCAGGTGGACTCCTCGGTGGGTGGCAAGACGGCTATCAATCATCCGCTAGGCAAGAACATGATCGGGGCCTTCTACCAGCCCGAGCGTGTGATCGCCGATCTGGATACCTTGGATACCTTGCCGCAGCGTGAGCTGGCGGCCGGCCTGGCCGAAGTCATCAAGTACGGGCCGATTGCCGATGGTGATTTTCTGTCCTGGATCGAAGCCAATCTGGATGCCCTACTGGCGCGCGACAAGTCAGCGTTGGCCTACGCCGTGAAACGCTGCTGTGAGATCAAGGCCTGGGTGGTGGGCCAGGATGAACGCGAGCAAGGTCTGCGGGCCATTCTCAATTTCGGCCACACCTTCGGCCATGCCATCGAGACCGGCATGGGCTACGGGCAATGGCTGCACGGCGAGGCCGTCGGCTGTGGCATGGTCATGGCGGCCGATCTGTCGGTGCGGAAGGGCTTGATGCCCGCAGCTTTTCTGCCCCGCTTGCGCGAGCTGATCGAACGTGCAGGTTTGCCGGTGCGCGCGCCGCGCTTGGGAGCCGAGCGCTATCTGGAGCTGATGCGCGTGGACAAAAAGGCCGAGGCTGGCGAAATTCGCTTTGTGCTGATCGAAGCCTTGGGTCGGGCCGGCATGCATGGCGCGCCGGATGCGCTGGTGGCTGAAGTGCTCGCTGCCCATTGCGAGTGAGTCCGTCATCCCGGCCCAGTCGCTGAACGCCAAAGTCAACCTAGGAACTCAGCGCACCATGCCACTCGCCCCTTACGCCTGCGACCCTGCAAACAGTCGTGGCCGGCGCCATCCGGAGGCGGCGGCGCCGACCCGCAGCGAGTACCAGCGCGACCGCGATCGCATCATCCACAGCACTGCGTTTCGTCGCTTGGTCTACAAGACCCAGGTCTTCATGAACCATGAGGGCGATCTGTTCCGCACGCGGCTCACACATTCCCTGGAAGTGGCCCAGTTGGGGCGCTCCATGGGGCGAAGCCTGGGGCTGGATGAAGACTTGATCGAAGCGATCGCGCTGGCGCACGATCTGGGTCACACGCCTTTTGGTCATGCGGGGCAGGACGTGCTGGACGACTGCATGAAGGCCCACGGCGGCTTTGAGCACAATCTGCAGTCGCTGCGCGTGGTGGACAAGCTGGAATTGCGTTACCCCGCTTTCGACGGGCTCAACCTCAGTTTCGAGACCCGCGAAGGCATCTTGAAGCATTGCGCGCGCCGCAATGCAGAGCTGCTGGAGGTGGCCGAGCCCGACGGCGTCGCCAGAAGATTCCTACACGGTGGGCAGCCGAGCTTGGAAGCGCAGCTCTGCAACTTGGCCGACGAGGTCGCCTACAACGCCCATGACGTCGATGACGGTGTGCGCTCCGGCCTGCTGACTCTTGAGCAACTGGAGGAAGTGCCCTTGGTGCACTTCTATTTGCGTGAGGCCTTGGTGGAGTATCCGGACCTGGACAGCAAGCGCCTGCTGTTCGAAACGATACGGCGCATGCTCTCGGCTCAGGTCTACGACATCATCGATGCCACTCGGCTTGCCTTGGCGGAAGGCGAGGGCATTGGCAATCTGGCTGCCGTGCGCTCAGCTCCACCGCTGATTCGGTTCAGCCCGGAGATGCGCAAGGCAAGCACCGAGCTCAAGCGCTTCTTGTTTGCCAAGCTCTATCGCCACAGCCAAGTCCAGCAAACCCGACTGCGGGCTGAGCAGGTCTTGCGCGACTTGTTTCGTATCTACACCAGCGAATCGGCGCAGCTTCCGCCCGATTTTGCCGGCTCCACCGACGCTCCACGCGCATGCGCCGATTACATCGCTGGCATGACAGACCGCTTCGCCTTGCGCGAACACCAACGTTTGACGGGCCAGACTCTGTTCTGAGTTGCCTGCGGCGTGGAGCGGGCTCGGTAAAAGGACGGCAGCACCAACTGATGCCATCAATGGATGATTTCTGTCGCCAGTCGCTGTGAAGCCGCTCAAAATAGGGTCAGTGTCATTTAACTCGCCGTTTTTGGAGCAATCACCATGGCTCGCCTCCCACGCTTGCTGCTGCCCGGTCAGCCTCACCATCTGATGTTGCGCGGCAACAACCGCCAGCCCATCGTTCACGCCGATGCGGACCGGCAGCAAGTCTTGGAGTTCCTGCGCGATGGCGCGCGCCAGTACAGAGTTGCCATCCATGCTTATGCGCTGATGGACAACCATTTGCATCTGGTGGCTACGCCTGAAGACGAGCAGGGCATCAGCAAGATGATGCAGTCTCTGGGCCGCCGCTATGTTGCATGGTTCAACCACAAGTACGGGCGGACCGGAACCTTGTGGGAAGGGCGCTTCCGTGCCACGGTCATCGACAGCGAACGCTACTTTCTGGCTTGCATGCGCTATGTCGAACTGAACCCGGTGCGCGCCGGGCTCTGCGCCCTGCCGGAAGACTTTCCTTGGTCAAGTTGCGCCAGTCACCTTGGACGGCGCAGCGATGCTTTGCTCAGCGAGCACCTCCTGTACTGGACCCTTGGCAACACGCCCTTCGAGAGGGAAATGGCCTATCGCGAACTGTTGATGGAAGGTTGCACGGAAGCCGAGCGCCTAAGCATCACTCAGGCCACGCTGAAGGGCTGGCCATTGGGTTCCAGTGGCTTCCTCCGTGCTCTGGCGGATCAAACGCAGCGCCGCGTGCAGCCGCAAGCCCGAGGTAGGCCGCGAAAGCTGGACGTTACAAGCGAACCATCTGCGCCTTCAATCATCTCGAAAAATTACTCTGACCCTATTTAATTGAGCGGCGATCAGTTGATTAGATATAAACAGACTCTGACCCTAATTCTTTTTGCTTGAGGCTTTTGCTGCAGCGCATTAATCTCCGTCTCCGTAACTGAATTACGTCGGAGAGTGCCATGAGCCAGAACGCAGCAGACCATCAAGCCGAGATCCAAGATCTGGCCGCCCACGGCATGTACCGGCCGCAGAACGAGAAAGACGCATGCGGCTTGGGTTTTGTGGCACACATCAAGGGTCAGAAGGCGCACTCCATCGTTCAGCAGGGTCTGAAGATTCTTGAGAACCTGGACCACCGGGGCGCTGTCGGTGCTGACAAGCTGATGGGCGACGGCGCCGGCATCCTGATTCAGATCCCCGACGAATACTTCCGTGCCGAGATGGCCAAGCAGGGTGTGGAACTGCCGCCCCCTGGCGAGTACGGCGTCGGCATGATCTTCATGCCCAAGGAGCACGCCTCCCGCCTGGCTTGTGAGCAGGAGTTGGCCCGCGCCATCAAGGCCGAGGGTCAGGTCTTGCTGGGCTGGCGCGATGTGCCGGTCGATGCCGAGATGCCCATGTCGCCGACGGTGCGGGACAAAGAGCCCATCATTCGCCAGATCTTCATCGGCCGCGGTCCGGACATCATCGTGCCCGATGCCTTGGAACGTAAGCTCTATGTGATCCGCAAGACCGCGTCGAGCGCCATCCAGGCGCTGCAACTGACGCACAGCCGCGAGTACTACGTGCCCAGCATGAGCTGCCGCACCATCATCTACAAGGGCCTGTTGCTGGCCGATCAGGTGGGCAGCTACTACAAGGACCTGGCCGACCCGCGTGTGGTCTCCGCCATCGCTCTGGTCCACCAGCGCTTTTCCACCAACACCTTCCCCGAGTGGCCGCTGGCCCACCCCTACCGCATGGTTGCCCACAACGGCGAGATCAACACGGTCAAGGGCAACTTCAACTGGATGCGTGCGCGCGAGGGCGTAATGAAGTCGCCGGTGTTGGGTGAAGATCTGAACAAGCTTTACCCGATCAGCTTCGAGCACCAGTCCGACACGGCCACCTTTGACAACGCTCTGGAACTGCTGACCATGGCCGGCTATCCCCTGGCCCATGCCGCCATGATGATGATCCCGGAAGCCTGGGAGCAGCACGAGCATATGGACCTGCGCCGCCGGGCGTTCTACGAGTACCACGCCGCCATGATGGAGCCCTGGGATGGCCCGGCCGCCATGGTCTTCACCGACGGCCGCCAGGTCTGCGCCGCGCTGGATCGCAACGGTTTGCGCCCAGCCCGCTACTGCGTCACCGACGATGACCTGGTCATCCTGGCCTCAGAGTCCGGCGTGCTGCCCGTGCCCGAGAACAAGATCGTCAAGAAGTGGCGCCTGCAGCCCGGCAAGATGTTCCTGATCGACCTGGAGCAGGGCCGCATCATCGATGACGAAGAGCTCAAGAACCAGTACGCCAACGCTCGGCCCTATCGCCAGTGGATCGAGAACGTGCGCGTCAAGCTCGACGATATCGACGTGGCCGACACCTCGGCTGCCAGTTTCAGCGCCAGCCTGCTCGATCGCCAGCAAGCCTTTGGTTTCACGCAGGAGGACATCAAGTTCCTGATGGCGCCTATGGCCGCCACCGGCGAAGAAGCCCTGGGTTCCATGGGCAATGATTCGCCGCTGGCCGTGCTGTCGAGCAAGGACAAGCCGCTGTTCAACTATTTCAAACAGTTGTTCGCTCAGGTGACCAACCCGCCGATCGACCCGATCCGCGAGGCCATCGTCATGTCGCTCAACAGCTTCATCGGCCCCAAGCCCAATCTGCTGGACATCAACGCGGTCAACCCGCCCATGCGCCTGGAGGTGTCGCAGCCGGTGCTGGACTTCAAGGACATGGCCCGTCTGCGCCAGATCGAGGCCCACACCCACGGCAAGTTCAAGTCCTACGAGCTGGACATTACCTACCCGCTCGCCTGGGGCCACGAGGGTGTGGAGGCGCAACTGGCTTCGCTCTGTGCCGAAGCGGTCGATGCGATCAAGAGCGGCCACAACATCCTCATCATCACCGACCGCGGCCTGAGCGACAGCCATGTGGCAATCCCCGCCTTGCTGGCCCTGTCTGCCATTCACCACCATCTGGTGCGTGAAGGCCGCCGCACGACAGCCGGCCTGGTGGTCGAGACCGGCAGTGCCCGTGAGGTGCACCACTTTGCCGTGTTGGCCGGCTTTGGTGCCGAGGCGGTTCATCCCTACCTGGCCCTGGAAACCCTGGCCGAAATCGCCGCCGGCCTACCGGGCGCTTTGTCTGCCGACAAGGCCATCTACAACTACATCAAGGGCATCGGCAAGGGCCTGTCCAAGATCATGTCCAAGATGGGCATCTCCACCTATATGTCCTACTGCGGCGCGCAGATCTTTGAGGCCATCGGCTTGAAGTCGGACTTCGTGGAGAAGTACTTCCGCGGCACGCCTACGCAGGTCGGTGGCATCGGTGTGTTCGAGGTGGCCGAAGAGGCCATCCGCCTGCACCGCGCCGCTTTCGGTGACGACCCGGTTCTGCACAGCATGCTGGATGCCGGCGGCGAATACGCCTGGCGTGCCCGCGGTGAGGAACATATGTGGACACCGGACGCCATTGCCAAGCTGCAGCACAGCGCGCGCAGCGGCAAGTTCGACAGCTACAAGGAATACGCGCAAATCATCAATGACCAAAGCAAGCGCCACATGACGCTGCGCGGCCTGTTCGAGTTCAAGTTCGACCCTAGCAAAGCCATTCCGCTGGATGAAGTGGAGCCTGCGTCCGAGATCGTCAAGCGCTTCGCCACCGGCGCCATGTCCCTGGGTTCCATTTCCACCGAGGCCCATGCCACCCTGGCCGTGGCCATGAACCGCATCGGCGGCAAGAGCAACACCGGCGAAGGTGGCGAGGATCCGGCGCGTTATCGCAACGAGCTCAAAGGCATCAAGATCACGGCAGGTACCAAAGTGTCTGATGTGATCGGCAACAAGGTCATCGCCGTCGACTACGAGCTCAAGGAAGGCGATTCGCTGCGCTCCAAGATCAAGCAGGTGGCTTCGGGCCGCTTCGGCGTCACCACCGAATACCTGGTCAGTGCCGATCAGATCCAGATCAAGATGGCGCAAGGCGCCAAGCCGGGTGAGGGTGGTCAGCTGCCCGGCGGCAAGGTCAGCGAGTACATCGGCATGCTGCGTTATTCGGTGCCGGGCGTGGGCCTGATTTCGCCGCCGCCGCACCACGACATCTATTCCATCGAGGACCTGGCCCAGCTGATTCACGATCTGAAGAACGTGAATCCCAAGGCGGATGTGTCGGTCAAGCTGGTCTCGGAAGTCGGCGTGGGCACCATCGCCGCCGGCGTCACCAAGGCCAAGGCCGACCACTTGGTCATCGCCGGACATGACGGCGGCACGGGCGCGTCGCCCTGGAGCTCGATCAAGCATGCTGGCACACCCTGGGAGCTGGGCCTGGCTGAGGCGCAGCAAACCCTGGTGCTGAACCGTCTGCGCGGCCGTGTGCGCGTTCAGGCCGACGGCCAGATGAAGACCGGCCGCGATGTGGTCATCGGTGCGCTGCTGGGCGCTGACGAATTCGGCTTTGCCACCGCGCCGCTGGTGGCCGAAGGCTGCATCATGATGCGCAAATGCCACCTCAACACCTGTCCGGTCGGTGTGGCCACGCAAGACCCGCTGCTCCGTGCCAAGTTCACCGGCAAGCCCGAGCATGTGGTGAATTACTTCTTCTTCGTCGCCGAGGAAGCGCGCCAGATCATGGCGCAGCTGGGTCTGCGCAAGTTCGAGGATCTGGTCGGCCGCAGCGATCTGCTGGACACCAAGAAGGGCATCACCCACTGGAAGGCCAAGGGCCTGGACTTCAGCCGGGTCTTCCATCGCCCGGCGCTGGCGGCCGATGTGGCCCGCACGCATGTCGATGTGCAAGACCATGGCTTGGACCGCGCTTTGGATGTCAAACTGATCGAGAAGTGCTTGCCTGCCTTTGAGAAGGGCGAGAAGGTGCAGTTCATGCAGGAGGTCAGCAATGTGCGCCGCACGGTCGGCGCCATGCTGTCCGGCGAACTGATCCGCCGCCGTCCTGAGGGCCTGCCTGACCACACCATCTTCATCCAGATGGAGGGCACGGGTGGCCAGAGCTTCGGCGCCTTCCTGGCCCAGGGCATCACCTTCTACTTGATCGGTGACGCCAACGACTACACCGGCAAGGGCTTGTCCGGCGGCCGCGTGGTGGTGCGGCCCAGCATCGATTTCCGTGGTGATGCGACGCAGAACATCATCGTCGGCAACACCGTGCTTTACGGCGCAACGCGCGGCGAGGCCTTCTTCCGCGGCGTGGCGGGTGAGCGCTTTGCGGTGCGGCTCTCGGGTGCCTCGGCCGTGGTCGAGGGCACGGGTGACCATGGCTGCGAGTACATGACCGGCGGCACCGTGGCTGTGCTGGGCAAGACCGGTCGCAATTTCGCTGCTGGCATGAGCGGCGGCATTGCCTATGTGTTCGATGAGGACGGCCAGTTCGCCAAGCGCTGCAATACCAGCATGGTCGCCTTGGACAAGCTGCTGCCTTCGCACGAGCAGGAAGCCACCGTGGATCGCGCCGTCTGGCACCACCTCGGCGACGCGGAGGCGCAGACCGACGAAGCCATTCTCAAGAAGATGTTGGAAGACCACCACCGCTGGACCGGCAGTGCACGGGCCCGCCACATCCTCGACCATTGGGCTGAGTCGCGCGCCAAGTTCGTCAAAGTCTTCCCGCACGAATACCGCCGGGCGCTGGGCGAGATTCACGCGGCCAAGCAGGCGGCTTCGACCATTGAGAACGCCAAGGCTCCGGCCGGTGCCAAGCCTGCCGTCAAGGTTTGAGCGGGGCTGGCCCCATCAGTGTCGAGGCAAATCTGGGTCGGCAATCAAAAATGACTCTGACCCCAATTTTGAAATTTTAAGAGCCAGAGTTCGAAAAACGACTCTGACCCTAATTAGTGCTAATTAGTGAAATTCAGGAGCGAAGCATGGGCAAGGTTACGGGCTTCATGGAGTTTGAGCGGCTGGAGGAGGGCTACGAGCCGGTCGGTGCGCGGGTCAAGAATTACAAGGAATTCGTGATTGGCCTGAGTGTCGAACAGTCCAAGCAGCAGGCTGCGCGCTGCATGGACTGCGGGACACCGTTTTGCAACAACGGCTGTCCGATCAACAACATCATTCCGGATTTCAACGACTTGGTGTACCAAGGGGATTGGGCCAATGCCATCACCATCCTGCACAGCACCAACAACTTCCCCGAGTTCACCGGCCGCATCTGCCCCGCGCCCTGCGAGGCGGCCTGCACGCTGAATGTCAACGACGACGCGGTGGGCATCAAGTCCATCGAGCACGCCATCATCGACCGCGCATGGGCCGAAGGCTGGGTGCAGCCGCAGTTGCCCAAGTACAAGACCGGCAAGACCGTGGCCATCGTCGGCTCCGGCCCGGCCGGCTTGGCGGCCGCCCAGCAGTTGGCGCGTGCCGGCCATAGCGTGACCGTGTTCGAGAAGAACGACCGTGTTGGCGGCCTGCTGCGCTATGGCATCCCCGACTTCAAGATGGAGAAGTCCCACATCGACCGCCGCGTTACGCAGATGGAAGCCGAGGGCGTGGTCTTCCGCACCGGCGTGCTGGTCGCCTCCATGCCGGAAGGCTCCAAGGTCACCAACTGGGCCAAGCAGAGCATCAGCCCGGACGAGTTGAAAGCCCAGTTTGATGCCGTCCTGCTCAGCGGCGGCTCCGAGGCCAGTCGCGATCTGCCGGCGCCCGGCCGTGAGCTCAGCGGCATCCATTTCGCGATGGAATTCCTGCCGCAGCAGAACAAGGTCAATGCGGGTGACAAGCTCAAGGGTCAGATCCGAGCCGACGGCAAACATGTGGTCGTGATCGGCGGCGGTGACACAGGCAGCGATTGCGTCGGCACCAGCAACCGCCACGGCGCCAAGAGCGTCACTCAGTTCGAGCTCATGCCCCAGCCACCCGAGGTGGAAGACCGCCCTCTGACCTGGCCTTACTGGCCGCTCAAGCTGCGCACTTCCAGCAGCCACGAGGAGGGTTGCGAGCGCGAGTTCGCCATTTCGACCAAGGAGTTTGTCGGTGAAAAAGGCAAGCTGACCGGCGTCAAGACCGTGCGCGTCGAATGGCAGGGCGGCAAGATGGTCGAGGTGCCGGGCTCTGAGCAGATCATCAAGGCCGATCTGGTGTTCCTGGCCATGGGCTTTGTTGCTCCGGTCGCCACCGTGCTCGATGCCTTTGGCGTCAGCAAAGACGCACGCGGCAACGCCAAAGCCAGCACTGATTTCAGCGGTGGCTACAAGACCAATGTAGACAAGGTCTTCGCTGCTGGAGATATGCGTCGGGGCCAGTCCCTGGTCGTGTGGGCGATCCGAGAAGGACGTCAAGCGGCCCGTGCAGTGGATGAGTTCCTGATGGGGCGCAGCGACTTGCCTCGTTGAACGTCCAAGCCCCGAGGGACCGGCGCTCGCGGGCCCAGGATCAGCAGGGAAGCTTGGGGCCCGAAGGTGGCCCTTGACTGCGCCAGCGTGGGGGTTCGCCTTCTAGGAACTCGACTTCCACGCAAAGGCGTGCACCCTGTTTCGAATGAAGGCCGAGTCCGTCGCTGGCCATGCGGCCGACAAACGCGGATCGAATGGCTTCAATGAATGCGTCTGGTAGAGCTCCCGGCTTAAGCTCGATGGCGTCGACTTGCCCCCGGCGGCCCAAAATCATCGTCACTTGGGCACTGGCGTGCCCACCGGGCAATGGGCTGTCGGGATGTTCGATCATCAGCCCTGATTCGTACAGGCTTGGACTGTCCGTTCGAGCCTCGGTCTGGAACTCATCCTTGCCGGCTGGGCTCATGCGCTCGGGCTCAGCCGAGGTCTGCCGAACCGGATCCAGCGGGCTCCCAGGCTCTTTTGTGTTTGCAGGTCCAAGCTCGAGCACGTCGTCCGTCACTTCATTCTGAGGCCCAGTGTGCGCAAGTTCGTCGTGCAGCAGGCGAAGCTGCACACTTTGGACAGTCGCTTTTGATCCGCTGGCTCGCTGAGTCGAGGTCAGTGCATCCACGCCCCAAAAGGCCAGCGCATGCAGGCTGAGGGCCAATATCACACTGGCCCCCAGCGCTTTGTGCCGCGTGCTTTGCTCAGCCATGCGACCGAACAGTCCGGGTGGCGCTCACTGCACCGACAGCTCGCGCCATGAGATACGGCCGGCGGGGTCGACGCGCCCGCGCGGAGGTTGCGGGCTCACCTTGGTCTGCGCATTGGTCAATCGGGTAATGGAAACCAGCTTGTTGTTGGGAAGCTTGATCACCACCGGCCGTGTGGCTAAGGCCGTGCCCAGGGACAGGCTGGTGATTCCGTTTGTGGTCGGCGGTGGCGCGCCATTGCGGTAGTCGAAGTAGTTGATCCAGCTGGAGCCGCCGACACTGCAAACGCCTGAGGCATCCACCACATTGGAGTTCACCGTCAGGATGCCTTGCACCAGCATCGGGTCCAAGGTAACTCGCTCGCGTGTCACTGGCAGATCCACATACCAGCCATTGTTCGTGGCCAGATTGACGGTGGCCGGTGTGCCATTCGAGCGCACCGACTCTCCCGGCGTACAAAAAGTCGAGGCGGCCGGACAAGTGGTGGTGGTCAGGGTCTGCATGACGAACTTGTTGGCAGGAGTACGAGGGTTGAGGAAGTCACTCGAGTTCAAACGATCCTTGATGGCGTAGATGCTTTGAGGGGTGCTGTCGCTGAGGTCGGAGACACCGAGGTAGCGCCCCGTTCCCACATAGACCATGGCATAGCCGTCCACATCGCCCAATTCCGGCCGCGAGGTGATCGGCTGGGCTGCGCCACCCTCCGACACCAAGGTCGCCAGCCGTTGGGCCTCATAGCCCGCAGGAGCGATGTTGTTGTTGATGTCAAAGCGCCAAACATTGCCCAGATTGTCTCCACCGTAGACACGCAGAGCTAGGTTGTTGAGGTCCGAGTTGTCGGCCCAGGCGCGAATGAAGCCGAGTCCGCTGGGCGTGGTGGTCGAACCGACCGGCAGATTGGCCACCTTGGTTTCGATGCCATTGGGAATCGCCGCCACCTGCATGCCTGTCGCTGCATCGAGCACGAACAGGCGACCATTGCCATCGCCGGGCGATACGTTGTTGTAGCCTGAGGGCACGATCACCACCCAGGTGCCGTTGGCAAGTTTGGCGATCTCGGCTTTGCCGATGGTGTAGCCGAGGTTGTTGTTGGTGAATTCCCAGAGCGGCTTCGGATTGGCTGGGTCGGTGACGTCGATTGCGTAGTAGGCACGACCGCCGGCCCCCAGGCCTGCGACCAGCAGCGTTCGCCATTGGCCGCCAATGTTTACGTCCTCGATCACTGGGCTGCCATCGACGAAGTACTCATGGTCATTGGCATAGCCCTTGTCGGCCAGCTTGTACAGTTTGGGCAAGACCTGGGTGGGCACGTAGGCCCAGGCTTCTTCACCGGTTTCACCGAAGAACGCATGCAGCATGCCGTCGTTGGCGCCGACATAGACCATGCCTTTGCGCGTAGAAATGGCTTCCGAGGCGCTGAAGTCTGCATAGCCAGTGTCGGCCAAGTGCAGCTGCGGTTGTTTCACATACGTGGCTTCGGAGTTGATGATGTCGCCGAGCACATGCTTGCGTTCACGGTAGTACTTGCCGGGGTTGCTGACCGGGCCCTCGTTGCTGCGGTCTCCGCGCAGGAAGCGCACCAGATTTTCGCCGGCGGCACTGGCCTGATCTGCAGCGGACAAGCAATTGGCACCAAAGTTGCAAAACTGTGACAGACCACGACCTGCGGCGGTAATGTTGGCCGTTTGGAAGTAAGCCTTCTCGCTGGCGGTCATGGTGGTCCAGTCGAAGGCCTTGCGCTTGCTGGCGACCGAACCGTCGAACATATAGATGGTGCGGGTGGCGCTGGCATTCAGCAAGTCGCGGGCTGACCAGTCGGCCGCGCCGGGCATGATGGCGCCGGAACTGAGATCGATGCGCTGTGCCTTGAGTTCACCGGTCCATTCGCCAGACACAAAGTTGGAGACGAACACCTGATTGTCACCGGCCGAGATGTTCGGGTTGCTGGTCGTGGCGGCAGCCGACGCGCCAACCTCCGCATCGATGGATGCCAGTGCATTGGACAGCCCTGCGTAGAGGGTTGAGGGATCACTGGCGCTGAAATAGCTGCCGCCACCGTTCACGGCAGCGTGCCAGAGATCGTCGATGGTGGTCAAGGTGTTGTTGACCGGCGTCGGCCAATTGCAGTCACCCGAGTTTTGCCAGGTGCAGACACCTCCGGCGATGTTCGGTGTGCTGCCCTGAGCCACGGCAAAGTAGTCGCCGCTGGTCGCGGTCATGTAATCCGCCCGGAACTGCATATAGCCCGATGCACCCAGTCCCAGGGTGTAGGTGATCATGCGCTGAACTTCGCTTGCTGTGCCATTCCCACAGACATCGGCGCCGGTGCCTGAACCGCTGGTACAGGCGGCCGAACCATTGGTCCCGGTGCGCAGATCGGTCTTCTGGAAATAAGCCGACACGTCGGCCAGGGTGTCGCTGGTGGCATTGCCGTCTAGCTTGGGACGCGGCAAGGTGCCGTCCTGGTCGCCCAATGCGGTGGTGCCGTCCAACTGGGTCAGTGTGATGTCTTCATTCCAGAACCCATCAGTGGACAGAATGGTGAAGTTTCGTTGGCAGGAGTACTGCACCGGATCCACGATGGTTTCGCCATTGAGCGTGCCCGTCCTCTTGCCCGCATAAAGCCGACCGGCAGTGTCCAGTGCCTTGCGCAAAGGCGTTGAGCCCGAGGGTTTGGCCGCGATCAAGCGGCTGAACCAGGTGGCTTTGTCGTCGCCACTGAAGGTCTTGAGATTTAGGAATGCATTGCCCTGGCTGTTGTTGATGCTCAGGTAGCCGACCCGATAGTCATCCTGGACGCCGGCAAAAGCCAAGCTGGTCGAGGACTTCATCATCTGCATGCGGGTTCGGTAGTAGGTCCACCAGTTCGCAAAGTTGGTCATTTCCTCTGCGTAAGTGCAGGTGGCACCGGCGCAGTCCTTGCGCGTGGCGGCCTTGGGATAGCTGGTGCGGCTGGGAACAATGTCCACCCGCTCGAAGCTCCCCGGATAGCCGGCTGCGGTGCCTGGCTCGGCAGGCACTGCGGCTTGGTAGCCACTGAAGGCGGGCGTTCCCGGACTGATGGTCAGGAAGCAGCTATTGGGTGTCTTGGCGATAGAAATCGCCCCTGGGTTGGCGACGCCTGCCGGAGCGGTGATGGTGACGGTTCGGTTGGACAGTGTGGCGCTGAAGCCCGAGCTGCCCGTGTTGATTCGGCTCGTCAGCGATGCAGCGAGGTCGCTGCGTATGTATTCGCTGCTGGTGGCACTGGAAAGAATATTGACGCCATTGACTCGAAACGACGTGATGGACATGTAGCAGCTGTTGCCGCCCGCGGTGTTGATGGCCGAAATGGTGACGACCGCTTGAGCGCGCACCTCGGCGCTGGCAGGAATTCCGGCTACGCCTGCAGTAAAGTACTTGCTCGGGAAGCGCACATAGGCATAACTGCTGTTGCGTACGGCTTGGCAAGAGCCACTGCTGGGCGTTGCCGCACGGGCGTTTTCGTCGCTGTCGCACCAGCGTACGGGGGCTGGATACTTGTAGATCCCGGTGGCGCTGGATTGGCAGTTTCTCAGATTGACATCGTCACAGTACTCGGCCGCGTTGATCTTGTAATAGTGCGGACCCCAATCTTGTGCCACGGTGCTGGCGTTGTCCGGTGCGCCTCTGGCCTTGAAGCCGCTGCCGCTGGCCGAACTTTCCCGGTAGGTGCTGTAGTCCTTGTTGTTGACCGTGCCTGGCAACACATAGTTGTCATTGCGAAGGCAGTCGGTGTAGCTGCTGTCCGTGCACCACTGCATATCAGGAAACTCGGTCAGCAGATTGATCGAGCTGGTGCTCTGGATGCCATAGGCATCGTTGGCCACCGAGGTCCAGCCTCCGGTGTTCGCCGAGGTCATGCTGGACCAGCTGACGCCGGTTGCGTTCACCGGGGGCAGGTAACGCGTGGCCGGGTTGTAGGCCATGCCATTGAAGCTGGAGCTCAAGAAGGGCGGGTGACCACGCCGACTGTTGAAGCTCGGGGCCGAGCCCGTCCAGCAGGCTTGGCTGCTGTTGCCGTTGCGGCAGCAACTGCTGTCGAAACTTCCGCTGTCAGTGACGGTGGCGCCTGTGGTCCGGCATAGGCGCGGGTCAGGGTTGCCCGTGGCGTTGATGTGGTCGGGCATGAAGTCAAAACCCATGGATCCCGAGTCATCCAAGACAAACAGCAAATTGGGTTTCACAGCATTGGGCGAGGCCACGACCAGAGGCGTCTGCGAGATATCGGTGGTTCCCGCATACAGGCCTTGGCTGCCAATCAGCAGAGCCAAGCCCAGGCCCAAGGAAGTCAGGCGTGTGCGAGTGTTCATGGGGGGCTCCAATTCATTTCGGTCAACTTGCACAAGGCTCACAGGGCCACGATGGCCTGGGCGAAACCGACGGTATTTCGTGGGCCCAGCACGCGGGCCGTGATGCGGTAATAGATGGCATCAGGGACGCCTGAGGGCTTGCCGCCGCCGGCGCTCACGCTGGTGCCCGAGGTCACAGGAAAGGGGTTCGCCTCACAGCCGATGCCAGCCACGCCTGAATTCGGATCCCCCGTGGCATTGCACAGCCGGTGGATGATGAAGGACACACGGTTGCCGGCGGCATCGGTGGCCAAGGTGGTCACGCGGTTGGTCGGCACCAGCACCGTGGTCCAGTACTGCTCCCAGTTCTGGCCGGCGGCCGGGTTCTGCTGCATGGCGACATAACCGACCGGCTCCCCGGCTGCAATGGTGATGTTCTGAAACAGTCGTGTACCGAAGTTGTTTTGCTCCAGCCAGGCAATCGCGCTTTCGATGCCGACATTGGCTGACTGCAGGGCCGACTGTTGAAAGGCCAGATTGCCGGCCACCTTGTTGCTGCTGAGTAGGGAGCGCATCAGGCCGATGGCGGCCAGAGACATGGCCACCAGGACAATGATGGCCAGCATCAGCACGATGCCTGATTGCCGGCCGGGCCTTGGCTGTGGGCCAGGGCCGCGATGTTGCGAGCGTGAAGAGTTGGCGTTCAGCATGATGCGTTGTTCCGTAGCGGCACCACGGCTTCGAAAACCCGGTAGCGATAGCGCTGCCAGTCAGCATTGCCGCTCAGATTGATGGCCAGGTTGGCGCTGCCTGCCCAGACGGGCGAGTTGGCTGCGACGGTGACAGCGGTTTTTTCCAGCTGCCCGCTGCGTGTCGTGATGGCCAGACGCAGGCCCAGGACGGCGCTCCAGCTGAGGCAAGTTGCAGCAGGTTGGGTCTGGTCGAAGGTGTCGCCGGCCCGTACATACTGCATGCGCAGGCTGACCACGTCGTCAATGATGGGCACCCAGTTGACTGTGGCTGCATTGGTGCAGTTCTGGGCCATGAAGTTGCACTGTGTCAGGCGTCCGCCGCGCACGGCATACACCAGTACCTGGGGGGATTGGCCGAGATTGAAAAGAACTTCGGGCGTGGCGACACCACCAGTGGTGACCGCGACATTGGCGCCTACCGGGATCGCGGCCACCCGGTCCATCTGGACGGTGCAGGCCGCCGGAGGAACGCGCCAAGCGGCTATGACGAAGTCGTTGAGATTGAAGGCGGTCGGCGTCGCGACGGGATAGTTCAATGCGCTTGGTGTCGGAATGATCAAGGTGCCCTCGGGCGAGCCATTGCCGCTGCCCGAGATCACGAGCAAAGTGTCGGTGTTGGCGTCGCCGGCTGGAATCGACGCGTGGTTGATGAAGACTCGTCCGAGGCCGTTCAGCTGGGTTCCCCCCGGCATCAGCAGATTGCAGCCGAGCAGGTGGCGATTCGAAATGCCTTGCCCGCTTTGGCGGATGTCGCGCTGCAGCTGCGCCACGGCCAACGCGCCATTGGTTTGGGCGTCGTCGCCACTGGTGGCGGTGCGCTGACCTTGGTTGGACAAGGAAAACACCTGCATGACGACGATCACGGCAATCATGCCTAGCACCAAGCCGACCATCAGCTCGATCAGGCTGAAGCCGAGAGTCGAGCGTCGCCGCAGTGAAGCGGCGTGCGGAATTTGAAGAGAAGCATTCAAAGGAGGACTCCTCTTTCTTATTTGATTTCGGTGACCATGAGCAGTTGGTGTGGAGTACTACCCAGGTTTTCCCCGGGAGCCTCCCACTTCACGGTGACCGTGACGCGCACGCTGTCCGTCAGCACCGGTCCCCCTGGGGCGCTGGCCGGCAGAGGCGGGATGGCCACCATGGTGACCACCGGCTGATTGGCCTGTGCACCGGGCAAGACGGCCACCACCTTGTCACGCCAAGCTTTGTAGCCATCGCCCAGGTCGGCGCTGCCGTACTTGGTTTTCATCGCGGCGAGCGTGCGGTCGCCCATCCACAGTTGGCCGATCAGTTCGTTGGCCAGCAAGGCGGCATCAGACCGGAACTTGGCTTGCCCGGCTTGCTTGACCGCTGTGGCTTGCAAGCCGACCAGTCCAAGTACGCCCAGAGCAAAGACCAGCAAGGCCACCAGCACTTCGAGCATCATGAATCCGGCCAGGCCAGATCGAGCTGTGTTCGCTTGTTTCATGGAAGTGTTCCCGTCGAAGACTCAGCAAGCCTGCGGGTCGCCGGCGGCGAGATTGGGGTTGCACAAGCGAATCTGCCCAGCCGTGCTGATGAGAATGCGCAGGCAGGTGATATCTCCGCCTGCGGAGACGCAGCTGCCAGACGCGCTGGGCGGGCTGACGTTGATCGTGACGTCAGCGGCTGGTACCGGATTGAGACGTCCCACGCCATTGAAGACCAAGGAGGCGACACTGGCATTGACCTGCACGCCTGTTGAGCCATCACCGGCCGGGCGGCTGTGCAGGATGCGCGGTGCAACGCTGTCGGAGAACGCCGCCGCACATTGACCGGCCACCGAGTCGGCCACCGTGTTGGCATTGATCATATTGACCACCCAGTTGGTGCCGGTGGTGGCAATGGCGCATGAATTGGTCAAAGAGCTGGTCAGTTGAAAACGCACCAAGGTGTTACGAGACACCGCTTCTGCTTTGGCCAATTGCAGTCCATTGGCGATGGCGCTGGCGGCGGTTCGAATACGCGTGTTGGCCAACCAATCGCTGAAGTTGGGCGCCGCCACAGCCATGAATATGGCGAGCAAGGCCAGGCTGACCACCAGTTCCACCAATGTGAAACCACGCCTTGCGGCGCGGCGACAGCGTGCGGTCTTCAGCATGTTCCGTCCTGCTTGGTGGCCCAGCAGTTGTTGGGGTTGGGCAAACTCCAGCCACTGGGTACGTTGACCGTGACCTTGGTCCCGGACTGGTTGACCGTGTAGGTGAATCCCGCCATGGTGTCCTTACCGACCGCTTGCAAGGTGAAGGCAGTGGCACTGGAGGCCGAGCAAGAAAACGTGAAGTACTTGCTGCTGCTGGTGTCACTGTTGCAGTCGGGGGCACCGGCGTAGGTTCGGAAATCGAGAAAGTACTGCTCCAGTCGTACTTGCTTGACAGCCAGAGGCGAGGTGGCCTCGGGCACCTTGCCACGGGTTACGTAGTTCTTGTAGCTGGGAATCGCCACTGCCGCCAGGATGCCGACGATGGCCACCGTGATCATCAACTCGATCAGGGTGAAGCCGCGGGCTGGGAGCTGCAAGTGCGGGTTTGCTTGGCGTGACATGGGGGGGGCTCCTGTTTGGAAATCATTTTCGGCCGCAGCATTTCGCTTGTGTAGCCGCCTATCAGACTGTCCCTCGCGCTGGTCGGAGCCAGGCCCGGAAATGTGAACTATTTGGGGTGCTTCTCGGTGGCTCGGTGCGCGATCGGTGTTTCCCCTATGATGTGATCTTTGTCAATCACGGGCCTGTGCCCGCCTGCCCGAGGCTCATGGCCCCCTACTCATCCACTTCCATTTCCGCACCAGAAACGCCTCTGATCGAATTGCGTGATGTCAGCTGCGGTTACGGCGACCGGGTGATTCTGGAGCGCGTGAATCTGCGCATCCCGCGCGGTAAGGTGCTGGCCTTGATCGGCACCAGCGGCGGTGGCAAGACCACGGTATTGCGGCTCCTGGGTCGGCAGATCAAGCCGATTTCTGGTCAGGTGCTTTTCGACGGCGTGGACCTGGCAGGTTTGAACCTGGATGAGCTCTATGCAGTTCGCCGGCGCATGGGCATGTTGTTCCAGTTTGGTGCCTTGTTCACCGATCTCACGGTGTTCGAGAACGTGGCCTTCCCGCTGCGCGAACACACCCGCCTGCCTGAGCCCATGATCCGAGATCTGGTGCTGATGAAGCTCAATGCCGTCGGCCTGCGTGGTGCGCGTGATTTGCTGCCGTCCGAGATTTCCGGCGGCATGGCGCGCCGTGTGGCCTTGGCGCGAGCCATTGCGTTGGACCCGGATTTGGTGCTCTATGACGAGCCGTTTGCCGGCCTGGACCCGATCTCGCTGGGCGTTGCAGCGCGCCTGATCCGCGATCTCAACGATGCGCTGGGCCTGAGCAGCATCATCGTCTCCCATGATTTGCACGAGACCTTTGCCATCGCCGATGAGGTGGCCATGATCGCCAATGGGCGCGTTGTGGCACAAGGCACGCCCGATGAGCTGCGCCATAGCAGCGATCCCCTGGTACAGCAATTCGTCGGCGCGCATGCGGATGGTCCGGTGCGCTTCCATCAGCCGGCCTGTCCGGTGGCCGAGGATTTTGGCCTGGGAGCGGCAGCATGATGGTCAATTTTTCGGCCACCATCGGCCGTAGCGTGCGTCAGCAATTGGTCGACCTGGGTTCCAGCACACGGCTGTTCCTGCAATTGCTGGCCCGCTCACCGGCTGCCCTTCTGCGCTTCTCGCTGGTGCGAGAGCAAATCTACTTTTTGGGCAATCGCTCGCTGTCCCTGATTGGGGTCTCGGGCCTATTCGTCGGTTTCGTGCTGGCCTTGCAGGGCTACTACACATTGCAGCGCTATGGCTCGGCCGAAGCCGTGGGCCTGCTGGTGGCGCTGAGCTTGGTTCGCGAGCTGGGGCCAGTGGTCGCGGCCCTTCTGTTTGCCGGGCGCGCTGGTACATCGCTGACGGCCGAAATCGGCTTGATGAAGGCAGGCGAACAGCTGACCGCCATGGAGATGATGGCTGTGGACCCGCTGACTCGGGTGCTTGCCCCGCGTTTTTGGGGCGGCTTCATCGCCATGCCCTTGCTGGCGGCGCTGTTTTCGGCGATCGGCATCATCGGTGGTTGGCTGGTGGCCGTGCCCCTGATCGGCATCGATGCCGGCGCCTTCTGGTCGCAGATGCAGGGTGGCGTCGACGTGTGGGCCGATGTGGGCAATGGCGTCGTCAAGAGCCTGGTTTTTGGTGTCACCGTGACCTTTGTGGCCTTGTTGCAGGGCTATGCCTGCAAGCCCACGCCCGACGGCGTGGCACAGGCGACCACGCGCACGGTGGTGATGTCGTCGTTGGCGGTCCTGGCACTGGACTTTGTGCTGACCGCGATGATGTTCTCGATTTGATTTGTAGGGGTAGAGGATGCAAGCCTCAAGGCATGATGCATGGGTGGGTTTCTTTGTGCTGCTGGGCGGAGCGGCCTTGCTGTTTCTGGCCCTCAAGGCCGGCAACCTGCTGAGCCTGAACTTTGACGAGACCTACCAGGTCACGGCCAAGTTCGACAATATTGGCGGTCTGAAGTCGCGCGCGGCGGTCAAGAGTGCGGGCGTGGTGATCGGTCGAGTGGAATCCATCACCTTCGACGACAAGAGCTTCCAGGCCAAGGTGGTCATGAAGCTCTATAAGAACGTCGCGTTCCCCAAGGACAGCTCGGCCAAGATCCTGACGGCCGGCCTGCTCGGTGAGCAGTACATCGGCTTGGAAGCCGGCGCCGACGAGAAGAACCTGGCTGCGGGTGACAACATCAGCCAGACCCAGTCGGCCGTGGTGCTGGAAAACCTGATCGGCCAGTTCCTGTACAACAAGGCTGCGGATTCCGGCACGCCGGCCGGCGGAGCCAAGCCATGAGTACTTGGAGTCGCGGCTTGCGCCAACTTCTCCTGGTCTTGGGCATCGTCTTGCTCAGTGGCTGTGCCAGTCTGCGCGGCCCCGGTGCACAAGGGCAAAAGCTGGACCCCTGGGAAAGCTGGAATCGCAAGGTCTTCAACTTCAACGAGGCGCTGGATGCCAGCGTGCTCAAACCCGTGGCCACGCTCTATAGCGATGTGGTGCCGGCGCCAATCCGCCAGGCCGCCGACAACTTCTTCAGCAATGTGGCCGATGCATGGTCTGCGGTGAATCTGCTCTTGCAGGGGCGTTTCAAGGCCAGCGTGGAGCAGGGCATGCGCTTTGCCGTCAACTCGACCCTGGGTTTCGCCGGCCTGCTCGATATTTCCACCGAAGTCGGTCTGGAGCGCAAGAGCGAAGACCTGGGCAAGACCTTCGGGGTCTGGGGCACGGGCACCGGGGCCTACATCGTCTGGCCCTTGTTCGGCCCGTCCTCCTTGCGAGACACCCTGGCCCTGCCTTTCGACCGCATCGCCACTTCGCCAACCCTGGTTGTCAAGGATGGCTACAGCAAGACTGCGCTCGGTGCGCTGCAGCTGATCAATGCCCGTGCCAACTTCCTGCGTGCAGGTGAGATGCTCGACGGCATCGCCCTGGACAAATACACCTTCATCCGCGACGCCTACTTGCAGCGTCGCGGCAGTTTCGGCAATGACGACGAGTACGAGGTGCTGACACCCGAGCCAGTCGGTGCGCCCGCTTCCAGCCCGCAGGCCGGGCCTTGATCGGTTCCGCGCCCCCGCTTCAAAGGAATGATGAAATGAATGTTTTGCGACGTGTCCTGAATCGCGGCTTGCTGGCCGCTGCCTGTGCCCTCAGCCTCGGTCTGCCCCTCCAGCCCGCCCTGGCCGCTGACGCCAGCAGCCCCGATGGCTTGATCCGCCAGCTGTCCCTGGAAACCTTGGAGTCGGTCAAGACCGACAAGGCCATCCAGGGCGGCGATTTGCAGAAAATCATCAGCTTGGTCGACGGCAAGGTCATGCCCCATGTCAACTTCCAGCGCATGACATCTTCCGCGGTCGGTCGCTTTTGGCGCCAAGCCACGCCCGAGCAGCAGCAGCGCTTGCAGGACGAGTTCAAGACCCTGTTGGTGCGCACCTATGCCGGTGCGCTGACCCAGGTCAAGGACCAGACCATTGCTTTGCGGCCGCTGCGAGCATCGCCCAGTGATGCCGAGGTGGTGGTCAAGACTGAGATTCGCGGCAAGGGCGATCCGATTCAGCTCGACTACCGTCTGGAAAAATCCGGTGCCGTCTGGAAGATCTATGACGTCAATGTGCTGGGCATCTGGCTGGCCGATCAGTACCGCAACAGCTTCTCGCAAGAGATCGGTGCCAATGGCATCGATGGCTTGATCAAGGTGCTGACCGAACGCAACCAGAAGGCTGCAGGCGGCAAAGCCTGATGAACAGCGCGGCAAGTCTCTCCAGCATGCTGAAACTGCCGGCCTCGGTGCGACTTGACGAGGCCGGCCGCCTGTGGCCGGCATTCAATCAAAGCCTGCGTGCCGAGTCGGCCCAGGTGCGTAGCGCGGCAGGCACCGAGCTGCATCTGAGCGCGGCCGAGTTGCAGCACTTTGACTCGGCGGTCTTGACGCTCCTGATCAGCGCTGGCCGCGTCTGTGCGGCCGAGGGGCTGCACCTGCGCGTGCATGAGGTACCGCCCAAGCTGCAAGAGCTGGCGCGTGTCTATGGCGTCGCCGAACTGTTGTGGCCCGAGCTGCTCAGCTGATATAGCGTTTGCCGCGCAGATTGCGCTTGATCTCTTGCAGCATGGGCCGCAGGTCAGCGCCCAGGCGCAGGGCCACGCCGGTGGTCAAGATGTCCACGGCGGTCAGGTGCAGCAGGCGCGACACCATGGGGCTGTAACGGTCATAGTCCTCGGGGTGGTCGACCGCGAGTAAGACCTGGCCAGCGCTTAAGCCCAGCTGCGCCAGCGGTGAGCCGCTGGCAGTGATGATGATGATGGTCGCGCCCTTCTTGCGCGCGATCTCTGCTGCATCGAGCAGGTCGCGGCTGCGGCCGGAATTGCTGATGATGACCGCGCAGTCGCCCGGCTGAAGCATGGTCGCACTCATCAGCTGAACATGGCCGTCGCTGCAGGCGGCCGTATTGATACCGAGGCGAAAGAACTTGTGCTGTGCATCCTGCGCCACGATGCCCGAGTTGCCGACGCCGTAGAACTCGATGCGTCGATGGCTCCGCGCTGCTTCGGCCAGCGCATTGATCGCGCACTCGAAGGCATGGCTGGCCGCGTCGTTGCGGTAGTGAAGCAGGGCAGCGACCGCGTTGTCCACCACCTTGACGATGAGGTCGGCCGGCTTTTCATCCTCGTCCACCGCCCGGTGCACAAAGGGCACGCCTTCGTTGACGCTGCCGGCCAGCTTGCGCTTGAAGTCGGTCAGGCCGTCATAGCCGACGCTGCGGCAAAAGCGCACCACGGTCGGCTTGGAGACATGGGCTCGGTCGGCCAGTTCACTGACCGGCAGGTTGGCAAAGGCCCGTGCGTCACCGAGCAGCAGCTTGGCCACCCGCTGTTCGGCCGGCGGCAGGGCCGGCAGGGCGGCCTTGACGCGCTCGAGAATACTCATACCTGCTCTCCTGCCGGGCCGCCCCAAAGGAGGGCAGCGCCCCCTCGGGGGGCAGCGAGCGGAGCGAGTGTGGGGGCAGGCATCATGCTTCCTCGGACCAGGTGAAACCATCGCGCGCCACCAGAGCGCTGGCCGCAGCCGGGCCCCAGGAGCCCGCGGTGTAGGGGCGGGGGCCGTTGTTGTCCTGCTTCCAGGCGTCGAGGATGGGCTCGACCCATCGCCAGGCCTGCTCTTGCTCATCGCTGCGCACGAACAAGTTCAGGCGGCCGGCGATGGCGTCCAGCAGCAGGCGTTCGTAGGCGCCGACGCGGTTGGTGGCGAAGGCCTTGTCGAAGTCCAGGTCCAGGGACACTGGCGACAGCGCCTCGCCATGCGCGCCACCCTTGGCGGCCAGCAGTTGCAGCTCCAGGCCGTCTTCCGGTTGCAGTTTGATCACCAGGCGGTTGGCCTGGTTGGTGCCCGGGAAAATCGGGTGCGGCACGGGGCGGAAGTTGATGACGATTTGCGCGTCTCGGGCCGCCAGGCGTTTGCCGGTGCGCAGGTAGAAGGGCACGCCGGCCCAGCGCCAGTTCTGCACCTCGGTGCGCAGGGCGACAAAGGTTTCGCAGTGGCTGTCGGCCGGCACCTTGGCTTCGTCCAGATAACCGGGTACGGCCACGCCGCCCACCGTGCCGGCGCGGTACTGGCCGCGCACCACATCGCGGGCCACGCTCTCCGGCGTGAAGGGCTTGAGCGAGCGCAGCACCTTGAGCTTTTCGTCGCGGATGGCATCGGCATCGTTGGTCGAGGGCGGCTCCATGGCAATCATGGTCAGCAGCTGCAGGGCATGGTTCTGAATCATGTCGCGCAGCGCGCCGGTGCCGTCGTAGAAGGCGCCCCGCGTGCCCACGCCCAGCTCTTCGGCCAGGGTGATCTGGATGTTGGCGATGCTCTCGCGGCGCCACAGCGGCTCGAACAGCGCGTTGCCGAAGCGCAGGGCCGAGAGGTTCTGCACCGAGGGCTTGCCCAGGTAATGGTCGATGCGGAAGGCCTGGCTTTCCTTGAAAACCGAGCGCACCACGGCGTTGATCTCTTGGGCGCTGGCCAAGTCGTGGCCCAGGGGTTTTTCGAGCACCACGCGCACGCGCTCGTGGTTCAGGCCGGCTTCGCCGAGCTGCTGGCAGATCTGGGTGAAGAGGTGCGGGCTGGTGGCCAGGTAGAGCACCACGGTGTCGGCACTGCGCTCGTCCAACCAGTCCTTGAGGCGCTGGTAGTGCTCGGGCTGGGACAGGTCCATGCGGCGGTAGTGCAGCAGGGCAGCGAAGCGTTCGAACTCTTCTTCATTCGGGCGCTTGGAGCCGTCCACCTCGCGGAAGCGCTCCTTGAGCCATTCACGGTAACGCTCGTCACTCATCTCGTCACGGGCCACGGCCAAAATGCGGCCGCCGGCCGGCAGCTTGCCGTGGCGGAAGGCCTGGAACAGGGCGGGCATGAGCTTGCGCCAGGTCAGGTCGCCAGTGCCGCCGAAGAAAACGAGATCGAAAGACATGAGATGGGCCCTGTTGCGGTTCATCGAAAAAATGAACCCTTGATGTAACAAAGTTTCTGGAATTATGATGCATGAGTTTCGTAATTCGGTCAATGCGGCCGGCCTTTTTTACGGCGCTCATGGGGGTTTGCGCTCAAGTGCGGCTGTAACCGAGGCTCAGGCTTGCTGCGACAGGGACTGCGCAAGAGCGGTTCTAATGGAGGTTTGAACCGCTTTTTGGAGTGCCCCGTGAATCAGCTCGATCAACTCAAGTCCCTGACCACCGTCGTCGCCGACACCGGCAACTTTCTGCAGCTGGCCCAGTTCGCACCGCGCGACGCGACCACCAACCCCTCGCTGATCCTGAAAGCGGTGCAGTCGGCCGATTACGCGCCCCTGCTCAAGGACACCGTGGCCGCCCATCAAGGCAAGCCGCTGGACGAGATCGTCGACCAGGTGCTGGTGCGTTTCGGTCTGGAGATCCTCAAGGTCGTGCCGGGCCGCGTGTCGACCGAAGTCGATGCCCGCCTGAGCTTTGACCGCGCCGCCACCGTGGCCCGCGCGCGCCGCATCATGGCCTTGTACGAAGCCGCCGGCATCGGCCGTGAGCGCGTGCTGATCAAGATCGCCGCCACCTGGGAAGGCATCCAGGCTGCCGCCGAACTCGAGCGCGAAGGCATCCACTGCAATCTGACCCTGCTGTTCTCCTTCTGCCAGGCCGTGGCCTGCGGCGCGGCCGGCATTCAGCTGATCTCGCCCTTCGTCGGCCGCATCTACGACTGGTACAAGAAGAGCGCCGGTGCCGCATGGGACGAAGCCGCCCAGGCCGGTGCCAACGATCCGGGCGTCAAGTCGGTCGCCCAGATCTACAACTACTTCAAGAAGCACGGCATCCAGACCGAGGTCATGGGTGCGAGCTTCCGCAATGTGGGCCAGATCCAGGCCCTGGCCGGCTGCGATCTGCTGACCATCAGCCCCGATCTGCTGAGCCAGCTGCAGGCTCTGGATGCGCCGCTGCCGCGCGCCCTGGATGCCGACGCCGCGCGCGCTGCCGACATTGCCGCTGTTTCCTACGACGAAGCGGGTTTCCGCTTTGCCCTCAACCAGGATGCCATGGCCACCGAGAAGCTGGCCGAAGGCATCCGCCTGTTTGCCATTGACTCGGCCAAACTGGATCAGATGATCGCGAGTTGAAGATGTCCCCAGCACCGCATCTGCGTTGTGACCAAAGCCCGGCCTGGGCCGCTCTGACTGAGCGTTATCAGGCGAGTGGCCAGCATTTCGATCTGCGCCAGGCCTTTGCGGCCGAGCCGGCGCGCTTCGAAACCTGGTCGCTGCAAGCACCCGAGGTGTTTGCCGATCTGTCCAAGAATCGCATCGACACGCCGACCTTGCAGCTGCTGCTGCAGCTGGCGCGCGATTGCGGCCTGGAAGCCCAACGCGATGCGCTGCTGGCTGGCGCGCCGGTCAATCTGACCGAAGGCCGCGCTGTGCTGCACACGGCCCTGCGCGCGCCCGCCGGCCAGGGCTTGCACAGCGATGAGGTGCAGGCCTCGCTGAGCCGCATGCTGGCTTTTGCCGAAGGCGTGCGTGACACGGCCACCAGCGGCATCCGCGATGTGGTGCACATCGGCATCGGCGGCAGTGACCTCGGCCCGGCCATGGTGGTGTGCGCCTTGCAGGCCTACACCCAGCCGGGGCTGAAGTTGCATTTCGTCTCCAATGTCGACGGCCATGATCTGGCGCCGCTGCTGCCCCAGCTGAATCCGGCGACCACGCTGTTCGTGATCGCCTCCAAGACCTTCACCACCCAAGAGACCCTGGCCAATGCCCTGGCGGCGCGGACCTGGTTCCTGGCCGCCGGTGGCACGGATGTGGCGCGCCACTTCGTCGCCACCAGCAGCAACACCGCGGCCGCTGCGGCTTTTGGCATCACCACGGCCTTCGGCTTCTGGGATTGGGTTGGCGGTCGCTATTCGCTGTGGTCGGTGATCGGCCTGCCGATCGCCATCGCCATCGGCGCAGAGAACTTCCGCGCCCTGCTGGCCGGCGCCCATGCCATGGACCGCCACTTCGCCGGGGCGCCGCTGGAGCGCAATCTGCCGGTGCTGCTCGGTGTGCTGGATCTTTGGTACCGTAACTTCCATGGCTTCAGCAGCCGCAGCGTGGCACCTTACCACCAGGGCCTGCGCCGTCTGCCGGCGTACTTGCAGCAGCTGGAGATGGAAAGCAATGGCAAGGGCGTGGACCTGCAGGGTCAGGCCTTGCCCTACGACACCAGCCCGGTGGTCTGGGGCGAGGCGGGCACCAACGGCCAGCATGCCTATTTCCAGATGCTGCACCAGGGCACGGATGTGATTCCGGTCGAGTTCATCGCCGTGAAGCGCCCGAACTTCGGTGCCCATGTGGCGGGCGATCTGGAGGCCTGCCTGCAAGACCAGCACCGCAAGCTGCTGGCCAATTGCCTGGCCCAGTCTCAGGCCCTGATGCAGGGCAAGAGCTTTGAAGAAGCCCTGGGCGAGAAGGCGCCGACCGCCTCGGCCGAGCTTGACCCGGCCACCGTGGCCCGCCACCGCAGCTTCCCCGGCAACCGGCCCAGCACCACCCTGGTATTGGATCGCCTGTCGCCGTCGTCGCTGGGCGCCTTGATCGCCCTCTACGAGCACCGGGTCTTCGTCAGCGGCGCGCTCTGGGGCATCAACAGCTTCGACCAATGGGGTGTGGAGCTGGGCAAGGCCTTGTGCAACAGCCTGCTGCCGCGCCTGAGCAGCGGCGATGCTGCCGGGCTGGATGGCTCGACCGCCGGCCTGCTGCAACACCTCTTGTCCGAGTGAACCTGTGAACATTGTTTTTGACTTCGGCGGTGTTGTGTTCCGCTGGCACCCGCCCAGCTTTCTGGCTCGCGTCTGGCCGCAACGGGTTGCGGACGAGGTTCAAGGCGCGGCCGTCGCGGCCGAGTTCTTCGAGAACTACGGCGGCGACTGGGGTGCGTTTGATCAGGGCTTGATCGATGCACCGACCGTGATCGAGCGCATTGCTGCGCGCACCGGCTGGCCGGCCGAGGAGGTGGCGCAGGTGGTGGCGGCCGTGCCCGATGAATTGCAGGCCCAGGCGGGCACCGTGGCCTTGATTGAAGCGCTGAAACAGGCGGGCCATCGCCTGTTCTTTTTGTCCAATATGCCCGAGCCCTATGCTGATCATCTGGAGCGCAGCCAGCCGCTGGCGCAGTGGTTCGAGCAAGGCGTGTTCTCGGGCCGGGTCAAGGTGTCCAAGCCGCGTGCGGAGATCTTTGATCTGGCTTGCCGCCAGTTTGGCGTGAACGCGCAAAGCTGTCTCTTCCTCGATGACCATCCGGCCAATATCGAGGCGGCCCAAGCCCTGGGGTGGCAGACCTTGCTGTTCCGCACGCCAGAGCAGGCGCGCGAGGAGCTGCAGGCGTGTGGCCTGTTCAGCCCCGTGGCTCAGTGAGGTAGCGAGTCGTCCTCGACCGGCGGGCTGGCAGCCACGCGGAATTCTTCATTGGCCCAGGCGCCCAAGTCGATCTGACGGCAGCGTTGGCTGCAAAAAGGCCGCCAGCTGTTGCTGGGGGCAAAAATCGAATCGCCACCGCATTGGGGGCAGCGCACGATGCGGGGCTTGGCTTGGGAATCCATGGTCGGGTCGGGTTCGGAAAGCAGTGCTCGGACGAGCATCAGGCGCAAAGCGTCAGCTCGAAGCTGGCGTCCTGGTGGGCGGGCTTGAGCCGGCCCTCTTCGTCCTGACGCATCAGGCGGATGGACACCATCAAGCGATGTCCGGTGATCTCGGGCACCAGGCCCAGGCTGGGGTCCAGGCGCATGCGCAGCAGCTGGTAGCTGCGGCCGGCGCCCAGGCTTTGCTGGAACTGGCCGGCCACGGCCGCCACCTTGTGCGCGGAGCCGCTGTCGCGCAGCAGACCCAGCAGCACCTGCAAGGCCTCGGCCAGCGGCATCAGGCTTTGGGTCCACTGCATCAGGTCATTGCGACGGCGTGCCGGCAAGAACTGCTGCCAGGTGTAGTAGGCGGGAAGGTCGAATTCGCAGGTGCCGCCTGGAATGCTGATGCGGCTTCGGATGCTCATCAGCCACTCATTGCTGGTCAGCACATGGCCGGCCTTGCCGGAGAGCTTGTTGAGGCCGTCGAAGGCATGGTCGATGCGGGCGATGACTTCATCGAGCACGCTCTCCGCGATCGCCGGGTTGCCGCGGTAGCCGTTGAGCTGCGCCTTGTGGCGCTCCAGATCCTTGAGCAGGTCGGACTTGAGATCGGCCCGCGAGGCCACGTCCATGATCTCGAAAATGGTGACCAGGGCGAAATGGTGATCGAGCGGGGTTTCGCGCGCCATCAGCTGTCCGAGTCGATCGAACAGATGCTCCAGGCGCAGCATCGTGCGGATGCTCTCGTTGAATGGGTACTCGTATAGGACCAAGGCGGCCATCCCTGTCGGTCAGCGTTGCTCGCAAGCGGGGCGCGGCTGCGCTCCCAAGGCGGTGATTGTTTCACAGCCAATCGCCGCCCGACGCTTCAGTGCTTCAGGGCATGCGCTATTTTGTGGGTCGCCAGTGGCGAGCGAGGGTCAGGACTTGCCCCCGCAGCGCGTCCAGACTCAAGCCTTCGTTGTGAATGAGGGCGTCGGCGCAGGCGCGTCGTTGCGCGCGTGTGGCCTGGGCCTGCAGCACGGCTTGCACGGCCTCCCGGCTCAGCGCCGAGCGCTGCATGACGCGCTCGATCTGCAGGGCCTCGGGGCAGTCCACCACCAGCACCCGGTCAAGGCGTTGGCGCCAGCGGCCCGATTCGACCAGCAGGGGCACATCGAAGACGATCAAGTCGCTGTCGGCTGCGGCCTCCGCACGGGCCGTCTCGGCGCTGATCATGGGGTGGAGGATGGCCTCCAGGCGCTGCCTCGCTGCCGGATCGCTGAACACCAGGGCGCGCATGGCGCTTCGCACCAGACCTTCTTCGGTGCTGACCATGGCTGGTCCGAATTCGGCCGCCAATGCCGGCAGGGCAGGGCCGCCTGGGGCCGTCAGCTGGCGCGAGATCGCGTCGGTGTCGATCAGGCTGGCACCAGCTTCGAGCCAGAATCCGGCGACCGTGCTCTTGCCACTGCCGATGCCACCGGTCAGGCCGATGCGCATAGCCCGGTTGCGCTTCAAACCCAGCCCAGCCAGCCCATCACACGTTCGGGCCCAGCAAACAACACGACGAAACCGCCGCCGGCCAGAAAAGGGCCGAAGGGCACATAGCGGCCCTCGCGCAGGGCCGAGTTCATCTTCATGGCGATGCCGACCAGGGCGCCGATCAGGGACGCACCCAGCACGATGGGCAGAATCATCTGCCAGCCCAGCCAGGCACCCAGCGCGGCCAGCAGCTTGAAGTCACCATAGCCCATGCCCTCCTTGCCGGTGGCCAGCTTGAACAGCCAGTAGACCGACCAGAGCGAGAGGTAGCCGGCCAGTGCGCCGATCAAGGCGGCATCCAGGGGCAAGGTGTAGCCCAGCAGCGCTGAGCTCAGGCCCGCCCAGAGCAGGGGCTGGTTGATCGAGTCGGGCAGCAAGGTGGTGTCCCAGTCAATCGCGGCCAGGGTCAGCAGGGCAGCACCAAAACCGCACCAGAGCAGGGTCTCGGGCCGTGCGCCAAAGCGCCAGGACAGGGCCGCGAACAGCAGGCCGGTGGCCAGTTCGATCAGAGGGTAACGCTTGGAGATGGTCGCCTTGCAGGACGCACATTTGCCGCCCAGCCGCAGCCAGCCCAGCAGGGGCAGGTTTTCATGCCAGGCCAGTTGGTGGCCGCAATGCGGGCAGCGCGAGCGTGGTGTGGCGATGCCCAGGTGGGGCAGCTTGTCCATCTGCTGCGCCAGGGCCGTAGCAGCACTGGCCAGGCCGGCCGCTTCGGGCTGGCGCCAGGCGGCGGCCTTTTGCAGCTCGGCCGCATCGCTGAGCTGGGCTGCCGAATCGGCCAGCCACTGGCGCTCCATCATCAGGGGCAGGCGGTGGATCACCACATTGAGGAAGCTGCCGATGCACAGGCCCAGCAGGCCCAGCATCAGGGGGCTGAGCAGCCAGGCGTAGTCATCCGGATTCATGAACATGCTTCAGACCACCTGACCGAGCTTGAAGATGGGCAGGTACATGGCGACCACGATGCCGCCGATGATGGTGCCCAGGAAGACGATGATGAAGGGCTCCATCAGGCTGGACAGGGCATTGACGGCCTCGTCCACCTCGTCCTCGAAGAACTCGGCGGCCTTGCCCAGCATGTGGTCCAGCGAGCCCGACTCTTCGCCGATCGAGGCCATCTGGATGACCATGGTCGGGAAGATGCCGGTGGTCTGCATCGAGGTGGTCAGAGCCGTACCGGTCGAGACATCGCGCTGGATCTTCTCGGTCGCTTCGGCGAACACGGCGTTGCCGGCGGCACCACCGACCGAGTCCAGTGCTTCCACCAGGGGCACGCCGGCGGCGAACATGGTGGACAGGGTGCGGGTCCAGCGCGCCACGGCCGACTTGTAAAGCAGGTCGCCGAAGATGGGGATCTTGAGCAGCAGCCGGTCCATGGTGTGTTGCATCTTGACCGAGCGTTTCCAGCTCTGGAAGAAGAAGTAGAGGCCGCCGCCGATGCTGCCGAAGATCAGGTACCAGTAGGAGACGAAGAACTCCGACATGGCGATCACAGCCAAGGTCGGCCCGGGCAGGTCGGCGCCGAAGCTCTTGAACACGTCCTTGAAGGCGGGCACGACGAAGATCATGATCACCGCCACCACCACGAAGGCGACCACAAAGACCGCGATCGGGTAGGTCAGGGCCGACTTGATCTTGTTCTTCAACGCGACCGTCTTCTCCTGGTAGATGGCCAGGCGGTCGAGCAGCGACTCCAGGATACCGGCTGCTTCACCGGCCTCGACCAGATTGCAGTACAGCGCGTCGAAGTAAAGCGGTTGCTTGCGCAAGGCATTGGACAGGCTGGTGCCGGTTTCGACGTCTTGTTTGATGTCGTTGAGCAGGCGGGTCAGGCGCGGGTTGGTGCTTCCGCGGCCGACGATCTCGAAGGACTGCAGCAAGGGAACGCCGGCCCGCATCATGGTGGCCAGCTGGCGGGTGAAGACGGCGATGTCTTTTTGCTTGATGGCCTTGCCGCCACTCATGCGGCGCTTCTTGACCTTGTTGACCAGAATGCCTTGGCGGCGCAGGGTGGCGCTCACCATGGCCTCGCCTCCGGCGCGCAATTCACCACGCACGATCTTGCCGTTGCGGTCCTTGCCTTCCCATTCGAACACGAACTCACTCGCGCTCTTGGCTGCCGCACTAGTCGCCATACCACCTCCTGGCCTCAGGCCCTTGTTTCCGCCTTGGCGCGAAAAGTCTATTCATTGGTTGCCGCCAGCACTTCTTCGAGCGTGGTCACGCCGGCCCGCACCTTGACCAGGCCGAACTGACGCAGATCGCGCACACCCTCGGACTGGGCTTGGACGGCGATGTCCATGGCCGAACCTTCGGCCAGGATGATGCGCTGGATGGCCTCTGTGATGGGCATCACCTGGTAGAGGCCGACCCGGCCGCGGTAGCCGCTGTTGCAGCTGTTGCAGCCGACCGCCCGGTACTGTTTCCAGCTGCCGTCCAGCTCTTCTTCCTTGAAGCCGGCGCGCAGCAGTGCATCGCGCGGGTACTCGGCCGGTGCCTTGCAGTTCTCGCACAGGCGACGCACCAAGCGTTGAGCCGTGATCAGCAGAACGCTGGACGCGATATTGAAAGGCGCCACGCCCATGTTCAAGAGCCGGGTCAAGGTCTTGGGCGCGTCATTGGTGTGCAAGGTGGACATCACCATATGGCCGGTCTGGGCGGCCTTGATGGCGATGTCGGCCGTCTCCAGATCGCGGATTTCGCCGACCATGATGATGTCTGGATCCTGGCGCAAGAAGGACTTCAGCGCGGCCGAGAAGCTCAGGCCAGCCTTGTCATTGACATTGACTTGGTTGATGCCGGGCAGGTTGATTTCGGCCGGATCTTCGACCGTTGAGATGTTGACGCCGGGCTGGTTGAGGATGTTCAGGCAGGTGTAGAGCGACACGGTCTTGCCGGAGCCGGTGGGCCCGGTGACCAACACCATGCCGTAAGGTCGGCTGATGCAGGCCAGCAGCCGCTCTTTTTCGATCTTCTCGTAACCCAGGGCATCGATGCCCAGTTTGGCCGAGGAGGGGTCGAGAATACGGATCACGATCTTCTCGCCGAACAGGGTCGGCAAGGTGCTGATCCGGAAGTCGATGGCTTTGGCGCCGAACTTGAGCTTCATGCGGCCGTCTTGCGGCACGCGGCGTTCGGCGATGTCCAGGCGCGACAGCACCTTGATGCGCGAAGCCAGCTTGTCCTTGATGGCGATCGGCGGCTGGGTGATCTCGCGCAGCTCGCCGTCAACCCGGAAGCGCACACGGTAATGGAATTCGTAAGGCTCGAAGTGCAGGTCGGAGGCGCGCAGATTGATGGCGTCCACCAGCATCTTCTGCAGGAAGCGCACCACGGGCGCATCCTCGACATCGGCCAGTTCGGCCGCGGTTTCCTGCGGAGCCGCGTCTTCCTCGGCGATGTCGAAATCGAAGTCACCCCCGGTGATGGTTTCCAGTGCCTCGCTGGCACTGCTGCTGGTGCCGGCCAGCAACTTCGCCAGCTTGTCATGTTCGACGATCACCCATTCCGGCGTCAGCTGGGTGGCGAACTTGATCCGCTCCACCACGTCCTGATCGGTCGGATCGGCGCCGCCGATGAACAGCCGGCTGCCGCGCCGCCCCAGCACCACCACCTGGTATTGCTGGGCCAGCTTGTTGTCGATGATGTTCTGCGGCATGCGCTGAACATCCATGGCATTCAGGTCCAGCAAAGGCACGGCCAGTGCTGTGGACAGGGTGTGGGCCAGGTCGGCCGAGCTGACCAGCCCGGCGGCGATCACCGAATTGACGAAACTGGTTTTCTTCTCGCGCGCCTGGCGCATCAGGTCTTCGGCCGCTTTGGCCTGCAGCTTTCCAGCGTGCACAAGCATGCGCGCCACGCCAGAAAGGGCGGACTGAGGCGGCTCGGCCAGGGTGGGTTCCACGGTGTAGTTCAGACTCGCAGGGCTAATGGACAAGAGGGGCAGATGGCGCCGGCAGAGCCAGCGGCTTGCGTCGCGGCAAGCCAGTCAGGACTGTAAACCGAGCGAGGCCGGAGTTTGCCCCGTGGGACCGGTCCAAGTGCACGATTTGACCCCGGGTTAGCCCGCGTGGATGCCCGAAAAAGCAGGTCAATTGCTCGCTTGCCCTGGGTCTCAAAGTGGACCTGTGACGCTGTCATGGTGCGCTGCCAAGGGCAGCCAAACACTGACCACACAACCCTGTCCTGGCGCACTGTCCAGACTCAACCGACCCTGCATCAGCTCGACGATTTCCTTGGCGATGCTCATGCCCAGGCCGCTGCCCAGCTGGGTGCCCGACTTGTCGGCGCGGTAGAAGCGGTCGGTCACTTGCGTCAGCTCCTCAGGGCTCATGCCGATACCCTGGTCCTGCACCTGCAGCAGCGCGCCGGCGTCCTGCTTGCGCAGCCGAAGTTGCACAGGTCCGCCCATTGGTGAGTATTTGTAAGCATTGGAAAGAATGTTCCTCAGCACCTGTTGTAGCTTGCCGGGATCAACGTGAACCAACCAGTCACCGGGTTCGCTGTCCAGCGTAGCCCGCTCCCGTCCATCGGGCACCGCATAGTCGGCCAGAGTCTGCTCCACCAGAGGATGCAGTGGCACCGTGCTGAATTCGAAATCGCGGCCGCGGCGTGCTTCGATGCGTGCCAGGTCCAGCAGTTCGTTGAGGATGGCCATCATGGTCTGGCACTGCCGGTAGATGCGGGCGAGCAGCTCCTTCTGCCGCTCGATTGGCATGTCCCGCATCACCAGCAGCTCGGTGAAGCCGTAGATGCTGACCATGGGCGTGCGCAGCTCGTGGGCGGCGGTGCTCAGGAATTCGCTCTTCATGCGGTCCACTTCGAATTGGTGAGTGACATCGCGGACCTGCAACATGGACGAGACCTCAAGGCCGTCACCGGGCTGAAGGCTCAGGGTCAGCACCCGCGGGCTCGGTGTCGCCAAGCTCAGGGTCAGGGCCTTGCAGCGGAGAGCCTCTGCGTTGATGTCGATCCCATCTGCGCCTTGCTTGGCTTGCAACAGGCCCAGCAATCCCTCGAGACCCAGGCCGAGCAGCTCACTGTCGCTCAGGCCGCAGAGCTCGCCGAACGCTGGGCTCGCGTAGCTGAGGCGCTGCTGGGCGTCGAAGGAGACGAAGCCGTCCGGGCTCAGCGCGAAGATGGCCGCCAGTTGCTGGCTGCGTTCGCGCATCTGGGCTTGCACCCTCTTCAGTTCGTCAATGTCCTGCAAGGAGCCGGCCATGCGCCGGTGTTCGCCGCAGGCATCGCGGAAGACTTTGGCGCGTGAACGGAACCAGCGGTAAGCGCCGCTTTCGGTGCGAAGGCGGAACTCCACGTCGTAAGGTCTCAGGTCTTCCAGTGCTGCGGCCAGGGCCTGCATGGTGCGCTCCCGATCGTCGGGATGCAGGCGCTGGTCGAAGGCCAGCAGTCCAGGCTCAATGGCCCCGGGTTCGTAGCCAAGCAGGCGGTAGTACTGCGGCGACCACCACTGGGCTTCACCATGGGTGTCGAGATGGTCCCAGAGCCCGTCGGATCCACCCTCCAGCGCCAGAGCAAAGCGCTCGTTGCGATCAGCCAGCTCGGCCTTTGCCTGTCGCAGGTCCAGAGTCATGGCCTCGGCAATGCTGAGCGCACGGCTGCGCCCGATACCCAGCAGCCAGACCACGACCGCAGCCAGCAAGCTCATGATCACACCGCCCACGCCTGCCCAGAAGGGCTTACCTTCGACCACCAACTGTTCGAACAGCGCCGTGCTCTGAATGCGCAGCAGCAGGGTCTGGCCACCGACCGGCAGTTCCAGTTGCTTGAGGAACATGGCCTGGGCAGACGCTGTCGCGGTGTTGGCCTCGCCCACTTGGAAGACCGCCCGGAGCTCGCCCGCTCCGGGTTGATTGAGCAACTGAAAGTCCAGCAAGCCTTGGGTGGTGGCACCAATGCCAGCCAGCAGTTCCTCCACCACGATGGGTGTGTAGAGCAAGCCCTCGGTGGCCGCCAGGCGCTCGGCCTCGCTGTTCAGCACGGCGCCTGAGTGGTGCAGCGGCAGCAGGTAGAGAAAGCCATTGCGCCGCGCCGCATCCTGAACCAGCTCGATGCGGCCCGACAAGGTGGGCAGGCCCGTCCGGTAAGCACGCTCCACCGCTTGTCGCCGTACCGTCTCCGAGCCCAGGTCAAAGCCCAGTGCTGCTTGGTTGTTGCTCAGCGGCTCGATGAACTTGATGACAAACAGATCGTCAGCAGCTCCCCCACCATGAATCTTGAAGTCCGGCGCTGCATCGGCTTGCTCGCGCAAGATGAAGTTCTCCAGCTCGCTGCGCTCGACGCGCTGGATGTAGCCGAAGCCGCGTATGCCCGGGAACTCCAGCGGCAAGTTGTAAGCACCTACAAAGCGGGCGAACTCCTGGCGGCGCAGGTTCAGGCCGGCGGCGTAATGGGCCGCGAGGCCGCGCAGGCCATAGGTCGGCAACTCGAAGCGTCGACGCACATCCTGCTCCAACAGCTCGACCAGATGGTCGAAACGGGCCTGGGCCAGGCCGCGCGTGCTGTGGATTTGGTACTGCACCGCCGCGCCGCTGATCAGCAGGCCGAGGCCCAGGGTGAGCAAGGTGGCCCAGAGCGGCGGCCAGACGCGCTCGCCCAAACGCGCACCGAGGCTGAGGTGCGCCTGGCGCAAGCCGCGCCAGGTCAGCAGGGCGACCACCGGCACGGTGTAGGTCAGCAGCTCGGCCCAGATCTGGCTGGCCCAGCTATAGCCTTGCCCCAGGGGCGCCAGCATCAGGTGATGCAAGGTGGCCATCAGCAGTAGCAGGCCCGTGATCTCCAGTGCGACCCGGCTGGCCAGGCGCGAGCGGGCACGCCATTTCATGCGATCGGCGCGGGTGATGCCGGCTCCGGCTGCAGACTGGGCAGGCGCACCATGGCCGTTGTGCCCTCACCGGGCTGGCTGAGCAGGCCCAGGCTGCCGCCATGCAGCTCAACGATCTCCTTGACGATGCTCATGCCCAGGCCGGTGCCCAGGATGGTCCCGGATTTGTCCGCGCGGTAGAAGCGCTCGGTGACATGGGACAGCTGTTCGGCGCTCATACCGATGCCATGGTCTTGCACCGACAGCGCGACCTGTGGTGGGCGTCCATCGATGCCCGCCTCCTGGGCCAGCTCCACGCGCACAAGGCCGCCTCCGGGCGAGTATTTGTAGGCATTGGAGAGCAGATTGCGCAGGACCTGTTGCAGCTTCTGGCGGTCCGCGTGGACGCGGCAGGGCAGGGCGGGCAGACTCAGTTCGGGCAGCTCCCGCGCTTCGGGTGGGCTGAAGTCCTGCACCACCTCCGAGACCAGGGCACTGAAGTCCAGCACTTCAAGCTCGAAGTCCTGGCCGCGCCGCGCTTCGATGCGCGCCAGATCCAGCAGCTCGTTGAGGATGGCGATCATGGACTGGCACTGCCGGTGGATGCGGCCGAGCATTTCCTTTTGGCGCTCGGGCGGCTGTTCGCGCATCAGCAGCAGCTCGGTGAAACCGAAAATGCTGGCCATGGGCGTGCGTAACTCATGGGCCGCGGTCGAGAGGAATTCGCTCTTCATCTGCTCGACTTCGACCTGGTGGGTCACATCGCTGAGGTGCAGCAACTGGGCGGCGGCGCCGCCGGCGCTGGTCACGCCCTCATGCAGGGCGAGCTCGAGCACGCGCCGGGTCGGGCGCTCGAGCTCGATGCGCAGCTTGCCCTGGCGCAGCTCCTGAATGCTGACGGCGCGCGCGTCGGCACCGCGCAGGCTGAGCAGGCAGCCGAGCAAGGCCTCCTCGTGCAGGCCCAGGGCCTGCTCGGGGGCCAGCGCGGCCAGGCGGCTGAAGGCCGGGCTGACATAACGCGTGATGTGCTGGGCGTCAAAGGACACAAAGCCATCGGGGCTGAGTGCGAAGATGGCCGCAAGCTGCTCGCCACGCTCGCGCAGGCGCTGGATCAGTTCCTGCACCAGTTGCAGCAATGCGGCGCTTTCCTCGCTGCTGCCAGCCACGGTGGACTGCGGCGTTCTCAGCTGCGGCGCGGCAAAATCCTGCAGCAGTTGGCGCATGGTCTGCATGGCTTGGGCGCGGGCTTGCAGCTCTTCCTGCAGTCGGTCGTCGAGTGCCTGCTGCTGGCTGATGTCGCGGAAGGCATAGACCCAACCGCTGCCGCCGGCGATCTCGGTGCGGCTCAAGTCCAGCACATGGGCGCCCTGAGCACTTGGATTGAGCCGAAGCCTGGCCTTCCAGCTGCCCTGCTGAGGCAGCGCCTGGCTGTCCGCCAGGTCCACCAGGTCCGGCAGCACGGCCTGGATGCGCTGGCCCAGCAAGCTATCGGCCGGGCATTCGAGCAGGCTGCCAAGCACGGGATTGGCCAGCAAGATTCGCCCCTCGGCGTCGGTGGTGGCAATGCCGTCGCCAATGGCGCCCAGGGTGACGGCTGCGCGTTCGCGCTCCAACTGCAGCGAGCTGGCAGCTTGGTTGAGTACTTCGAAGGTCTGACGGAACTCGAGCGGTGCATCCTCGGTCTGCATGGGACTGAGCGCGCCGCCCGAAACCTTCAACTGTTCACCAAAGGTGCGGATCTGACCGAGGTTGCCGAGCCAGCGGTTGAGCGGCCACCAGACCATGGCCAGGCCGGCCAAAAGGCTGAGGCCGCCGAGGCCGACGGCCACCATGGACTGCTGCCAGAAGGTGTTGGCGATATGGGCGGTGTTGAAGCGCAGGCGCAGCACGCCGTAGTCCTTGCCGCCAGCGACGATGGACAGATTCAGCTCCGGCAGTTGTTCGCTGACCGCCTCGCTCAGCCAGCTGGGCACGCGCAGCTCGGGGTCCTCGCGCGCGCTGCGTTCGATTCGGCCACCCTTGAGATCGATGAACAGGGCGGCGCTGATGTCCGAGTGCTTGGAGGTCCGGGTGAGCGCCCGCTCGATGGTGTCGTAGTCGCCGATCACCGCCGACTCGGCGACCGCCGGGCCAAGCAGGCTGATCAAGGTGTCGGCCGAATCCTGGGCGTTGCTGATGCTGCTGCTGAAGCTGCGGGACGCATACCAGCCGAGCGCCCCGCCCATGAACAGCAGAAGGGACAGCAGATAGAGCAGAAACACCCGCCCGATCAGGCTGGAGGGCAACAGTCGCCCCAGCAGATGCTTCAGCCTAGGCATCGCGGTTTCCGCGCTTCATCGCACTTGCGCCGGCGCACTTTGGTAGAAGCGTCGGTAGGGCGCATATTCGCTGCCGTCCGAGGCGATGAAGTAGGCCTCCTCGGTCAGACCGATGTGCTTGGACACCTCCTGAAGAATCGCCTGCCCTTTGGGGTCCTTGTGCATGCCGGCAAAGGCGCGTGCGACTGCCTGTACATCCTTCTCTGGAACTTTGGCTGACGCCATCAGCGCCAGATCATGCAAGGGCTCGGAGCTCCAGAGCACGCGGTACTTTTTCCCTTCACGTCGGCCATAGTTCTCCGCCAACTGCGAATTGACGCCGGCTGCTGCGACCTTGCCGCTGAACAGCTGGGCCAAGGCCCCATCGGTGTTGCCGGCGAACACCACCTTGGCGTCGATCTTGCGGTTGATCAGCTGGGCATAGGGCACTTTGTAGGAGACAAAGGCTTCCGGCCCGGGGTAGACCACATCCTTGCCGGCCAGCTGGGCCAGCTCGGTCACGGGCGAGTCGGCCGGTACGATCAGCTGACCCTGGATGGCCGGAGTGAGGCGCCGACCGATCACCTTCCAGCCCAGCTTTTCGCGCTCCGGGCTGAACAAGTGGTTGCTGAACACGAACTCCACTTCCTGGGCCAGCACATAGGCCGTGGTGTCGGCCGAGGTGCGGCCGATCTTCAACACCAAGCGCACGCCGGCTTTCTCCGAGACATAGGCCATGATGGGATTCCAGTAGTCCGCCGTCAGCGCAATGCTGGCCTGGTTGACTGGAGAGAATCGATAGCTGGGCTCGTCGGCAGCGAGCGCGCTGGTGCCGCTCAAGCCCAAGCCAAGCAGGCTCAGGCAGGACAGCAGGCGGCGGCGCAGGCTCTGGAATGCGTTGGCGCTCATGGCGGGGCTCCCGTTTGAATGTGCTCGTGGTTCAGAAGAAATCGATGTTGGACCCGCCGCCAGCGTCGCCGGAGCCCGTGCTGGACTGAGCCCGCTCCTGGCGCTTGCCAGAAGCCGCCGCAGCCTTCTGTTGCGCTTTGTTCAGCAGCTCGTTGACGGCGGCGTCGTCGCCCAGGCGGAAGGTACTCAGCACTTCGGCCAGCGTTGCCGCCTGCTGCTGCAGCTCATCGGCGATCTGGCTCGAGCGCTCCGCCACATGGACGTTCTGGCGCGTCACCTCGTCCAACTCTTTGACGGAGGCCGTCACCACCTCAATGCCTTGCGCATGTTCGGCGTTGTCGGCGGTCAGGCTTTCGAACACCGTGCCCACGCTTTTCACCGAGCTGACCAGCTCTTCCATGGTGCTGCCTGCGGCACTTGCCAACTGGGTGCCGCGCTCGACGGTTTCCATGGACGCTGTGATCAGGTTCTTGATTTCTCGCGCGGCTTCGGCCGAGCGCCCGGCCAGGCGCCGCACCTCGCTGGCCACGACCGCAAAACCCCGACCTTGCTCGCCCGCACGGGCCGCTTCGACCGCGGCGTTCAGGGCCAGGATATTGGTCTGGAAGGCGATCGCGTCGATGGTACCGATGATGTCGGTGATGCGGCGCGAGGACTTGTCGATCTCCTCCATGGTGTTGACCATCTGCGTCACCACTGCACCTCCGCGCACGGCCAGCGCCGAGGAGGCATGGCTCAGCTCCCGTGCTTCCTTGGAGGCCCGTGCGCTCTCCTGCACGATCACCGTGATCTGCTCCAGGCACATGGCGGCGTCCTTGAGGCCATTGGCCGTGCGGTCGGTGCGTGCCATCAGCTCGCCGCTGCTGTCGCCGACTTCTTGGGCCACGCCGTGCACACTGACGGTCGCGTCGCGCACCTGGCGCAAGGCGGCCGCCATACGGCCCTGCACATGCTTGAGGCGCTGGCCGACTGCGGAGTCGGTGCGCACCACATCGAGGTTGAGACGGATCGGGCCGTCTCGGCCCATGGCGTTGACCAGGAATTCGAGCTCGAAACGTTCGCTAGCGCGGCGGTGCATTTCCATGGCTGCGTGCATCAGAAAGCCGCTCAGAACCAGGATGAAGCTGACGTCAGCGAAGTCCGCCAGGCGGGTGTCGCTTTCGTGCACGAACAAGGGCATGGTGGCACTGCTGACGGCCTCAAAGCCAAAGTGATGCGCGATCAGCAAGGCGCCGGTGTAGGCAATCAGCTTCCAGTCGCCGTAAGGCAACATCAGACACAGGGTGACATAGACATTGGCGTGAATGGTGGTGTCGCCGCGGCTGATCTGCAACTGCGTGGCCACCAAGGCCACCAGCAGCGTGGCCAGCAGGCGCCGGCAGATGGGCCGGCCGCTCCAGAAATAGACCGCGACGCCAGCGCCTAGTGAGCAAGCCAGGCCCAGCATCAAGGCGGTGCCGAGTTGACCGTAGCCATAGCCCAAACCGATGGCCAGCAGAGCGTTCGCCGCGATGACGGTCAACAGCAAGCGATCCTGGGCCCGGTTGCCTTGTTGCAGAGCTGGGTGAGCATTCATGCGAACCTGATCCTTTGACTGGCGAATACCGCGGCCTCCCGGTCAGAGGGTGCCATTGCTCTTCATCGGCCCGTCCATGCGCCAACTTGAGGCTTTCGGCGGACCTTCTTTCGCCGCTGGGTGTCCCGCAAAAAACTGCCGTTTTCAGCCGGCAGTGCGCGTGCGGCTTGAGGCATCATGGCAGGCATTGCTGGCCACGTCTCGGGGTGAATATGGCGAAAAAGATCTTGATTGTTGAAGACCAGGAAGAAATTCGCGAATTGATCCGCGTGACCCTTGAGTTTGACGACTACGAGATACACGAAGCGGCCAATGGCTCGGAAGGTTTGGCCCAGGCTCAACTCTTACGACCGGATCTGATACTGCTCGATGTGATGATGCCGGGCGGCCTCAACGGCCTGGAGGTCTGTCAGAAGGTCAAGGCCGATGCCGGACTGAAGCGCACCAAGGTCGTTTTGCTGACTGCCCGGGGCCAGGAGGCCGACAAGCAGGCCGGCGCCAAGGCCGGCGCGGACGAGTATCTGATCAAGCCCTTCAGCCCGCTGGAGCTGATGAAGGTCATCAGCAAAGTCATTCGCTGAAGGACCGCTTCATGGGAGCAGGCCCGCCAAGGCCTGCAAGGTGAGCGGCATATCGCTCAAACCGACGATGTGCTCGGCGGCCCCAAGTTCGGCGGCCGCCTTGGGCATGCCGTAAACCACGCAGCTGGCCTCGTCTTGCGCCAAGGTGCTGGCGCCGGCCCGCCGCATGTCCAGCAAGCCGCGAGCGCCGTCTTCGCCCATGCCAGTGAAGATCGCGCCAATGGCATTGCGCCCGGCGGCCTGAGCGACCGACTTGAACAACACATCGACCGAGGGCTTGTGGTGACTCACCAGGGGCCCGTCGCGCACCTCGACCACATACTGCGCGCCGCTGCGGCGCAGCTGCATATGGCGGCCGCCAGGCGCCACCAGCACGCGGCCGTTGATGACTCGGTCGCCGTCCTTGGCTTCCAGCACCTCCAGTGCACAGGTGCTGTCCAGGCGCGCGGCAAAGGAATGGGTGAATTTCTCCGGCATGTGCTGCACCAGCACGATGCCGGGCATGGTGCGCGGCAGCTGGCGCAGCACGGCCTCGATGGTTTGGACACCGCCGGTGGAGCTGCCGAAGGCGATCACATGGTCGGTGGTTTGGGCCATGGCCGCGGGGTTGAGCGGCGCTTCAATGCCGGCGGTTCGCACGCTCGGGCGGACCGCGCTCATTGCCATCTGGCTGGGCAGGACCCGCACATTGGCCCGTGCTGCCGCGCGCACGGCCTGGACCAGGCCATTGCCGGGGTCCTCGAGAAAATCACGCAGACCTAGCTTGGGTTTGGTGACAAAACCGACGGCACCTGCGGCGAGTGCCTCCATGGTGGTCTCGCAACCGGCCTCGGTCAGGGTCGAGCACATCACCACCGGGGTCGGGTGCTCGCTCATCACCCGCTTGAGAAAGCTGATGCCATCCATGCGCGGCATTTCGACGTCGAGCACGATCACATCGGGCCAGGCGGCTTCAAGCTTGGGCCAGGCGAACAAGGGGTCGCTGGCGGTGATGCTGACCTCGATGCCGGCGGCCTGCAGCAAGGCGCTGAGGTGCTTGCGCACGACGGCGGAATCATCAATGACTGCGACGCGCAGCGGGGTGGTGCTCGCCGCCTGGGACGGGGCTGGCGCGGGAGCAAAAAATGGCGTGGGGCGCGACATGGTGCTTTGAGCTTCAGCGGCGCGGCGGCGGCATCAAGGTGGTTTGGCCGCGCTTGACGTCCACCTGCCCCGTGCTCAGATTGAGGCTGACGGTACGCGGAATGCTGTCGCCGACGTCCACGTCCTGGAGCTGGAAGCCCAGGCGATCGATCAGGGCCCAGCCCTGCTCTATATTGCGCTGACCGACATTGAATTTGACGTTAGCGGCGTCCGGCATGGTGTCGGCGCCGCCGTAGAGGTGGGCCAAGTAGTCAGTGGGCTGGGTCCCGCTGCGCTTGATGCCGGCGAGCAGCAGCTCCACGGCTTCATCGCCGTAGCGGCCATCCAGGGGCGCAATGCCGCGGCTGCTGCGGCTGGGCAGGAGGAAGTGGCACATGCCGCCGCAGTGCTGCTGCGGATGCCACAAGGTGATGGCGACACAAGAGCCGAGCAAGGTGCGCAAGGTGGCGTTGCGGCCGAAATGCCACTGGCCCGGCATCAGGTTGATCAAGGCATGGGCGCCGGCCGGCAGGCCGCTGCCGGCCGATTTCTGGGTGTCGGAACCGGGGGGCCTGTCCTTATGCATGTTGGTAGATGGCGGGCGCCACCGCTTTCAAGGGCAGGTTCAAATTGGCCAGCGATTCGGCGTGGCCTGGGTAGAGCACGCCGTCCGGCTTGAGCCGTTCAATCACCCGGCTGACGATGGCCTGCTTGGCCGGCAGGTCGAAGTAGATCAACACATTGCGCAGGAAAATCACATCAAACTGCGGCAGGGCCGGCAAGGGCTGCATCAGGTTCGCGCACTGGAACTGCACGCGCGCGCGCAGCTCGCGGCTGATCAGCATCTGCCCTTCGTAGGGGCCTTCGCCGCGCAGGCAAAAGCGGCGCAAGTAGTCGGGCGCCATCATGCGGGCCCGCTCCATGGGGTAGAGGCCACGGCTGGCGCTGTCGACCATGGCCGTGGACAGATCGGTGCCTTTGATGGACCAAGGCCGTCCCCCGTTCAGCCCCAGCTTGTCGGCCAGCACCATGGCGATGCTGTAGGCCTCTTCTCCGGAGGAAGAGGCTCCGCTCCAGACCAGAAATTCCTTTCCCGTCGGGTGGGCAGCGGCGCGTCGGGCCAAGTCTTCGAAATGAGCCGGCTCACGAAAGAAATAGGTCTCGTTGGTGGTCAGCTTGTCCACCACCTGAACCAGCAGTTCTTCGGGTAGTTCGCCGCGCACAATTTTCTGCACGAACTGATTGAGGTCGGGTTCACCGCTGTCCACGGCCAGCTTTTGCAGCCGGCTTTGCACCAGAGCGCGCTTGTTGTCGGTCAGCCGTATGCCCGAGATGCGATGGAACAAATCGCTGATGGATTTGAAGGCGGCGTCGGTGAATTGGGCCATGGTGGTGGAAGCCTAGCCGCTCAGGCGCCCTGGCTTTCAGCGATCAGTTGGGACAGGGCGGCCGGGGACAGCACCTGGTCGATATTGAGCAGCACCGCATAGCCTGCCCCGACATTGATCATGCCGGCGATGAACTCGGCCGCGATGGCCACACCCAGGCTGGGGGCGGCCTCGATGCGGTGGCTGTCCACCTCCAGCACCTCGTAGACGGCGTCCACCAGCACGCCCGCGATCAGGCGGTCGAAGTCTTCATCGCCGCGCGCCTCGACGACGATGATGGCCGAGCGCCGGCCGATGCGCGTCGGGCCGAAGCCGAAGCGGGCACCGAGATCGATCACCGGCACCACGGCGCCGCGCAGATTCATGACCCCGCGTACAAAGTCAGGTGTCTGAGGGAGCGGTGTCATGCGGCCGACCTCGAGGATCTCGCGCACCGCGCTGATCGGCACGGTTAGGTTTTCGCGTCCGACGGCCATGCGCAACATCTGCAGGGGCGGGCCGGCCTGTTCGGCTTCGGCGATGGCGCCGCGCAGCAGGTCAGCTGGCGCTCCCGGGGGGGCTTTCTGAACGGGGTTCATGCGTGCGTCCTCATGCGTTCAAAAGCGCTTGAAGTGGGATTCATCGATGTCTTCACTCGCGCTGCCCACGCCGGCCTTGCCCGCGCTGCGCCGGGCCAGTTGTTGCGCTTGGCTTTGCTTGGCCTTGAACTCGGCCACCTTGCGTTGCACATCGCTGAGCGGCGCGCTGCTCGGGGCGTGTGGCGCTGGCGCCATGGGACGCCGGGCTGGAAGCGTTGCGGCCTTGTGGGCGGCACTGCCGTGCATGGCTGGGGCCGCCGTGGCCACGGGCGCCGGCGTCTCGCCGCCGAGCTGGAAGAAGGCCATCTGCTCTTGCAGTTGTGCGGCCTGTGCCGACAACTGCTCGGCCGTGGCCGAGAGCTGCTCCGAGGCCGAGGCCGTCTGCTGAGTGATGTTGGAGAGATGGTTCATGGCGCCGGTGATCTGCACGACGCCTTGCGCTTGCTCGCCCGAGGCCGCGGAGATTTCCTGGACCAGCTCAGATGTTTTCTGGATCGAGGGCAACATATTGTTCAGCAGGCCGCCGGCTTTCTCGGCCAGCTTGACGCTGGAGGCGGCCAGATTGCCGATCTCCTGCGCCGCGACCTGGCTGCGTTCCGCAAGCTTGCGTACTTCGGCTGCCACCACGGCAAAGCCCTTGCC
>NZ_JAJIRR010000013.1:0-168506 GCF_025717595.1 Kinneretia sp. DJ1R-11
ACCGCGCCCACATAGCCCAATCCAAAAATGCTGATCTTCATGACTTCACTGCCTGCTTTTTTGATGAGGTGGATGCCGAGGCCAGAACCTGGGCAATGATCTTGTCCAGGCGCTCCATGGAGCGCGGCCAGGCATGGTGGCTGAGCATGCGCGCCCGGCCGGCGCTGGACAGCCGCTCCCGCTCGGCGGGGTTCTCGACGATGCGCAGCACCGCCTCGGCGCATTGCTGCGGCGTGTCAGCCACCAGCAAATGGGTCTCGGCCTCGGCATCGACACCGCCCGCGGCGATGCTGCTGGTCACCACCGGTACGCCCATGGCCATGGCTTCGAGGATCTTGTTCTGCGTGCCGCGGGCAATAGCCAGCGGGGCCACCATCAAGGCCGATTTACGCACATAAGGCTGCACATGCGGCACCGAGCCGGTGACGGTGACGCCGTCGATCTCACCGAGCTTGCGCATGGCGGGCGACGGGTCGGCGCCAACGATGGTCAGCTTCATCTGCGGCCGGCGCGCCTTGATCAAGGGCCAAGTTTCCACACAGAAACGCGACATGCATTCCTGGTTGGGGTAGTAGTCCATGCGGCCGATGAAGCTGATGGTGTCGGGGTCGTAGTCCGTGCCATCGGGGCTGAAGTAGTCGGCATCGACACCGTTGGGGAACCAGTCGGTCGCTGCACCCGTGCCATAGTCGTTGAGCGTCTGCCATTCAGCGCGCGTGGTGGCGGTACAGAGGTCAAAGCGGCGGGCCAGGCGCTTCTCGGCCGCCAGCATCTTGTAGCCTTCGAGCCGGTAGCCCAGGGACAGCGGGAAAGGTTTTGCGTCTGCGTACTCCAGCCACTTCTGCGAGTCCATATCGCCGAAGTCCAGGATCTTGGGAATGTCCTGCACGTGCTCCACATACTGCGCGACCGAGGAGCAATGGACAAAGATCAGGTCAAACTTCTGCGAGGCCAGCAGCTGGTCGATCTTGCGACGCAGATCGGCGGAATAGAAGAAGCCCATCGACGAGGGCGTGATCAGGGGCAGGCGCGCCACCATGCGCAGGGCCTGCACGGGGTTGTGGACCCGGGCCATGTGAAAGGCCTTGCAATGAGGCGCGATGCCCTCCCCTTCCACACCTTCATCCTCGGCACGCACGAGAGAGCACACGGTCACCTCATGGCCCGCAGCCGTCAGGTGGCGGATCATATTGAAGGGCCGGATCTTGCCTCCACGCTTGGGCGGGAAGGGAAAGCGATGGCAGACGTAGAGGATGTTCATGCGGGCAGGTGGAGGAGCGGGGGCGTCAAGCGCGGGGCAGGTAGGACTTCAGCTCCAGCGCCACATCGGCGGGGCTGCGACCGTCCAGATAGACCCGGCTCCAGATTTCAAGGTTCATCAGAGACAGCAGCGCATCGGTGCCGTCCATGCGGTTGGCTTCATGGTCGGCGATCAGGCCTGACACGACGGCCGGCACGAACAGGCCCCGCGCCTTCACCACCTCAGGCGCCAGCAGGCGACGCAGCAGCGGCGCCAGTTCCTTCTTGAGCCAGGCGCCCATGGGCGTGCCGAAGCCGCGCTTCTTGCGGTTCAGGATGTCATCCGGCAGCACATCAGCCAGGGCCGACTTCAGCACATGCTTGAGGCGGCCACCACGGATCTTGACGTCGGAAGGCATGGACGCCGCCAGCTCCAGCAGTTCGTGATCGAGCAGAGGCACGCGGCATTCGAGCGACACGGCCATGCTCATCTTGTCGGTCAGCAGCAGCAGGTCGTCGGGTAGCTGGGTTTCAGCGTCTACGGCCAGCATGCGGTTGAGCTCGTCCTCATGGCCGGCGCCGGCAAAGGCCGCGGCCAGCGGGTCTTGACCGCCCGCGCCGTCCACCAGCAACCGACCGACCAGGTCCTGGCCGAGCACTTGCAGATAGCTCTGGTAGCGCGCATCGACGCCCATGCCGGCGCTGGCGACAAATCCCTTGGCCAGACGCAAGGTGTTGAGCAGGCCCGAATGGCGATCGGCCGGCAAGCGGCCGGCCGCAAAGCCGATGGCTGATTGCAGCCAAGCTGGCAGCGCCTGGAAACGGCGTGCGTAATGACCGCCCAGGTAGCGGCGATAACCGCCAAACAGCTCGTCACCGCCCACGCCCGAGAGGATCACCTTCACATCCTGGCGCGCAAACTGCGAGACCAGATAGGTGGTGATGAAGGCCGTGTCGGCCAGTGGCTCGTCCATATGCCAGAGCAGCTGCGGCAAGAGGCCCACCACATCGGGCTTGACGACGATTTCCTTGTGCTGGGTCTTGAACAGCTCGGAGACTTGCCGCGCATACGGCAGTTCGTTGTAAAGAGCTTCTGCCTCTCCACCTTCGAAGCCGATGGCATAGGTTCGGATCGGCTCGCTCGACTCGCGGGCCATATAGGCCACGACCGCGCTGGAGTCGACACCGCCCGAGAGGAAAGCGCCGATCGGCACGTCGCTGACCATCTGCATGCGCACGGCGCGCTGCAGGCTTTCGCGCGAGCGCTCGATCCACTCGGCCTCGCTCCAGTCGCGGCGGATCTGCGGCGAGACGCGCCAGTAGCGCCACTCCTTGACCTGACCACCCTCCACTGCCAGCAAAGTGGCCGGCGGCAACTTGCGAATGCCCTTGAACATGCTGCCCGGCGCAGCCACATAGCCCAGCTGCAGGTAGCTGGAGAGCACGCGGGTGTCCAGCTCGGCCCGGACGCCCGGCAGAGCCAGCAAGGCCTTGGCTTCGGTGGCAAAAGCCAGGCGCTGGCCGTCCTGCATCACATACAGCGGCTTGACGCCGATGCGGTCACGGCCGATCAGCAGACGGCGGCGGCGCGCATCCCAGAGCGCGAAGTCGAACATGCCGTTGAGGCGGTGGACGAAGTCGTCTCCCTCGGCATCGTACAAATGCAACAGCACCTCGCTGTCCGAGCCGGTCTTGAACTGAAAGCCCTTGGCTTGCAGCTCAGCACGCAGCTCGCGGTAGTTGTAGATCTCGCCATTGCAGACCAGCCAGAGGCTGCCGTCCTGGTTGGACAGGGGCTGGTGGCCGCCGGCCAGGTCGATGATGGACAGGCGCCGCATGGCGATGCCGCAAGCACCGTCGATGTGCTGGCCTTCATCGTCGGGGCCGCGATGCTGGGTGATGTCGCCCATCAAGCTCAGATGGGCCGATTCGACCGGGGCGCCGTCAAGACGCAGGATGCCGTGGATACCGCACATAGCTGGGTCGGGCCTCAGGTAGAAACAGGGGGGAAAGTACGACCGTAGCGGCCCAGGGCGCGCCGGTAGACCTCTTCATAGCGGGCCACGCTGCGGGCCCAGGTGCGCTCGGCCTCCACGAAATGGCGGGCCTGCGCGGCGATGCGCGGCCATTGCTCGCGCTGAGCCAGCAGCTGTTCGATGGCAGCGGCCAGAGCGCCCACATCGCCGGCCTTGAAGAGATGGCCGGTCTCGCCGTGGCGCACCAGCTCATGGTGGCCGCCGACATCGGAGGCCACGAACATGCGCCCTTGGGCCATGGCCTCCAGGGGCTTGAGCGGAGTGACAAGCTCGGTCAAGCGAATCGGCAGGCGCGGATAGGCCAGCACATCGATCAGCTCGTAGTAACGCTGCACCTCAGCGTGCGGCACCCGGCCGGTGAAAATCACCTGCTGCTGCAGGCCCAGGCGCGCCACCTGCGCCTTGAGCGCCGCCTCCTGCGGGCCGCCGCCGACCAGCAACACGCGCAGCTGCGGCAGCTTGGGCAAGAGGCGAGCCGCGGCGTCCAGCAGCAAGTGCAGGCCTTCGTAGCCGTAGAAGGAGCCGGCAAAACCGAGCACAACGGCGCCGTCCAGGCCAAGCTTGGCACGCAGCACCGGGTCCGGGCTGACGCCGAACTGGAAGGCCTGGGCGTCAACCGCATTCGGGATCACGGTGATGCGATCCGCCGGCACACCGCGCGACATGATGTCGCCGCGCAGGCCTTCGCAAATGGTGGTGATCTGATCGGCGCGCTTGAGCGCAAAGCTTTCCAGCGCCCGCGAGACGCGGTAGCGCAAGCTGCCTTCTGTGGTGGTGCCATGGTCCACGGCCGCATCCTCCCAAGACGCGCGCATCTCGTAGACCACAGGCAAACGCAGCTGACGCCCAACCCAGAGGCTGGGCAAGGCATTGAGCACCGGCGAATGGGCATGGATGATGTCAGGGCGCTCGATGGCGACGACATCGCGGATGCGCGCGGCCGTCAGCTGCATCTGGCGGATCAGGCCATCGGCAGCGGTGCTGGGCGTGCGATGGAAAGCCCAACCCGAGGCTTCCTCAATCAGACCCTCGCCCGGGCCCTGCTTGGGGCTGGTCAGGTGGGAGGTGATCCAACCGCGCGCCCGCTGCTCGCGCAGGATGGAGACGGTGCGAAAGCTGTAGCCGCTGTGCAGCGGCAGGGAGTGGTCAAGAATGTGGAGAACGCGCAAGCTCATAGCGGCTGGACGCACAGGCGTGCGCGAGAGATCAGATTCAGTAGGCGGCTTCGTGAGACAACAAAGCGTGGGTTCGCAACAGCCATAGCTCAACCCAAATTACGCACGATGAAGGGCCCCAGCCAGTTGACAAAGCCCAGGGGCAAGCGCCGCCAAGTCTTGATCAGAAGCTGGTACTTCGCATTGCTCGGGTTGTTCTGCGGCACGGCGTCACGTTTGTAGAGGCAGTACTCGTAGTGCAGCGGTGTCGGCTCGAAACCCCAGTTTTTCTTGAATGCGTAGGAGCCGGTCCCCTGCTTGCTGCGGCCATAATCGAAGATTTTGAGGCCGCGTGCACAGGCGCGACGCATCAGCTCCCAGTACTTGAAGTCGTTGCCCGCCAGATCACGCGCAGCCTCGTCGTCGCCTGCGTAGTACGGCAGCACCTCGTCGCGGAAGTAAAAACTCAACACCGAGCTGAGCGGCTTGCCTTGGGCATCGGTCACGATCAGCACCTCGGCATCGGAACCGAATTCGTCCAGCAAGGCCGCGAAGTAGCGCTTGGGCATGGCCGGTGTGCCGTGGCGATGCGTGTTGTCGGCGTAAAGCGCGAAGAAGCGGTCGACATTCGGGTCGATGTGCGAGACCAGATTGTTCTTGATGCCCTTGCGCACACTGGCCCGGGCCTTGCGAGGGATGGCCAGCATATTGGCCTCTTCCTCAGGCAGGATCTCCTTGCGGAAGGTCACGTACAAATCCTGCTTGGGCCAGTCGGCGTGACGGGGCTCGATATTGCGGAACTCGAGATGCTCGGCACCCAGGCGCTGTGCAATGGCCTGCGCCTCTTGCTCCAGAGCGGCGGCCGCTTCGTCGTTCAGGGCTGCAACACCGCCATACACCGCAAAGGGCAAGGCCACCAGCGAGTGGCCAAACAGCATGCTCTTGACCTGAGCCAGAGGCAGCACACCCTCGAACTGACCCTCACGCTCAGCGTAGAGGAAGAAACCCTGGTGCTTGAACACCTGCTCGACCATGCGCAACCAACCGGCACGGTGGAAGAAGGTCGCTTGCGGGCAGGCCAGGACGAATTCGTCCCAACGGCGGGCAAGCGCGGCGTCTTGCGCCGTCAGGCGCTTGATCTGGAGCGCAGCCATGGCTCAGGCGGCGACCGCGCTGGTGGCCAGCGCCGCGGTACGTCGACCCAGGAAAATCTCATCCATGCGGCCCCAGGCGAAGTCCTGCAGCAGGCGGCCAATGCGGTCGTGGGTGCGCGCAATATTGACGTAGTGGCGGAAGCGCGACTTGCTGTCGATGCCGGCGACACGCGGCTGCTCGACATCGATCTCCCAGGGGTGGAAATAGAACACGGCCGACTGTTGATCCTGGGCATTGACCTGGCGGATCAGCCAGCGCGACACCGGGTACGGCAGCAGGCGGAAATAGCCACCGCCGCTGGAGGGCAGGTTCTTGTTCATCACTCGCAAGGTCGTGACCGGCACTTCCAGCAGGCCCTCACGCACAGGATAGGCGAAGCGCGGCGAATCGGGCATGCCGTAATGGTCGTGCTGGATCGGGTAGACGCTGGAGCTGTATTGGTAGCCGGCTTCGCGCAAGGTGTCAAAGGCCCAGAGATTGCTCTTGCCGATCGAGAAACTCGGCGCCCGGTAGCCAATCACCTCATGGCCGCCCAGGTCTTCCAGCAGCTTCTTGGCACGGACGATGTCTTGCGTGAAAGCCTGCGGGCTCAAATCGCTGGCGCGCTCATGGCCATAGCCATGGCTGGCGAGTTCGTGGCCCGCCGCCACGATGTCGCGCACCACCTGCGGATAGCGCTCGGCAATCCAGCCCAGGGTGAAGAACGTGGCCTTGGTTTGATGCTGGGCGAACTGGGCCAGGATGCGCTCGATATTGCGCTCGACCCGGCATTCGCAGCCTTCCCAATCGCCACGCGCAATATAGGGCGCGAAGGCCGAGACCTGGAAGTAATCTTCCACATCCACGGTCATCGCATTCCGTATGGCTTTTTGTTCAGACATGAGACTCTGCGCACCCACTCTTGTTGGCTTTTTAAAAATCTTCGGACACTGCTTACCGATATCGGCCGAGAACCCCGGGTTCTGCCCTGCCCTTGCGACGCCCCTGTGACAGAGTGCGCAAACCGGGCAAAACCAAGCTCAATGGGTCCGGACCGCTTCCACCAACTTCTGCAGCAAGCTCAGGGTTTGCAAATTGATGCGTTCCAGTCGCTGCAGGCCGTTTTCCAGGCGCTGCAAGCGCTCTGCAAAATGGCCCTGGCTGAGGTTCGACAGCTCTTCACTCAAACCGTTGACCTGGTCGGCATTCAGTTTGACGCGCGAGAAATCGATGGGCTGATCGGTATCCAGGAATTTACCCACACCTGTGTCCGATCCGCCACCCACCACCTGAGTGGGTGTTTGTGCTTCTTGCGCAATATCCTTGAGCACATCATGGAGTTCATGGAGGGTCAAATTGACCTTGTTGCCCATGAAACCCAGCAGCAACAAACGATCGCACAGGGAATTGATACGGCGCGGAATGCCCTGGCTGGTTTTGTAAATCAGCGGAAATACATCGGCATCGAAGGTCGGCTTGCCGGTGCTACCGGCACATTTCAGGCGGTGCTCGATATAGGCCTTGGTTTCGTCTTCATCCAAGGGCCCGATATGGCAGGTGGCCGCCACACGCTGACGGAACTGCTCCATCTCGGGCCGCTGCAGGATGCCGCGGAACTCGGGTTGACCGACCAGAAAGGTCTGCAGCAAGGACTGGTTGCCGAACTGGAAGTTCGACAGCATGCGGAGCTCTTCCACCGCCCGCGCGGAGAGATTCTGCGCCTCGTCCACGATCAGAAGGCAGCGTTTGCCCTGGGTGGTCTGGCTGACGAAGAAGGCCTCCAGCGTCATCAAGACCTCGGACTTGGGCAAGTCCTTCAAACGCACGCCAAATGCCGAGCCAACCATGCGCAAGGTATCTTCCGCATCAAGCTGGGTGGTGACCAAATTGCCGATCACCACATTGCTGCGGTTCAGGCTGTCCAGCAAGCCGCGCAACAGTGTGGTTTTGCCGGCCCCGATTTCACCCGTGATGACGATGAAGCCGTCGTTGCGCAAGACTCCATAGTCCAGGTATGCCTTGGCGCGCCTATGCTGCTTGCTACCAAAGTAGAAATTGGGGTCAGGGCTGAGCTGGAACGGCTTGCTGCTCAATCCGTAGAAGGATTCGTACATGGCTCAGAACTGCTGGACGAGGTTGGCGAACATGGCGTTTTCGCGGTACGAAATCAAACCACCCGAGTGCGCGGCACGCGCACCCAGAGTGAAATTGACCCGGGCGCCGAGGCGACAGTTCCAGCTCGCTGAAATGGAACGCAGCGTCGTGGATTGAGCGGCTGAATCACCCTCGCTGTCCTGCTGAAGCACGCTCAGGACAGCGCTTGAAGTCGGCGTCAGGTTGTGAGCGACGTTCAAACTCAGGCTGCGTTGCAACACGCGACCATTGGCCGCGAAATCACCTGAACTCGAACTGGCCGAGGCCAAACGACGGTTGTTGCTGCGACTGGCCGTGGTCGTCACGGTAGTCCGTACACCCTGCAGGGTGTACGACAGCAACTGCGTGCGGAGTACGGTTGGGCCAGTGTCCACTACAGCACTGCCGGCCAGGGCATCCGCACTCAGGCCCTTGGCTTGAAGAAAGTTGCGAACGTAGACGTCGCGCTGTGCCGGATCCGGTATCAAAGACGCAAACTGAAAGTAATACAGGTCGTAATTGCTGCGCGGCGCTCCAGCGTTTTGGAAGTTGGCAGCGTTGACCGACTGAGAGTCCGAGAAGCGCAGTGCCGAGCGCGACCACCGGTGTTCCAGGTTGTAGCTGAAAGAGTCCCCGTACTCATGGGTCTGAAAGTCAGCGGACACCTTGGTTCGTAGTGAAGGCGTCCAACTAAGGTTAGCACCATAGGTCGAACTGTTGCGCAGCACAAAATCCTTCAAATCGCTGCGCTCTCGCCCCGCCAAGATGCCCATCTGCCAGTCGATGTCAGGCTTGTAGCTGAGACTGCCAGTCAGACTGCTGACACGGTTCTGCGCACCGGTCTTGAAGCTGGACTTCTGGGTCGAGGCATCGACCGACCAAGTCAGCGCCGCACGCCCCGCCCGGCTGACCCGAAGGCTCGCTCCGTTGGCATGGCTGTCGCCAATCACTGCATCCGACACGTTGGTCGCCGAGGTGTTGGCGCGCAACTCAAAATTGGCCAAGCTACCAATGTGCCCCTGCAAACGTGGCGCAACGCTCACGGTAGCCGTCTCGCGGCGATTGGCATTGGCCAGGGACGGGTCCACCGACTGCACACCAAACGCCGATGCCGCCTGCTGCGAAATCGAAGCGCTGGCGTCTACAAAAAACACTCTGTCGATGAGCTCGGCAACGCCTTTGGCCGACAGGCTGTGCTGGATACGGGCCTTCTCGTCGCTCTTTGTATAGACAATGCCGTTCAGTGCGTAGTCCAGAGAGCCGCGGACTGCACCACGCGTCGTACTGATGGAGACACCGGGAGTCAAGGTCGTCAAAAGAGCAGCGTCCTTGCCCGTTCGTGTCAAACGGTTGTTATCGGTCCAGGTCTGCATGATGCCGAAGCGCGGCTCAACCAGCACAGACGGACGGCCCGTGGAAGTAGGCCCGGCGCCGCCGGCTTGCGCCGACCCTTCCTGAGCCCAGGCTGCACCTGCACACATCAAACAGGCCGCCGCCATCGCAAGCGCGCGAGGCTGCAGCGCCAAGCTGCTCTGATGAGAATATCGGCTGGGCATGAATTCAGCTGGCCGTGTCTTCAGTGCCATAGCCGTAACCATAGCCGTAACCGCCGCTGCCATAGCCACCCGAGGTGTTCGCGTTGGCCTGGTTCAACAGCAACATTTTCAAAGGACAAGTCTCGATCGTCGCCAAGGCTTGCTGAACCGCGCTTTGAGCCGTCTTTTCAGCATGAACCACCACCACGATTTGCCCCATATGCGACGCGAGAACACGCGACTCGGTAGTCAAGAGCAACGGCGGCGAATCAAAAATAATGATCCGGTCGGGATAGCGACGTGCCATATCGTCCAACAAGTGACTCATGGCATCGCTGGCCAGCAACTCAGTGGCGCGAGCATGTGGGGTACCGCTCGGCAACAAGGTGAGCTTGTCAACATTGGTGCGCAACAAGACGCTGGACATGTCAACAGACTCTTCAAGCACATCCAACAAACCCGGCCCCTGAGGCAAACCCAACATGCGCAGCACTGAAGGTCGCGCCACATCGGCATCGACCAGCATCACGGTGTTGTCCAACTCGGCGGCAATACTCAGGGCCAGGTTCAGGGAAGTGAAACTCTTGCCCTCACCCGCCAACGCACTGGTCACCATGATCAGGTTGGAGTGATTCAGGCTGGCGACACCTTTGCCCATGGCGTTCTTGATCAAGGGGCGCTTGATGACCCGGTACTGATCCGCCATGTGTGAGCGCGCCGCGTTGGGCGTCAGGAAGCCTTGGGCAGCCAGTGCTTCGAGGTCCAGGTCCACACGCTTGGATGCGGGATGAAGCTCCTCTGGCCTGCCGGCCTCTGAGGGGGCGAAGCTGCCTAATGCCTCCGAGTTCTCAGCAGGTAAACCAGGTACGTTCGACTGCGGCATGGGCTGCACATCATTGGGCAGGACCACGCCAGCCTGTCGCAGTTGCTCCAGCCGCTGGGCTGCTTGTTCAATCAGACTGCTCATCTCAGACCACCTGCCTGCTCAACATGATCGCCAGTGCTGTCAGCCCCAGAACATAGAGGCCCACCAAACCTCCAGTCGCAGCACCGAAACGGATCAAGTCAGAGCGCTGGTTGCGCTTGTCCGCCTCGGAGACCAGGCGCGTCACCACGCCAAGAATCGGCACATCCAGTCGCGCACGCATTTCCAACGTGTCATGGAACACCGGACGCAACTGGCTGACTGCAAAGCTGGCCAGCACGCCGGCGGCCAAGGACACCAAGAGTGCGCCGAGCAGCAATAGCAGGCGATTTGGCGCCACCGGTTTCGGATTGGCCCGAGGCGGATCAATCAGGCGGAAGTCCGCCACACCAGACGCCACATCGAGCTCGCCGGTGATCGAGGCTGACTCTCGGCGTGAAACCAGATCTTCGTAGTTCTTCTTGTGAATCGCGTAATCACGATTGAGCTGCGCAGCCTCGGACTCCAACTGGGGCGCAGTCTTCACTGCCGACAAGGCCTGCGCATAACGCGAGGAATACTCATCCACCCGGGCCTTGAGGGCCGCGACCTGAACTTCGCTGGTTGCCAACAGGCGATTCATTTCCTGATATGCCAAGCTGCCGCTGTTCCCCCCCACAGGCGAAGGTGCAGCAGCCGCCGCCGCGGCGACCTTGCGCAGCTCGGCGACTTCCTTGGCCTTCTGCGATTCCAAATCCTTGATCAACTTGCGAGCGCCGATCACATCGGGATGTTGATCGGTGTAGCGCTGCAATAAAGAATCCAAATTCCTTCGCTGGGCATCGATGCGCGAATCGATCTCGGGCGTGGCCACCACCGCATCACCCTCTTGCAGCAGAGCTTTGACCGGGGAGTTGGTCGTCCCAGCTCGCTCTTGGGTCAACTGAGCCTTGGCTGCATCACGGGCATTGACGGCCTCACGATACTCCAGGCGAGCTCGTTCCAGTTGAGCACTCAACTCACCCAAGCGACTGGCGGCGTCCTTGCCGTCACCCGACATATTCTGGATATTGCGCAGACGGAACTCCTTCAGGCGGCTCTCGGCCTCCTCCAGCTTTGCCTCGTAGGACTTGATCTGCTCGTTGATGAAGGAAGTGGCCGTGGCCGCGTCCTTGCGGCTTGCCCCCAAACTGGATTCCACAAAGATAGACACCAGCGACTGCACCACACGCTTGGCCGTCTCAGGGTCGTTGTCACGATAGGCCAAGGTATAGAGGTTGTCGCGAGCCGTACTCTGGATCGACAAATTTTTGGTCACCGTCTCGATCGTGGCTTCTTGCTGGGCCTTGGACTGGTTCTTCAGGTCCAAGTCAGCCATCCGAACCAATTTTTCCACATTGGGCCGACTGATCAGGGTGCGGCTCAGCATGGTCACTTGCTGTTCGATATTCGGCTGAACAGCAAGGCCCGACATCAAGGGCTTCAATATGGACTGCGTATCCACAAAAATCCGCGCATTTGCCTCATATCGATCCGGGAGAATCCAAACGATCACGGCACAAATCAAACCCACGATCCAGGCTGTCGCGACGCCAGTCCAACGATATTTCCACACCCGCCGAGCGATTGCCTGCAGCTGCGCAATGAGTAAGTCCATCGAGATAGGATTCCAGAATTAGGACACAAGCACCGAGCCCAAACCGGGCCAAACCCGTGCTGGAAGCCTCGCCGAACCGGCCCTGACCTTTCGCACGAGGGGTCGAAAGACCGAGATCAGAACAAACTCTGCGGGATGATCAGCACATCACCCGGTCGCATTTCGACATTGGCGGAAACATCGCCACGCTTGATCAAATCTTTCAAACGAACCGAGTACTGCTTGCCCGCGCCATCAGAGGAGCGAAGGATGGTGGCCTCATTGCCGGCGGCGAAGTCCGTCAGGCCACCCACAGCGATCATCACGTCCAACACCGTCATCTTCTGCTTGAAAGGCAGCGCCTGCGGACGCGCGGCTTCCCCAATTACGCGGATTTGCTCGCTGTACGGACCCACAAAACTGGTCACGATCACGGTGACCACGGGATCGCGCACATACTTACCCAGCTGCGCCTCGATTTCACGGGCAACCGCGACTGAGTTCTTGCCCTGCACCACCATCTCATCAATCAAGGGAGCTGCAACCTTCCCGTCCGGACGGACGGGAACGACCATGGACAGCTCGGGATTGCGCCAGACCATGATGTTGAGGGAGTCGCCGGCGCCGATGATGTAGCTGTAATCACCGCTGGTCGCGCTTGCGGGCGCCGGAGGGAACTTGCCATCCACGCCGGCACAACCGGCAAACGCCATCGATGCTGCAACACCGAAAACAAGGCCAACACGGCGCAAGGTCGAAGCAAGAATCTTGTTCAAGGTATGTCCTCTCAAATTCATCGGCTGCGGCAAACACTGCCAGTGCTGCGACGGACGCCACGCAAGAAAGCAGCCTGAAAAACCTTCGGCATCATGCCACAGGGCAACCCCTGCCCAGACCCTGCAAACAGGCGTCTCCCACGCTTATAAACGGCAGTGGTACACGAATTTGAACAGATATTCGACTCACTCCGGACATACCCGGAGGTGAGAAGCATCAAGAACCAGGCCGCCCCGCCCCCTTCAGCAAGGGTCGAATCAACAACAAAAGCAAGCGCTGCAAAGGGTTCGCATTACCAAAGGGGCGCCAAGTGAAGCTCAGCTTCTGCTTGTACGCATCAAACTGCATCACCCACGGCGCGGCCTTCAATGCTCCGCGATTGAGCAAAACCTTGAGGACCGAAACACCCATCACCCCAGCGCACAGATCACAGGACATCATGGTAGATGGACCACGCCGCTCGTGAAAATTCACAGCCTCCGGCGCCACCAAATAGCCTCGTTGCAACATAGCCGGAGACAAACCAGCAATGAACCTTGCGTATTGTTCCTGCTGATTGCACCCATCAACTTTGAAATAGTCCTCAAAGCTCATTCCGCCAGGGCGGAAATAGAGCAACGAAACTCCCATTCCCAATGGCGCGGCAGTCAAAGCCGGAATACCTCGCTCGTAGCAGGCCTTGAACAGCATCCGACGTGCTTCGATGGCAAAGAAATCGATTCCGTCAACGTACAAGTCAACGCCGGCAAGAAAGGCATCCAAGTTTTCCTCGGTAACGCCTTCGCCGAAGCTCTCAACCTGAGCCTCAGGATTGATGTCACGTGCCATTTCAGCCAAGACTTCCGCCTTAGGTCGACCCAAGGTCGACATTTGCGCCCCGACCTGACGATTCATGTTGTGGACTTCAAAGCGGTCGAAGTCCGAAATATGGAATGCACCCACGCCCAAACGAGCCAGCGTCAACAAATGCGCGCCACCGACGCCACCCAAGCCTGCCACCGCCACTTTCGAAGCTCGCAGTCGCGCCTGCTCCTCGAGAGTCACCCAACCAGTATTCCGGGAAAACGCGCGCGCATAGTCAAATTCAGATCGAATTTCCATTGCGGCACCTTGTGTTTGCGTAGCGTTCAGTCTTCATATCGCGGCATGATGCCCGAGGAAAACAAGACAATCCAGCCGAAGCAAGAAAACCAGCCCAAATGCATGATCTCCGAGGAAGCAGCATGAGCCCCGAATCTCAAATTCGTCGCATTCTTGACTTGTCTCGCTGGGCACCCAGCGGTGACAACACACAGCCTTGGCGCTTTGAGATCGTCAACCCACAGCACGTCATCATCCATGGTTTTGACACACGCAACCACTGCGTCTACGACTTGGATGGCCACCCAAGCCAGATCGCTTTGGGTGCACTGCTTGAAACCGCATCCATCGCCGCCAGCGAGCATGGCTGGCGCATGCAAGCCACACATCGCGCCGACTCACCTGAAACGAAACCGGTGTTCGACTTGGTGTTTGATTCGGCGCCAGAACTGGCTCGAGACCCCCTGATTGACGTCATTGAGCATCGAAGTGTTCAACGGCGCCCCATGCGAACCCAGTCCCTCACGGCAGCGCAGAAGGCAAGCCTTGCACAAAGCACCCAGGGTGGACATCAGGTTCAATGGCTAGAGGGTTTTTCCATGCGGCTTCAAGCTGCCAAGCTGATGTTCCGGTCGGCAAAAATTCGCCTGACTTCTCCCGAAGCCTACGAAGTCCACCGCGACATCATCGACTGGAGGCAGCAATTCAGCGCCACCAAGGTGCCCGATCAGGCGCTGGGCACGGACCCCCTGACCACCCGCCTGATGCAGTTTGTGATGAGCCGCTGGGAGCGGGTCGAGTTCTTCAATCGTTATATGGCGGGCACATGGACGCCGCGCATTCAACTCGATTTCCTACCCAGCCTACTCTGCGGCGCCCACTTCGCCCTGCTTGCGCCTACGCCACCAAAAACCCTGAACGACTATGTGGCCGGTGGACGTGCCATGCAACGCTTCTGGCTCACAGCCACTCAGCTGGGCCTGCAGTTGCAGCCCGAAATCACGCCCTTGGTTTTTTCTCGCTACGCCCGGGAAGGGCGGCCGTTTTCACGCAAACCCGGCCTGCATGCACTGGCTGAGCAAGTGAAGTTTGAGTTGGAGCAACTCTTGGGGAGCGAGCCCGCCCATCGATCAGTCTTCATGGGGCGGCTAGGCTCCAGTGAGCCTGCCAGCTCCCGCTCACTGCGCAGGCCACTGGATGAGTTGCTGATCCACCCACACTGAAGCAAAGGCAACTCCAAGAACGACTTCAACCATGCAAAAGAGGGCGCCGAAGCGCCCTCTTTTGAACTGTGCCGCCGCGAACTTTCAGCCCAAGGGCGAAGCTCGCAGCATCCGCAAAATCAAGCCTGCTTGCGACGGCGAGCCGTCAGACCCAGACCCAGCAGTGCGAAGCCTGTCAGAGCCAGGGAAGTCGGCTCAGGCACGCTGAAGAAGAAGGACTGGCTGGCATCCGCTTGGCCAATGAAGTTCTTCTGGTTGCCGCCCGTGGCAGGCACGCCGTTACCGGCGCCGCCGATGCCGCTGCCTTGCCAACTGGTCGGCTGAACCCAAGTGCCGTTCGGGCCGTTGGCCGCGCCCTTGGGGCCGAAGGACAGGGTCGACGACACCGAGGTACCCGCAAGATTCGGGGTGATGAAGGCATTGTTCGTCGAAGTCGTACTGCCCTGGATGCTTGCCAAGGTGGTGCCCGTACCCGGATTGACAGCAGCCTGCTGGGTGAACACAGTCTGACCACCGGTGAACACACCACTCAGAATGTTCACGCCATCACCAAAACCGGACTGACTCACCAGGTTGGCATCGGCAGAAGTGTCCAGGTAGATGTTCCAAGTGCCATTCAGCGGGGTGATAGTCACGAAATTGCAAAGTGGATCAACGCAAGTCACCACCTCCTGGAAGTGAGCCTTGACCGTGATTTCATAACCGGCAGCGCCTGTACCCTTGACCAGATTGGGCGTCGAGAACGTACCGCCATTGGCATCAAGAATCGCCGTTGCGAACGAGTTGTAGTACACATCGATGACATCCTGTTTGCCGGCAATGTTGCCGGAGGTAACTGCCTGAATGTCATAGCCCTTGACCAGCACCGACGAGGACGAAGTCCAGTCGAAGCCGCCAAAGTTGTTCAAAACGCCGTACGGCGTCACAAAAGTCGCTGCTTGGGCTGACATCGCGGCGGCCAGGAGGGCGGCTGCGGCCAGGAATTTTTTGCTTGCTTTCATCAAATGCTCCAGAGATACAAAGAGAGAGACTTCTCACCTTTGCATGTCAATTAGCATTTGCTATGCCAGAAAAAAAAATTCATTTAATATCAACAACTTATTGAGCCAACCTCCTCCAACCCCCAAGAACTAGGGATAGCATTGGAAACCCAACCGACACCCTTGATCGAGGGATAGACTTGCAATCTCGTGAAATCAGTCACAAACAAAAAAGGGTGCCGAAGCACCCTTTTCACTGCCAGATCAACCGCGGCCACAAGGCCTTGGTTGAACAGCCACCATCTCTCAAGCTTGCTTGCGGCGACGAGCCGACAGACCCAGACCCAGCAGCGCGAAGCCGGTCAGAGCCAAAGAAGTCGGCTCCGGAACGCTGAAGAAGAAGGATTGGCTGGCGTCAGCCTGACCCACGAAGTCACGCTGGTTGCCGCCAATGGCAGGCACGCCATTGCCGCCGCCGCCGATGCCGCTACCTTGCCAGCTGGTCGGCTGAACCCAAGTGCCATTCGGGCCATTGGTTGCATTCTTAGGACCGAAGGACAGCGTCGACGACACGGTGGTGCCGTTCAGATTCGGGTTGATGTAGGCATTGTTGGTCGAGGTCGTGTTGCCCTGAACGCTGGCCAGAGTCGTACCCGTGCCCGGATTGACCGAAGCTTGGCTGGTGGCCACGGTCTGACCACCGGTGAAAGTGCCGCTCAGAATGTTCACGCCATCACCAAAGCCGCTTTGAGTCAGCAGATTGGCATCGGCCGATGTGTCCAGGTAGATATCCCAAGTGCCAGTCAGCGGAGTGATGCTCACAAAGGTGCAATTCGCATCGAGGCAAGTCACCACTTCTTGGAAATGAGCCTTGACCGTGATTTCATAACCTGCACCGCCTGTACCCTTGACCAGACCGGCTGTCGTGAAGGTGCCGCCGTTGGCATCCAAAACAGCGTTTGCAAACGAGTTGTAGTACACATCGATGATGTCTTGCTTGCCAATAGAGTTGCCGGGCTGATTTGCACGGATGTCATAGCCTTTGACCAGCACCGACGCGGACGAGGTCCAGTCGAAACCGCCAAAGTTGTTGAGCACGCCGTCAGGCGTACCGAAAGTTGCAGCGTTGGCCGAACCCAGCAAAGCCAGCAGGCTCAAACCGGACAGAAACTTCTTCGTTGCTTTCATGGTATTTCTCCTGAGATTGGTGGGAATCGTTCCCTAGCTACTGAATTGCACGCATCATGCCAAGAAGAAAAAACCCTTTAAAAACAATAACTTAAACATCAACGCCACTCGGAAATTTACTACGACGCCCAAGCCTGTAAAGAATCTCGACAAGACATATTCAGAGTTTTGACTGAACGGCCTTGAACTCAGCGCTGTTCGCAAACGCTGGAGCATCCGCGGCCAACTTCTTCAGCTGCGCCTGCGCCTGGTCTTTCTGCCCTGCGACAAGCAGGTGCCGAGCCAGATTCAAACGAAAATCCGAACTACCCGGCATCAATGCCACAGCCTTCTGCTGGAGTTCCACAGCTTTTGAGTACTCACCAGCGGCGGCATAGACATCAGCGACGGTGTCCATGACGCCCGGACTATTGGGCTGCAATGCCAGGGCTTTTTCCGCATACTCCCTCGCCTTGCCATCCTTGCGCTTGAGCGCCAGCGTCGCGAGATTGTTCAAGGCCGCCACGTTTTCGGGTTGCAAGGCAAGCACTTGGGCATACCAGCGCTCTGCCTGCTCAGGGCGAGAGCGGGCCAGTTCCACATCCCCGAGATAGAACAGGAACAAGGCATCAGTGCCATACGCCTTGCTGCGCTCTTGAGCGAATTTGTCGGCCGCCTCCAATTCTTTGCCGCTGAGCAAGGCCTTGTGGAGCTTCATCGCCACTTCACTGCGACGGAAATCGACATTCAGGGCTTGCTTGTACCAACGCACCGCCGCTGGCCATGACTTTTGAAAGGCCGCTACATCCCCGGCCAGGGCGTAGCCGAAATAATTTTTGGGCTGCTCGCGCTGAATTTGCAAACAGAGTTTCTCAGCCTCGTCGCCACGCCCCGAACCCACCAAGACCGACGCCATGGCCGCCTGCGCCTCCTGGAATTGAGGCTGTATCTGCAAAGCCTTCTTCAGAACCGCAAGCGCTTGAGCAGGCTCACCCTTCCCCACATACAGTCGACCCAAAGCCATCAAGGGCGCGACTGAATTCGGCTGCAGGGCCGCCCACTTGCCATAACTGGCCTCCGCTTGATTGAAGTCGCGTCCGGCCATTTGAACCGTGCCCAGAATTCGCAAAGCCTCCGGACGCCCCGGGAACTGCGTGACCGTGTCCTGAGCCAGAGTCAGCGCCTTCTTGACGTTGTTCTGCTCCAGGTAAATCCCAGACAAATGCTCGCGCGGAGAAATCTCTCCAGGAAGGGCTTTCACTGCTTCTTCGAGCAGGCCAGCCAATTCAGCGGGAGCAGCGCCCCGCTGTGCCCGCAGCCCGATGGCGGCCATACGCGCCTGCAGGTTTTTGGGGTTCTCCGTGGCCATGCGATCAAAACGGGCAATCGCCGCCTCAATCTTTCGCTCCTTCAGGTCGAGATCAGCCAAGCCACGCGCTGCAGGGAAGGACTGCGAGTCGATCTTCAGCGCTGCCTCAAATGCCAAGCGAGCCTTGTCCGCGCTGCCTTTTTGAACCTCGATTTGACCGCGCAGGTTTGCCGCGTCGGGACGCTGCGGCTCCTTCTTCTCCAGCACGGCAACCGCCTCAAGTGCGCGCGCATAGTCTTTCTTGCCCATCAAAGAGCTGATCAGCGCCAAATCGGAGGTGACGGACTTCTCTTTTTCAGAAATGGCGCGCAATTCCTGAATGCCCAATTCAACCTCGCCCTTTTTGAGCTTGTCGACAGCAAGGTAGGTGCGGGCGCGGGAATCCTTGGGATTCAATTGCATGACTTGTTTGAAGAGCGATTCAGCTCGGGCAAACTCACCCAACTTGAGGCTGGCTTCAGCACCAACGGCCACGATCTCCGGGTCGAGAGGCGGCCGCTCCAAAAAAGGCTTCACCAAGGTCCAGGCCTTTGTCGGATTGCCGATTCGAATCAGCACACGCGCCAAGAGTGCGCGCACGCCAGGCGAGGACTCACCCAAATCCGTGCTCATGGCCTTACCGAGATAGGTTTCGGCCTGGGTCATTGCACCTTTTTGAAAGCTGATCGCACCGGCCAAGTAGAGGACCTTGCCGCTGTCCGCAGCTCGCTTGAGCAGAGGCTGAAGGCGATCTTCCGCCAGCTTCATATCGCCACGCTCGAAGGCAAGCAGCACCCCAAAGTAGGCCGTGTTGAGGTTGTTCGGGATCTTGGACTGCATAGAGTCCCAGACCGTTTGTGCTGATTTGTAATCCTGTTGTTGGATAAGTGCAGCGATGGCGCGACTCTGGGCCACATAGTTCATGGCATCCAGGTCTACCGCCTTTCGGTAGGCGCTGACGGCCGCAGCAGCCTCCCCCTTGAATTCGAGAAACTCTCCCAGAAGCAGCGAAACATCGCTGCGCTGGGGCTCTTCCTTGGCCAGGGCTTCCACTTGAGAAAAAGCTGTATCGAAGTGACCTTCGGCCGCCTTCAGCCGAGATTCCACCAAACGAGCGCGGACGTACTTGGGCGCGGCCACCAACGCTTGGTCCACAGCCTTTCGCGCCTCCGGCACTTGCCCCTGCGAGGAATAGGCCACAGCCAAGGAGGTCTGCAAATCGGCTTGAGCGACCGGAAGCTTCAAAGTCACGGCCGCAAAGCGGCTCAACACGCGCTCCATATCTCCCTGAAGAATCAGCACCCTCGCCTCCAGCGGCTGAACCTCCTCATCCGGGTAGCCCAATTGGCCAGCCTTGCTCAATTCGATCAATGCGCCGTCCTGGTCACCCATTTCCGACAAAGTCTTGGCCAGCAAGAACCGAGCTTCAGACAAATTGCCATTTTTCTGAATCGCCGTCTTCAACTGAATCAAAGCAGCCTTGCGATCATTCTTTTCAAGATAGGACTTGGCGGAGCCCACCAGTTTTTCGGGCGTTTCACTGGAGCATCCCGCCATCAACGCAGCCAACACCACGGACCCAATCACAGACTTTGCAAAGTTGTTTTTCACAAGCAATCTCTTTTTCTATCCAGGAAACAGCACCAGCCACATTCGCGAAGGCGCAGCCGTCTCAGTTATACAGCCGAGCCCACGGGCCGCAAACGCATCAAAGCGCGACACGCTACCACAGGCATGAGGCGAAAAGGCTGAGGCAAACTCACGCGCCGCCATCATCTGATCGAGCGCTGCATTTGAACCCCAACAGGGGCCAAGCCCTGCCCCCTTGAACAGAGGGTGAAAAGTGCCATCCTGGAGCAACACCACTCCGAAACAAGCGGCACCGCCCCGCCGGATCAATTCAAGCCAGCAAGTAGCGGAAAAGCACAAGCGACCATGCGCAAAAAGAAAAAGGCCCAAGTTGTCACGCAACTTGGGCCTTTTGGATGCTCGCGAAAATCAGCGAACTGGATATTGGTGGAGCCGGGGGGAATTGAACCCCCGACAGGCCCTGCAAATGCGCCACCTGCAGCACTCACGTGCGAGCCGCGTGCGAATGCAAAGACTTCCAGCGACAACACAGCAAGATCAACAGGCAATCAACTCAACAGCCCGAATTCAATTCCCATCTCAGGAGTTGAACCCCGTCGCCCCTCGGAAACACGCCATTCTCAAGGCTTACGTGCGAATGACCGCATCTGAATTGCACCTGCCGGCATCACCGCGATGAGAACCAGCGCTGACAACCCATACATATATATATACGCACACGGATTGAGAGCGCGCGCGACGTGACAAGCAACTCCCCGCGGCGTAACCTCCGATCCGGGACAGGGCCTTGAGCAGCCGAGGTGCACAACGGCGCGCTGGCCACGCGGGGCACCCAAACGCGGCGCCCCAGGTGATCGCCCTGCCCCACCATCGGCCTGGCTCACGCCACGAGCCACCCGGGCCACACAATCCGCGCATGCTTGTTGATGTCATCCAGCTGCGCCGCCGCGGCGTCAAACTCCCCCAGTCCGAGCTGGACGGCCCCACGCGCGGCCACTTGCGCATGACCCGCTGGCAGCTGCACAACAGCCAAGAGCACCGAATGGTGACAACGGCGACGCTCACTGCGTTCGGGGAGATCAGCAACCCGCCGATCATCCCGCCGCTGAGCGACGCCACAGTCACCCGGCTGGACGCACGCGGCATGGTGATCGTCGGCGAGCAGTCTGTGGGCGGGCAGACCTACCGGCAGGCCTGGTTTGTCATGCTGGCAGGACAGGCCCGCCAGCATGCAGACGTCAGCACACCCACCGACTAGCGCTGCATGGCCACAAGCCGCACTTCGCGCAGCTCGACCCGACCCAGGCTGGTCACAATGCGGCACTTGGCGCCGAGCTGAGCCCCGATTGCGGCGCTTTCGGCCAACTCCAGCCAGGCCAGCACAGAGCTGGGGCTGGGCAGGGACTGGCTCCGCAGGGTCAGGCCGTCGGCGGGCAGCACGTCTTTGCTGATGATCGACTCGCCGGCCTCCAGCCAGCCGCTCCAGTCCCACACGACGTCGAGCTTGGCGCCCGGGGAGAAAGGCAGGGGCTGCAGCATGCCGCCGGGGTGCACGCCGTCCTGCGCTACTTTGAGAATTCGCCCGGCTGGGGTCGTCACGATGCTGCCTCCTTCGGGCGTGGCGAGAATATGGGGAAGACCGAAAGCCGACACAGACGCCAGGCCACCCAGGCCCGTGAGTTGAACCACAGCCGCCTCACCCTGGGCAGACACCGTCGGCAGACCAAAGCCGACCGGCGCAGCGTAGCCCCCCAGGCCCGAGAGTGACACCGAGCCCGAACCAGGCGCACCGCCGAAGAAGCTGATGACCTTGGTGCCTTTGTCGACCCCGTCAGCAAAGACGCGGGCGATGGCGTAATCGGCGCCGCCACTGTAAGACCCAGCGCCGTCTTCGCCCAGCGCCAGGATGCCGTTGACTGGCCAGCGCTCGATCAGCATGCGGATCTCGACGCTGTCATCGGCGGCACCGTCCCAGTCTGCATACAGCAGGCCGGGGCCGGCCGCACCGGCCGCCGTGTTGGCGCGGATGACGGAGCCGAGCACGCCGAGGCCACGGCTGCCGCAGACGATGGCGCCCGGGATCAGGCTGGTGGTGTCGACGCGGATGCTCATGCTGCTGTTGCCGTGAAGAGGCCCTTGGCGCCAGTCGCCACGACAGTGACCTTGATGTCGTAGATGACGCCAGATGCCAGCGCCGCGTCAGACACCACGCCACATAGGCCGGCGCCGGAGGTGGACAGGTTCTTGGCCAGCACCAAGGCGTCGGTGTCGGCGCGCTGAATGCTGAGCTTGACAGGCGTGTTGGCGAACACGGCGCCCAGGTTGTCTTTGAGCACATGCGTGGCCTGGCCCAAGTTGATGCTGGCCAGGGTGCCTGCAAGCGTGGTGACGCTGCCCGAGATGGTGCTGGAGAGGTTGCCAGCGGCATCCCGCGCGCGGACCCGCACCTGGTAGCTGGTGCCGGCTGCGTAGCCGGTGAAGTTGAAAGTGGCGGCCGGCCAGTTGGTGGTGGGCCAGGTGGCACCGCCGTCAGTGCTGATGTCATACCCCGTGACGCCCACCGCATCCGTTGCCGCGGCCCAGGTACCCACCCAGCTGGTCTGCGTCACATCGGTGATGTCGATGGTGCCCGACAGCGCGGGTGGCGTGGTGTCGGCACCGGCCAGCACGGTGAGCGTGGCGGCGTTGCTGGTGGCCGTGCCCTGGCTGTTGGTGGCGACCAGGCGGTACTGGTCGCCATTGTTCGCGGAGCCGCCGCTGACCGCAGTGGCTGGCGTGGTGTAGCTGGCCGCTGCAGCACCGGCAATGTCTGCCCAACTTCCCCCGCTATTCGTGCTGCGCTGCCACTTGAGGGTGGGCGCGGGCGTGCCGGTGACGGTGGCGGAAAAGGTGGCGGTGCCGCCGGCCGTCACGCTCTGGCCTGCGGGCTGGGCCGTGATGGCTGGCGCGGCGAGAGTTGCGGTGGTGGTCAGTGCGAAGGCGTTGCCGCCGGTCAGGGAGTCGTGCAGTCGCTGGAAGTCGGCGTCGGTGAGGGCCTGGCCGATGAAGACGGCCACGTAGACGAAGTCGAAGCTGGCGTAGCTGTTTGCCACGTTGGCCTTGACCATGCCGCCGATGCCGGCAAACTCGGCAGTGGTCAGCGCGCCGCCATAGATGGAGCTGCTGGTGGCGTATGCGGCAGCGAAGTTGGAGTCGCGCACGCCGTTGACATAGGCCACCACGGGCGCCGCTGTACCTGCTGCTACACCCTTATGGCGCCAGCCGAGCGTCGCCGGACCCGTGCTGCGGACATCAACCGTCGTGCCGTAAGTCTCAACTGTAGCGGGCGCGATGGATGTGGCCCAGCCTGGCAGGAACTTGCCGCTGCTGACGCTGACTTCACCATTGCAGACCAGATGCGCCACGCTGGCGGTCGGGTCGCCGGTGAACAACATGCCCGGGAAGGTACCCGCGCCCGTGGACGCGGCTGCGTTGAATCGGTTGTGGGCAATGAAAACCGCCACATCTTGCTGCGTGGTATGGGTCTGCGTGGCCCAGCGCACCAGCGATTCAATGCTCAGCGCCTGGCCGGTGCGGAAGGCTCGGCCGTACTTGCCGGCGCCGTCCGGCTGGATCGTGACGCCCGTGCCGACGACGGGCGTGAGCCCACCCTTGAGGAACTTGATCTGGCCGTCATCGTCAACCGCCAGCAGGTAGGTTAGTTTTGAAAACAGCGGGTCCGCTGTGTTGATTGCCAATGGCATGGTTCGTCCTTAGCTGAAGGCCACCGCGACCCAGGTGTTCGCGGCGGGAATGTTGACGACTTGCGGCGAGACGGCCTTGACGAACACGGCGCTCTTGGGCTCGACGGTGACGGTGCGCGCGCCGAGCAGGCTGGTGACTTCGCAGGACCAGCCGGCCGCCGACTCGACCACATTGCGGAAGGTCAGGCCCAGGTTGATGCCGCCCGAAAGATCGACGGCGGGGTCTTGATCGCCTGAGTGATTGGTGAACAGCGGATAGCCCTTGCCGACCTCAAAAGTGCCGGGCGGGTAGCTGGAGGTGATCTGCGAGGGGATGCTGCCGACGCTGTGGTTTCCGTCATTCCAGACGAAGGCGAAGCCGCGCTTGGCGGCCCGCAGTGCAGCGACCGCAGCGATGTGATCCGAGAACGGCGTGTAGCCATCGTTACGGCCCACGCACCAGCCGATCCAGGGGATCTGCTTGCTGGTGTCAGACACGTAGGCAATGTGGTCCAGATGCGCAGCCATCGAACCGCCACCGTCATCATCCACCTTCAGCGGCGCTGATGCCACGGGATAGCTCGGCGCCGTTGACGAGTTCCAGCTCACGATGCTGACATTGCCGACCGTGTTGTTGTAGCGCCAGCGCGGGCGGTCTGGGTACAGCGCAGCAAATCGGGTTGGGCGGCGGATGCCGTAGGTCATCGTGCCCCACGCGCCCATCGAGCCACCCGAGAGTACCCACTTGGTGAGCCCGATATTGGCCTGGTGGGCGGCGATGTGGTCCATGAGCGCGTCGAGCGTGCGCTCGGTGTAGAGGCGCATCTTTCCGACATCCGGACCATCGGTCCAGCCCATCCAGTACGACTCGCGCCGCGCACCGCTGGGGTAGTTGCCCTGGGTGTCGTAGGGCCGAATGGCGGTAACGCCCGCGCGCACGGACTTGACCTCGCTCCACTTGAACGTGGTCTTCTGGTCGTACTCCAGCCCGCCGGCAAGAGCGGCCTCCCACAGCCGCCCTTGTGGTGACGGCGTGACCCCGCCGCCCGAGCCGTGCAGCTCGATGGACACCACTTGATTCGTTACCGCAGTGGGCACGGTGGCCGCGTCTTCAGACAGCATATTGACCGCCGAGAAGCGCGGGCCGGCTACCGGGGCCGAGCGGCCAACGTAGAGGGTTGCACCAGGAGCGCCGGTGTAAGCAACGTTTCGAGGCGTGACCACAGCGCTCAGACCCGCATGATTTTGTTGGCGCCATCCGACCAGGTCACGGACAGGCCGGGGCTGCCAATTGGCGCGCTGATGGCGCCATTGGCGTCCTGATCGATCCAGAGGATCAGCGGGCTGGTTGCATCGGTGCCCGTGGATTCGAGCAGCACGATGGCTTCACCGGAGGCGCCCAAGGGCGCGCCAAAGTCATGCGCCACCACATCGGCCGCATCGAACACATTGGCGGCGCTGAGGCTCTTGCCCGAAAGCACAAAGGGAGCACCCAGCCGCGCGCCGGCCGGGATTGAACTCAGAAACTCATGGTTGGCGAAATCGGGCGTGTAGAGCGAGGTGTCGACCAGCTGGCCGACGATGGTGCCGGCCAGCAGGTTCATGGCGCGGCCGGTGTAGGCGGCGCGCACGGTTTTCTCAAAACGGGCGATGGTCATGGTGAGGGTCCCTCAGGGGTGTCATCAGGTGGAATCAGGGCGCCGTAGTGGCGCTCGCAGAGCTGGCCGGCGCGCCGAGCCTGATCGGCATACCGGCCAATCTCACCCGCAGCGCCGTCAACCCGGTCGAGCAACTGGGCGAGCAGATCGGCGGTGGTGGCGGCTGCTTCGCTGCCAGCGGCAACGGCGGGATCTGCGCCAGCGCCGGCACGTAGGGTGGCGGCAAGGTCTGTGGCGTGGCGGCGCAGCTGGCCAGCAGCAGCGTCAGCACCGCGAGCGTCAGCCTCAGCAGCAAGGCGGGCAAGGTATTCAGCATCGAGAGCCTCCTGGCGGATCTTGTCGGCGCGGGATTTGTCTACCCGCAAGGTTTCGAGCGCCTGGCGGGCCTGGCGCTCTTGCGCTTCGCGATAGCTGGCGAACTGCAGGCGCACCTCGGCCGTTTCGGCTCGGGCGGCCGTGGCGGCGCACCACTGCCAGCCGGCCAGGGCCAGCGCCGCCAGCAAGGCCAGCACCAAGGCGCGGCTCAGGCCACCCATGGCGCCACCAGGGGCTCACTCAACTGCAGAGCCACGACGCACAGCACGACACAGAGCGCGAGACCAGGCAGGCCGGTGGCCACCGCATCGGCCACCTCGACCCCGTGCATGCCGGGGTATATGAGGTTGTCAGCCTGGTCGGCCCGCTCTTTGGCGATGCCGGCCGCCGTGGCTGTAGCCAGCGAGCCGACTGCGGCGCAGACCAGCATGAGCACCACACACAGCAGCAGCGGCAGCTGCACGCCCTGCAGGCCCAGCAGCGCGAGAAGCAGCGCCACAACGGCCGCGCCCAACGCAGCACCGAAGAGCGCAGCCAGCGAGCCGGCCTTCATGTGCGCCAGCTTGTCGGGCGCGCTGAAAAACTGAGAGACAACATTCAACATATCGGTTCCCTTCAGGGGTAGAAGACACGCTTGCGAGACTTGGGCGGCAGCGTCTGCAAATGCGCCCATCCCTTTGTTGCCGATGGATGCTCCATCCAAAGGCCCAGGGCCACCAGCGCCGCCTGGCCCTCGCCGCCGACGAGCCAGTCGTCAAGCTCGCCATCGGGGTCATACAGATCGATGGCGCAGCCGGTCATGTGCTTGCTGTTCGGCGCAGCTCGTGGGACGGTGGCGTTATAGGCAGGTGGCCGCCAGCCCGACGACACCAAGGACTTGTGCTCCGGGTGGAGTTGATGCAACACCACGCCAAAGGTGGCCGCCTGGTCGAGCAGCTGATTCGCAAGGCCTACAGTGCGGGCAGCCTCTCGCTCGATGTCGGGGCCGAGCGCGAGCGGGTACCGCTCGCGGTGGTCCATGAAATAGTCTTCAATGCTGATCTTCATGACCCAGGCCCTCCCGTGACGATGCTGCGCACCTCACCCGCGAGCTCGGCGATGTCTTTATCCTTGCGCTTCGCCATCCAGCTGAAGATGGCGCGCACGAGCGCCCAGCCCGGAAGGCCACAGGCAAAGCACAAGCCGAAGAGCGTGGCAAGGCCAGCCGGTCCGCTCGCTGCCAGGTCATCCATGCCCAGCCAGTGCAGCAGCCAAGCGCCGCCTGCAACGCTGCAGACCACTGTGCTGATGAGGCCCACGGCCCACTCTTTGACCGAGCGCGGCGGGGTCATGATCATGACGACGACGGCAGCCAGGCTCGCGCCGCCGGCGGCAAAGCCCGCTGCGCCGCCAATGAGCTTCCAGCCGAGCAGGCCGGCAGCGCCGCTGGAGGTGGGTTCGGCCATGGGGGTCCCTTTTCTGTTGTTGTCTCGGATCTGGTGCGGGGGCAGGACGCAGCTCATGGGATGAGCGCCGCTGCGGCGAATAGCGCGTCGATCTCGGCCTCGCTGAGGCCAGCGGCTGTGCCGATCAGGGCGGTGCTGGGGTGGTCGCGGGCGACCGTACCAGCACGCTCAAACTCGATGCGCGCCGCACTGCGCTGAGGCTCGGCCATGGCTGCAATGGCTGACTCCACCGCTGCGAGCTTTCCAGCAGCGTGCAGGGCCAGCTGCGCCTGGCGCATCGACACGACCGGAACAATCGGGGTAGCCGTGACGGGCCGATCCAGGCGCACGACGACGGCGCCGCCGCTCTGGGTGGTGGTGTAGTCGCCCATCAACGCACCTCGTAGTTGTAGGCAAAGCTCACCTTGTCGGTTTCGGTGAGGTTGCTTTGGTACTCGACAAGCAAGGTGCTGGCCGCATCCACAGGCTGAAAGATCAAGCTGTTTGTGGTGCCACCCACAACCTGACCGATCACGATCAGCTTGAGCGTGTTGCTGACAGCCTTTGGCTCATCAAACACCACCACGCCATCGATGGTGATTCGAAGCTTGACCGTGCGGGCCGTTGCGTCTTGAATGCTCAGCATCAAGGCGTTGAGCCGCGACGCCGAACCAGACACCGAAAGCACGGTCTTCCAGGTGTTGGCAACGCAGGCGCCGGACAGCGTCTGGAGCGAGGGGCCAGTCATGCCCACATTGCTCGTGCTGTTCCAGCCAAAGCCGCAAGGCAAGAGGCTGACTCGACCCGAACCGCCAAGCAAAAAATCAGTGAGATTGCCGGGCATTACTTGAACCTCCAATAGTCGCCGCCCCAGACCAGATTGACCGGCCCGAGTAGATTGATCGTGACAACGCCCGAGCGCGTCACGCCGTTGTGCTTGAGGGAGTTGGTCCCCAGATCGAAGGTGTTGTCGAGCCGCGCGTTGTCAAAGTGCCCCGCCCATTCATCGCCCGCCGCCAGCGTGGTCGGCAGCACGACGGCAACCGCGCCGGCGTTCGTGAAGTTGCTGCGCTCGTTGGCCGTGACGGTGTGCGCCGTGCCTGTTCGCGGCACGACGGTCAGGTAGCCCGCCGGGAATGCCCAGTTTGTCGGGTCAAGCGCGGGGTCTGTGGTGCGACTGCCCGCGGTCCGGTTGATGTAAACGCGCAGCGTCGACGGGCTGCGCGCTGCTGCGCCACCCGCATAAGTGCCGCTGACCCACAGGGCCGCACCGGCCGAGCTGGCGGCGGCCGTGGCACTGCTGGCAGCAGCTGCCGCAGACGCCAGGGCCGAGGCCGCGCTGGCGGCTGCAGCCACTGCGGCGTTGAAGGCCTCGGTGGCGTTGTTGAACACATTGGCCAGGGCCGAGACGACATAGGCGTAAAACGAAGCCACCCAGGCCAGGAAGGCATCGGCCCGGGCCGGGAAGTTGACCGGGGCCTCTCGGGTTGGGAGTGTCGGCGGATCGGTGCCAACCGGGGGCGTGGTGATGGGCATGGTCAGGTGGTCCCTTGGATGGTGAAGCTGTAGTAGTTCTTTGCGACGCCTTGGTACTCGAGCTCGAAGTCTTCGGTGAAACCAAACACCACCAGCGGGTCGACGACACCGACGTCGTCGCCCAGCCAGACGCTGTTGCGGCCAAGGCGGCTTTCCAGAAGCGCATGGATGGCGCTCTCGGCGCCGTTGGGCACTTCCAGGCGCGCACGCAGGGTGCGGCGGCGCTTGCCTGGTTTGAGACTGACCACTTGGGTTTCAGGGTCGGTCTCGTTCTTCGAATAGTCTCGAACGCCGGCCGTGGCGCCCTTCTGGGTGCCGCCTACCGAGTACAGCGTGCCGAGCACGCACTGGCCACAGCGAACTTCACCGGTCCCAGTGATGGTCACCGTTACGCGAGCATTGAGGTACGGAGGCAAGTCCGTCAGCACGACCGTCTTGCGCTGGGTGAACGGCTCAAAAAAGTACTGATACCAGTCGGTGACGCTGGAGACATCGAGCGGGATGGTGCGGCTGTACACCGTGGGCCCGCCGGCGCTGCTGGTCTCGCTGACCACGGCTTGCGCGCCCTCCAGCTCCATCAGCACCAGGCTGTTGGCGAAGCCCGGCGCCAACGTGACGGACAGCGAGCCGGTGGCGACCGTCTGGGTGTTGACTTCCTGGTCGAACATGGCCCACATATTGGTGGGCAGCATGTCTTTCCAGTTGGCCTCGGTGGCCGGCGAGACCGGGGATAGATCATCTTCGGGCGCCGTGGCCGTGGTGCCGGGCGCCAGACGCTTGTAAATGCGGTGGTTAGGCCGGCGCACCAGCGCGTCGCGGCCGTAGGCCGTACCGGCTGACCACAGCGCGGGGTCAGAGCCCGATGGCTCGGCCACGCTGCTGGAGAGCAGCACGGCGTCGGTGACGGTGACCGGATTGATGAACTTCATGCAGCCACCACGCGCACGGTGAGTGCATCGTTGTCGTCAAAACGCTCCCAGGCCTTGCGGCTGGCATTGGTGGCCGAGGTCACCTGCGCCAGGCCCGACTCGACGGCAGATTGCACCGCCGCCAGGCCGGCGCTGATCTGGGCGCCGATCTGGGTGAAGGTGTCATCCAGCTGCGTGATGCCCTCCACGGCCTGCGCCTGGTAGTTGACCTGCGCCTCGGTCTTGGTTTGCAGGGTCTGCAGCAGCGCCACCTGGGGCGCTTGCGCGGCGAGCTGCGACAGGGTCTTGCCCTGCTCTTTGAGGTAGTCGCCCACGGGCGCAAAGGCGCCGGCAATGTCCAGCAGCGCCGCGACCTGCTTCAAGCCCGCTTCGGTGCTGACGTCTGCACGGTCCATGAGGGCGCGCAGATCGTCTTTGCTGCCGAGATCGGCGGTGATGCCTGCCTCTTTCAGAGCGCGCTGGATGGAGCCGGCAGCGATGGCATTCTTCTCATCGGCGCTGTAATAGTTGTCGACAAATGACTTGGTCTTGCCGATCAACTGGTCGATGCCGCCCGCGAAGCCGGCCAGCTGCATGGTGGCGTCAGCGCTGAGGCCCGCGATGCGGCCGAACACGCCGCCCAAAGGCGTAAAGAAGTCACCCAGGCCTTTGAGGGCTTGCTGGGTGGTGGAAATGGCCGACACGGCCTGCGCGAGCTGGTCCAGCGTGGCGCCGGTACCCAGAGCGTCGAGCTGGTCTTTCGCCCAGGACGGCAAGTCAATCTGCCCCATGGCATTGCGCACCTCGCGCGCCATGTTGGCGGTGTACTCCTTCAGGCCGGTCTCGCCGTCTTTGGCGAAGTAGTAGTGCGCGCTGGAGCTGGGCGAGATGACCTGGCTGCCGCGCCAGATCCGCGTGTCGCCCTGGCTGGCGTCTTTGCCGTCGGCCGCCCAGTAGCCGCCGACCTTGAAGTCGCGCGCGCCCCCAAATGCAGCGGCCAGGTTGTTCAGCACCGAAGCACTGCCGCCGGTCAGCACCTTGAGCGAATCTTCCACGCCCTGGCTGTGGTTTTTGTGGACTGAATCACCCCACGCCATATTGCCGACGGCTCGATCGGCCGGCACATAACCGCCCGACGAATCGGAGACATACATGGCCCCCATATGAGGCGTGCCAGCGTTCCCTGCAAACAGCTTGTCGGCCAAGCTTCCCAGCGCATTGCCAATGGCCGCGCCGATGGGTCCACCAAAATAGGTACCAATAGCGCTGCCCGCAGCCGCGCCGTACTTGCCCTGCGCGAGGTTGACCAGCGCGCCGGCATAGCCCATGCCGTCGGCCAGCATGCTGCCGCCCGCGCTGGAGGTGAGGCTGTTGCCCGTGCCGCTGAGCCAGCCGCCCACATCAGCGAGCGGGCCTGTGGACAGATTGCCCAGGCCGCCCGTCATCCAGTCACCGGCGCTTTGCATCAAGCTGCCCAGGCCACCAGCCGCTGGCGACAGGAAGCTGCCGATGCTGCTGTTGACGTTGCCGAGCAGGCTGCCCAGGCTGTTGAGGCTACCCATCAAGCTGCCCATGCCACCGGTGCCGGTGCCAGCGCTGGCGCCGCCCGAGGCCATGCCCAGCATGGAGCCGATGCCGGCCTGCACCGGCTGCATGAAAACCTTGAATACCGTTGCCTTGAGGGTGTTCTTGACGCCGTCGATAAAGGTCGAGAGTCCACCCTGGCCCTTCTCAAACGCGCGGAAAAGGGAGTCGGTCACACCTCGACCAATGTCCTCGCTGGTCTTGGCCCAGGCTTCGCTGGCAGCCTTGGCGGAATCGACCGTCGCCTGGGTGATAACGCCCTCTTCCTTCAGCTTCTTCAGTGTGCGCAAGCCCTCGACCTGCTGGGTGATGGCATCAAGCACGGCGGCGTCGGTATCAACCTTGAGCGCATCCTGCAGGCGCTGCTCGGCGGTGGCCAGCGCGTCGGCCACCTTGGCGACCTCCAGCCGTTCGAGCTGTTCTTTGGTCAGGCCGATGCTGGCGTTGTGCTCGCGCTGCTTTTCGACCAGGGCGGCGACGGTGTCGGCCTCCTTGAGCTCGGCAGCCGTGACCGCACCCAGCAGCTCCATGCCACGCTTCTGAGAATCGGCCAGCTGCTTGGCGGCCTCGATCTGATAGGGCTGCTGGGCCAGCAGCTTGGCCTGGGCGGCCTCCAGCTCGGCCACGCTGATGCGGCCGGTGGTGCGCAGCTCGTTGAGCTGTGCCCATTTGACAAAGAAGTCGCCGCTCAGTCCGGCGCTTTCAGCGCGGGTCGAGGCGGCCAGCTTGTCCAGCTCTTCGCTGTGCTTGCGAGCAGCCTCGGCGGCCTTGAGCTGGTTCTGAGCTTCGGCTGCAGTTTGGACGCCGAGCTCGCGCTGGCTCTTGACGACTTTGCCCAAGGCTTGGACGGTCTTGTCGCCAGAGTCGGACCAGACCTTGGAGAGGGTGGTGGCCGTACTGCTCCACGACGACTTCACATCCTTCGCATAGTCCTGCCCGATCTGAGCAGCCCCCTTGAAGTCACCCGACATCACAGCCACGATCTGTGCGCCTGCAGCGCCGATCGTCTTGCCGATGGTGTTGAACACCTCAACCACCACCACGCCCGAGCTGAACAGCAGCTTCATGGCGGCGGCCAGGCTGTCGGAGATCTTGCGGAGCGTGTCGCCCTCGGTCAGCGTGTCGAGGAATGCGCCCGTGAGACTGTTCAAGGTGGGCAGCAGCTGCGACATGGTCTGCCGAGCCACACCCTGAAGGCTGAGCCCGAGCAGCTCGACCGTGTCATTGAACCCGTCAGCAGCATCGGCCGCATCAGCGCTCATGGACAGGCCCAGCTTGTCGGCCATCTCGGCCATCTTGAGCAAACCCTCGGAGCCATCAGCCAGCACCGGGATCAGCGCCGCGCCGCTCTTGCCGAACAGCTCTTGCATGAGCGCGCTCTTCTGCGCGCCGTTGGCCAGCCGGTCCTGCTTGTCAGCCAGATCGGCCGACGAGTCGGCCAGATCGTCTTGATCGTCTTTGACCTCGCGCACCGAATCAGCCACGTCGTAGAGCACATCTTTGACGCTGCGCAGCGAGCCATCGGCATTGCGGGTCTTGATGCCCATCTTGTCGAAGGCGTCATTGCCCTCGACCATGTTCTTGCTGAGCTTGCCGATGGCCGAGGTGAGCGCATCACCGTCCACACCGCCCTGCTTGAAAGCCAACTGCAGGCCCGCCACCTCCTTGACGGCAACGCCGGTCTTCTGCGAGAAGGCCTTCATTTCGTCGCCAGCGTCGATGGCGCTTTGCATCCATTGACCAAACTCGCGCACGCTCACGGCCGCGCCGATAGCGGCCAGCGCGCCTTTGAACACGCTGGCCATGCTGCTGCCGGCGTCACTGGCGCCTTTGCTCGACTTGCCGAGACGGTCGACACCGTCACTCGCGGCCTTGGCCTCGCGCGCCACATCGTCGGCGCCAGATGCACTGAGCCGGATGCCGAGCTGAAACATGCCGCCACTGCTCATTCAGAGCCCCCGCCGGGCTTCGTCGCGTGCGCGCCGCTCAGCCCAGGCATCGAGCGCGCTGCGCTCCATGATGCGCAGGTCGGCAAAGAGCGCCGGCCAGTCGCGCCGCGGCGTGCCCGCCAAGCGCAGGTGCGACTCAACGCCGGCATAGTCCAGCCCCGTGCGGCCCCTCCATCCTTCACGCCACTGGGTGCGCAGTTCGCAAAACAAATTGAAGACCGGCACGAGTTCGGGCCAGAGGTGGAAGACATCCCCCGCAGAGCGCTCAGGCGCAACATCGCGCACAGGCGCCAGCCCGAAAGCCGCGAGGGCTTCGTCGGTGGTGTCGCCTGCTGGTGCGTTTGCGGTGTCATCGTCGGATGTGTCGTCAGAGTCGGTGGTGAGCTCGCCGCGCGCCCAGTAGCGCGCGGCTTGCATCAGTTTTTTTCGCGGCCCTTGGCGCCGCAGGCCTGCAGGTAAGCCACCCAGGCGACACCGGCCAGGCCGACGATGCGGAACAGCTGCTTGAATGCCTCGGGCGAGAACGGCACGGGTGCGTCGTGCTCGTCCAGCACGTGCTCCCAGCCCTTGGTGCGCGGCAACAGCACATCGGCCAGGCGCGCATCGGACTCGTTGATCTCGCGCAGCTCGTCGGCGTCCACACGGTCGCAGATGAGTGTGAAGTCGAAGGGCTGCGCCGTGCCGTTGGAGGCGGGCACCGTGCCCTTGACGCGCACGGTGACGGTGGGGGAGACGGTCAGTTTGATAGACATGGTGGGCGAGGCCTTACTGCGTGATCAAGCGCACTTCGTCATTGCCCGAGACGGGCACGAAGCGGCAGTCGAAGCCCACCAGGCGCGAGCCGTTGAGTTCTTGCTTGGTGGGGTTGATGAGCTGCACAGCAGGGGCAAACAGGATGATCTTGTTGCCGGCGGCCGTGCCGATGGTCAGGCCCAGGCCCTGGGTGTTGTTGGCCTTGACCGTGGCCATGTAGCTGACCTCCTGCGCCGCAGTCAGATCGAGGTCGACATGGCCCGAGACCTGGCGGTCGGTGATGTCAATCCGCTCATTGCTGAGCAGGGCCACGAAGTTGACCGAGTTGCCGAGGTCCAGCTCGATGCCGGTGCTGGGCACCACCGAGCCACCCGACAGCGCGCCGGTGGCGTAGGTGCAGCCCAGGGTGATGTCCACCACATTGGCCTTGGCCATGGTGGGCGGCGTCTTCCAGGCGGTGAAGGCCACGCCCGAGGGCGTCGCAGCGCTGATGCCGGCGTCGACGCCCATGAAATCAAACATCAGCTTGGGCCGGTCGCCGACCTTGGCGGACAACTTGCAATTACCCATGGCGCCGACCATCTTGTGCAGCACGCCATCGTCGTACCAGTAGATGGTGAGCGTCTTGAGCGCGGTGCTGACCGGGGTGTATTCCACCCGATTCGGCGTGGCGAGCAGTGCCTCGGCCGTGGCGCAGGCCAGCAGCAGGTCGCCCCACTGCGGGGCAGTTGCCGCGGTGCCGCTGCCCGCCAGCTCGACCGTGAAGCTGCAGCGCAGGTAGGCCGTGGCCACCAGCTGCTCGCTCGCGCCGAAGAAGGGGCGAACCAGGGCGCGGTCGACGTTCTGAGCCTCCAGCGGAGTGATGCTCAGCTCGGAGACCAGCACCGCATCAGCGGCGCCGGTGGGCACGGCATCGGTGCCGGCCGTGGTTTCGATCTTGGCCAGAATGGCCGTGTTTTTGATGTAGCGAGGCATGGGGGATTACTCCTGCACGGCGGTTTCGGGGGCCAGGGGTTCGTCGAGCGAGACCCAAGCTTGCTGTTCGGTAGACCAGGCCCAGCGGCCGCCGCCAGGCGGGGTGCCGATGGGGGCGACTGGGTCGGGCTGGGCGCTGCTGGCCGCGGCCGCGAGCGCAAGAGACTGATCAGGGGCTGCGTGTGACATGGGCAATGCGGCTCACAAAATGGGGTTGAGGGTGGCGCCGTCACTGCGGTGCTGGATGCGGTAGTCGGCATGGAGCACACCGATGCGGCTGCCCATGAACTCGGTGTCAGAGGTCATGCGCTGGAGGCTGACCTCTTGCGCGCGGCCGCCCAGGGTGATGTCCGACATGAGCCGGGCATAGACCAGGCCATGCAGGCCCCGGCTGGCACGGCCGGCAGTGCCGGCGCTGTCTTGCCGGTGCAGGCAGCTGATGCGCACGCCGGTGACCCAGTCGATCGGCTGGCCGGACAGCAGCACCTGCTCGGGCGTGGAGCCCATGAAGGCGACCGACACCGCGCTGAGGGCCGACTCGGGGAGCAGGTCCCAGGAGGCTTCCTCTTCGATGCGCGCTGCGGCCAGCCCGGGCTCGGCCCGCAGGGCGGCCAGGATGGCGGCGATGATGTCGTCGTGGGCGGTGATGGTCATGAGCGCCAGACCTCGAGCTTGAGGTTGGTGGTACCGGCCGCCACATCGGGCGTGGCGCTGGTGACGCGCCACCAGGCGACTTGACCGCGCTGCACGGTGTTGACGTGCTGACCCGCCAGATCGAGACCCAGCAGGGCCGAGGTGTCCACGTTGAACTCGACATCGGTACCCGCGGCGTCCAGCCCGATGCCGTACACACCCTGCCGGGTGCGACGGCGCAGGTTGCCCGGTAGCTCGAGCGCCCCCACCTGCAGCACGGCGTTGGCCATGCAGCGGGCGATGGAGGCGCCCAGGCGGGCCTGGGCTTCAGCGAAGTCGAACATGGTGCGCAGCAGGCCGACAGCTCAGCGGATGACGCCGTCCAGCAGCACGCGGCCGATGGTCTCGCCGTTGGCCTTGGCAGCGGCCAGCGCACCGACCAGGGTGTTGCTGCCCACCGTGGTTGTCAAGCGCTTGTTGGTGTTGTCCCAGTAGACCTTGACACCGGCCGCGCCGGTGTCGGTACTGAGCATGGTGATGTCGAAGACGCCTTCGCGGGAGATCTCCACGGGTGCGCCGTTGGCCGCCGCAGTCGTAGCCACACCGAAGATGGCGCCCACCAGGCAACCATCGCCGCTGGCCAGCGCGGAGGGAGCGAGCACGCCGAGCACGGCCGCCGTTTGAACAAAATTCTTCATGATGTCGGTTCCTTGGGGCACGCCCCATTTGCTGATGCAGGAAGGCGCGCCGGTCGAGGCCGGCGCGCTGGGCTCAAGACGCTGGAGCGTCAGGCGCCGTTGGCCTTGTACAAACCGCGGTAGTCGATGGCCTTGGCGGCAAAGTCTTCGCGGCACTTGAACTGGATGCCATCCACTTCGAAGCCGACTTCGCTTTCGATGACCGGGCCTTCGGCGCCGTCCAGGTAGCAGTACTCGACGGTGTCGACTTGGCTGTTGGTGGCGGCGAGGTACCAGGCGGTGGCGCTGGCAGCGTCGAGGATGGGCTCGACGATGGGCTCCAGGCTGGTGCGGCCGCCTTGGCGGAACTCGTTCACATCGACCTGCTTGGCCGGCGTGTAGTTGCTGCTGGTGAGCTGGTAGGCGGTTTGCTCCAGCGAGGCGGGCACGATCAGGTAGGAAGGCGCCAGATTCAGCTCTTCGCTCTGCAGGCCCTTTTGCAGGCGCATGGCTTTGCGGCCATCGCTCAGTGCCGAGAACTGCAGGGCCGAGGGGGCGCCGGTGCCGAGGTTGGCATGGGTGGCGTGGAACAGGGCCACGCTGTCGGACAGCGCGGCATTGGCCGTGAGCTGGGCGTAGACGGTGCGGTTTTCCAGGCGGGCCGAGCTGGCACCGAAGCCGGTGACCAGGCGGTCGAAGGCGCGCAGGTCATCGTTGATGATGGCCTGGCGGGTGAGTGCCACGATGCGGCCATAGGTCAGCAGAGAGTAGGTCTCGGCGCCGTCTTTCAGCACGCCGTACTTGAACTCGCCGTGCTCGTTGACCTGCAGCAGGTCGGGCATGGCGGCCAGCTGCACGACGCTCATGTTCTTGAAGTCGGGCGCGTTCGGCGCGCGGCGGGCCCAGCGGGTGTAGGTGCCGGGGTTTTCTTCGTAGCTGGCGCGCAGCCGCTTGCTGGCGACGTTGGCCATGAGCGAGCTGAAGTCGCTGCTGCTGTGCATGCCGCCCGAACGGAAGGTCAGGATGCGGGTGGCCAGGGTCATCTTGTCCAGGCCACGGGTGTTCTGGCCGTGGGTTTCGAGCAGTTCGCGGCCCATCTCGATGATGGACATGCCGCGGAACTGGCGGCCGTTGTCGGTCAGCGGGGCGCGGGCGTTGACGCGCGACATGACCGCTTCTTGCATGCCTTCCATGCGGGTGGCGAATTCATCGCGCACGGTCTCGACGCGGGTGGCGTTGTGGCCGCCCGAGGCGGCATCGCGCCGGGCCAGCTCTTCAAGCACGGCGCCGCGGGCCTGCTCCAGTGTCTGGCCGCTGCGGATCATGCCGGCGGCGAGCTGGGGCACGTTGTGACGAGCGCACAGCTCGGTGATGTCAGCGGCGGCGCTGGCGGCTGCGTTGGCGGCGCGCTGGGCAAGGTCGGCCGGGGCCTGGCCTTGCGGCTCGACGGCGCCCCGCGACTGCTGCTGTTGAGACACATCGGGCGACGCAGGTGCATTGCCCGGGGAGGTGACCTGGTCACGCTGTGGCATTTGAGTTTCCTCTTGGGGGTTGTGAGCCGAAGCGGCCCGGACGAATTCGCAGGGCAGGCCTTGCGGGCCCGGACGCGAAGAACGGTGTGCGGCGCCGGCATCGGCGCCGGCGTCAGAGTGCTGGGAGCGGGTGCCGGCGTTGGGGTCGGCGGGAACGGTGACGAAGCTGATTTCCTGCGGCGTCCAGCGCTCGGCGCGGTACAGGGGCAGGTTGACGCCATCGGTGCGGTCTTGGGCGCGGGTGATGGCGTAGCGCTCGACGGAGTAGCCGAACGAGATGCTGCGGATGATGCCGGCGCGGATGTCGGCCACGATGCCGGCCACTTCTTCGCGGGTGCTGAGCTTGAGCGTGGCGCGGCCTTCGCCGCCGCTGATCCAGCCCCGGGTAGCCACGCCGAGGATGGCGCTGACGCCGCCGTAGACGCGGTGCGAGTCGATGACCTGCACCACACCCGCATCGAAGCGGGTCATGTCCACCGCTTCGGCGGTGACGGCCAGCTCTTCCTCGTAGGTGGTCTCGGTCCACCAGTCGTAGGCACGGCGGCGGGAGCCGGTGGTCCAGACCACCTCGACGGTGTTGTCGGCCTCGTTGAAGGTGCTGGGCACCAGGGAGGCCTCGCGCACCTGCGTCGGGATCTCGCGCACCTCGGTGCTGGGGCTGGTGCTGCGCGATTGCTGCGTTACGGCTGTGCTCATGGATTGGCACTGTGCCGATGCAGCTGTCTCATTTCTCGGAAAAATGAGACAACTTGCAATCCGAACGTTCAGCCGCCGTTCGGACTGGGCTGCGCCGGCACTTTGCCCTTGAGCAGCATGACGAGCGCATCCCAGATGCCGCGCTCTTGCAGGCCCTTGATGTCCTCGGCCAGCTCGTCAAACACTTGCTTGGGGTCGTAGCCGCGGCGGCGCAGCTTCTCGCTGATGCTGCTGAGGCCACCGGCGATCTCGGCCAGGTCGGCGTCGACATCCTGCGAAGGGTTGACGTGGTCCCACTTGGGGGTGGAGTGCTCGACGGTGTAGTCCAACTTGCCCTGGATCACGCCCGCCAGGGCGGCATAGGCCGCGAACTCGGCGCAGATGCGCTCGCACAGCTGAGGGATCACGGTGAGCCACTGCAGCTGCTCGATCTCGCGGCGGAAGTCGAGCAGGCGCACGCGGGCGCTGCTGAAATTCACTTCCCTCATGTCGCCTGTGGCCTGCTCGTAGGTGAAGCCTGCGCCGGCGCAGATGAGATGGATGTTGTACTTGCAGTAGTCGACGAAGCCGGGCGCGGCCTTGGGCTCGATCACGGTGACGTTCATGCCGGCCGGGATCTGCGTGATGCCGCCGCTGGCCAGCTCGCCCAGGCTGGCACCGGCACCAGGGCCGCCGCTGTACTGCGCACCCTCAGCCATGCCCGCCACATCGCCACTCGCGAGCACGGACAGGCGGCCCTCGAGGTTCTTGCGCTGCAGCTCGGCGTCCTCCAGCAGCTGCAGGTCGCGGGCGCGGGGGATGACGCTCGACAGGCGCGGAAAGCCCCGACCCTGGCCCGGCCGCGTGGGCGCGAACAGGTGAATGATCTCGGCCGCAGGCACGCGGGTGCTGCGCTGGTTGCGCTGGCGCAGCTGCCCCTGGTCGCCGGGGTGCTGGGGCCAGAGCCAGTAGGCCACCACCTTGCCCAGGGCGTCGACTTCGCAGCCGCCGACCACGGCGTTGTTGCCGTTGCCACGCGTGATCGTGGTGTCGAGGTGATCAATCTCCAGCAGCTGCAGTTGCAAGGGCACGGGCAGGCCGTCGCTCATGCGGCGGGAGCGTAGGCGGATGAGCACCTCGCCGTCGGCGTCCATGGCGCGCACGCCGGCGGCCTGGATGCCGTAGAGGTCGCGCCGACCGTCGGCATCCGCTACTTTGACCCATTGCGGCCACAGGTCCGCGAGAACATTACCATGGCGGCCGCCCCACTTGGGGATGATGCCGGTACCGACGATGTGAGCGACGCGGGCATTCATGCCGGCGGCGATGTACTCGACGTTCTGGATCAGGCTGCGGCTCTTGGCGCGCAGCGTGGGCGCATCCGCGGCGTGGTCAGCGTTGGCGCTGGCGTTGGGGCGCTTGGGGCGCCAGGTGTCGCCCGGCAAAGCGGCGGCATAGGCGCGAGTGAGCAGCTGGCGGCTGTGGTGCCGCTGCAGGCCGGCGCCGGGGGAGACCCAGCCAATGAGGCGGTCCAGCACGGTGGGCTGGGTGGCTTGGACGAAGGCACGGCTCATGATCAACGCTCCCGGCTGGTGATGAAGGTGGGGTAGCCGGTGCGGCGAGCAGCGCCGCCGCCCGCCGTGGAGCTGGAGAGAACGCTGGCCACATGGGCGCGGGCAGCGAGCAGGTCCTGGGTGCTGCGGTAGCGCACGCGCTGACCGTCGACTTCCACCTCCAGCTCAGAGGTGGCGATGGCGGAGTCGAGCCGCGCGAGATCGGTTTGGGTGAGTGCCATGCCCGCGAGCATGCCCACGGGCTTGTCTCATTTCTCGGAAAATTGAGACTCGTTTGCGGCAGGCTGCTTCAGGCAGCGGTACACGGTGGCCCTGCTGACGCCCAGCCTGCGCGCCACCTCGCTGGCGTTGCGGCCGTTGAACAGGGCCAGCACCTCAGGGCGAAGGCTGCCGGCATCGCGCTTGCGCACATAGGTTTCGATGCCCGCGAACTCGCGCCGCACGCGTTCACGGGCGCCGGAGAGGCGGACCTCGGCAGCCTCCAGCTCGGGCAGGATCTCGACGAGGTAGTCAAAGATCCGGTCCACCAGGTCGGGCTGGTCGGCCAATTCCTGCGGCGGCTTGGGGTGTGTTGGGTGAGGGGTCATAGTGGGCGATCAGCACAGGCGGCGGGGTTGCGGGCGGGCGGCGGCTGGCCGCGCCATGGGCGGCAGCTGGGCCACATGGGCCAGGGCTGGCAAGACAAGCGCCAGGGCGGCGGGCTCAGGCTGCGCCGCGATCTGATGCGGCAGCAGCAGGGCCTCGCTGGTGAAGAGGTCGCGGGCCGGCTGCACGGCTTGTTCGATGAGGCTCCAGGAGCGGTCGGGCTTGGTGTGGAGGCCGAGCATGTAGGCAGCGTGGAGGGCGTAGTTGCGGCAGTCGAGCACTTCATTGCGATTCCGGCGTTTGACCCAGCGGTGGGCCTCGCCGGTGGGCACGCGCACCAAGATGCGCTGCTCGGCAGTGAGCTGCTCGTACCACTCGCGGGGCAGCTGGCTGCTGAAATGCACGTAGCCGGGGCCGGGCTCGGCGATGGCGAGCTGGCCGTGGAGCAGGTCTTTGGCGGTGTCCACGCCGATCACCCAGAGCTTGACGCCGTTGGCCCATTTCTGCCCGCGCCAATTCACATCTTGGCTACTGGCTGTGCCTTTGATTGGCTTGTTGGGCTCAGACGCACCCTTGATCGCATGGATTTTCATCAGGCCCTGCTGCCTGCGCACAAAGTTGTACGCGGCCTGGGTGTCGTTGCTCGAGTCGATGCTGATGGCCTCAATGCCAAGACTGCCGCCGTGCCAGGCCTGGGGGTAGCGACGCTGCAGGTACTGCTCGACGGCAGCCCAATCCCGGTCATCCGCTGGGTTTCCTTCGATGATGTGGTGATCCACAGTCCAGGACTCCATGCCTCGGCCCCAGGCCCAGACGCCGATTTCCCAGCGGTTGCCCTGCAGGTCGACGCCAGCGGTGAGCACCAGGCCGCCGATGGGAACGACGCGCAGCGGGAAGGGCTCGGCCCGGGCCTGCAAGGCGTGTTCTTCGGTGCGCTCGCCTTTGACTTCCCAGGTCTCGCCCAGGGTCTCATTGATGAAGCCCTGCATGGGGCCGACGTCGCCTTGCTCGAGCGCGGCTCTGGCTTGCTCAAACTCGCGCACGATGTCGGCCCAGGTGCGCTGGGGGCTGTAGCCGGCCCAGATGTGGAAGGCCACATGGCGCGGCGGTCGGGTGGGCTGGCCGGCAGCGTCGCGCCAGACTTGGTCGGCGCCGTAGCGGATGCCGGTCTTGATGCAGACCCAATCGCCGATCCAGGCGCGCAGGTAGTCGCCCTGGCGGATCTCGCCGCCGCAGTGGGGGCAGACATGGCGCACGGTGTCGGGCTGGCCGCGGTCCCACTTGAGGCCGTGGGGCACATCCTTGCCGCCCCAGTAGAGCGGGTGCTCTTCGGCGCAGTGGGGGCAGCGGATGTGGTACCGCATGTCGGCATCCGCATTGAGGCGGGAGCGTTCGACGTGGCAGAGGCCTTTGATGCGGGGTGTGGATCCGCCGACAAACTTGGGATAGGGCGCGCCCTCGAGGCGGCCCTTGGCAAGGGTGCCGGGGTCTGAGGACTTCTCAATCTGCTGGTCGAAGCCGCTCCACTCATCCAGGATGGCCACGGCCACGGTGATGCGGCGATAGGCCCGGGCCGCCTTGCCGCCCAGGAAGTGGGCCACGCTGTCGCGGAAGGTCTTGAGCTTGATGGTGTCGCCCTGGTCGCCCTTTCCTTTGCGGCGGGCTGCGCGCACGGCGGCCACGCCGTCGAGCACGGGGTCGATCTCGCTCTTGACGAAGCTGTCGCGGTCATCGTCGGTGGGCTGCCAGACGGCTTGCTTGCGGCGGCGGTGGGCGATGTTGTAGGCGACGAAGGCGGACACGGTCTTGGTGTAGCCCACACGCTTGGACTTCTGCACATCGCAATGCTCGATGTCGTCATTGCTGAAGGCATCCATCCAGCCGATCTGGAAGGGCCAGGACTCCCATGCGCCTTTCTGGTGGCTGGATTCGCCGGCCAGCTTGAAGTGCTCGCGTGCCCAGTCGCTCAGGCGCTGCGGCGGATCCGCGCGCAGGCTGCCCATGCCGAGGCGCACGGCCTCGCCGACAGCGCGCAGGGTGTCGCGCTGCGCCAGGTGGCGGTGGATGGTGGCGCTCAATCGTCCAGCTCCACGGCCAGGGCGCCGTCCTGGTCGTCATCGGCTTCGGCGTCGAGCTCGGCCAGCTGGGCCTCGACGAGGCTGGCCGTCGAGCGGATCCACTCATTGCGCGCCGAGGTGATGACCTTGTGGATCGCCATGCGCGCGGTCTCTTGCAGGTCGGGGCATTCCTTGCGCAGCGCGGCGTCGAGCTGTTCGAAGCGATCGACCACGGCCGACGAGGCAGCGCCCAGCACATCGGACAGCAGGCCGATGGGCGCGAACTCGCCGCGCGCCACCGCGTTCTTCAGCTCTTGCGCCACACGCTGCGACCGGGCCAGCGCTGCGCGTTCTTGCACCAGGTCGAGGCCGCCCTCCGCACCCATGCGGCCAGCAGCCATGTCGCGAAGGCGCTCGCAATAGGCGAGCAGCCATTGCCGGCCAGTCTCGCCGCGCGTGATCACGCCCTCGCTCACGAGCTGGCTGACGCGCGCTTCGCTGACCCCGATCAGGTCTGCAAAATCAGCCTGAGAAATCACCACATCCAAAGCCCCTATCACCTTCACTTAACCCCCTTAGGAGACTTGCGAAACAGTCCGACAACCCGGTTCGAATTACCCGCAGGCTGGGGTGCCCGGAAGGACCCACGTTTTTTCAGGCAGGTCATTTGGCTGTGGCCATCGCGGCGGCGAAGGCGGTGTCGAAGGCGGGCTGCAGCTCGCGGGCCAACGTCTTGGCGGCGACGTACTCGATGTCGAAGCGGGCTTCGTAGTTGGCACTCTTCACGAAGATCAGGATGGGCGTGATGGAGCTGCCGAAGCCCAGCTGCGTGCGCTTGTACAGGCCGAGCTGGCCGCGATCACCGGGCCGGCCCACGAAGTACACGAATCCACGCGCACCGGTCCGCTTGTTGTCGCGAGCCAAGCGGGCCTTGGTCTTCTCCGTTGCATTGGACTTGTAGCCCATTTCCGGGAAGGCCTTGAAGTAGCTCAGGATCTGGATGATCTGGCCTGCGCTGATGTTCCCGTAGGCATCGAGCTTGGCGCCCTCGCCCGGCACGGTGTAGTGATCGTCAGGCAATGCGCCTACCGACCGCAGCGCCACCTCGTAGCGCTTCATGCGCCGAGCGCCACCCGTCACCTGGGCCATCATGTACTGGTCGGGCTGGATGCCCTTGCCAAAGTTGGCGCGCCAGTCCACCTCGGTCTCCAGCTTGTCGCGCTTTGCAACACCGTACTGGCGCAAGCTGTTCAGCGTCCACGGCGTCGGCCGGTCGAACACATCCTGCATTTCCTTGCGCTGGTCCACGATGACCGCCTTGGCCGTCTGGTTCAGCGCCACCGACAGCGCAAACCGCGCCTGCTTTTCGCTCTGCGCCATGGCAGCGAGGAACGAGGCGTCGCCCTGCAGCTCAATGCGGATCATGCCTGCGCCCTCACCACCGGGGTCAACCGCGCAGCTTGGCGCGCTTCCGCGATCTTGGCCCGCTGCTCTTCGCTCGGCAGGCCAAAGGGCCGCTTCGCCTCAGCCTCCAGCCGTTGCCGCGTAATCTCGGCGTCATTGCTCGCCACCGTGACGGTGTGCACCGGCTGCGCTGCAGGGGCCAGCTTCAGCTTCGACGCATCGGCCCGCTTGTTGCGGACCACGCCCACCACGTAGGCCATGTCCGACCGCCCCGCCTTCAGCGCCGCCTTCGCCGCTGCCCGCCACTCGGCCACATCGACGCCCTGCTCCACCATCACTTTCAAGACCGGGTCTCCCGGGTTGGCATCGGTGACGCCAGCATCCCGCAGCGCCGCGTAAACCGCCCCGAGTTGAGTCGGTTCAAGCCCATCGACACACGACACTTCGGCCTGTGTGAGGTTATCAGTCTGTATTAAAGAGGAAGAGGAAGAGGAAGGGCCGTTACCCTGCCGTCCGGTGGGAACACGGATGGGCGGATTGTTGCCGTGCTCGCTGCCGTACTCCCTGCCGCCTTCGCTGCCGTCACCATACGGTTCACCAATCCCCCCCTTTGGTGAACGGCCAGGGGGCTGAAAGTCAGGGCTGAAACGCGTACTCGCGCCACGCCGCTGCCGCATCCATTCGTCCCGCACCATGCGGCTGCAGTACCACACCGGCCCGCCCCCTGCCGTATCCACCAGCACCACCGGTTCGCCCACCTTGCCGGCATGGCGCGGCGTGTGCACGTACGGTGCCGCCCCCTTGTCGGCGCCCTTCAGCACCCCCTTGGAGGCCAATTCTTTGCACAGCTTCAGCTGCGCGCCGGCCGCCCGCGCCAGGTCCTCCAGAGGCCAGCGCACCACGCCATACTCGCCCGCCTCGTCCGACGAATCGTGCAAGATGCACATCACATCGATCCAGGCCCCGCGCGCCGCATCCGAGCAACGCCGCAGCTTGGCGTTCTTGCGCCAGTCGCCGGGGTAGAACTGAAAGCTCGGCCGCTTCATCGTTCAGGCCACCGAGCGAATGAACGCCGGCTTGGCCTCGGCATTCATGGTGGCCGCATGCTTCAGCAACGCTTGCACCTCAGCCACCAGCCGGCCCGACTGGCGCTCCAGCCGCCGCAGCTCGTTGTCATCCACCGCGCTGTCGGCCAGATCCTGGGCCACCTCGGCCATCAGCTGCGCGAACTCCTGCGCCAGCTTCGCCACCAGGCTTGCGCATGGTGTGTCGCCCAGCTCCGCCGCAGGCAGTGGCACCGCCAGGTGGCCCAGCTCCGCCGCCATGGCATGCAGCACCCGATAGTCCCCAGTCAGCTGCTGCAGCTGCACCGCATCCGCCAAGCCAAACTTGGCGCGCGAGATGTTCGGGTTCAGCTCGTCGCTGAGGCTGTTTTTACCCATGCGCATACCCAGCGCCCGGGCCCCGCCGTGCGGGTAGTCATGTGCGATTGCGAAGGCAGCATCTAAGACGTTCATCGTACGAAACCTCGTTATCCAAACAGATTGCGCGTTAGGCCGCCACAGGCAGACACTGCCTTGCATGCCATCCACACTTCAGAAAAAAGCCCCTGCCTGCCCGCTGCAGCGCCAACATCGCGCCGGGAAAGGAAACCAAGCGAACAAAAACAAGGCGCAGCCGTGGTGGAGTGGTCACGGCAAAGCGCACTGCGGCGAGCCCAAGGGCACGGCAGGCTGGGGGAAAAGGTGCGTGCCCATCTCTGGTTATGCTGGGGGTTCCTACACCAACCAGCCCCAGGAGGGCACGCATGAGCACCACACAAGCAATTCGACACTTCAAAGAAAACCTCGAACTCATTCCGAAGGATCTGACCGGCGAACCTTTAGACCAAGAAGCCTGGAATCTCAATCAAGGCCTACTTGCTCTGGCGAAATCGCTTGCTCAGGTGCAGAGCGAGCTTCGGGACCTGAAGAACGACATTCGCCGCCTGCGCTGACATACGCCGAGAACTCTTGCGCAGTCAGGCCATGCTCAATGGCGTACTGCACATTCGCGGCGGCCTCAGGCGACAGTGGCCCAGCCGCCGCGCGCGCCCGCGCCGCCATCGGGCAGACATCCGTGTCCACCAGATGCCGCTCCAAGCGGGCCAACAGCTGCCGCAGTGCGGCAAGTTCCTGGGCCAGCGTGGGCGCAGCGGTGTCTTGAGGGTTCGTCATGGGTACGTCGCCCTTGTATGTCAAATGGTTTAATACGGCTTTGCACGCTGGAGAACCAGATGCCTATGCCGCTTTCAAGGTTGAGGCCGACTCATCGTTTGCCGATGGCCGGTTTCTCAGCTGCTCGGCCAGCTCGGGCCAGATCTCTTGCCACTCTTCTGGCAGGGCCAAGTACCGCGGCGCCTGCCCATCAGAGATGCGCTCCAGCCGCGCCGCATAGAGGGGCGTGATGTGCCGCCGGCCATAGGCCAGGTTATTCAAGTGCCCGTAGGAAATCCCCAGCGCTTCAGCAAGCTGCACGCGCTCGAAAACCTTCAGGCTGCGGATGTAGGTGGGTGGGTCAACTTTTTGCACGAGTACAGTTTATGTCTAATGACTCCGTTTTGACAAGACCAGAAGACACAATCGGTCACGTGAAATACGACGCCATGAGCCTTTCCCTCGTGCGTCGTGAGCTGCTGCAAAGCTGGCTGAATCAACACAAGATCACCCAGACCCAGCTAGCCAAGCAGCTGGACGTCCAACCCAGCTACATCAGCTGCATCCTCCACAAGAGCGTGCGCAAGCGAGACATTGGCGAAAACCTAGCCCGCCGCCTCGAGGAAAGCCTGGGCATGGCGCCCTACTACCTAGACGGAGTGGACCGCCCGCTTAGCATCGGCGCGCCGCGCGCAATCGGCGAAATCATCGCCATCCCGCGCCTGCACCGAAGCAAGAACATCCAGCGTGTCGATGAAACCAGCACTGTGCTGTTGGCCGCCGCCGAGCTTCAGCGCCGCGAGATCCGCCTCAGCTCTGCCGCGTGGATGTCCGTCGAAGTCAGCGACATGGCACCGGCCATCCCGCGCGGGGCCACATTGATCATCGACACCAGCGACACCCAGATTCAAGACGGCCGTGCCTACGCCCTCGGCTGGGGCGACCAGCTGGTCATTCGCCGCGCACACTTGGTACCAGCCGGCATCCGCCTCAGCATCGACAGCAACCCCAGCGCTGCCATCACCCTCAGCCCCTCCGAGATGCGCAGCCAGGTCAGCATCGCCGGCTGTGCCCGCATGATGGTTTCGTCGATCGATTGACCCGCACGTTGCGATTCCCCGACGAAGTAGTCACAAAGCGCACGGAACCCCATGCCATTCAGCTGAATTATTTTTTGAAAGCCTTGTCGGCCCTCTGAGGCAGAACACGTTCAGACCGACGCTAGAACAAGGCTGTCGCCGCGAACAAGATCACGAACAAGCCAGGAACAATTTGGCAGACCCAGCAGGCCCAACACGTCAGGGCACGGACAATCGTTTGTAACGCGGCGCTTACGACCGCGAGGCACGGGCAGGGCCACCCAACCAATGCCCATGGACGCCCCAGAGAACCCCACCCCCAGCGAGCTGATCAAGATCGGCCACCGCATCGCCACCCGCCGGCGATCTATGGGCTTGACACAGGCCGACCTTGCACGTCTGGCGAAACTCTCCCGCAGCTTGATTGCCAAGCTAGAAACCGGGCGCGCCCACAGCATTGACGCCATCCGCACCCTACATCCCGTTCTGCGAACAAACGACTTGTTCCTGCTGTTCGGGCAAGCCCCCCAGAAGGACGACAACAGTTACAAGCTGTCACCGGACACCATCGCTCCCCTAGCTGAAGCACAACAGGCCGCGCCCATGGCCACTTCAGACTTCGCTCGTCAGGGAGGCGAGCAGATCGTGATCCACCGCTATCAAATCGAAGCCGGTCAACTGATCCCCGGCGCCCACTTCACAGCACCCGCTGCCGCCTTTCCTCGCCACAAGGGCGGCGCTCACCTCATGCTCGTCCCCATCGAGCCTGAGGCCACAGCCGTCATTGACCCCAGCCAGGCCCATCCCATACAAGACGGACGCCACTACCTGGTCGGCTGGCGGCGCAGCATCCTCATGCCTCGCATTTACCTCGGCCCAAGCGGCAGCTACCAGCTGCGCCGGCAGCAACACAGCGATACCCTCAGCGCCGCCGAGTTCGAGCGTGAGATCACCGTGCACGGCCGCGTCATCAACATCATCCGAGACTGCGGCCCCCTCGACGGACCCTGACCTCAGCCCAGCAGGCACAAAAAAGCCCGCACGCGGCGGGCTATTCGCGGAACAAAGCAGCTCAAGCCGCTTTGTCTGAAGCCTCAGCAAATGCCTTGCGAAAGCCCATGGGATCGCTGATGCCCGGAATGGGTGCTTGCGGATTGCCGCCGCCCGCGATCACCAATGAACCGTAGTTCAGCATCCGACCCAAGATGCTCTGGTCCACCTGAATGCTCTCGATCTTGCTCAAGTTCAGTTCCACGGTTTTGCGGCTGATGAAACCGAACTTTGCAATGACCCGCTTCGAGGTAATCGCAAGCTCCGTCGTCTTCAGCTTGATGTACGCCATAACGCCCACCACCGCGCCGATCACCAGCCACACCAAACCCGGCCCACCGCCCGAGCCAGCAACCAAGCCGCCAATGAGCACCAACAGGCCCGCCGACATAAAGAACGCGCAGACAGCGAGCGGTACCGCAACGCTCCAGTAGCTCACGCGCCCTTGGTACAGCACTCGCTCATCCTTGGCCAGCGCGCTGGTGATGTAGTTACTCATGGAATCCTCTCTGGTTTGATTTGATGTCTTGCCCGCTCGGGCAGGCCATTATGGGCCGGCAGTTTTGGCTCATTTCAGCCCACACGACCGCGGTTTCCCTGATACCCCCAGGTCAACAAAATCGCACCCAAGGGCTTGCGCAATGTGTCATTTGGTGTAATAGTTGTCTTCAGACACACAGTCAAAGTGTCTGGAGGCAACATGCGATTGATCCAACTCTCACTTCTCCTGGCCGACGGCACGCGCCGCGTCATCCAGACCACTGATGCCGGCACCTGGGCCGCCCTCGACGCGGCCGCGACGATCTACCCCGAACTGCGCGGCGGCAGCGCCAAGGTCACCAAGTTCTACGCGCCCGGCCTGGAGCTGCCCCCGGGCACCCTCATGCCCCGCGCCGCCGCCAACGCCGACCACTACGAGCTGGCCCTGGCATGAGCGCGCCCCGCCACAACCGCATCCCGCGCCTGCCGGGCCGCAGCGAAATCCCCACCCGCCCCGGCCTGCTGGCCCGCCTGCTGCGCCGGCTGTACGCCGCCGCCATGGCCTGGCACCTCGGCCGCCTGGGGCGCTGATCCATGGCCAGCGCCTTCACCACCACAGGACGCAGCACCATGAGCCTCCACCCCATTGCCCTGGCCCTCAACGTCAGCCGCCGCCCCGAGGTGCGCTCCCGGCCGCAGCTGCAAAGCGGCGTGCTGGTGACCGAGTACGTGCTGCAGGTCTGGGCCGAGCGCGGCGGTACCGACTACCGAATCGAGCGCTCCATGGGCTTCGGCCCCAGCGCCGCGGTGGCAGCCGGCCACAAGGCCGCGCTGCTCAAGCCCGGCACCGTCATCAAGGTGCAGGCCGACCGCGAACGCATCGTCGGCGGCAAGCAAGCCCGCATCGAACTCATGGGCTGCACCCAGCTCGACCCCGTGCACCTGCAAGCCCGTCATTACCACGAAGCCCCTGAGAAGGAAGCCGCCTGATCATGAACGACCACCCTACCCCCACGCCCAAGCACAGCGTCCACCTGATCGCATTGACCGGCGCGGCCGGCTGCGGCAAAGACACCGCCGGCCAGCTGCTCGCCAGCATCGCCCTGGCCAGCAACCTCGACGCCACCGTCACCGGCTTTGCAGACCCCATCCGCCAGATGCTCGCCGCCATCATCCCGATGGAGTACATGACCGACCGCGCGCTCAAAGAAGCCCCGGTCCCCCACATCGGCTACAGCTACCGCGCCCTGGCCCAGACCCTGGGCACCGACTACGGCCGCGTGCTCATGCCCGGCCTGTGGGTTCGCCTGAAGGAGGCTCAGCTCTATGGTGCCGCCGCCGCCCAAGCCCCGCTCACCAAGCCCGTGGTGCACATCGTCACGGATGTGCGATTCGAAGACGAGGCTGCCTGGGTCCGCCGCCATGGCGGCACGCTGCTGCGCATCCACCGCGAAGCCGCCGTGTCCGTGCGCGAGCATGAAAGCGAATGGGCCTGGCCCCACCTGCGCGCCGACGCCGAGATCGACAACAACGGCACCCTGCTCCAGCTGCGCGAGCGCCTGGCGCTGGCCCTGGTGCGCACCATCACCAAGCACAACCACCCAGATCGGCGGGCCGCATGAGCGCCGCCGCCCGCCGCTGCGCCCAGGCCTTGAGCGAGCTGCACGCCCGAATCGCCACGGCAGACCAGCGCGCCTACCAAATCGCCGACCAGGCCGCCGTGGCTGACATCGAGGGCAACTGCGCCAGCGTGCGCGATGCCGCCGGCCTGCTCTGGTACGACACCCGGCCCATGTTGGACGACCGCGAGTACAGCCCCGAGTGCATCGACATGAACCGCGCCAGCCTGGACCACGCCGCCGAGCGCGGCCTCATCGTGCGCCGCCTCAGCGAGCCGCACATGGTCCACATCAAGACCTTCGCCGCCCCGGCGGCCAATGACGAGCCCAGCAACACCCGCCCCACCGAGGCCCCGCAACCATGACCCAAATCCATGCCCGCGACACCGTCGCCCAAGCCTACGCCCGCGCCCTGCAGCTGGGCGCCACCCACGACGAAGCCCTGGCCAGCACCGCGCAAGCCCTGGGCCTGGCCATCGAGGCGGTGCAAGGCGTCGTGAACACCTGCAACGAAACCGAGGCCGCTTGATCATGAGCCACGACGCCAAGCCCCCCCGCAATTTCTGGACGCCCGAAGGCATTGCCCTGCTGCGCGCCAACTACGCCACCCAAGACACCGCCGAGCTTGCCAAGCGCCTGGGCCGCCCCGTGCACCAGGTGCAACTCAAGGCCAGCCGCCTGGGCCTGACCCGCCCGGTAGCCAACCACCTGCCACGCAGCGGCCGGCCGGCACACGCACGCACCGAGGTGCTCGCTGCCTTGGCGGCTGCCGGCCCGCTGGGCGTGATGCTGCGCGATCTGCACGCCGCCGTAGCGAACCGCACCGAAGGCAGTGTCGACAACACCCTGTACACCGCCGTGCTCCAAGAGCAAGCCTTCGCCCTCAAATTGGGTCGCTTCAGCCGTTACTACGCGACCGCCGCATGGCGCGACACAGCCAGCGCTGCCCTGCAAGCCGACCATCCGGCAGGCATCTCCAAGCCCGGCACCTTGCGCGCGACCGTGCACGGCATGGTGCACGCGAAAGGCCGCCTCGGCGCCAGCCTGGACGAGCTGGACCGAGCACTGCCCGGCGTAGCCCGAGCCAAGATCAACCTTGTGGCCAACCGCCTGTGCGCCCTGACCATGCTGCACCCCTACGGCGCCGGCCCGAACAAGCGCATGTTCAGCCAGGCCGCCTGGCTGGAGGCTCACACCCAGGCAGAGCAGCAGGCCGGCCGCGTGGCGCCAAGCTGCGCACCCCAGCAGACGCGAGCCGGCACAGCCAGCAGCACGCAGCGCACCCTACGGGCTGCCGCCAAACGAGGTGCCGCCCTGCCCGGCGCACGACAGATTGAACTGGCCGCCAAGCGCACCCGCGCCAAAGGCCGCCTGCCCACCGACACCCCCTGGGTGCCACCCACCACCGAGCAGCCCAAGCCGGGCACCAAGCCGCCCCAGGTCGCCGTGCAGAAGGTCGAGTGCAAGTTCCGGTACCGCCACGAGGTGCCGGCTAGCAACGATGCCGGCGCCGGCCTCGCAGCCGCAGGCATCGGCCGTTATGTCGAGCCCGCCAGCAGCTGGGTCGAGGCCGTGGCCGAGCGCCGCGCAGCCTGACGATCAACGGGCCGGCACCTGCTGCGAGAACGCGGCGGGCAGCTTACAGGGCGTGCCGGCCCACCCATTTTCACCACCACCACCGAAAGGGAAACCATGTCTGTACGACCCATCACCGACACGCTGCGCCTGCTTCAGGGCGGCTTGTTTCTCGACCAGTGCAGCGACCTCATGGCCGAGCTGGTCAAGAGCGTTGACGACACAGGCAAGGCCGGCAAGCTGACCATCGTGCTGGACTTCAAGAAGTCCGGCGGCGCCATGGCCATCACTGCAAAGGTCACCAACAAGACGCCCGAGCGCGCGCCCGATGCGGATCTGCTGTGGCCCACGGTCGAAGGCAATCTGTCCATCGATAACCCGGCGCAGCGCAAGCTGGACCTGCGCGTCGCCGAGTCCAAACCGAAGGAGATCCGCGAGGTCGACCAGTCGACCGGCGAGATCAAGTTCGCACCAGCCGTCGCCGCTGTCGCCGGCTGATCACCACCCCCGCCACTCCGAAAGCAACCATGGAAACCCAAGACCTCTTGAAAGAAAACATCGCCGCCACCCTGGCTCGCGTGCTGCCTGAAGCGAAGATCATCACGACGCTGAAGGAAGCGAACAGCGACTTTCCTGCTCTGATGCAGATTGCGGTACCCAAGAGCTTCGAACTCAAGGAACTGGACTTCGAGAAACTGCTGCCCAACCCGCGCCGCACCAAGGCCGCCGCTCAATTCACCGACGCCGCCAGCTTCCTGGCCTACATCAACACCCACGCCGACGAAGGCACGACGGTCTGGTGCAACTTCAACCCACAGACCTTCGCGCTGAAATTCACCGCAGTGCTGGATGAGCACTCGACCACGACGCCGGGCTGGCGCCAGCACACCGCCACCTTCGCGCCGGACATGAGCGCCGAGTGGAAGGCCTGGATCGCCAAGAACGGCCAGAGCTTCGCGCAAGTCCCATTTGCCGAGTGGCTGGAAGAGCATGCCGAGGACATCACCTCGGCCGAAGGCTTCCCCACCAGCCTGCAGATGCTGGGCATGGCCACCGAGTTCGTCGCCAACGAAGAGCGCGTGCTGAAGTCGAGTGCGAAGCTGCAAAGCGGTGGCGTGCGCCTGACCTACGTCGCCGACCCTGACGCCGGTACCACCGAGTCCATGGAAATGTTCAAGCAGTTCGCGCTGGGCATCCCCGTCTTTCAAGGTGGCGCGGCTTGGCGCATCACGGCTCGACTGAAGTACGCGCTGGGGCAGGGCAAGGTCAATTTCCGCTACGAACTGGTGCGCGCTGATCGCGTGCATGAGAGCGCAGCCAAAGACCTCATCACGCAGATCACCGAGCAACTTGGTGATGTGCCCCTGTTGATGGGATCGATCGGAAGCTAAAGCAAACGGCCGGCGCTCAACCAGGCGCCGGCCCGATCTCTCAAGTGAACCGAGCAGAGATACTGAACATGACCCACAGCCGCATCACCCCCTCCGGCCAAGCCATGGGCAAGAGCGCCGCCCGCCTGGCTGAACTCGGCCAGGCCCGCCTCGCTGAGATGGGCCTGGATGGCCTCACGGGCCCGGGCCTGCGTGGCGAAATGTGCAAGACCTGCGCATGCAAGCGCGGCAGCGTGCCCAACGGTTGCCCGCAGACACAGCTGGACTTTCTCAAAGCTGCAGCCGAGGGCAAACCCTTCCTGTGCCACTCGCCAAAGAACGGGCAGATGTGCGCCGGCTGGGTTCGAGTCCGCGCCGAGCTGGTGGCCAACCCGCTGCCGCCTGAGGCCATGGCCCTGCTGGCAGCGCACGAGTACAGCCCGCCCGACGAAGACGAGCTCAACACAGAAGGCGCCGCATGAAAGACCGCCCCATCCTTTTCAATGGCGCCATGGTGCGCGCCATCCTGGCCGGCACGAAGACGCAGACGCGGCGGGTCATGAAAGCCGTCAGGCATCCAGACTTCGGCAACCTCTACGAACCCTCATGCTTGGCCCGCGAAGAGCAGCACGCCATCGAGCGCGCGTGCCCCTACGGCCAGCCCGGCGACCGTCTGTGGGTACGCGAGACGTTCGCCCACATCTATCGCGACAACGCCAAGCCCGACGAGCGGCGCGATGACGATGTTGCCTACAAGGCCGATCACCCGGGCCTTGATGAGTACGCCTTCGGAACATGGAAGCCCAGCATCCACATGCCCCGCTGGGCCAGCCGCATCACCCTGGAGATCACCAGCGTGCGCGTGGAGCGGCTGCAGGACATCAGCGAGGCGGATGCCAAGGCGGAAGGCATCTACAAGACCGAGCACGGATTCTGGAGCACCTACGGGCAGCTGATCGTGGATGGAACCTACTCGCCGTCGGTGTCATTCCACGCCTTGTGGCAGTCGGTCAACGGAGCGGAAGGCCCGACATCGTGGACCGGCAATCCCTGGGTCTGGGTGGTCGAGTTCAAGCGCGTGGAGGCCAGCACATGACCACCACCGTCGAATTCATCACCTGGCACCACATACCCGAGTGCCAGCTTCCCGACCCCGACATCACCGTGCTGATCTGCCTCAAGGATTCCGACGAGCCCACTTGGCTGGGCTGGCATGACGGCACCGAGTGGCGCCAGGCGGACGGCAGCACGGTGGCCGGCGAAGTCATCAAGTGGGCCGACCTGCCCATCGGCGAGGCCTGGCCATGCTGACCGCGCAGCTCGACCTCTTCAACGCCCCGGCAGCGCCGGCCCAGCCTCCAGCACCGCGCCCCGACGCGATCGCCCAGCTGGCCCACCGCGCCCGCGCAGAGCTGGACCCACGCGCCAGCCTCTACCACCCGGCCGCAGGCCACCGCAGCGCAAACCTGCAGATGTATGGCATTCGCGGCCACTGGCTGAGCCTGTGCCCCATGCCCCTGCGCGCCCGGTACCGCCCGGCCTACCTCAACCCCAACACGGAGCCCGGCACATGCTGAGCCAGCAATTCATCCTCCCCATTGCCGAAAAGCTGATCGTCGACCTGTTCGCTGGCGGCGGTGGCGCCTCCACCGGAATCGAGCGCGCCCTGGGCCGGCATGTCGACATCGCCGTCAACCACAACCCCGACGCGATCAGCATGCACGAGGCCAACCACCCTCAGACGCGCCACTACCTGAGCGACGTCTGGGAGGTGGACCCCATCGAAGTGGTCGACGGCATGCCCGTGGGCCTGCTTCACCTCAGCCCCGACTGCACCCACCACAGCCAAGCCCGTGGCGGCCAACCACGCAGCAAGAAGATCCGCGCGCTGGCCTGGGTCGGCCACCGCTGGATCGGCAAGCTGCGCAAGCGTGGCCTGGGCCCCGACCTTGCCACGCTGGAAAACGTCGAACAGATGCTGCAATGGTCACCCCTGATCGCCAAGCGCTGCACCAAGACAGGCCGGGTCATCCGGCTGGACGGCAGCGTGGCGCCCAAGGGCGAGCACACCCCGCTCGAGCAGCAGTTCCTGGTGCCCGACCCAAAGCGCAAGGGCCAGACCTGGGCCCACTTCGTGGAAGGCCTGCGGCGCATGGGCGGCCAGGTGCAGTGGCGCAAGATCGTCGCAGCCGACCACGGCGCCCACACCACCCGCGAGCGGCTGTTCATGATTGCCCGCTTCGACGGACTGCCGATCGTCTGGCCCACGCCGACGCACGCCAAAACACCCGCCAAGGGCCTGAAGCGCTGGGGATCCGCCGCCGCCTGCATCGACTTCACCACGCCCTGCCCCAGCATCTTCACCCGCCCGCGCCCGCTGGCTGACGCCACGCTCAAACGCATCGCCAAGGGCGTGCGCAAGTACGTGCTCGACGCCGCCGAACCCTTCGTGGTGGCGACTGGGCACACGGGCTTTGCAGCTGACCGCAGCAACAGCGCGAACGACCCGCTGAGCACTGTGGTCAGCAAGGCCGAGCACTGCCTGGTAGCGCCCACCGTCATGCCGCTCACGCACCAGGGCGGCGTGCGGGTGAACGACCCCACGGATCCGCTGCGCACCATCACCGGCGCCAATCGGGGCGAGCTGGCCCTGGCCGCGCCGACCCTGGTGCAAACCGGCTACGGCGAACGCGCTGGCCAAGAGCCCCGGGCGCTGGACATGCAGGCCCCGCTGGGCACAGTGATGGCCGAGGGCGTCAAGCATGCGGTGGTGACGCCCATGCTGATCCAGGCCGGCCACGGCGAAGGCAAGCCCGACGCCCCGCGCTGGAGCCACGGCACGAACGACATCCAAGGCCCCATGGGCACCGTCACGGCCAGCGGCGGCGGCCAGGCTCTTGCAGCCGCGACGCTGGTGCAGTTCCGCTTTGACCATGCCGGCCTGCCCATCGACCAGCCCGCCCCCACCATCACCGCCGGTGGCGCCAGCAAGCGCCCGGGCGGCAACAACACCCTGGGGCTGGCCACGGCTCTGGTGGTGGGTGTCGGCGGCCGCGCAGGCCAGACCGAGCCACGCAGCGCCAATGAGCCCAGCTTCACCACCACCGGCAAGGCCGACGCAGCCATGGCCGCCGTGTACCTCGCCCAGGCCAACGATGGGCCGCGGCCCTCGGTGGGCCACTCGGTCGAACGCCCGGCCAGCACCATCACCAACAGCGGCAGCCAGCAGCAGCTGGTGGCGGCCCTTCTGAGCCACGCTTACTCGAGCAACACCTGCGGCGGCGAAGGCGACCCCACCCAGCCGGCCAAGACCATCACCGCCGGCGGCCAGCACCACGGCCTGGTCGAATGCACGCTGAGCCCCGAAGACGAAGCCGGCGCCCTGCGCGTGGCCGCCTTCCTGATGCGCTACTACGGCGAAGGCGGCCAGCACGGGGACCTGGTCGAGCCCGCCAGCACCATCACCACCAAGGACCGCCTGGCCCTGGTCACGGTCCACATTCAGGGCACACCCTATGTGATCGTCGACATCGGCCTGCGCATGCTCCAGCCCGCCGAGCTGTACCGGGCCCAAGGCTTCCCCGCTGACTACATCATCGACCGCGGCCACGACGGCCGCCGCTTCAGCAAAAGCGCGCAGGTCAAGATGTGCGGCAACAGCGTCAGCCCGCCCCCGATGGAGGCGCTGATCCGGGCGAACTATGGGCAGCAGCAGGCACTGCGCCGCGCAGCCTGAAGGCAGGCCATGAGCATCGACAACACGTACTGGCCTTTCCCTGGCCAAGAGCACCTGCCGCCGCCCGTCTACGACCTACCGCCGCCTCGCTTCGCACCCGGGGACCTGGTCAAAACCCGCTGGGGCAACGCCACGGTGATCAAGGTCTGTGCCTGGCCCATGAACGCTGGCCGCGCTTACCTGGTCAAGCACACCTGGTCGCAAGCCCCCGAAGGCTTCGGCCACACCTTCGGCGAGAACGCCCTCGAGCTGCGGCAGAAGGCCGAGCCCACACCGATCAACACGGCGGCCAGCGCGCCACAACTGGAGCTTTTTGAATGAGCAGACAAAACACACTGGCGTTGCTGCCCGCAACTGTCAAGGAATCCTTGACGCCTCAGCAGGCAAGACAGCTCCTTAATGAATTGGTCGATGAGTCTGAGCGGATTGGCTTCTATGGCGGGGCGCAGCAGGCCCAGGGAGTGCCGGCCCTACCTGAAAACGAAACGCCGGCAATGCACGATGCCGTTATGGCTGTCCTCTACAAAGACGGCGCCTCCCGCACAAACACGAATGCCCTGTGGCAAGCCTATCGCGGGGCGCTCGCTGCCGCACCCAAGGCAGAGCATGTGCAGCAGGCCCAGGGAGTGCCGCCATTTAACCCGCAAGCAAAATGCTCCCCGACGCTGACGCAGTGCCCCCGGTGTAACAACCCGCACCATCCATGCGATGGGGTGGGGCAGCAGGCCCAGGGAGTGCCCGCGCAGGTAGCCAAGGCTCAGGCGTTTGACTGGTTGCTGAAGCACTGTCTGACAGCAAAAAGTGGCTGGATGACACTTGCCTTTAAAAGCTCTCGCGCCTTTGCTGTAACCGCCCATCGTGTTGATTGGGTGAATCAGATGGCCGCTGAAATTGGGGTCGCTGCTGGCGTTGACCTTGATGCCGCACCCCAGGCAGAGCCCCAGCCCGACATAGCCGACCTTGTGAAAGGAATGTGTGTGAGCGTCGATGTGTCCACCTGTGATGATGATGCGGGGCATCGGTACTTCGGCACGGTCACTGAGGTGATGGAGTGCCAAGGCGAAAAGCACGGTCTGACGCTGCTTGTACAAGACGCAGAACCGAACTTCAAGCTACAGCAGGCAGAGCCCCAGCCCGAGCCGACAACATGGAGCCGCTACGTGGCCGGGATGATTGCCTGCTATCTCAAATGGCCGGATGACGACGAACGCACCGAGGCCGTGGCAGGGCTCATTGAGCGTCGTCGCTGGTCAGAACGCCAGCCCGAGCGGGAGCCGCTGAGCCCTGAGCAGATCCACAACCCATACTGGCTTTCTGGCGGATCGGCCAAGATATGGCTGGACGGCTTTCGCGCAGCCGAGCGCGCCCACGGCATCGGCACCAAGGGAGGCGAGTGATGCCCGGAATTTTCGTAACCACAAGCCCAGTAACTCCATCCGTCCTCTCTGAGATGGACAGGATTACGCAGGAGTGGACATTGCGCGCAGCTCGCGGCGAGTGCTCTTGGGTCTGCGCGGATTGCTGTGTTTCGTTTCCAGGCGGCATGCCCGATGCGTGCGAGCACGGACACGAAGGCTGCACTTCGATTATTCAGAGAGACAAAGCCGAAGCAAAGAAAGGCGGTGCAGCATGAGCGCCCGCAAGATCAAGCGCAATAGCTTCCTAGAGCAGTTTGCGAAAGCCCGCCGCGAGGTCCAGAGGCTGCGAACGCTGTATCCGCATTGCCTTCCGAGGCAAACGAAAGGCGGTGCAGCATGAGCGCAGACCAGCTGGTCCATCAAGCCGGACGGGACGCCTACGTGTCCCAGTGGGCCTATCAAGCGGGATGGGACGCCTGCATGTCCCAGTGGGCCGATCACATGACGCGGATGAATGCAGCGATCAGCTCCCCCCTACTGGCTCATGACCTGCCAGCCCAAGCGTCCGCAACCGTTCCAACCCTGCCCACGGTCGACATGATCGAGGCCATCTGCGCAATTCACGCCGCCCACGAAAGCAAGCCCTGGCCCGATGGCTACAGCGACATGGCCCAGGGCGTTCGCAGGCGCCTGGCCCGCGACGGCTACCTGGCCGCGCTGGCCGTGGCGATGGGCAACACCACCGGACAAACATCATGAATGGCCGCCTCCACGCGCTCCAACACACCACCGTCATGCCTGAAGAGCGCCGCGCCAGCCCGCCCAGCAATGACCCCGTGTTCGCCAGCCCGCTGCGCTGGATCAAGCTGCCGCTGTACTGCCAGATCAGCGGCGACACGCCCGACGCGGTGCACGCGCGCCGGCGCAAGCAGCAATGGTTTGACGGGGTGCAATGCAAAATCGGCCCCGATGGCAATCTGTGGATCAACCCCGAAGAGGTGAACAAATGGGTGGAGAACGACCAGCACGAGACAGCGGCAGCCCCGCACCAAAGCCTGGTGCCAGTGCGCGCGAGATCTCGCTCCCGCGGGGCGTAAAGATCCGCGAGTTCAAGACCGAGCGCCGCCTGCAGATCGCCTTCAGCTTCCGTGGCGTTGAGTGCCGCGAGCTGCTGCCGCCCCGCCCGATCACGCAGACGGCGGCCAACATTGCCGGCGGCCTGCGCGCCGAGGTGCTGCGCAAGATCAGCGAGGGCACGTTCCACTACGCCGACTACTTCCCCGACAGCCCCCGGGCCAAGCAGTTCGACATTGCCGGCAAGCGGATCATGATGCGCACCCTGCTCAGCACGCAGCTGGAATCCTACGAACGCCAGGTGACGAACAAGACCTTGTCGCCGTCGACCTTCGAAGGCTACGCCAAGGCAATCAAGAGCGAGCGCATGCAGTTCTGGGCAGACGTCGCCCTGGGCGAGGCCACGCCCAGCAAGCTGCGCGACTGGATTGGCGGCATGGGGATCACGGCCAAGGCCGCTCGCAACCTGCTGACACCCCTGCGCAGCGTGTTTGAAGACGCGCTCAACGACGAGCTGATCGAGTTCAATCCCTTCGATCGCATCGCCCTCGGCAAGCTGCTGCGCCAGAGCTCCAAGGCGAGCGACTACGAGGTGGACCCCTTCACCATGGCCGAGCGTGAGGCCCTTCTGAAGGCAGCCCGCGCCGACGAGCAGCCCATGATGCAATTCTGGTTCGCCACCGGCCTTCGGCCAGGCGAGCTGATGGCCTTGCGCTGGGACCGTATCGACTGGGTGGGCAGCAAGGTCCGCATCGACCTCAACCTGGTGTCCAAGACCGAAAAGGGCCCCAAGACCGAGGCCGGCATCCGCGACGTCAACCTCAACCCCGCAGCTCTGGCCGCGCTGCTCGCCCAGAAACCTGCCAGCTTCCTGGCCGGCGCCCATGTCTGGCTCAACCCGCGCACCAGCACCGCCTGGGAGGCCGACGCCCAGATCCGCAAGACCTTGTGGCAGCCGCTGTGCACCCGCGCCGGCGTCCGGTACCGCAACCCCTACCAGGTGCGCCACACCTTCGCCAGCAGCCTGCTCACCGCCGGCGAGAACCCCTGGTACGTCGCCAGCCAGCTGGGCCACGTGGACGTCCAGCTGGTGTTCAAGGTCTACGGCAAGTTCATCCCGCAGGACTATCAGCGGCCGGCGGGGCGGCTGTTGCGGGCGGGGAATGAGTAGACCCGCTACCAATACTTGTCCAAAACCAGCGATTCCCGAAGCGTCATCAAGCTCTCCACGCCATGGAGCTTGCTGACGTCTACAGGGTGGTAATGCAGAGCGATTTTTTGCGCAATTTCCTCTCGCTCGCGTTGAGTCTTTGCGAGCGCCGAAGCAGCGAAGCTGATGTGGCGACCCTCAGGGCGCCCGCCGGCAGCAATCTCGCAGCCTCCAAGGTGCTGGACATTTGTTGGGTCAAAGGCAAAACCGAGGAAGCACAATGCTTCAGCCTCATGGATCCACTGCTTCGCAAGCCTGAACTCGTCCGACTCCCCGTGTCGCTCTGAATCCTTGATCAATTTCAAGCGTTTGGCAGCCAACCCAATACTTCCAGGCATTGCGTCAGAGCTACCGCCACCGTAGGGCACATGAGCACCCCCCTCTGGCCACAGGAAACCCAGTTGCCCGTACACGTGGACAATCCTCAACTTACTTACGACTGCGGCAGCCTCCTGATCAGTCATGCAGTTTTTGTGCACCAGACGAGACAAGAAGAACTGCTCGAGCGAACGGTCATAGTTGAATGTCACGAACGAGATCTGACTCTCAAGCAATAGCTTGGGATCCGTCGGCAACTTTTCCGCCAAATATCCGTACCAATTGTCTGGATTCAGCTCTACGGGAAAGAGCTTATCCATCTGCTCCTGCGGGAGCAACGTGGCCGCAATCGCGGCCTTCCCAACGGACATGAAGTCGGTGCGCGTACCAAGAAAGGCGTCAATTGACAGATCACCCGCAAGCCTGAAGGCGCGCTGGAACTCATCAAAAGCTACGGGAAGCGAAGCGCCACCCAAGTCAATATCCACAAACTCAAGTTCGCGCCAATCCATCTTAAGAATGTCGACTCTGAGTTTGCTTCCTAGCGGCAATCCATACGGAAAACTGGCGCCGGCCCCTAGAACAAGAACTGTCTTTCGCTCAATCAATTGCGCCCCCAAAATTTTGTGGGCCCAACCATAAACGAAAAAAGCCGCCCGAGGGCGGCTTCTTCACGTGCGCAAATCGGTGCGAATTTCCGTGCGACTCAAGTGCGAATCGAACGCCAATCAACGCCAATTCAAGGGGGTTTGATGGTCAGCGCCTAGAGTGTCTTTCATTGGCGCTGACCGTCTTAAATGGTGGAGCCGGGGGGAATTGAACCCCCGTCCGCAAGCCATCACCGGGCAGTTCTACATGCGTAGCCGTCTGATTTGAATCTCACGGTCAGTTCGCGCAGCGGCACGCTAACTTTCCCGCCAGTCACTAAATCTTATTGCCTGCCGAGTGACCCGGCGAACAACCAGCCAATGTGAATGACTTCTCAGCTTTCAGCCTTGCGGCTTGAGCCCGGCCCATTGGCCAACCGTTGAGAAGCTCACGCGCAATTAAGCGGCGAGTGCGAACGTAGAGTCGTTTGCAGTTACTTTGTTTCCAGTGGTTTTACGAGCGGACTGGTGCTCGGCATGCCCTACTCCGGATCCGCACCCACGTCGAAACCTGGTCGGCCCCAGAGCTTTGTATTTTAGGCCAGGCCAAGCACTTGCAAGAGCTCGATCGGCGAATTTAGAACAATATCTGCATTCCAGGCCTCGACCGACTCGCCCTGACCGAGATAGCCCCAGGCTGCGGCCACCGTGCGCATGCCTGCGGCGCGTCCCGCCACGATATCCCGTTCGTCATCGCCCACATAGATGCAAGCCTCAGCGGCAATGCCGCCACGCCGTGCCGCTTCGAGCAAGGGCGCAGGATGCGGTTTGGCGTGAGGCGTGCTGTCCCCGCCCACCACCGCCAACGCACGCTGCTTCAAACCCAGAGCTTCGGTCAAAGGCAGCGCGAATCGCTCGGCCTTGTTGGTCACCACGCCCCAAGCCAAACCGGCCGCCGACAGGCTTTGCAGCAGCTCGTACACCTGATCAAACAAAGCGGTTTCCTGCGTCAGCCTGGCCTGATATCGATCCAGAAACTCAATCCTCAGCGCTTCAAAATCCGCATCTTGCGGCGAAACACTCAAACCCACCGCCAACATGCCGCGAGCACCAGCCCCCACCATGGGCCGCAAAGCTTCCAATGGCAGCGGCGCCATGAGCCGAGCCAGCCGCATTTCGTTGAGCGCACCAGCAAGATCGGGCGCACTGTCGACCAAAGTGCCGTCGAGATCAAACAAGACTGCCTTCGCCCCCAACCAAGGAAGGCCCGAACGAAGATCCGCAACGCAGGAACTCATGAAGACTTGCGGCAGGCCAGCATGTAATTGACGCTAGTGTCCGCACTCAAGCTATATCGCTGATTAAGCGGGTTGTAGCCCAAGCCGCGACTGGCCTGAAGATCCAAACCGGCATCACGACAAAACTGCGCCAGCTCCGAGGGGCGCAAAAAGCGTGCGTACTCGTGCGTGCCGGCAGGAAGCATCTTGAGGACGTACTCCGCCCCAACAATGGCCTGGACAAAAGCTTTGGCATTGCGATTCAGGGTGGAAAGGAACACCCAGCCGCCCGGCTTGACCAAATCCGCACAGGCCTGAACCACGGAGGCTGGATCGGGCACATGCTCCAGCATTTCCATGCACGTCACCACATCGAAACTGGCCGGACGCTCCAGGGCCAGCGCCTCGACCGCAATCTCGCGATAGTCAACGCCTTCGGTCCCCACCTCCATCGCGTGCAACTGTGCCACTTTGAGGGCTTTGGTGGCCAGATCGATACCGAGCGCCTTCGCACCCCGGCGAGCCATGGCATCGGTCAAGATACCGCCGCCGCAACCCACATCCAGCACCTGCTTGCCAGCCAAGGGGCAATAGGAAGAAATCCAATCCAATCGCAGCGGGTTGATCTGGTGAAGCGGTTTGAATTCACTTTCGGTATCCCACCAGTGATGGGCGAGGTCGCCAAATTTCGCGAGCTCTTGAGGGTCAGCATTGGTCATGAAGCAGATGGTAGCAACAAAGAATCACCGGCAGCTTGGCGGACACAAACCAAGCCGGCATAAAAAAACCCCGCAAGAGCCGTAGCGCTGCGGGGTTGATTTGAGGGGCGCAGAAAGCGCCCATCTCAGAACTTACTTGTTGCGTGTACCGACGACTTCGATTTCCACGCGACGGTTCTTGGCGCGGCCTTCAGCAGTCTTGTTGTCGGCCACAGGCGACTTCTCGCCCTTGCCTTCGGTATAGACGCGGTTCTTTTCCGCGCCCTTGCTCACCAGGTAGGCCTTGACGGCTTCAGCACGAGCCACCGACAGCTTCTGATTGTAGGCATCCGAACCCACCGAGTCGGTGTGGCCGACAGCGATGATGACTTCCAGGTTCACACCGTTGGTCTTGCCATAAAGATCATCCAACTTGGCCTTCGCTTCGGGCTTCAGAACAGCCTTGTCGAAGTCGAAGAAGGCGTCGGCAGCGTAGGTGACCTTTTCGCTGACCGGCTTCGGCGGCACAACGACGGGCTTCGGTGCCGGGGGAGCGACCACAGGCTCAGCGGGCTTAGGAGCAGGCGGCGGCTCAACCTTAGGTGCGGGCTTCAGTGCGCCATCGCAGTCCTTGGCGGCAGTAGCCGGGGTCCAGTTGGCATCGCGCCAGCAGTGTTCATTGCTACCGTTCTTCCACACGGTGCCATCGGTGGCGCGCCAGTTGTCGACGGTCTGCGCCATTGCGCCAGACGCAGCAAAAGCGGCGACGGCGAAGAGCGATGCCACGCGGTTCAATTTCTTCATGAATTCTCCTCTCAAGGAATGCCGCAGTTGCACTGCGAGTGCCCAGTACTTGAACAAAAACCTCAAAGATACCCGAATACGGGTTTCTCCTAGGGACTCATCGATTGTGCCATAGGGCACCGATAGCGCCGTATTGTGGCGGGCTCCTATGCCGTGTCAGTGACGAATGTTGCAAAGCTACGACATCGCCCATGGCTTTAGAATCCACCGCTTCTGTCCTCAACGATGCAGGCCCATCTGATGGGTGAGCCGAGCACAAGCGCATGACCCAGTTCGCCAAGGAAACACTGCCGATCAGCCTCGAAGAGGAGATGCGGCGCTCATACCTCGACTACGCCATGAGCGTGATCGTCGGCCGCGCTCTGCCCGACGCTCGTGACGGCTTGAAGCCCGTGCATCGGCGCGTCTTGTTCGCGATGCACGAGCTCAACAACGACTGGAACCGGCCGTACAAGAAATCGGCCCGTATCGTTGGTGACGTGATTGGTAAATACCACCCGCACGGCGACACCGCGGTGTACGACACGATTGTCCGCCTGGCGCAAGATTTTTCCATGCGCCATATGCTGGTCGATGGCCAAGGCAATTTCGGTTCGGTGGACGGCGACAACGCCGCGGCCATGCGATACACCGAAATTCGCCTGGACAAAATCGCCCATGAAATGCTGGCAGATATTGACAAAGAAACTGTCGATTTCGGCCCCAACTACGACGGCTCGGAAAAAGAACCGCTGGTTCTACCCAACCGTATTCCAAATCTTCTGGTCAACGGATCCACCGGCATTGCCGTGGGTATGGCCACCAATATTCCGCCGCACAACCTCAATGAGGTGGTGGATGCCTGCCTGCACACGCTGAAGAACCCGGACACCAGCATCGATGAGCTGATGGAAATCATCCCGGCACCGGATTTCCCGACCGCCGGCATCATCTACGGCCTGTCTGGCGCACGCGATGGCTACCGCACCGGCCGCGGCAAGGTGGTGATGCGCGCCAAGGTCCACTTTGAAGACATCGACCGCGGCAACCGCCAATCCATCATCGTTGACGAGATCCCCTACCAGGTCAACAAGAAGACGCTGCTCGAGCGGATTGCCGAGCTGGTGCACGAGAAGAAGATCGAAGGCATCAGCCACATCCAGGACGAGAGCGACAAGTCCGGCATGCGCGTGGTGATCGAGCTCAAGCGCGGCGAAGTGCCCGAGGTGGTGCTGAACAATCTGTACAAGCAGACGCAGCTGCAAGACACCTTCGGCATGAATATGGTGGCGCTGATCGACGGTCAGCCCAAACTGTGCAATCTGAAGGACCTGATCGTCGTCTTCCTGGAGCACCGCCGCGAGGTGGTGACACGCCGCACCGTCTATGGACTGCGCAAGGCCCGCGAACGTGGTCATGTGCTGGAAGGCCTAGCCGTGGCCTTGGCCAATATCGATGAGTTCATCGAGACCATCAAGACCTCGCCCACCCCGCCCGTGGCCAAGGCCGCACTGATGGCCAAGAGCTGGGACTCGTCCCTGGTGCGCGAGATGTTGTCGCGCGCTGAAGGCGATACGCCTGGCGGCCGCAATGCCTTCCGTCCGGACGGTCTGCCCGCCATGTTCGGGATGCAGGATGACGGTCTCTACCGCCTGTCGGAAGACCAGGCCGGCGAAATTCTGCAGATGCGCCTGCAGCGCCTGACCGGGCTGGAGCAGGACAAGATTGTCGGCGAGTACAAGGAAGTGATGGCCCAGATCGCCGATCTGCTGGACATCCTGGCCAAGCCGGCTCGCGTCACCGCCATCATCAGCGAAGAGCTGGTGCAGGTTCGTCAGGAGTTCGGCCAGACCAAGCTCGGCGCCCGTCGCAGCGCCATTGAGCACAACGCACAGGAACTGGGCACGGAAGACCTGATCACGCCCACCGATATGGTCGTGACCTTGTCCCACACGGGCTATATCAAGAGTCAGGCCTTGAGCGAGTACCGGGCTCAAAAGCGCGGCGGTCGCGGCAAGCAAGCCACGCAGACCAAAGAAGACGACTGGGTCGACCAGCTCTTCATCGCCAACACCCACGACTGGATCCTGTGCTTCAGCAATCGCGGTCGTGTCTACTGGCTGAAGGTGTGGGAAGTGCCGCAGGGCTCACGCAATTCGCGTGGCAAGCCCATCGTCAATATGTTCCCCTTGCAGCAAGACGAGAAAGTCACCGTCGTGCTGCCGCTGACCGGCGATTTCCGAACCTTCCCGGAAGGCCACTTCATCTTCATGGCCACCGCCCTGGGCACGGTCAAGAAGACCTCGCTGGAAGATTTCTCCAATCCGCGCAAGGCCGGCATCATCGCTATCGCGCTCGACGAGGGCGACCACCTGATCGGCGCCGCGCTGACCGACGGCAAGCACGACGTGATGCTGTTCAGTGATGGCGGCAAGGCCGTGCGTTTCGACGAAGACGATGTGCGCTCGCTGGGCCGCACCGCTCGCGGTGTGCGCGGCATGATGCTGGAACCCGAGCAGCGTCTGATCGCCATGCTGGTGGCCGAGGATGAATCGCAAAGCGTGCTCACCGCCACCGAGAACGGCTACGGCAAACGCACCAACATCCTTGAGTACACCCGCCATGGCCGCGGCACCAAGGGCATGATTGCAATCCAGCAGAGCGAACGCAACGGCCGTGTCGTTGCTGCCACCCTGGTCCGCCCGGACGACGAAATCATGCTGATCACCGACCGCGGGGTGCTGGTGCGCACCCGCGTTTCGGAGATCCGTGAACTGGGCCGCGCCACCCAAGGCGTGACCCTGATTGCCCTGGACGACGGCAGCAAGCTCTCCGGTTTGCAGCGCATTGTGGAAAACGATGCGGTTGACAACAGCAACGCCGACGCCAACTCCAACCCCGAAGACGGCGAATCCACCGGCGCCGACGACGCCGGCGCCAGCGACGACTCCACCAAGGAATAAGCTTGAACTCCAAGTCCATCAAGGCCCTGAAGGCCATCCAGGCCGTGGCTGCTGCAGCCACTCTGCTCGTCGCCGCTAGCGTGAGCCATGCGCAAGCCACACCCGCGGCTGCTTCGTCGCCCGCCAAGAAAGAACTGATCGCCAAGTTGCTTCAAGTGCAACAGCCCGGCATCGAAAACCTGTCGCGCGCCGTGCTCCAAGGCCCGCTGGGCAATCTGATGCAGGGCGCCGGTGCCGCCCTGCAGCAACTGCCGCCTGAAAAGCGTGAAGCAACCGCCAAGTCCATCGAGGCCGAAGTCAAGAAGTTCGCCGAAGAGAACGCACCGATGCTGCGCGACCGCGCCATCAAGCTGGCTCCCAGCACCGTGGGCGCGATGCTGGACGAGCGTTTCAATGAAGAAGAGCTCAAGCAATTGCTCGCATGGCTGGAATCGCCAGTGAACAAGAAGTTCAGCCAGATGGGCGGCGAAATGCAAAAGGCGCTGACCGAAAAGCTGATGGCCGATACCGGCAACACGTTGGACACCCGCTTCAAGGTTCTGCAGCAAAGCGTGGCCAAGCAGTTGGGCATTCCGGCCAAGCCCGCCTCGGCGACGGCTGCTCCGGCGCCTAAGAAGTAAGCATTCAATCAAAGAGCGGCGGGCGCTCAGCACGGCTTACCGTGCACTGCGCTCAGCCTTGATTGAAGGTCGATGTGGCGACTCTTTCGCGTACATCGGCACCACGAATTCGCTGTTGACCCGACCAAGCCCGATCCGATGAGCTCCCGCCCGTTCAATTTTTCCGCCGGCCCGGCCGCATTGCCTGAAGCCGTGCTGCAGCAAGTGGCCGGCGAGATGCTGGACTGGCACGGCTCCGGCATGAGCGTGATGGAGATGAGCCATCGCGGCCGCGAGTTCACCGAAATCGCCGAGGCTGCCGAACGTGACCTGCGCGAGTTGCTGCAAGTCCCCAGCCATTTCCGCATCCTGTTCATGCAGGGCGGCGGCCTGGCCGAGAACGCCATCGTGCCCATGAATCTGGCGGGTCGCCAGGGTCTGGGCAAGGTGGATGTGGTGGTCAGCGGTTCCTGGTCCAAGAAAAGCGCCCAAGAAGCACGACGTTATGCCGATGTGCAGATTGCCGGCGACAGCGGCCCGGGCGGCTACCGCAGCCTGCCATCAACCAGCAACTGGCAGCTGCGCCGTGATGCGGCCTATGTGCACATCTGCTCCAACGAAACGATTGACGGGCTGGAGTTCCATGAGCTGCCCGATCTGCGTGCGTTCGGCAGCGAGGTGCCGCTGGTGGTCGATTGCTCATCGCATGTGCTGTCCCGCGCCATCGACTGGTCACGCGTCGGCCTAGCCTTCGCGGGCGCGCAGAAGAACATCGGCCCGGCCGGCCTGACCCTGGTGTTCGTGCGCGAGGACCTGTTGGGCCATGCCATGGCGATCTGCCCCTCGGCCTTCGATTACAAGACCGTGGCCGAAGCTAGCTCCATGTACAACACGCCGCCGACCTTTGGCATCTACGTGGCTGGTTTGGTGTTCCAGTGGCTCAAGCAGTTCCGCCACGGCGAGCTGAGCGGCGTGGCCGCCATCGAACAGCGCAATATCGAGAAGGCGGCCCTGCTCTACGCTGCGCTCGATGCCTCCTCAGTGTTTGAAAACCGCGTGGCGGCCGAGTGCCGCTCGCGCATGAATGTCCCGTTTTACCTGCGCGGCGCGTACGACACGCCGCAGCTGAACGAATCCTTCCTGAACGGTGCGAAGGCGCGAAACCTGCTGCAACTCAAGGGCCACAAGTCCGTGGGCGGCATGCGGGCATCGATTTACAACGCCATGCCCCTGGAGGGCGTGCAAGCCCTGGTGGCTTACCTGAAGGATTTCGAGGCTCAATATGGCTGATAAGGACGGCAGCAGCCCGCTGCCCGAACTGGGCACCCTGCGTCAACAGATCGACGCGCTGGACCAGCAACTGCTGGACCTGCTGAACCGCCGCGCCCATGTGGCCGAGCAGGTCGGCGAAGTCAAGCGCCGCGAGGGTTCGCCTTTTTTCCGCCCCGACCGCGTGGCGCAGGTGATCGAGAAGATCCGCCAAGCCAACCGCGGCCCACTGAAGGACGAGCATGTCAGCGCCATCTGGCGTGAAATCATGTCGGCCTGCTTGGCCCTGGAGTCGCCCCAGCGTGTGGCTGTGCTGGGCCCCTTTGGCACCTTCTGCGAACAAGCCGCCATCGAATATTTCGGCGGCGCGGCCGATCTGATCTACTGCAACAGCTTCGACGAAGTCTTCCATGCGACCGCCTCGGGCAGTGCCCAATATGGCGTGGTCGGCGTGGAGAATATGACCGAAGGCGTTGTCACCCGCTCACTGGACCTTTTCCTGCACACCCCCACCCATGTGGTCGGCGAGGTCAGCTTGCTGATTCGCCACAACCTGCTGCGCAAGGACAACAGCCTGCAGGACATCGAGGCCGTGCTGGCCCATCCACAAGCCCTGGCCCAATGCCAGAACTGGCTGAACAAGCACCTGCCGAACGCCGAGCGCCGTGCCGTCTCGAGTAACGCCGAGGGTGCTCGCCTCGCGGCCACCAACCCGGCTTATGCCGCCATCGCCAGCGAACGCGCCTCCACCCTGTTTGGCCTGCATATCGTGGCGCACGCGGTGCAGGACGAGGCTTACAACCGCACCCGCTTTGCCGTCATCACCCTGCCGCAGACCATGGCCATGCCACCGGCGACCGGCCGCGACTGCACCAGCCTGATCGTGTCTGTGCCCAACCGGCCGGGCGCCATGCACGACCTGCTGGTGCCGCTGAAGACGCACGGCGTGTCGATGACGCGCCTGGAATCACGTCCGGCGCGCACCGGTCAGTGGGATTATTACTTCTACATCGACCTGGATGGCCACCCGTCCGAACCCCATGTGGAGGCCGCACTGGCCGAGCTTCGTGAATCCTGCGCCTTCTTCAAGGTCATCGGCGCCTACCCCTTGAAAGCCTGAGGGAGCCAGCACCCATGTTCAACCAACTTGGCGTGATCGGCTGCGGCCTGATGGGCGGCTCGTTTGCCCTGGCGATGAAGAAGGCTGGCCTGGTCAAGCATGTGGTGGGCTACAGCAAATCGCCCTCCACCACCGAAATGGCCAAGCGTCTGGGCGTGATCGACCAGGTGGCCGAGTCGGCCCTGCTGGCCGTGTCGGGCGCCGACATTGTGCTGCTGGCTGTGCCGGTCTCGGCCACCGAGACCTCACTCAAGGCCATCCGCCACCTGATCAACCCCAAAGTCCTGTTGATGGACGTGGGCTCGACCAAATGCGATGTGGTCAGCGCCGCGCAGCAGGCCCTGGGCAAGCACATTGACTCCTTTGTGCCGGCCCACCCGATCACCGGCAAGGAGTCGGGCGGCGTGCAAAACGCGGACGCCAACCTGTACCAGGACTGCCAGGTCATCCTGACCCCCCTGCCCCAAACCCGACCGGCCCTGGTGCAAAAAGCCACCGATGTCTGGTCGGCCTTGGGGGCACAAGTGCTCAAGATGACCCCGCAGAACCACGACGCGGCCTTTGCCGCCGTCAGCCATCTGCCGCATCTGCTGGCATTCGCCTTCTTCCAGTCGGTGGCGGCCCAACCGGCCGGCCGCGACTACCTCAGCCTGGCTGGCCCAGGCTTCCGGGATTTCACCCGCATCGCCGCCAGCGAACCCACGGTCTGGCGCGACATCCTCATGGCCAACAAGGCCGAGGTGCTGGTGCAATCGCAGCGCTTCCGTCAGGCGCTCGACGCGCTGGAAGCGCTGCTCAAGAATGACGACGCCGCCGCGCTGGAGGCCCGTATCCGCCTGATTTCGGATGCCCGCAGCCAGTGGCAATTGGCCGCGCCGCGCCCTCCCAAATAATCGGCTGGCCCGCACCGCGGGCGGCCCCACCGCTTTTCTCGTCCGTCCGCCATGTACAAGATCCCTTTCCTCGACCTGCCGCCGCTGCGCAGCGCAGCGGGCACCGTTCGCCTGCCCGGCTCCAAGAGCATCTCCAACCGTGTGCTGCTGCTGGCCGGCCTGTCCGAGGGCACGACCGAAGTCCACGACCTGCTGGACAGCGACGACACCGCCGTCATGCTCGATTCGCTCAAGGCCCTGGGCTGCCGCCTGGAAACCTCGGACCACGGTGTGCTGCAGGTCACCGGCATCGGTGGTCAGTTGAAGGTCGACGCCGCCCAGCTCTTCCTCGGCAATGCCGGCACGGCCATGCGGCCGCTGACCGCTGCCCTGGCCCTGCTGGCCGCCACGCAAGGCGGCAGCTTCGAATTGAGCGGCGTGGCGCGCATGCATGAGCGCCCGATTGGCGACCTGGTCGATGCCCTGCGCGCGCGCGGCTGCCAGATCGAATGCCTGGGCCAGGAAGGCTACCCGCCGCTGCGCCTGAGCGGGCCTTCGGCCCTGGACTTCAGCGCCCCGGTGCAGGTGCGCGGCGATGTCTCCAGCCAGTTCCTGACCGCCCTGCTGCTGGCCCTGCCCCTGGTGGCACAGCAGCAGCCCATCGTCATCGAAGTGCTGGGCGAGCTGATCTCCAAGCCCTACATCCACATCACGCTGGAATTGCTCAAGCGCTTCGGCATCGCCGTCGAGCGCGAAGGTTGGCAGCGCTTCACGATTCCCGCCGGCAGCCGCTACCGCTCGCCCGGCGCGGTGCATGTCGAGGGCGATGCGTCCTCGGCCTCCTACTTTGTGGCGCTCGGCGCTTTGGCCGCCACCGAGGCGCCGCTGCGCATCGAAGGCGTGGGCAGCGCTTCGCTGCAAGGCGATGTGCGCTTTGTCGAAGCGGCGCAAGCCATGGGTGCGCGCGTGGAAGCCGGCCCCAACTGGCTGGAAGTGCGCCGCGGCAGCTGGCCGCTGCGCGGCATCGAGCTCGACTGCAACCACATCCCCGATGCGGCCATGACCCTGGCCGTGATGGCGCTCTACGCCGACTCGCCAACCACCCTGCGCAATATCGCCAGCTGGCGGGTCAAGGAAACCGACCGCATTGCCGCCATGGCGACCGAGCTGCGCAAGCTGGGCGCCACGGTCGAAGAAGGCCCGGACTGGCTGCGCGTGCACCCGCTGCAGAGCTGGCAGGCCGCCGCCATCCACACCTACGACGACCACCGCGTGGCCATGTGCTTCTCGCTGGCCGCCTTCAACGGCCTGGTGGCCGGCAAGACCACACCCTCGGTGCCGGTGCGCATTCTTGAGCCGCACTGTGTGGCCAAAACCTTCCCCGACTATTTCGAAACCCTGTTCAGCGTCGCCAAGGCACGCAGCAAAGACATCCCGGTCATCTGCATCGACGGCCCCACCGCCTCCGGCAAGGGCACGCTGGCCGATGAGGTGGCGCAGGCCCTGGGCTATGTGGTGCTGGACTCGGGCATGCTGTACCGCGCCAGCGGACTGGCCGCCCAGCGCGCTGGCGCCGATCTGGACGACGGCCAGGCGGTGGCCGCCATCGCCGCCCGCCTGGACCTGCACTTCAGCCGCGGCCGCGTGCTGCTGGGCGACGACGACATCACCGAAGCCCTGCGCCTGGAAACCACCGGCCTGCTCGCCTCCAAGGTGGCGGCGCACTCCGAAGTGCGCCACGCCCTGCATCAGCTGCAGCTGGACTACCGACGCCTGCCCGGCCTGGTGGCCGATGGCCGCGACATGGGCACGGCCATCTTCCCCGACGCGCCGCTCAAGGTTTTCCTGACCGCCAGCGCCGCCACACGGGCCGAGCGGCGCTACAAGCAATTGATTTCCAAGGGAATTTCGGCTAGTATCGCGGGCTTGCGTCAAGATTTGGAGGCGCGTGACTTGCAGGACAAATCCCGCAAGGCATCGCCTCTGAGTGCTGCCGCAGATGCGCGCGAGCTCGACAACTCGGCCCTGTCCATTGAGCAATCAAAGGATCTGGTGCTGGATTGGTGGGCCCAAGCGGGGCAGTTTTCAGACCAGCGTTGATCTGCAAACGACTCAATTCCAAGCCGGGCCGGTCTTCCCTTCCGAACGTCAGTTCATCGAGACCGGTCTTGTCCACAACCTAACCCGCGAAGCCGCAAGGCCCAGCACCCATCGTCCGCCGGTCAAACGCCTTGACCCGCCGGCACAGGAAACACCATGTCCCAAACCCAAACCGCAGCCTTCGCTCCCGACTCTTTTGCCGCCATGTTCGAGGAGTCGCTGCAGCGCTCCGACCTGCGCGCCGGTGAAGTCATCTCGGCCGAAGTCGTGCGCGTTGAGCACAGCTTTGTGGTTGTGAACGCAGGCCTGAAGTCCGAAGCCTACGTGCCAATCGAAGAATTCAAGAACGACCAGGGCGAGCTGGAAGTTCAAATCGGCGACTTCGTTTCCGTGGCGATCGACGCCATCGAAAACGGCTACGGCGACACCATCCTGTCGCGCGACAAGGCCAAGCGTCTGGCCTCGTGGCTGTCGCTGGAAACCGCACTGGAGTCGGGCGACTTCGTGACCGGTACCGTGTCGGGCAAGGTCAAGGGCGGCCTGACCGTTCTGGTCAACGGCATCCGCGCCTTCCTGCCGGGTTCGCTGCTGGACACACGTCCGGTCAAGGACATGAGCCCGTACGAAGGCAAGACCATGGAGTTCAAGGTCATCAAGCTGGACCGCAAGCGCAACAACGTCGTGTTGTCGCGCCGTGCTGTGGTCGAAGCTTCGATGGGCGAAGAGCGCGCCAAGCTGCTGGAAACTTTGGCCGAAGGCGCCATCGTTCAGGGCGTGGTCAAGAACATCACCGAATACGGTGCCTTCGTGGACCTGGGCGGTATCGACGGCCTGCTGCACATCACCGACATGGCATGGCGCCGTGTCCGTCACCCGAGCGAAGTGGTCACCGTCGGTCAGGAACTGACCGCCAAGATCCTGAAGTTCGATGCTGAGAAGAACCGCGTTTCGCTGGGTCTGAAGCAGCTGGGCGACGATCCGTGGTTCGGCGTTGCTCGCCGCTACCCGACCAGCACCCGCCTGTTCGGCAAGATCACCAACATCGCTGACTACGGCGCGTTCGTTGAAATCGAGCCGGGCATCGAAGGTCTGGTGCACGTGTCCGAAATGGACTGGACCAACAAGAACATTGCTCCGTCGAAGCTGGTCACCCTGGGTGACGAAGTCGAAGTCATGGTCCTGGAAATCGACGAAGACAAGCGTCGCATCTCCCTGGGCATGAAGCAGTGCAAGGCCAATCCTTGGGAAGATTTCGCTGAAACCGTCAAGCGCGGCGACCGCGTCAAGGGTCCGGTCAAGTCGATCACCGATTTCGGCGTGTTCGTGGGCCTGGCCCAAGGCATCGACGGTCTGGTGCACCTGTCCGACCTGTCGTGGAACGAAACCGGCGAAGCTGCTGTGCGCAACTTCAAGAAGGGCCAGGAAGTCGAAGCCCTGGTGCTGGCCGTGGACGTCGAGCGCGAGCGCATCTCCCTGGGCATCAAGCAGCTGGACAGCGACCCGTTCACGACCTACACCACGGTCAATGACCGCGGCATGATCGTGACCGGCAAGGTCAAGACTGTGGACGCCCGTGGCGCCGAGATCGAACTGGCCGACGAAGTGCTGGGCTATCTGCGCGCTTCCGAAATCAGCCGCGACCGCGTCGAAGACGCACGCAATGTGCTGAAGGAAGGCGACGAAGTCTCCGCTCTGATCGTCAATGTGGATCGCAAGACCCGCAACATCCAGCTGTCGGTCAAGGCCAAGGACAACGCCGACAACCAGGAAGCCATGCAGCGCCTGTCGGCCACGTCTGAGCGTGAAAACGCCGGCACGACCAGCCTGGGCGCCCTGCTGCGCGCCAAGCTGGACAACCAAGGCTAAATTCAGAACTCAGCCCCTTTGAGGGGCTGTGCGCTGAACGCCAATGGCCCGCCTCCGCAAGGAGCGCGGGCCTTTTTTATGAGAACCCCTGAGCCCACTGGACCAAGCATCCCATGACCCGATCCGACCTCGTTGCACTGCTGGCCGACCGCTTTGGCCAGCTGACACAGCGCGACACCGAGTTCGCCGTCAAGACCATCCTGGACGCCATGTCCGACGCCCTGGCGCGCGGCCACCGCATCGAGATCCGCGGCTTCGGCAGCTTCCAGGTCAACCGCCGCCCGCCGCGCATGGGTCGCAACCCACGCAGCGGCGAACAGGTGCTGATCCCCGAGAAGCTGGTGCCGCACTTCAAGCCCGGCAAGGCCTTGCGCGAGGCCGTCGATGCCAACAGCACGGCCGAAGCCGACTACGCGGCGGCTGGCCGCTGAACTGAGCGCGGCGCCACACAGCCTGCGCTTCTGCGGCGTTTGCCCCTCGGCGACACCGTAGAATCGCGGCTCCATGCGAATCCTTGTCTGGCTCCTGCGGGCCTTCCTCTTCTTCACGCTTTTCGCCTTCGCGCTGAACAACAGCCAGGAAGGTGTGGTGCGCTGGTTCTTCGGCCACGAATGGCGTGCCCCCCTGGTCATCATCGTGCTGCTGGCCTTTGGACTCGGCTGCGCGGTGGGCGTGCTGGCCATGGTGCCGGCCTGGTGGAAGCACCGCCGCGTGGCCAAGCGCATCGCCCCCACGGACGACGGCAACCCAGCACCCGGCACCGCCCCCAACGACCCCTTGAACGGCCCTGCCCTGCACGATGGAATTTGAATTTCGCTGGCTGCTCCTGGTCCTGCCGATCGCCTTCGCCATGGGCTGGATGGCTTCCAAGCTCGACACCCGCCAATGGAAACGCGAGCAACGCGACGCCCCCAAGGCCTACTTCAAAGGCCTGAACCTCTTGCTGAACGAGCAGCAGGACAAGGCCATCGACGCCTTCATCGAGGCGGTCCAGAATGACCCCGACACCACCGAACTGCATTTCGCGCTGGGCAATCTGTTCCGTCGCCGCGGCGAGTACGAGCGCGCAGTGCGTGTGCACCAGCACCTGCTACAGCGCGGCGACCTGCCCCGCTCCGAACGCGAGCGCGCCCAATCGGCCCTGGCACAAGATTTCTTCAAAGCTGGCCTGTTCGACCGCGCCGAAGCCGCCTACCTTGAGCTGCGCGGCACGCCTTACGAGAACGAGGCGCAGCTGGCCTTGCTGTCGCTGTTCGAGCGTTCGCGCGACTGGCGCCGCGCGGTCGAGGTGGCCCGCGAATTGGAGCGCAGCGGCACGGCGTCCTTCTCGGCCCGCATCGCTCACTATCTGTGCGAGTTGGCCCTGGCCGCACAGGCCAAGCAAGACCTGATTGAAGCCAGCCGTCTGCTCGACGAAGCACGCCAGCAGTCGCCACAATCGGCGCGCGCCCATGTCTTGCGTGGCCAGATGCTGGCCCGCGCCGGCCAGCAAGACGCCGCGATGGCCGCCTATGCCGAGCTGCTGACACTCAACCCCGAGGCCTTCAATCTTGTGGCGCGCGACTACGCCGATGTGGCCCTGGCATCTGGCCTTCCCGAGGCGCGCGCACGCGCCCTGTCCACGCTGAGCGCTCAGTACCAACGCTCGCCGGGAATGCATTTGCTGGCAGCGATTGCCAAGCTGGAGCCCGAAGGCCCAGCCCAGCGCCAGCGCCTTCAGGACCACCTGCGCGAGCAAGGCAATCTCTCGGCCGCGCGCGGCCTGCTGCAGCAGTCACACAGCCAGCTCAGCGAGGACGAAGCCCAGCTCGTCAATACCGCGCTGGAGCGCGCCGCCCGCCCCTTGCAGCGCTACCGCTGCGCCGCCTGCGGCTTTGAAGCCCAGCACTACTTCTGGCAATGCCCGGGCTGCCTCAACTGGGACACCTATCCGCCACGCCACGTGGAAGAGCTGTGACGGCCGCAATCAACCCACACGCACAAGGAAACCAGACTCGAATGCGCCACATCCTGTGCATGAAATGGGGCACCAAGTACGGCCCCGAATACGTCAACCGGCTCTATGCCATGGTGCGGCGCCACCTCAAGGGCGAGTTCAACTTCGTCTGCCTGACGGACCGCAGCGAGGGCATCCGTGCCGAAGTGCAGTGTCTGCCCATCCCCGAGCTGACCCTGCCTAACGGCGAGCCCGAGCGCGGCTGGAAGAAGCTAACCACCTTTGAAGCCGATCTGCACGGGCTCAAGGGCACGGCCCTGTTCCTGGACCTCGATGTGGTGATCGTCGACGACATCACTCCCTTCTTCGAAGTGCCTGGCGAGTTCCTGATCATTCACGACTGGAAGCGCCCCTGGCGCATCACCGGCAATTCCTCGGTCTACCGTTTCGAGCTGGGCGCGCATGCCGATGTGCTGCAACAGTTCCGCGAGAACCAGGCGCAAGCCAAGGCCGATTTCCGCAATGAGCAGGCGTATCTGACCGCCGTGCTGCACAAGCAGGGCAAGGTCAGCTACTGGGACGCCAGCTGGTGCGCCAGCTACAAGTACCACTGCATTCCGGCTTGGCCGAGCAGCTACTGGCGCGAGCCCTTCATTCCCAAGCATGCGCGCATCCTGATCTTCCATGGCGTGATGAACCCGCCCGATGCGCTGGAAGGCCGCACCAATGGCAACTGGCGGCATGCCCGGCCAGCGCCCTGGATCGCGGACCATTGGTGCGAATGAGCCGCCGCTAGCAGACGACCTACCCACACCCTGGCCCCAAGCCAGCTCCAAGCGAAGCTCTACGCCCATGACCACGACGAATTCGCCTTGGCTCAGCATCCTCATCCCCGTCTACAACGTCGCGCCCTACCTGAAGGCCTGCGTGGAATCGATCCTGAGTCAAGACACGCAGGGCGTCGAAGTCTTGCTCCTCGACGATGTCTCGACCGATGAATCCCCGGCCCTGATGCAGGCACTTCAGGCCGCTGCACCGGGCCGATTGCAATTGCTCAAGCACGAACGCAATGGCGGCCTCAGTGCGGCGCGCAACAGCTTGCTGCAGGCGGCAAGTGGCCGCTACATCTGGTTCGTCGATTCCGATGACCTGCTGATGCCGGGTGCGATCGACAGCTTGCGCCGCATCGTCGGCGCGCACGAGCCGGACTTGGTGCTTTGCGATTTCCGCACCGTGCGCGAACCCATGAAGCTGAAGCACAAGCTGCGCGGCGAGCTGCATCGGCGTACCTTTGCCGGTCCGGCTGAGCAACTGAGCGAAGACAAGAACGCGCTGCTGAACGGGATTTTCGCGCTCGGCCATCTGCACAGCTGGAGCAAGATTGCTCGGCGTCATCTCTGGGGCGACGACCTGCGTTTTCCAGCGGGCCATTTCTTCGAGGATATGGCCACCACGCCCGAGTTGGCCATGCGCGCAAAGAGTTTCTACTACGTTCCCGAGGTCTGGCTGGGCTACCGCCAGCGCAGCGGCAGCATCCTGGCCAGCATGAACTTCAAGAAGGTCGATGACATGCTGCTGGCACTACAAGGCTTGGGTCAGCGCCTGCGCGCTCAAAAAGCCGTGTACTCGGCAGACACGCAGTTCACCGCCGCCTTTTATGTCGCCAAGGCATTCATCTGCGCCGGTCGCTTTGCTGCCAAGCATGCTGAACCCGAGCGTCTGCCCGACTACCTGCGCGCATTCCAGCAATGCTCACCGCTGAGCCCGCAGGAACTGATGTCAGCCTACCTGGCACGCGGCTGGTGCCTGCGCGCCTTGCGTTTTCGCTACTGGTGGCGCCGCAGCCTGAGCCAGCCCTAGGGAAGCTCTGCATAAATCGGAGCGAGACCATGTAGTGCGGATCGGGATGGGCTGCAAGGCGCGGTTTGAAGCCAATAGCCGTAGCTATTGGCGAAAAGCGCAACGCCGCAAACCGCCCGAGGCCGCGCTAGCAGGGGCCGGGCTGATTGATGCAGAGCTTCCCTAGGCCTTCAGAGGCTACGAAAAATCTCTTCGTACCGCGCGCGCATGAGCGGCAAACCATGCTCCTGAACTGCCCGAAGTCGTGCAGCACTGCCCAAGGCTTGCGCAAACTCGGGCTCAACCAGCAGGCGCTGCAGGGCATCGGCGAGGGCTGAAACATCGCCCTCCGGTACCAGCAAGCCGTTGCGCCCCGAATCAATCACGCCTTGCACGCCCGGCACCGCCGAGGCAACACAGGCGCAGCCCGCCGCCATGCCCTCGACCAAGGCCAGAGGCATGCCCTCGTAGTGGGTGGCCAGCACGCAAATCGCATGGCTCATCAGCAGCTGTGGCATCGCCGCATGGTGGCCCAGAAACTGCACCTGACCCTGCAAGCCCAAGCGGACAACTTCCGCCTCTGCCTCGCGCCGGTAGGAGTCCTTCCCTGCGCCTGCAAAAAACAAAGGCGGGCGCAGGCCGCGACCCTTGAGCTCGGCCAAGGCGCGAATCAAGCTCAGATGGTCTTTCTGGCGCGAGAAGCGTGCCGACATGACGATGCCAGGGACTCGCGACTCCAAGGGCAGCACCTGCTCCGCAGGGAAACGATCCAGATCGATCCCATTGGGAACCGCCTGAATCAAGCCAGCACTGAACCCACGGGCGATCAAACTCTCACGCACACCCTCTGAAACCGCAATGACGCGCGCCGTTCGCGCCTCCAGGCGCCGGGCGCGCCACAAAGACCAAACGCCGTAGCGCTCCCGACTGTTGTGCTCGACTTGGACCAGCCGGGCCACACCGGCCCATACGCCGGCCTGACGCCCAAGAAAATGCTCGGGGAAGCCATGGGCCACCAGCACATCGGGTCGCCAAGCCCGGCACTGACGCCACAACGCCCATAGCGTGGCCAGATGCGACCAACCGGGCAGCACTTCGACCTGCAAGCCACGCGCACGCAAGGCCTGCACCCGCGCCGCATCGGTCGTGCGTTTGCGCCGCAGCACCAACAAGGTCTGCATGCCCTGCTGCTGTGCGCCCGCCCAAGCCAGGTCTACCGCCACCTGAGTGGCGCCCGAAAAGCCCCCAGTCACAAAGTGAAGAATGCGCTGCTCGGATCGGGCTGTGGTGGATGCGGAACGGGGGCGGTCTGTCATGGTCAGCAGTATAGGAACAGCGGCGACAATCCCGCTCCATGACAGCCCCCGCACCTGCACCTGATTCAGGACCCGACTCCACTCCGATTGCCCGGCGCCTGCTCCAGTTCGTCAAGCCTCACCGCGGCGGTCTTGCGTTGACCATCCTGGCCTATATCGGCGCCGCAGCCACCGAGCCGCTGATTCCGCAGCTGATCAAGACCGTCTTTGGCGACGGCTTCGCCAAGAACGCCTTCAGCGTCTGGTGGGTGCCGGTCGCGCTGATCGGCCTGTTTGCCGTGCGCGGCCTGTTCGGTTTCCTGGGCCAGTACCTGTTCCACTGGACGCTGAGCCGCAGCGTCATGGACTTCCGCGCCGCCCTGCTGGAAGCCTTGCTCAAGGCCGACGCGCGCGTCTTCACGAGCCTGCAGCCGGGCACGGCGGTGACCAAGGTGGTCAATGACCCGCAGCAAATCCTCTCTCTGCTCGGCGGCACCCTGATCACCGTGCTGCGCGACGGTCTGCCGGCCCTGGCCATGTTGGTCATGCTGCTGGTCATGAACTGGCAGCTCACCTTGCTGGCCATGGTGGTCACACCGCTGATGGCCCTGGTGGTCAAGGCCGTCAACAAGCGGGTGCGCGCCATGTCCAGTCGCAGCTATGAGGCGCAGCTGCAGCTGGTCAACAAGGTCGACGACATCACCCGCGCCTGGCGCGTGGTGCGCAGCTTTGATGCCGTGGGCCATGAGCGGCGCAGCTTTGCCGAACGTGCGAGCGAACTGCAGCGCAGCAGCCTGAAAGCGGTCGCGGCCGGCGCCCTGAGCCAGCCACTGTCGCAGCTGATCGCCAGCGTCGGCCTGTCCTTGATCATCTGCGTGGCCCTGCTGCAGGCGCGCCAGGCGCAAACCGGGGTGGGCGAGTTCGCCGCCTTCGTCACCGCCCTGCTGCTGCTGACCTCGCGCCTGCGCCATCTCAGCGATCTGGCCCAACCCATCACCAATGCCCTGGTGGTCGCTCGCGGCTGCCTGGAGCTGCTCGACATGCCGGCCGAACCCGACCGCGGCCAGCGCGAGCTGCAGCAATGCCGCGGCGAGCTGCAGCTGCGCGACGTGCGCCTGCAGTATCCCGGCAGCGAGCGCCCGGCGCTGGATGGCTTGAACCTCGATTTCGCACCCGGCCAGACCACGGCCTTGGTTGGCTCGTCCGGCGCGGGCAAAAGCTCCATCATCCACTTGCTGCTGGGTTTCGGAACGCCCGATCAGGGTCAGGTCTTGCTGGACGGTGTGGACATCAGCGAACTCAAACGCGCCAATTTGCGCCGCCAGTTTGCGGTGGTCTCTCAGGACATCGTGCTCTTTGATGCCTCGGTGGCCGAGAACATCGCCTACGCTCAGCCCCGAGACGAGGCCCGTCTGGAACAGGCCTTGCGGGCCGCCCACCTCTGGGATTTTGTCCAGCAACTGCCGCAAGGCCTGGAGACCCCGGTCGGTGCCAATGGCAGCAAGCTCTCGGGCGGCCAACGGCAGCGTCTGGCGATTGCCCGCGCGCTTTACCGCGACGCGCCGATCTGGGTCTTTGACGAGGCCACCTCGGCCTTGGATACCGAGAGCGAACGTGCCGTGCAGCAGGCGCTGGAGATGTGGCAGGGCCGCAAGACCCTGATCGTCATCGCCCACCGCTTGTCCACCATCCGCAGCGCCGACCAGATCCATGTCATGAGCGGAGGCCGGGTCAGCGAATCGGGCAGCCATGCCCAGCTGCTGGCCCGCGACGGTGCTTACGCCGCCATGGTGCGGGCACAGAACGGCGAATGAGCCTTGAGCTTGCCACAGGCCAGCCCATGACGAGACGCCGAGTTCTTCTTCTGGCCCTGCCGGCGCTGGCTATGGCAACCTCAGTTGCCACCACAGCGGAGACGACAACGCTGGAGATCAACACCGCCAGCCGAGCCCAGCTGGAATCCCTGCGCGGCCTCGGGCCGGCCCTGGTCGAACGCCTTTTGCTGGCGCGCCAGCAGGGCAGATTCAGCGATTGGGCCCAGCTGCGCCGGCGGGTACGCGGCGTTGGCCCGACTCTGGCACAGCAGCTGTCCGCACAAGGCCTGCGCGTGGCCGGCAAGGCCTGGGCTGCGGAGTCAGCGCCAGGGCCGACTGTGTCCAGCCCGACACAAACAGACTGAACGGCCGACAAACGCCGGCACTCCAATGCAGACAAGGCAGCGCAGCTGCCCCGGAACGAGTTCGGGAGGTATCCCGCATCTTCCATCTCGTCTTGCACCAGGAGTCGTCGCCATGAAGTCCATCGTCCCACCTTATCTCCTCAAATCCATGCACCACGCAGTGCATTCGCATGAGGCACCGCATGATCTGGGCTTGCGGGAGGACCTGGCTCGCATCGAGAGCAGCCGCCTGCAGCGCCGCCAAGCCCTGGCTTGGTTCGCAGCCATGGCCGGCTCGGCCTCCAGCCTGGGCTTGGTGGCTTGCGGCGGCGGCTCCGACAGCAGCGGTTCAACCAGCAGCACCGGTACCGGAGGCAGCACAAGCAACAGCGCCTGCCCTTTGATCCCCGAGGAAACCGCCGGACCCTACCCCGGAGATGGCTCCAACAGCGCCAACGGCACGAACGGTGGCCTGGCCAACGCCCTTGCCTTGAGCGGCATCGTGCGGCGTGACATCCGCAGCAGCATCGCCGGCGCCAGTGGCCTGGCCGGCGGTGTGCCGCTGACGCTGACGCTGCGCCTGCGAAACAGCAACAGCAGCAGCTGCGCCGACCTGTCGGGTTATGCCGTCTATCTCTGGCACTGCGATCGCGAGGGCCGCTACTCCATGTATTCCAGCGGCGTCACGGACCAGAACTATTTGCGCGGCGTCCAAAGCACTGGTAGCGATGGCCTGCTGGTGTTCGACACCATCTTCCCGGGCTGCTACGACGGCCGCATGCCGCATATGCATTTCGAGGTCTACCGCAGCCAGGCCCTGGCCAGCGGCTATGCCAACAAACTCCACACCTCGCAGATCGCTTTCCCAGAGGCGATCTGCCAGCAGGTCTACAGCGGCGCCACCGGCTACAACGCCAGCAGCAGCAACTTCGCCCGCATCAGCTTTGCCACCGACAACGTCTTCAGCGACGGTGTCAGCACCCAGCTGGCCAGCGTCAGCGGCAGCGTCAGCCAGGGCCTGGCCGCGACCTTGAACGTCGGCGTGGGCGCATGAGGACTCCGGCTGAGGTAGGCTCGCCAGCTGCTGTGAAACTCAAGGAGCCGCGGATGGACTGCCTGGTGGTCGACGACGACCAAGAGATTCGCCTCAGCCTGCAAAGCTATTTGCAGCGCTTCGACATCCACGCCCAAACCGCCGCCGACGGCGTGGAGATGCGACGCATGATCGCCAGCCAGCGATTTGATGTGGTCATCCTCGATCTGATGCTGCCCGGCGAAGGTGGCCTCAGCCTGTGCCAATGGCTGCAGCAGCGCGGTGGACCGCCGGTCATCATGCTGACCGCTCATGGCGACCCGATCAACCGCGTGCTGGGCCTGGAGATGGGCGCCGACGATTACCTGGGCAAGCCCTTCGAACCGCGCGAGTTGGTGGCGCGCATCCACGCCCTGATCCGGCGCATCAAGAAGGCAGGCACGCCCGAGGATGCCAGCGGACCCAGCCTCGGTTCGGCTCGTCTGCTGCAGTTTGAAGGCTGGCACTTCGATCGCATGCTGCGTCAGCTGATCTCACCGGAGCAAGTGGTGATGGCGCTATCCCAGGCCGAATTCCGCATGCTCAGCGCCTTGGTCGAGCGGCCCGGCCGCGTGCTCAGTCGAGAGCAGCTGATCGAGCTGACCCGAGCGCCCGGAGTGGATGTCAACGACCGCAGCGTGGACCTGAGCATCTCTCGCCTGCGTCAGAAGCTCGGCGACTCTTCACGCGAACCACGCCTGATCCGCACCCTGCGCGGCGAGGGCTATCTCTTCGATGCCAAACCTCAGGCACTGAAGGACGCTGCGCCATGAACTGGATCGCGCGCGGGTCGGTAGCGCTGTTCAAGGACAGCTTGGCCAAACGACTATTCCTCTTGCTCTGGCTGAGCCTGGTGCTCAGCCATATGCTGGCCTTTGCCACCGTGCGCTGGCTGCACTTCTCTGACCCGCTGACGGCTCGGCCAAGCCTGCAGCAGGAAGGCGCCCCCGGATTCCGCCCATCGCCACAGCATGAGCGCGGCGGCCTTGACCCCGACGAACGCGGTGGCCTGCCCACCTTCCCTTCCCTGCCGCCAACGCGCGGCTTGCACATGCTGGAACAGGCCGGTCAAGCACCCGGCGCTGCTCAGGGCCCAGGACCTGACGTCCCGCGCCCGCCAGGCTTGAGCGCCGCCCAGACAGCTTTGGACTACGGCGTTCGCCTGCTGATCATGGCCCTGGCCGCTTGGTTCGGTTCGCGATGGCTGGCTCAGCCTATGCGGCGGCTGATGCAGGCTTCGGCCGGCCTGAGCGCGGCGGTCAAGGGCCGCGCGCCTCTGCCCCAACTGGACGAGCACAACGGCACCTTTGAGGTTCGCGAGGCTGCGCAGCTCTTCAATCAAATGGCGCGGCAGATGCGCCAGCAGTTCAGCGAGCGTGGTCTGCTAGTGGCTGCCATCTCACACGATCTGCGCACGCCGCTGACCCGCTTGCGCATGCGCCTGGAGACCTTGAGCCTGGAGGAAGCGCCTCGCCAAGCAGCTGTAGCCGACATCGTCGAGATGAGCGCGATGATCGACTCGGTGCTGGAACTGTTCCAAGGCGATGGCCTGGCTTCCAGCGAACCGTTCCAGACCCAGGACTTGAGCGCCCTGCTGACCGCGCTCAGTGACGATCTGATCGAACAAGGTCAAGTCTTGAGCTGCAGCGGCCCACCGACCCGGGTGCGCGCCCAGACCAGCGCGCTGCGCCGGGTGTTCGGCAATCTGCTGGGCAATGCCCTGCGCTATGGCGGCTGCGCTGCGATCCGTGTGCAGGTCGGGCAGCCGGGCTGGGTGCAGGTACTCATTGAAGACCGGGGGCCGGGCATTCCGGAGGCCGAGCTGGAAAAGGTATTTCAGCCCTTCTACCGATTGGAATCCTCGCGCAACCGCCACACCGGCGGCACCGGCCTTGGGCTTTACATTGCGCGTGACCTGGTCGAACGCCAAGGCGGACGGCTGCGCCTGTACAACCGGGCCGAAGGCGGTTTGTGTGCCGAGCTGGAGCTACCGCTGGCTTGACCGAGCCATGGCGCCGGCGGTGGGGAAAATTCAAGTGAACTCTAGGCGATTCAGGTGACCGGCTGGACGACATCCTGCTGCGCAAAGCCCGCCTGACGCCGGCGCATCGCGGCCGGATCAAAAGCAGGCGCCTGTGTCGACCAGCCGAAAAACTTCTGCACCTCGACGCGCCGCGCCAGCGTGTCGCTCATGCCCAGATTGATCAGCTCGCCGGTGAAGGACGGTTCGAACAGCAAGTAGCTGGTCAGGGCCGAACCGCTCGCGCCCTTGCCTTCGCCGGCCACACCGACGCTGCGCAACAAGCCCTTGATGGCAGGCGGCAGGCTGCCCTGGTGCTCGGCGGCCAGCTCGTCCAAACGCCGACTGGGCGCGATCACCAGAACATCGATGGGCCGCAGCGGCGTGGCCTGGCGCACATCGGGCGACAGCAGCGACAAGGTATTGTTGATGCGCTGCAGGCGCTCGACATCGACCGCCAGTGCATCCAGGAAGATGTTCGACAGCGCATGGCCGGCAATCTGCGCCATGCTTGGATGGCCGCTGACCAGGGTCTGGCGGCGCCCGGGCGGCTCATGCATGCGGCCGGCGCCAATCACCAGCACCCGTTCGGCCCCCAGGTGTACGGCCGGTGAAATCGGCGCACTTTGGCGCATGGAGCCATCACCGAACCATTCCAGCTGGCCGTCAAGGTCCAGCTGCTGGGCGGGGAAGATGAAAGGAATGGCCGAGGAGGCCATCAGGTGCTCGATGCTCAGCTGGGCCTTGACGGCAATGCGCTGGGAGCGCAACCAGGGCTCGAAAGGCAGGTGGGTCTGATAAAAGGTGACGTGCTGCCCTGAGGTGTAACTGGAGCCGCTGATCGCCAGGGCCTGCATATGGCCCGCGGCCAGCATCTGGTCGAGGCGCTCCATGCGTACCCAGCGGCGCAGCAAGCGGCCCAAGGGCGAGTTGTCGAGCAGGCTGTTGGGCCGGGTGCGGCGCCAGCGCGCCACCGCCCAGCCCAGGCTCATCATGGTCATCCAGCGGGCGCCGGTGCGGATCACGCCAAAGGCATCGGCCGCATAAACCTGGTCCACATGGAGGTTCTGCCAGAGATGCACCAGGCCATCGACCGCCGCGTCGAAATCGTCGGCATTGCAGGCCAGCGTGGCCGCATTGATCGCACCGGCCGAGGTGCCGGCAACGATGGGAAAAGGCGTGGGCACCTGGTTGCCGCCCAGGCCGGCATCGCGCCGCAGCTGCGCAATGGCGGCCAGCACCCCGACTTGGTAGGCGGCGCGGGCGCCGCCACCCGTGAGGATCAGGCCGATGCGTGAGGAGGGCAGGATAGGCTCGCTCATGGTGTGATTTGCGTCACATCATCGCCGAATTCCTGGCCAGGCAAAGCAGGAAGAGCGCGGCAAAAACAGCCGCTTGCAGCGCGGCCGCCATAGACAAAGCTCAGCCTGCGTCGTAGATGATCTGGGCCTGCGGCAAGGGCTTGGCGCCGACCTTGCCGCTACCGATCTGGCTCAATCGCGCCAGCGCCTCATCGCAGGGCCAGAAACGACTGTCCTCGCCCAGTTCCAGGCGGAACTCGGCACCTTCGTGTTCGCCCTGCAAGAAATGATGAGTCTGCATACGCAAGCCCTGGGGCACCATGCCCTGATCGGTCTGCAGCTGCCGCGCCGGCCAGAGCTTGACCACCTCCTGCAGCGCCGGCAAGGTGCTGCCCACAGGCACATAGAAATATCGGCCGAAACGCGAACGTGCCCCGGCCAAATCCCAGACCGCCTGCACATTGAAACGGTAGCCGCCGGCAAAGCGGTCCAGCTGGACCTTGCCCTGCAGGATCAGCAACTCGTCGTCCACCAGCAGTTCCTTGTGGAGATTGAGCAGCTCCTCATTGGCCACGGCTTCGATGACATCACTCTTGTCATCGAGCTTGAAGATGGCGACACGGCCACGGTTGCCGTTAATCACGCGCAGATCGCTGACGATGCCGGCCAGCATGACCACTTCCCGGTTCATCGCCGCGTCCTCGACATTGGCGATACGGCGCTTGACCATGCGCCGCACTTCGTCGCCACTTTGGTCAAACAGATGGCCGCTGAGGTAGTAGCCGATGGCCGTCTTCTCCAGCGTCAGCCGCTCCTTGATGCTCCAGCCGGGCACATCCACCAGATCGGGCTCGGCCGTGGACGAGCCATGGGTGTCGCCAAAGTCGAACAGGCCGCCCTGATCGGCATTGGCCTCCTGGGTTTCAGCATGGGTGTAGCCACGTGCCACGCTGGCCAGCAGGCGGGCGCGGTCGGGCTCCAGGCTGTCGAAGGCGCCGGCCTTGATCAGCGCTTCAACCACCCGTTTGTTGCAGGCCTTGCGGTCGATGCGGCAGCAGAAGTCATAGAAGCTCTTGAAAGGGCCGCCCTTCTCGCGCACCGCGACAATGGAATCGATCGCGCCCTTGCCCGTGCCCTTGATGGCGCCCAAGCCGTAGTTGATGCGCTTGGGTCGGCCGCCCGGCGTGGCCGGCGCCACCCAGTTCGGGAACACACCGTCACCCGGCATGATGGGCTCGAAACGGTGCACACCGAGGTTGACGTTAGGCGGCTCGAAGTCGATGCCGAAGAGCTTGGCGTCATTCAACAAGACCTTGAGCTTGTCGGTGTCGTCCATTTCAATCGTCATGTTCGCGGCGAAGAATTCGGCCGTGAAATGCACCTTGAGCCAACCCGTGTGATAGGCCAGCAGGGAGTAAGCGGCGGCGTGCGACTTATTGAAGCCGTAGCCCGCGAACTTCTCCATCAGGTCGAACACCTCGTCGGCCTGTTTTTCGTCGAGGCCATTGACGGCCGCGCCCTTGCGGAAGATGGCGCGGTGCTCGGCCATCTCCTCGGCCTTCTTCTTGCCCATGGCCCGGCGCAACATGTCGGCGCCGCCGAGGCTGTAGCCGCCCAGCACCTGGGCGGTCTGCATCACCTGCTCCTGGTAGACCATGATGCCGTAGGTCTCGGCCAGCACCGGCTCGGTCAGCGGGTGCGGGTACTCGACCACTTCCTTGCCATGCTTGCGCGCCACAAAGGTCGGGATCAGGTCCATGGGACCGGGTCGGTAGAGCGCGTTCAGGGCGATCAGGTCTTCCAGGCGCGAGGGTTTCGCGTCCTTCAACATGCGCTGCATGCCGGTCGATTCAAACTGGAACACGCTCTCCGTCAAGCCGTCGGAGAAGAGTTTGTAGGTGCGCCGGTCGTCGAGCGGTATGGTCTCGAAGGCGAAGTTCTGGTGGTCCGGATAGCGGGCCAGGATGAAGTCCTTGGCCAGTTCCAGAATCGTCAACGTGGCCAGGCCCAAGAAGTCGAACTTCACCAGGCCGATGGCTTCGACGTCGTCCTTGTCGTACTGGCTGACGGCCGAGTTGGAGCCCGGCTGCTGGTACTGCGGGCAGAAGTCGGTGATCTTGCCCGGCGCGATCAGCACACCCCCGGCATGCATGCCGATATTGCGCACCATGCCTTCCACGCGCGCGGCCAGCTTGAGGAGCTCGGCCACTTCTTCTTCCTGGGCCTCGCGCTCGTTCAGCTCCGGCGCCTCGTGCCGGGCGTAGATCATCTTCTCCTTGTCGGGGTCAAAGTTCTCCGGCAGCTTGGCCAGAGTCACGGTCTTGCCCGGCGGCGCCGGGATCAGCTTGGCGATGGAGTCCACCTGGCCATAGCCCATGCCCAGCACCCGGCCGATGTCGCGCAAGGCCGCCTTGGCGGCCATGGTGCCGAAGGTGGCGATCTGGCTGACGGCCGGGCGGCCGTATTTGTCCTTGACGTAGTCGATGACCCGGTCGCGGTTGCCCTGGCAGAAGTCGATGTCGAAGTCGGGCATGGACACCCGCTCCGGATTCAGGAAGCGCTCGAACAGCAGGTTGTACTGCAGCGGATCCAGGTCGGTGATCAACAGCACATAGGCCACCAGGGAGCCGGCGCCCGAGCCCCGGCCCGGGCCCACCGGGCAGCCATGGGTTTTGGCCCACTTGATGAAGTCGCCCACGATCAGGAAGTAGCCCGGGAAGCCCATCTTGATGATGGTGCCCAGCTCGAATTCCAGGCGTTCCACATAACGTGGCCGCTCGGCGTCACGCTTGGCTTCGTCGGGGTAGAGCAGCTTGAGCCGGTCCTCCAGGCCCTCGAAGGACAGCTGGCGGAAGTACTGCTCCATCGGCATCGGCGTGCCATCGTCGAGCAGCGGGGTCGGGAAGTTCGGCAGCTGCGGCTTGCCCAGCACCAGGCTGATGGAGCAACGGCGGGCAATTTCCACCGTGTTAGCGATTGCGGATGGGACGTCGGCGAACAGCGCCTCCATATCGGCCTGCGGGCGGAAATACTGGCCCGGCAGGAAGCGCTTGATGCGCTTGGGGTTGGTCAGGGTTTCGCCCTCGGCCACGCAGACACGGGCCTCGTGGGCATCGAAGTCGTCTTCGCCCAGAAACTGGATCGGGTGGGTGGCCACCACCGGCAGACCCAGCTCGGCCGCGAAGGGCACGCTGGCCTGGACCAGGGCTTCCTGGCCGGCCAGACCGGCGCGCTGCAGCTCGATGTAAAACCGATTCGGGAAAATCGCGGCAAAGCGTTGCGCCCAATCACGCGCGCGCACCTTGTCGCCGCTGAGCAGGGCCTGGCCCAAGCCGCCAAACTGCGCGCCCGAGAGGCAGATCAAGCCTTCATTCAGTTCCTGCAACCACTCCCATTTGAGGCAGGCCTGGTTGCGCTGCACGTTCTGAATCCAGGCGCGCGACAGCAGCTCACAGATATTCAGATAGCCCTGGGTGTTCTGCACCAGCAGCAGCAGACGGGTCGGGTTCTTGTCCGAGCCCTCGGGCTCCAGCCAGCAGTCGGCGCCCAGCACCGGCTTGACGCCTTTCTTGCGGCAGGCGTTGTAGAACTTGATGCCGCCAAACATATTGGCCAGGTCGGTGATGGCCAGGGCGATTTGCCCATCTTTGGCGGCCGCAGCGGCCGCGTCATCGGTTCTGAGGGTGCCGTCGACGACGGAAAATTCGGTGTGGGTGCGCAGATGAACAAAAGCCATGGCGGCATTGTAGGCAGGGGCATGGTTCTCCCCAGCCGCGGACGCGCTGCCGGCGGCTATGCTGCCGGCCAGATTGCAATCGCATCCCCACGGAGGAGCCCCCCATGCGCAAGACCTTGCCCGCCCTGGCTATCAGCCTTGTCACCAACCTTGTGGCCACTCTGCTGATGAGCGCTGGCGCCCAGGCCGCCGGACAGCCTGACCCCGGCAAACGTCCCAGCAGCGCCGATGTGCTGGCCGCCGCCCAGCCCGGCGACTGGCGCGAGGTCAAGGCCGAGGACGCTTTGCTGATGGAGCTGGCCAGCGGCACGGTGGTGATTGAGCTGGCTCGCGAGTTCGCGCCCGTGCATGCCAGCAACATCGTGCGCCTGGCCCGCAGCGGCTATTTCGATGGCCTGGCCATCATCCGCGTGCAGGACAACTACGTCACCCAGTGGGGCGATGCCGATGACGAGGCGCCCACCGCCCGCGCCAAGCCCGCGGACCTGGCCAAGGCGCCGGTCGAGTTTTCCCGCGCGCTGAAAGGCCTGGACTTCCGCGCCCTGCCCGAGCGCGATGGGTGGGCGCCTCAGGTCGGCTTCGTCAATGGTTGGCCGGTGGCGGCCGACCCCAAGAAGGGCCGCGCCTGGTTGACCCATTGCAACAGCATGGTCGGCGCCGCCCGTGGCAATGAGCCCGATTCCAGCGACGGCAGCGGGCTCTACACCGTGATCGGCCATGCCCCGCGCGCGCTCGACCTCAACATCACCAGCGTCGGCCGCGTGCTGCAAGGCATGGAACGCCTCAGCGCCCTGCCCCGTGGCACCGGCACGCTGGGCTTTTACGAGAAGGCCGAAGAGCGCACGCCCATCAAGCGTGTGCGCGTGCTGGCCGATGTGCCCGAGGCCGAGCGCCCCAAGCTGCAGGTGCTGCGCACCGACACCGCCACCTGGAAGCGCTGGCTCGATTCGCGCCGCTACCGCAGCGGCTGGTTCGTCCACAGCCCCGATCGGGTGGAGCTGTGCAGCGCCCTGCCCCCGGTGCGCCCGGCGCCCTGAGAGCCGCCGCGCGGCCTATAAATCCTGCACCCGCAGGAAGGTGGCAAAGCGCGGCAGGCCCGAGCCGGTCAGCCCGCGGTAGCGGTAGCAGACCGTGCTGCCCAGCGGCGGCGGCGCGCGGCGCAGGGCCTCGCTGAAGCCGCTGCCAAGATTGAATTCCTGGCCGGCGGCATTGCGCACCCGCAGCGCGCCCAGCAAGCCACTCAAGCGCCCCTGGCCCGGCAGATGGGCGATGACCACCGCGTCCTCATCGTCATGCGCTTTGAGTTTGAGCAGGGCCTCGTGCCGGCCGCTGATGTAGGGCGCATCGGCTTCATGCAGCATCAGGCCTTCTCCACCAGCGCGCAGCACGGCCCGCAAACGCTGACGCAGCTCGGCCAGGCTGCCGACCTGTTCTTGCGGCACGACGCGCAGCATCGGCGTGTCGACCGCGGCGGCGATCTCCCGCAGCTGCGCCACGCGCCTTGAGAAAGGACCGGCCCCACCTGGCAGCTCAAACAGCAGGCACTGGATCTGTTGCCACTCCTCTTCGCGCGGCTGGCTGCGCCGCAAGGCGGCCGAGCACGCCTCGAAACGCCCGCGCCCCATCCACAGCTCGCCGTCCAAGGGCTGAAGCGGCGGCAAGCGCTCGAGCACGCTCGCCGGGGCAGGCAAGACCAAGCCCTGGCGGCTCAGCAGGCGATCACCAGTCCAGAAAGCCCGCACGCCATCGAATTTCTCGCTGACCAGATAGCGACTCAGGTCCAGCCCCTGCAGACCACCGCGAGGCGTTTGCGCCAACAGCAAGGGTGGCCTGGCTACCGCTGTAGACGCATTTGCGGCGGCGCCGAGCGCCCCCACCGACAACAGGGTCGAGCTGAGCTGCAAAAGACGGCGTCGTTGCAGGCAAGCCTGGCCTTGCACTGACCCAAGCGGACCGCTCCTATCGACCGACTGAACCTGCCCAGTGTCGAGTGAATCCATGAGCATCTCCTTGAACCTGCTCGCCTGGGACCGAATTCACGGCTCTGGCAGCCCAAGCGAGCTTGTGTGAGACTACGCCCGCCCAACGCAGCCCTCAAGCAGCGTAAGCTCCGAGCAACGCAGCAATCGCCAGCTTGCGCCGGATTTCATCCTTCGAATCGAGGATCGAGGAGCTGCCCCTCATGCCCAATCGCCGCCATGCCCTGGCACTACTGGCTGCGCCCGCGTTCGCGCAGGCCATTCCCACCATGGCGCCGGCCAATACGGGCACTGAAAGCGTGCTGCGCGTCGTGGCCACTGAATTCCCCCCTTACACCACACAGGAAAGCAGTGACGGCGGGCCCGCCATCGCCATCGCCCGCGCAGCCTTGGCACGAAGCGGCCAGACGATGGAGATGGACTTTCGCCCCTGGTCTCGCCTGATCGTCGAGCTGCAACGCGGGCTCTGGGACGGCGTCATTGGCGTCTGGCGCAATCCGGAGCGCGAAAGCTTCCTCAGTTTTCCGCAATCCCTGGGCATTGCCAACCGGATCGGTTTCATGGCGCGCAGCGAGCGCCGCATTGATGTGCGCGACCTCAGCCGTCTGAAAAGCCTGCGCATTGGCATCGTGCGCGGCTACGCGAACCCGCCTGCGTTCGAGCAAGCAAATCTGCAATGCGACGAAGCGCTTGATGACCTGGGCAATCTTCGCAAGCTGCTTGCGGGCCGCATTGACTTGGCCCTGGTGGACAAGGGCGTTGCGGCCTACCTGCTGCGCCGCCAGTTGTCCGAGGCGGCTTCAACCCTGGTCTGGCTGGAGCCCTCGGTGGCAGACATGCCGCTCTATATGGCCTTCAACCGGGCCCAAGCCGCCCACGGACAGCGTGTGGCGGCCTTCAACAAAGGCATGGCGGAGATGCAGAGCAGCGGGCAGCTGGCCCGCTTGCTGATGCGCAATGCCGAGTTGCTGTAGAGAGTCGGAGCCCCTCCTCCGGAATGCCTGGTCTCAAGCTTCGGGCGCAATCTGCTCCGCGTACTCGTAGAGCGCGCCCAGGATGTCCTGACCACGCTCATCGGCAGCCTCGCTGAGCTCATCCACACGCTCGAAGAATGCCGACAAAGTCTGCGCGCCACCGGCACCCTCGTGCAAGCGGGCGGCGCAATGAGCCTGCCAGCGCTGCGCCTCGGGCTCGTTGAGGCTGGCCGGGAAGTTGCGTGCGCGGTAGCGGAACACCAGTTCGGCCAGGCGCTCGTCGGCAAACACCAGCTTGCCTTCGGCCGCGCGCTGTGCAATCTGCTCGGGCGTCTGGCTGCGCAGTCGTTGCAGCGTGCGGCGGTCATCGGGGCCGATGAAGCCGCCGTAGAGGTCTTCGTCCACATCAGCTGGGCCTGGCGCCGCTTCACGCTTGAAGACATCACCCCAGAACCCGTCCAACAGGCGGCCTTTCTCCATCAGGATTTGGGCATGGGCCAGGCCTTGGGCCATGTCCAGTCCCCAGCGTCCGGCCATGTCCGGGCTCAGGGTCTTGAGCTTGCCAATGACGATGGGCGACTTGTTGATATGGATGGTCTTGATCGGCAGCCGGGTCTGGCCCTCGGGCAGATCCTCCTGCTTGACGAACATGCGGCCGCGAATGTCGGCGGCGTTCAGGGTCAGCAGCTCGCTCGGGTCGCTGGCCAGGTCCCAGACGATCAGTTCATTCTTGTTCGTCGGATGCGGCGCCAGCGGCCAGACCAGGGCGATGCAACCGCGCTCCGGGCCGTACATGCCCGAGATGTGCAGGAAGGGCCTGCCCACGCCGATCTCGGCCCAGACGGCATCTTTCTTGCGCAGACGCAGGCAGAAGTCGAACAGCTTGGGCTGTGTGGTTTTCAGCAGGCGGGCCAGGGCGATAGTGGCGCGCACATCGCTGAGCGCGTCGTGCGCCGCCTCATGCACCAAGCCATTGGCCACGGTCAGATGTTCGAGCTTGAAGGACGGCCGGCCATCCTCATGGCGAGGCCACTCGATACCCTCGGGGCGCAAAGCGTAAGCGCAGCGCACCACATCGAGAATGTCCCAGCGCCCGCACTCGTTCTGCCATTCGCGCGCGTAGGGGTCGATCAGATTGCGCCAGAACAAATGGCGCGTCACCTCGTCGTCAAAACGGATGGTGTTGTAGCCCACGCCCACCGTCCCGGGCTCGGCCAGCGCCGCCTCGATGGCGGCCGCAAACTCATGCTCCGGCACACCGCGTTCCAAGCAAGTCTGCGGCAGGATGCCGGTCAGCAGGCAGGACTCCGGGTCCGGCAGGCTGTCCGGGCTGGGCTGGCAGTACAGCATCAGCGGCTCGCCCACTTCGTTCAGATCGGCGTCGGTGCGTATGCCTGCAAACTGAGCCGGTCGGTCCCGGCGCGGCACGCGGCCAAAAGTTTCGTAGTCGTGCCACAAGAAGCTGAATTCACTCATGGGCGGCACGATACATCAAGCGCCCGCCGGGCCTGAATGGTGGCACTTTGTCGCTGCCGGATGTGACGAGCGGGCCGCTGAGCCCAGCTGGTGATAATCGCGGCCATTGCACACCGCTGCGCTCACGTCCTGCACCTTGAACAAAAAACTGCTGATCGTCGGCGCCGCCCTGCTGGCTTTGATCACCCTGCTGCTCGGTGTTGCGGCAGCGCTGATCTATCCGACTCTGCCGGATCTGGCCGAGCTCAACGACTACCAGCCCAAGCAATCGCTGAGGGTCTTCACCAGCGACGAGGTGCTGATCGGCGAATTCGGCACCGAGCGGCGCAAATACCTGCCGCTGGACCAGATCCCCAAACAGATGCAAGACGCCTTGCTGGCCATCGAGGACAGCAATTTCTACGAGCACAGCGGCATTTATCTGCCGGGCATCTTGCGCGCAATCGTGGCCAACACCACGCAAGGCCGCAGCCAAGGCGCCTCCACCATCACCCAGCAGCTGGCGCGAACGCTCTACCTGACCAAGAAAAAGGTCTACTCGCGAAAATTCGTCGAGGCCTTGCTGGCCATGAAGCTGGAAAGCGAGCTGAGCAAGCAAAAGATCCTCGAGGTCTATATGAACCAGATCTATCTGGGTCAGCGGGCATATGGCTTCGAGGCCGCGGCCGGCGCCTACTACGGCAAGACGCTCAAGGACCTCTCCATCGCCGAAACCGCCATGCTGGCCGGCCTGCCGCAAAACCCGGCCTATGCCAATCCGGCGGTCAACCCGGAGCGCGCACGCCGCCGCCAACATCTGGTGATCAACCGCATGGTCGACACCGGCGTCATCACGGCCGAGCAGGCCGAGATCGCCAAGGCAGAAAAGCTGCACATCCGCTCGCCGCAGGACGCGCGCGTCCATGCCGAATTCGCCGCCGAAATGGCGCGTGACGTGGTCTTTGAGCAGTACGGCGAAGAGGCTTACACCAAGGGCTTGCGCGTCTACACCACCCTGGTTTCGCAAGAGCAGGCCGCCGCCTACCGGGCCCTGCGTCGCAGCTTGCTGGAGTTGGAAAAGCGCAAGCCCTACCGCGGCCCGGAGGGCTTTGTCGCCCTGCCCGAGGACGAGGGCGAGCGCGACACGGCCATCACCCAGGCCCTGGCCGAACACCCGGACCAGGACGATCTGCGTGCCGCGGTGCTGCTGCAAACCTCGGCGCAAAAAGTACGGGCCGTGATGCAGAGCGGCGAGGAGCTGACGCTCAGCGGCGAGGCCTTGCGCGGCGTGCAATCGGCCCTGTCGGACAAGGCACGCGAAGCCAGCCGCTTGCGGCCCGGCGCCATCGTGCGCGTGATGCGCGGCGCGCCCAGCAAGGCCGAGCCGCAAGGCGCCTGGTCCATCGTCCAGCCGCCCGAGGCCGAAGGCGCGCTGGTGGCGCTGGAGCCGGGCACCGGCCGCGTCCATGCCCTGGTCGGTGGTTTTGATTTCAACCGCAAGCAGTACAACCACGCCACCCAGGCCAAGCGCCAGCCGGGCTCCAGCTTCAAGCCCATCGTCTACTCGGCCGCGCTGGAACAAGGCGTCAGCCCCGGCACCGTGGTGCCTGACGAACCCCTGGTCTTCGGCGACTGGGAGCCCAAGAACTCGGACGGCAAGTTCGACGGACTGATGAGCGTGCGCCAGGCCCTGGCCCGCTCCAAGAACATGGTGACCATCCGCATCACCCAGCTGATCGGGCCGGCGCGGGTGCGGGAATGGGCCTCACGCTTCGGCATCGAGATCGACGCCGGCCGCGAGAACCTCACCCTGGCCCTGGGCACCAGCGAGGTCACGCCCTTGCAGATGGCCAGCGCCTACGCGGTATTTGCCAACGGCGGCTACCGCCTGCCGCCCGTCATCATCCAGCGCATCACCGACAGCAAGGGTCAGGTCTTGTTCGAAGCCCCCAAAGCCCAGCTGAGCGAGGACCAGCGCGCCATCTCCGAGCGCAATGCCTTTGTGACCGCCAGCCTGCTGCAGGAAGTGACGCGCAGTGGCACGGCCGCACGCGCCCAGGGCACGCTGCGCCGCCCAGACCTGTACGGCAAGACCGGCACCACCAACGACGCGGTCGACGCCTGGTTTGCCGGCTTCCAGCCGAGTCTGGCCACTGTGGTCTGGATCGGTTACGACCAGCCGCGCTCGCTGGGCGACCGCGAGTCGGGCGGCGGCTTGGCCCTGCCGGTCTGGATCGACTTCATGAGCGTGGCCCTGCGCAACAAGCCGGTGCAGGAAATCGCTCCGCCGGCCGAAGGCCTGCTGCGCGGCGCCAACGGCGACTGGAGCTTTGAAGAATTCGCCGGCGAGGCGGGCATTCGAGCCATCGGCCACGATGGCACGGCGAGCCTGAGTCCGCCGTCAGCGGCCAGCGAGGCCGCCTCCGCACCCTTGCCTTGAACGGCAAGCGGCGCAGGAGCTCGCCGCGGGCTCAGCGCTTCTTGACGATCACGCTGCCGATGGAATAGCCCGCACCGAAAGAGCAGATCACGCCCAGATCGCCGGCCTTCAGGTCGGCGCGGTGTTCATGGAAGGCAATGATGGAGCCGGCCGAGGCGGTGTTGGCGTAGGTGTCGAGAATCAACGGCGCCACGTCCGAACCGGAGGCGCCCATGCTCTCGCCGATCAGCTTCTTGATGATGAGCTGATTCATGCCCAGATTGGCTTGGTGCAGCCAGAAGCGGCGCACCGTGGCCGGCACGGTGTCCAGCGTGCCCAGATGGGCCTCGATGTGGGCGGCGGCCATGGGCACGACTTCCTTGAAGACCTTGCGGCCTTCTTGCTTGAAGGTCTTGTCGCGCGCATTCGGGTCGCTGTCTTCGGCGCGGTTCATGAAACCGAAGTTGTTGCGAATGGCGTTGGAGAACTGGGTCACCAGTCTGGTGCCTAGGATCTCCCATTGGTCGGCCGAGGTGGCCGTGTCGGCGCGCTCGATGATCAGGGCGGTGCAGACATCGCCGAAGATGAAATGGCAGTCGCGGTCTTTCCACTCCAAGTGGGCGGACGTGATTTCGGGGTTGACCACCAGCACGCATTTCGAGGCACCGGACCGCACAGCGTTGTAAGCCTGCTCGATGGCAAAGGTGGCCGAGGAGCAAGCGACGTTCATGTCAAAGCCATAGCCACTGGCGCCCAGGGCCTGCTGGATTTCGACCGCCATGGCCGGATAGGGCCGCTGCATATTGGCGCTGGCGCAGAAAATGGCGTCCACATCGGCCGGCTGCTTGCCCGCGGCGGCAATGGCTTTGCGGGCTGCGTCCACAGCGATCTCGGCCATCAGCGAGAGCTGGTCGTCGCTGCGCTCCTGGAAGCGCGGGTACATGCGCGTGGGGTCGAGCACGCCATCCTTCTCAATCACATAACGCTGTTTGATGCCGGATGCTTTTTCGATGAACTCGACGCTGGAGTGCGTCAGCGGCGCGTGCGTGCCGGCCGCGATTTCATCGGCATGCTGGGCGTTCTGCAGGTCCGCGTAGGCGTTGAAAGCAGCGACCAGTTCGGCGTTGCTGATGATGTGGGGCGGCTGGTAGAGACCGGTGCCGCTGATGACGACGGAATGCATGGGATGGAACCTTTGGTGTCGCGGAGCCTGGATGGCCCGGGTGTGGCAGGCAGTGTAGCCAGACTACATGGCGTGAGAACTGAGGGCCAGCTCCAGCTTTTCGCCGAGTTTGTGGAGCGGAGTCGGTCAAGATCAGCGTAGAATCGCTCACCGGGCCCAAATTTTGGCGTCCGGTTTTTTTCGTCCGCACCACCCTTGCTGGTGGCCTCGCGGATGCAAAGCAGGCGTGCCTCTTTCCTGAGACGCCACGCCGGCCGGATCTCCAAGTCAAGTGCTCGCAGCCCAGGGCCTGCACTGCATGAACGCAGCCCGAAACTTGCGAACGATTCGACTCATGGAAATCTTTGACTACGACAACATCCTGCTCCTGCCCCGCAAATGCCGCGTGGAAAGCCGCAGCGAATGTGACACCTCGGTCCAGTTCGGACCCCACCGCTTCAAGCTGCCGGTCGTCCCGGCCAATATGAAGACGGTGGTGGACGAAAACATCACCGAGCACCTGGCCGCCAACGGTTACTTCTACGTCATGCACCGCTTCGACCTGGACACGGTGGCCTACGCCAAGTCCATGCGCAGCAAGGGCTTGCTGGTCTCGGTCAGCTCCGGCGTGCAGGCCGCCGACTATGCCGTCATCGACCGCCTGGCCGCCGACGGCGTGGGCGCCGACTACATCACCATCGACATCGCCCATGGCCATGCCGAAAGCGTGCAGCGCATGATTGCCCATATCAAGCAACGCCTGCCCGAGGCCTTTGTGATCGCCGGCAATGTCGGCACGCCCGAAGCGGTGATCGACCTGGAAAACTGGGGCGCAGACGCGACCAAGGTCGGCATCGGCCCGGGCAAGGTCTGCATCACCCGGCTCAAGACCGGCTTCGGCACCGGCGGCTGGCAGCTCTCGGCCCTGAAATGGTGTGCCCGTGTGGCGACCAAGCCCATCGTCGCCGACGGCGGCATCCGCCATCATGGCGACATCGCCAAGAGCATGCGCTTTGGCGCCTCCATGGTGATGATCGGCTCCCTGTTCGCCGGCCATGAGGAATCACCCGGCAACACGGTGGAAGTCGACGGCAAGCTCTACAAGGAGTACTACGGCTCGGCCAGCGACTTCAACAAGGGCGAGTACAAGCATGTGGAAGGCAAGCGCATCCTGGAGCCAGTCAAGGGCAAGCTGTCCGACACCTTGCGCGAGATGCGCGAGGACCTGCAAAGCTCCATCTCCTACGCCGGCGGCCGCAGCCTGGCGGACCTGCGCAAGGTCAACTATGTGGTCCTCGGAGGGGAGAACGCGGGGGAACATTTGTTCATGTGATGGACGGGCGCAGCCCGCATCACATGAGCGCGTCAGCGCCAAGCCCCGCGTTCCGGCGCAGCCACAACGCGGGGGAACATTTGTTCATGTGATGGACGGGCGCAGCCCGCATCACAAGAGCGCGTCAGCGCCAAGGCCCGCGTTCCGGCGCAGCCGCAACGCGGGGGAACATTTGTTCATGTGAGTGAGCAAGGCTGTCGAACCCTGAAACATGGGTCTTGTTCACCCTCAGACACAGGCTCCCTCGGCGGCAGCTCGCATAGACTGCGAACCGCCGCCCTACTGGGCTCAGTTTGAGAAGCGCCGACGCCGCCACCGATGAACCGCCCTGCCCCGAAACCCTCGCGCCGCGCGTCCAGGTCCTTGCTGGTTTGCTTGGTCCTGCTGTCGCTGTGCCTGGGCTTCTTCGCCCGCGCCCTGGTGCGGGTGGAACAGGAGCGTCAGGCCCTCGCCGTGGGCCTGTGCATGCTGGACCCGGCTGGGCGCAGTTCCCTGATTCCTTGCCAGGACCGCTTCGCACCACGCAGCAGCTGGGCCGAGCACCTGCTCGAAGCGCTGTTTCCCTGAGGCACTGCCCCCAGGCGAGAAGGCGCGCGCATGGTGGACAATCGCGCCATCCCTTTTTGTGCTTTTCCTTTCAAATTCCGGCCGAACAGGGGCTCGGGTGCTGGCCGAACGCTGGCGCACCGGCCCCTTTGCCGTTTTCTCAGCAGCGACCCTTGCGCCATGACCGAACTTGCCAAATCGTTTGAGCCCGCCGCCCTCGAAGCCCATTGGGGCCCTTTGTGGGAGCAAAAAGGCTTGTACAAGCCCACCCTGGATGCGAGCCGCGAGTCCTTCAGCATCCAGCTGCCGCCGCCCAATGTGACCGGCACCTTGCACATGGGCCACGCCTTCAACCAGACCATCATGGACTCGTTGACACGCTACCACCGCATGCTGGGCCACAACACCCTGTGGGTGCCCGGCACCGACCATGCCGGCATTGCCACCCAAATCGTGGTGGAGCGCCAGCTGGCCGACAAGGGCGCGGAGGGCGCCAAGACCCGCCATGACCTGGGCCGCAAGAACTTCGTCGCCCGCGTCTGGGAATGGAAGCAAGAGTCCGGCAATACCATCACCGGCCAGATGCGCCGCCTGGGCGACTCGGTGTCCTGGGACCATGAATACTTCACCATGGACGAGAAGCTCTCGCACGTGGTGCGCGACACCTTCGTCAAGCTCTTCGACGAAGGCCTGATCTACCGCGGCAAGCGCCTGGTCAACTGGGACCCGGTGCTCAAGTCCGCCGTGTCGGATCTGGAAGTCAGCAGCGAAGAGGAAGACGGCTTCCTCTGGCATATTCGCTACCCCTTGGCCGATGGCTCCGGCGATCTGACCGTGGCCACCACCCGCCCCGAGACCATGCTTGGCGACGTGGCCGTGATGGTGCACCCGGAAGATGAGCGTTATGCCGCGCTGATCGGCAAGCAGGTGACCCTGCCGCTGTGTGGCCGCAGCATCCCCGTGATTGCCGACGACTACGTGGACCGCGAGTTCGGCACCGGCGTGGTCAAGGTCACGCCCGCGCACGACACCAACGACTACGCCGTCGGCCAGCGCCACGGTCTGGCCATGATCTGCGTGCTGACCCTGGACGCCAAGATCAACGACGAAGCGCCCGAGGCCTACCGCGGCCTGGACCGTTTCGTCGCGCGCAAAAAGGTCGTTGCCGATCTGGGGGCCCAGGGCTTCCTGGTCGAAGTCAAGAAGCACAAGCTGATGGTGCCGCGCTGCGAGCGCACCGGCCAGGTGATCGAGCCCATGCTGACCGACCAATGGTTTGTGGCCGTCAACAAGGTCAGCGCCAGCACCGGCCGCAGCATCGCCCAGGGCGCGGTCGATGCCGTCGAGAGCGGCGCGGTCAAGTTCTTCCCCGAGCAGTGGATCAACACCTACAACCACTGGATGGGCAATATCCAGGACTGGTGCATCTCGCGCCAACTCTGGTGGGGCCACCAGATCCCGGCCTGGTACGGCGAGAACGGTGAGCTCTTCGTTGCCCGCGACGAGGACGAAGCCCGCGCCAAGGCCACGGCTGCCGGCTACAAGGGCGCACTGACGCGCGACGAGGACGTGCTGGACACTTGGTACTCCTCCGCCCTGGTGCCCTTCTCCACCCTGGGCTGGCCCGAGAAGACGCTGGAGCAGGACCTGTTCCTGCCCTCCACCGTGCTGGTGACGGGTTACGACATCATCTTCTTCTGGGTCGCCCGGATGATCATGATGACCCAGCATTTCACCGGCAAGGTGCCCTTCAAGCATGTCTACATCCACGGTCTGGTGCGTGATTCGCAAGGCCAGAAGATGAGCAAGAGCGAAGGCAATGTGCTGGACCCAGTGGACCTGATCCAGGGCGTGGATCTGGACACCTTGGTGGCCAAGTCCACCGTCGGCCTGCGCCGCCCCGAGACCGCGCCCAAGGTGGCGGCCCGGGTGAAGAAGGAGTTCCCCGAAGGCATGCCGACCTACGGCGCCGACGCCCTGCGCTTCACCATGGCCTCCTATGCCAGCCTGGGTCGCAACATCAATTTCGACACCAAGCGCTGCGAGGGCTACCGCAATTTCTGCAACAAGCTCTGGAACGCCACCCGCTTCGTGCTGATGAACACCGAAGGCCAGGACTGCGGTCTGCTGGAGCACACGAAAGAGCAATGCGCCCCTGGCGGTTCCGCGCACGGCTACTTGGACTTCAGCCGCGCCGACCGCTGGATCAGCAGCGAGCTGCAAAAGGTCGAGCTGGCCGTTGCTCAAGGCTTTGCCGAGTACCGCCTGGACAACGTCGCCAACGCTGTCTACTCCTTCGTCTGGGACGAGTACTGCGACTGGTACCTGGAAATCGCCAAGGTGCAGATCCAGAACGGCAGCGAAGCCCAGCAACGCGCGACCCGCCGCACCCTGATTCGCGTGCTGGAGACCACGCTGCGCCTGCTGCACCCGATCGCCCCCTTCATCACCGAAGAGCTGTGGCAAACCGTGGCGCCGATCGCCGGTCGGAAGAACAGCGACTACCTCGTCGGCGCGGCGTACCCGATTGCCCAGCCCGAGCGCATCGATGAAGCCGCCTGCGCCTGGGTCAACAACCTCAAGGCCGTGGTCGGCACCTGCCGCAGCCTGCGCAGCGAGATGAGCCTCTCGCCCAGCACCCGCGTGCCCCTGTTGGTCGGTGGCGACACCGGTTTCATCGCCGAAGCCGCCGCCCTGCTGCAAGCGCTGGCCAAGCTCAGCGGCGTGCAGATCTTCAGCGATGAAGCCGCCTTCCAAGCCGCCAGTGCCACCTCACCGGTGCTGGTCCACGGCGCCGCTCGCCTGGCCCTGCATGTGGAGATCGATGTGGCCGCCGAGACGGCTCGCCTGGCCAAGGAAATCACCCGCCTGGACGGCGAAATCGCCAAGATCGAAGCCAAGCTCGGCAATGAAGGCTTTGTGGCTCGCGCGCCGGCGGCCGTGGTCGAACAGGAGCGTCAGCGCCTGAACGACTTCAGCGCCACCGTCTCTCGCTTGCGGGATCAGGCAGCTCGGCTGGTGAAGTAGAGCGGAACTCCGCCACCTCGGGTGGCGTGGCCAGCAACTCATCCATGCGCCGCGCCACGCCCCAGGCGGCGCGCGTGCGCGATTCACGCGTGGTGCTGGCCAAGCGCGGCGTCACCTGCAGGCTGTCCACGCCGTGCAAGGGCTGGCCTGGCTCCTGCAAGCCAGGCTCCAAGCTGTCGAACCAGGCAGCCAGCAGGCGGCCGCTGCGCAAGGCCTCGGCCAGAGCCACGTCATCAAAGATGGCGGAATGGGCAATGCTGACCAGCACCTGACCCGGCTTGGAAAAACCCAGCACGCGCTCGCCAACCAAGCCGCGGTAGCGCGGGAAATAGTTCAGCTGTACGCAAACCCCTTCACTGTGCTCCATCAGCTCGCGCAAGGGAACCGGCTCGATGCCCCACTGCGCCCAGATCGGGTCACTCTGATGCAAGCTGGGGTCATAGCCGACCACACGGGTGCCAAAGGCGGGCAGCAGTTGCGCCAACATGCGCGCCGCTGGCGTCAGGCCGATCAGGCCCACCGTCACACATCCCAGCTCGCGGCCCACCCACATGCCGTCCGAACCCTGCACCGGCACGCGACGCAGCAAAGCCAGCAAGGCGCCCACCATGAACTCGGCCTCGGCACTGGCCGTGGCGGTCAGGCTGCGGATCACCTCCACATGCGCGTTGCGACAGGCCGCCAAGTCGATGTTCTCGCCGCCCGAACTCATGCGCCCGACCACACGCAAGCGCGGCGCGGCACGCAGCAGGGCCGCATCGACGGACACATTGGGCGGCAGGATCAGGCCTTGAATCTGGTGCAAGGCCTCCAGCAAACGCGCGGGTTCGCCTGCCAGCTCGGGCGCGAACTGCACCGAATGGCGCTCGCTGAGCCACTGCATGACTTCCATTTCCAGCGGTTCAACGATCAGCAAAGTCATGTTTCAAGTCGGTCGTGTGCACAACGAAGAGTCGTCATTTGCCCATGCAACAATGCGCTCAAGCAAATCGAGGAGTGTACTTTTATGGCCAGCAAGCCGAACTCTGTCATCACCAAGGCCATCTTTCCTGTCGCCGGTTTGGGCACCCGTTTTCTACCGGCCACCAAGGCGCAGCCCAAGGAAATGCTGCCGGTGGTGGACAAGCCGCTGATCCAGTACGCCGTCGAGGAAGCCTATGCCGCCGGTGTGCGGGAAATGATCTTTGTGACCGGCCGCCACAAGCGACCGATCGAAGACCACTTTGACATGACTTTCGAGCTCGAGATAGCCCTCGAACAAGCGGGTAAGCAAGAGCTGTTGGAGGTGGTGCGCAGCGTCAAGCCCGACGATATGGAATGCGTCTACGTGCGCCAGGCCCAGGCCTTGGGGCTCGGCCATGCGGTGCTCTGCGGCCAGCGCCTGGTCGGCAACGAGCCCTTCGCGGTGCTGCTGGCCGATGACTTGATGGTCGGCCCCAGCGGCGGCTCCCCGGTGCTCAAGCAGATGGTGGAGCAGTTCTCCGAGTGGCGGGCCAGCATTCTGGCGGTGCAGGAAGTGCCTGCCGAGCACACGCGCCGTTACGGCATCGTCGCAGGCACCGCGGTCAACGAGCATCTGGTCGACGTCACTCGCATCGTCGAGAAGCCGGCGCCGGAAGATGCACCCTCGCGCCTGGCCGTGGCCGGCCGCTACATCCTGACGCCCGGTGTCTTTCACGAGATCGCCAACCAACCGCGCGGAGTCGGCGGCGAGATCCAGCTGACCGACGGCATTGCCGGCCTGCTGCGCCGCGAAAAGGTGTTTGCCTACCGCTACGAGGGCAAGCGCTACGACTGCGGCAGCAAGGAAGGCTTTCTGCAAGCCAATGTGGAACTGGCCCTGGCGCACCCGCAGCTGGGTGCGGGCTTCCGCGACTATTTGCGCTCCATCGACATCTGATCGATCGCGCCATCGCTCAAGCCGCCTTGCTCGCTTTGAGCATCGCGGCGGCGATCAGATCCATGTCCTCGGCGGTGATGGCCAGCAGGCCGAAGCGCAGGGCATAGCCCCAATGAGCCCGGCCGGCGCTGAAGCTCAAGTGCGGCAGCAAGGGCTGAATGCCCGCCTCGCTCGCCTCGGCCCGCCAAGCCACATCGCGCCGGTGCGGCACGAATCCGCCACCCATGTCGAAGGCATAGGGCTCGCCGGGCAAGACCTGACCCAAGGCCGTGAAAGCTTGCAGCCGATCGCCACCACCAAAGCGGGTGCTGGGCGAGTAGTACACCACCCGGTCGCCGGCGCGCAGCCGGCGCAGCGGCGCCAGCTTGCCGTGACAGACCTGCATGAAACCCTGGGCTCGACCCAAGCGCACATGCTCGGCGCTGGCCACGACCAGCCAGTTGCCTGCCGCGCATGCCAGGGAGACAGGAGGCTCGAAGCCGGGTAACGGCATCGTTGCCATGAGGCTCATTGGCCGCCCGGCGCGAACACGCGCAGACGGTGGCCGTCGGGATCGCTGGCCGTGAAGGTGTAGCCGAAGTCCAAGGCGGTAGGCGTTTGCAGAACCGCCACGCCGCGTGCGGCCCAGGCCGCGTGCACCGCATCGACGGCGGCTGCGCTGTCCTGCACAAAGGCCAGCTCACTGCTGCCGCCCTGCCCCTCCGCGGCCGGCAACACCGTGTCACGAGCCCAGAGGCCCAGCATCAGACCCGAGGCCAGGGCAAACATGGCGAAGGTGGGCGAAGCTTCCACCGGATCTGCACCGAGGATCTGACGATAGAAGGCCACACTCGCTGCCGGGCTCTGCACATGGAGCAGCACAAAATGGGCTTGGCTGTGGAGGCTGGAATTCGCAGGATTCATGATTCAGGGCGGCTGCAAGCCAAGAGTTGAAAGAGCCGCCATGCTAGGAAGCGGCCCTGTCAATTTCTGGCAGCAGCAGGCAGCTCAGGCCGAACGCCGTTCAGCTCACTGCGCGGCAATGCCCTCAGCTTCTCGCCAGGCCTTGAGCAAGACCTGGCGCCGCTGGGGATAGCGCTCCTCCAGCACCTCCAAAGCCTCGATCTGGTCGCATCGAAAACTCCGACGCTCACCGCGCAGCTCGCACCAGGCCACCAGCACGCGGGCCTGGTCGAAGAAGCCCAAGGCAAAAGGCCAGACCACGCGCTCGCTGCTGCGCCCCTTCAAATCGCAGTAGTGCAAGCGGACCTTGCACTCCTTGCGCATGGCCGCACGCAAGCGGGCCAGCACCTGGTCCAGGCGCGGCAGCGGCTCGCCCGGGCCCACCAACAGGGCTGTGCTGTCCATCTCGTGGCGCAACTCGGCCGGCAGCACGGCCGAGATCTTGGCCAGAGCATGGCGCGCGGCAGCCGCCAGTTGCTCATCGTCGGCGCGACCGGCCACCCAACGCGAGCCCAGCACCAAGGCCTCGACTTCGTCGGCCGAGAACATCAGCGGCGGCAAGGTGAAGCCCGGCTTGAGGACATAGCCGAGGCCGGCCTCGCCCTCGATTTGCGCGCCCTGCACCTGCAGGGTGGCGATGTCACGGTAGAGGCTGCGCAGGCTGATGCCCAGCTGCGCCGCCAGGCTGGCGCCGGCCACCGGATGGCGGTGCCGACGCAGCAACTCCATCAAGTCCAGCAGGCGGGCGGCGCGAGACATCGCAACAGCGCGCTCAGTCGTAAATCGACTTTTCAGGCCGCCGCGCCAGCACCGCAATCGGCGGCGCCCAGCGTTCGCCACGCGGCTTCTTGCTGGTGACCAGGGTGATCTCGCTGGGCTCGAAGACCTCGACGTTGTGCGTGATCGGCGTGGTCAGCAGGTACTGCGCGCGGGTGGAGCGCAGGAAGTGGCCGACCAGCTGGATGTTGCGCACGTCCAAGTGGGCAAAGGGTTCGTCAATGAAAACAAAACCGCCCGGCGAGTCGTCGTCTTTCATCAGGCCCACCAGCAGGATCAGGCTCTTGAGCACCTGCTGGCCACCCGAGGCCTCGCCGTCGTTCAGGCCCACCTCACCCTTGCCGTCGAAGTTGAACTTGACCTGCAGCCCCGCCTGGGCGAGCACCATATCGTCGTTGTCGAGGTGCGGCAGTTCCGCTTGCGCCATCACGCCGGCCAACTCACCCAGCTCCTGCACGTTCTTCTTGTAGCGACGCACCGTGGCGCGCAGCACGTCGATGTAGCGCTCGCGGGCGTTGAAGGCGGCGATGCGGGCCATCTCATTGCTGGCGCGGCGGTCATCGAGCTGGGCGGTCTGTTCAAGCACCGACACACTCATGCGCGCATGGCGGTCCTGCACCTGCGGGTCGGTCTCCCAGACGCCGTTCTCGAGCTCCGCCTGCACATGGCGGCCGGCAATCTCGGCCTGCTTGGCGTTCTCGAACTCGTCGCGCAAGGCCTGCACCGTCGCGGGCGCGACCCAGGCGGCTGGGAAGCGTGCCTTGACCGCGCGTGACTCGCGCGCCTGGGCCAGCAGCTCGCGCTTGCGGCCCTCATGCTCGCGCTGAGCGCGGCCCACGTTCTCTTCGCTGGCCTTGAGGCTGGCCTGGGCCGACTCGTAATCGCGCTCGCTGCGGCTGTGCTGGGTCAGGGCGCGGTCGTGCTCGGCGTCGAGCGCGGTCATGCGGCCCGAGGCCTCGACGCGAGCCTGGCGCAAGGCCGGCAGACGCTCGCGAACAGCCGCAAAGTCCTCGGCCTTCTCGGCCAGTTCTTGCGCGGCCTTGTGTCCCTGGGCGGCACGCTGCGCATCCTTGAACTGGCGTTCGACCTCGGCCTGTTCCTTGGCGATGCGGCTCAGCTCCGCGTCGTAGCGGTTGAGCTCGCTCTCCAGGGCCTTGCGGCGCGACTCCAGGGCCGACACACCGAATTGGAAGTCACGCGGCTCGACCCAGAGGCTGCGGCCACCGCGGCCGTCCTTGTAATAGGCATCGGGCGTGATCCACTCACCGCCCACTTTGGCGCCGGCCTCGGTGTCCTTGACGCGGCGGATGCCGCCGAGCTGGCGAATCAGCCAGCCCGGAGCCTTGGCATTGAAACGCAGAGCCGCGAGCAGGGAATCGGGCGGCACACTGGCCGGCACGTTCTCGGCCTCGGCCACCACGTAATGGCGGTAGCGCTCACGCGAGGCCAGGGCAAAAGCATGGGCCTCGTCGCCGCTGCGCTGCAGCACCACCACCCAGCGCGAGGGCCGCAACATGCCTTCGGCGGCAGCGCGCCAAGCCTCATCGGCAATGTCGATGCAATCGGCCAGCACATGGTGGGCAATGCCGGCGTCGTCCAGCGCGCGGCGGAAGCGCGTCACCTCGGCCGGCGGCGGCGGCAGGCGCTGGCCGCTCAGGGCCTCCAGCGCAGCCTGGGCCTTGCGGCTCTGGTCATTGGCGCGGGTGAAGCCCTCGCGCAGGCGGTGCTGCTCGCCGCTGAGCTGCTCCACGCGCTGGGCCAGCTCCTGCGCATCGGTCTCAACAGCGGCCAGGGTGCGCAGCTCTTCCTCGCGCTTGGCCAAGAGCTCCAGCGGCCGCTCGGCCTCGCGCGCGGCGTCAAACGCGGCGCGGGTCTGGCGGCGCTCGGTCTCCAATTCCACCAGGCGTTGCTTGGCGCGCTCCTGCGCTTCAAACAGGCCATGCAACTCTGCACGCCGCGCCGCCTGCTGGCGCGCATCGGCGCCGGCAAACAGGCGCTGGCGGTGCAGCTCGCGCAGGCCCTGGGCCGTGCGCGCACGGGCCTCGCTCCACTGCAGCACCGGCAGCACCTCGGTGGCCAGGCGCTCGCGCTCCTTCTGGCGCAGTTGGTACTGCTGGAAGCTGTTGACGCGGTTGGCCAGATCGGACAGCTGAGCCTGGGTGTGTGAAAGCTCGTGCGTGGCCTGCTCGACTTCTTTCAGCAAATGCTGCTGATGGCTGCGGGCCTGGTCGTAGCGGTCGAGCACCTCTTGATCCCCGAAGACTTCGAACACCAGGCGCAGCAGCTCCTTGGGGCTGAGCTCGCACAAGCGATCGGTCTGGCCTTGCTCCAGGGCCAGCACGCGGCCGATAGCGCGGGTCAGGCCAGCCGCTTCCAGGCGGCGGCGCCAGGCTTCGATGCCCATCCAGTCCTTGTCACCGCGCTCGGCCAGGGCCTCGATCTCATGGACACCGTCCATCATCATGTAGCGGCGCTGCCAGTCGCCACCGTGGCGCTCGATGCGGCAGACCAGGGTCACCTGGTCGGCATAGAGCAGGGAGCTGGCAAAAGGCCGCGAGCTGTTCTGGCGGCCACGCGGGCGGTTGTCCACCAAGGCGCGCAGCCAGGCGCTCTCGGCATTGGCGTGGCGGGCATAGGTCTTGTAGGTGCGGCCGCCCGAGCATTCCAGGCCTAGCAGCGTGCGCATGGCATCGAGCAAGGTGGTCTTGCCCGAGCCATTGGGGCCGGCGATGGTGATGATGGCGCCGTCCAGCGGCATGCTCACCCGCCGGCAGTAGTCCCAGTGCAGCAGTTCCAGCGATTGCAAGTGAAACATCAGGTCTCGCTCTTCTTCTGTTCTTGTTCGGGCAGGGCTTCCGCTTCCAGTTCTGGATCGGCCACCGGCACTTCGGGCTGACGCGCCTTGGCAATGGCCGCGGCAATCTCCGGGTCTGTGCTGCGGGCCAGCACATCACCCAGGGCGCCGTCGAGGATGCGTGGTGCCAGGGTGTCGTAGTCCAGCAGCAGGTCCAGCAGCGGGCCTTCGGCGATGTCCTCGCCGCGCCGGGTGATGAAGCCGTTGCGCTCGAGCAGCTTGAGGTTGCTGTCCAGGCGCATCTTCTTGCCCAGCTGGTTGCCGAAGTCGGCCAGCAGGCTGCGGTAGCTCAGGGTCGGGCTGACGCTGGCCGCCGTGGGCAGGGGCTTGTCGGTGGCGAACATCTCGTTCTGGCCCAGCTCTTTCGCATCGGCACGGGCGACTTGGCGCTGGCGCTTGGGCAGCACGATCAAGGACCACAGCACCACCAGCAAGGCAACACCGTCGCGCGGCAGATCGAGGTTGTTGTTGGCGGCGAGGCCGGTCTCGCCAAACACCGCCGCTTCGGCCGGGCGCAGCATGGCCAGGCTGATGTGGTCGGCGTACAGATTGTCGATGACGCGCAGGCCGACGGCGGCCAGGCGCTGGCCCAGGGCCGTCCAGACCTCGGTGTCGATCAGGGCGCGGCGCACCAGCGGATGGCTGCGTGGCAGCCAGCGGCGGGCCAGCAGCTGCGCAGCCAGGGCGGCCGCGTCGTCAAGAGCAGCGCTCATGCTTGGTCTTCCTTCGGATCTTGTTGTACTTCTTGTTGTTCTTCTTCACTGCCCTCGGCCGCCGGGCGGCGCAGCACGCCGCGGCTCATCCAGCGGATGTGCTCATCGTCGCTGGTCGCCTGCTCGGCCGACCAGTGCACACGCCAGGGCTGGCGCGCCATATCGCCGGTGGCGCCATTCAGATGCTGGGCCTCGCGGTCGCCAAGCAAGGGCAGCAGCTGCGCGCGGTAGCTGGCCAGGGCATAACTGCCGCCCAGCACGGCCGGGGCCAGGTCTTGCTCGACCTCGCCCGCCTCGCTCCAGCGCGTCAGCAAGGCCTGCATCAGGCCCATTTCCGGCGGCAGACTCATCACCGCCAGCTGCCCTTCGGGGGCCGCCTGGGCGCTGGGCAGGGCCTCGGGCGCGGGCGCGGCCGGACGGTCGCGCTCGAACTCCGCCTCGGCGGTGTCCAAGAGCTCATGCTGAGCCACCAGCACCGGATGCACCGGGCGCGACAGCGCGCCCAACGACAGGTTCTCCAGGAAATGCACGTTCTGCAGCCAGCGCCGGACATCGGTGGTGGTGATGCCGGTGGAGCCGAGCGTCACGCGCTGGCGGTCGGCCTGCTGCAGGGCGCGGTTGAACTGGCTGGCCATGGACAGCAGGCGGGCCTGTGCCAAGCCCAACTCGCGCGCTAGACGCTCCAGCCGGGCATTGCCCTGCTCCTGGGCCTGCACCATGATGGCCGAGAGTGCCTCGCTGGCCTTCTCGACCAGGCTGAGCGCGCGGCCGAAGCGCTGGCGGGCGCGGCGCAGGTGAAACTCCGAGCCGCTGGCAATCGCGTCGGCGAATTCGTCGTAGAGGCGCGAGAGCTGGGCCTGCAAATGCTGCAACTGGGCCGGGTCCAGGGTGCCCAATTGGTGAGCACCGGCCACATTGGCCAGCAAGGCACTGAGGTCGGCGTCCTGCTGCACGCTGCTGTTGAGCAGGGGCTGCAAGAGGCCCAAGAGCTGCTGAGCCAGGGGCGTGACGCCGTAATGCTGATTCGAGCCGTCCCAGGCCAGCAGATCCGCCTCGCGCAGGCGCTTGAGTACCAGCTCCAGCGGCTCGTCGCGCAACATATGGAAATGCTGGTTGAGCGCTTCACGACTGATGCGCGAGGCCGGCATGGCCATCACTTCCAGGAACACCCAGACGCGCAGTTTGACCAGGCTGGCCGGGCCGTGAAACAAGGCGCGCAGGCCGGCCATCAGGCCATCCTGGCGCTCCATCTGCCACAAGAGCTGCGCCTCACCGGGGGCAGCCGCGTCGCGAAAAAAATCTTCAAAGCGAGCTTCGTCTTCGCTCGCTGGGTTTGGGGTCTCCCGCATGGCGGCGATTATCCCCGCTGGCGCACCCTTTTCTGGCCAGACCCGGGCCGGAAGTTCAGAGCTGGTCCAGATCCACGGTGTCGCCGAACAAAGACGCGCGGAAGGCCGGCGCCGAATTCTTGTCGTCGGTGGCCCAGAGCAAGATGGCCTGGGCCGACATGGGGCGTGCAAACAGATAGCCCTGCAGCTCATCGCAGCCCATGTTCACCAGCACCTGCTGCTGGCCCTGCGTTTCCACCCCTTCGGCCACCACCCGCAGGCCCAGGGCGTGGGCGAGCTTGATGACGGCGTCGACCACGGCGCGCGCATCGGCGCTGGTCACGAGATCGGTGACGAAGGCGCGGTCGACCTTGAGCTCCTGGGCCGGCAGCTGGCGCAGATAGCTGAGCGAAGAATAGCCGGTGCCGAAATCATCGATGGACAGATGCACGCCCAGCTCACCGAGACGGCGGAAGGTGTCCTGGATGGCCTGGGTGTTTTCCATCACCACCGACTCGGTGATCTCGCAGGTCAGCAAGGTCGGATGCATGCCCGAGGCTTGCAAAGCGCTTTGAATCCGTTCGACGATGTCGGCCTGGCGCATCTGCTGGGCCGAGAGGTTGATGGCCACGCGCATGCGCAGGCCGCTCTCGCGCCAGATCTGGGCTTGGCGGCAGGCCGCATCGATGACCCAGTTGCCGAGCTCGCGCATGAAGCCGAAGCGCTCAGCAATCGGGATGAAGATCACCGGCGACACCATGCCGCGGCTCGGGTGGTGCCAGCGCAGCAAGGCCTCGGCAGCCGTCACCTCGCCGCTGCGCGCATCGATCTTGGGCTGGAAGTACAGCTCCAGCTGATCGCGCTCGACGGCATGGCGCAGATCGCGTAGCAGATCCAGCTGCTCGCGGCTGTCGCCGTCCATGCCGGCAGCATAAAAACAGTAGCAAGCACCGCCGAGGCGCTTGGCCGCGCTCTTGGCCGCGTCGGCACAGGCCAGCATGCGTGCCTTGCCGCCGTCCAGCGGGTAGCGGGCGATGCCGGCAGAACAGGAAATGGCCAGCTCGCGCCGATCGAGCAGATACGGCCGCGCCAGCTCCGCCAGCACCCGCGCGGTGAAGCTGGCCACCGCCTCCTTGCTGCTGGCATCGGCCAGCAGGATGGCGAACTCATCACCGCCGATGCGCGCCGCCACATCGCCGGCACCCAAGCAGGCGCGCAAGCGCTCGCCGGCCAGGCGCAGCAAGGCGTCTCCCTTGTCATGACCGAAACTGCTGTTGACCGGGTTGAAGCCGTCCAAATCAAACAGCAGCAAGGCCAGCGGCTGCTCATGGGCATCGCTGTTCACCACGGCGAGGGCAAGTTGCCGCTCCAGGCCCAGACGGGTGGCTAGACCAGTCAAGGGGTCGATGAAATGCGCCTCGCCTTCCTTGTCGGCCGCAAGTTGCAACTCACCAACATGGCGCAAGAGGGCCGGAAGACCTCGGGTCGCCAGCAACAAGAACAGGAGCAGCACGGCTTCGCGCGCCCCCAGACCCCAGGCCGGCCAGGCCTCCAGTGCGGCCTGCAAGCCCGGCTCGCTGGCGCCCTGAACCAGCCGCCAAGCCAAGGGCAGCCCCGCCACCGCACACATCAACAGACAGCGCAGCGCGCGCGCCAGATGCGATCCACCGTTGATCCACAAGAGCCCGGCTGCCGCGAGCGAGGTCGCGACACCGAAGGACAGGGCACCTGAATTGCCCTGGGTGAACCAGGCCTGCAGTGCGCCCAGGATCACGGCGGCCAGCAAGGCCAGACCGCGAAAGCTGGACGTCAAGGCGCGGCGCGGCTGCAAGCCGGCCAGCAGGGCCTGCGCCCCGCAGAAGGCCATAGCAAAGCTGGCCAGAACGGCCTCGGTGCTGGTGAGCTCGCCAAGCCAGGGCCACCACAAGGCCGCAGCAAACAAGAGCGCACCGAGCCAACGACTGCGCGGCACCCCTCGTGGACGGACATGCAGCGTGAGCTGCACGCGAGCCAGTGCGCCGGCCAGCAAGGCAGACGCACTGTTCAGCAGCAACAGGCCGGGCACGAGGGCAAAGAGAAAAAGCGCCAACGAGCCACGGATCAGCGGCCAACTCGAGGGCAGCGCCTGTGCCACCCAGGCACTCCAGCCAGCACTCAAAGCCTCCATGGCGGCCCTCGGCGACAAACGAATGTGAACTTCCCCATGAGGCCGTAGCCTAGCCGGAGTGCTGGGGAATGGCGGCGCCAAAATGGACCGAAATGCCGATCCATTTTGCTGCGTCAAATCGGGCCGAAGCCCAGCGCCGCCCACAGCAAGGAGCGCAACGGGGTGAAGATCAGGGCGAAGGCGAAGCAGTTGCCCCAGACCGTGAGCCAGAAGCGGCGCCGGAACACAGCCTTGCTGCTCTTGTGGCGCAGGACGGACTGCGCCAGCAAAGCACCGGGCCAGCCGCCCGCCAAAGCCAGGCCATGCAAGGTGCTTTCCTTGACCCGCCACTGCCCCAAGCGGGCGGCGCGCTTGTCACCGGCGTAGACGATGAAGCTGGCCAGGCTCAGGGCCATATAGCCACCCCAGAGCGCCGGCGGCAGGCCCCAGAGCAAGTGGCAGACCAGGTAGACCGCGGCAAAACCCGGGATCAAGAGCAGCCCGGCCGTGCCCGCCGAATTTCTAGGCCGAACAGAGATGGGCGCGCGCGGCCGGCGCACGCGCAGGGCGCGGCGCCGACCCTGGCCATCGACACCGGGCTCGAAGCTGAAGCGTTCGCCCTGCCGCGGGCGCTCGGTCAAGAGTTCGAAATCATGCAGCCTGACGAAGAGCCGGCTCGGCTCCGAATCGCCGCGCAGAAAGCCACAGCCCTTGGCGTCATCCCATTGGATCAAGGTGGCGGTTTCACGGGGCGCGGCCATAGCGAACTCAAAAAGGGGATGCTGAAAACAAAAAGGCCCGCTGAGCGGGCCTTTCCATCTTAGAGCAGCGGGATGGCTGCTCTGGGCTCAGCGGCCGAAGCCGCCGTTATTTGGCTCAGCGGCCAAAGCCACTTCGGCGCGGGCCGGCCGGGCCGCCACGCTTGGCAGCCGGGCCGCCAGGGCCGCGGGACTCAAAGCCACCCGGGCGACGGTCAGCACCAAAGCTGGGCTTGCCACCGAAGGAAGGCTTGTCGCCGAAGCTCGGACGGTCGCCACGCGGGGCGAACGCGGGCTTGTCACCACGCGGGGCGAAGCCGGCATTGCCGCGGTCGAAACCGCCGCCAGCGGGGGCGCGGTCAAAACCACGATCGAAGCCACGGTCGGCCGGGGCACGGTCGAAAGGACGGGCATCGGGGCGGAAGTCACCACCGCGCGGCTCGAAGCCTTGCGGACGGGCACCGCCGTCACGGTTGTCGCGCACAAAGGGGCGGCCGCCGTCACGGTTGAAAGGCTTGGCGCCACCGCCGAAGCTCTTGCCGCCAAAGCCGGGCTTGCCACCCCAGCTCGGACGTGCACCACGGTCTTCAAAACCACCGGCGCCAGCGGGCCGGGGCGGGAAGATGCGCGGCTCTTGCGACTTCGGCTCCAACCCTTCGATCTGAGCCGAAGGAATGGTCTGGGTCGTGAACTGCTGGATGCGGCGGATCATGGACACATCGTCACGCGTGGCCAGAGTGACAGCCAGGCCTTCGCGACCGGCCCGGCCGGTACGGCCGATGCGGTGCACATAGTCCTCGGCCTTCATGGGCAGGCCGTAGTTGATCACGTGGGTGATGGTGGGCACGTCGATGCCGCGGGCGGCGACGTCGGTGGCCACCAGCACGCGCACTTCACGACGGCGCAGAGCCATCAACACGCGGTTGCGACGACCTTGCGGCATGCCGCCGTGCAAAGGAGCCACGGCATGACCCAGCTCTTGCAGACGCTCAGCCAGCCAGTCGGCGTCGCGCTGGGTGCTGGTGAAGACCAGGGCCTGGTCGACATCCTTGTCGGCCAGCAGATGCTCGAGCAACTGGTCCTTGTGGTTGTTGTTGTCAGCCCAGTGCAGACGCTGGGTGATGTTCTCGTGGGTGTCGGTGTGCGAAGCCACATCGATGCGCTGCGGCTCGCGCAGCAGCTCGTTGGCCAGGCGGCCGACGTGACCGGCGAAGGTCGCGCTGAACATCACGGTCTGGCGGGTGGCCGGGATGCGGTCAGCGATGAACTTGATGTCATCGATGAAGCCCATGTCCAACATACGGTCGGCTTCGTCCAGCACCAACATCTCGACGTTGTCCAGCACGGCCTTGCCGGACTGGATGTGGTCCATCAGACGGCCGGGAGTGGCGATCAGGATGTCCAAAGGGCCGCTCAGCTGACGCAGCTGCAGGGCATAGGGCATGCCGCCCAGCACGGTCGACAGCTTCAGGCCCTGGATGTGGCGGCCGTAGGTCTGTGCGGCCTTGGCCACTTGCATGGCCAGCTCACGGGTGGGGCACAGGACCAGGACGCGCGGGCCCAGAACCTTGCCTTTTTCGCGGCGGGTGTTCTCGCCACCAGCGGCAGCGGCCGCAGCGGTGCGAGCGTCCAGCACCTTTTGCAGGGCCGGCAGGATGAAGGAAGCGGTCTTGCCGCTGCCGGTGCGCGAGGACACCATCAGATCCAGGCCCTTGAGGCCGGCGGGGATCGCCAGGGCTTGCACTTCAGTGGCGGTTTCGTAACCGGAATCTTTCACGGCACGCAACAGGGACTCGTGCAAACCTAGATTTTCAAAGCTCATATCTTCTTTCAACAAAGCCATGCCCCGCCTCGCAACAACGAGACGAAAACACGCGCCTGCCACGCAGCAAAATAATGCGTGTCAAGCCAGTAAAGTCGCTGGGAGAAAGCTCGCGTCGTGCACCGGGACTTGGGAGACGGCAAAGCAAAGCCGTGAGGTGCCAGGTGCGGCGCCGGGGGAACAGTCAAAGCGACGGCATCGCCGCCGACCGAACCCGAAGGGTGTCCAGCACACCATCCCGGTAAGGGATGTTCACGAAGCCAGGGCGGAGCCCGGGGATTCGTGTCACTGAGCGCAACATGCTCGAAAACGCCTTGCGGAGTTTCGACTGTGGTCAGCGGCCTGAACGAGGTCAGAGGAGACGAACGAATTGCAGAGCAGCTTCAGCTGCAAGCAAGTCCATGACTATAGCACACTAGGGTTTTCACGGAAGCTTCATCAGGCCGTCAAAGACAGAAATATCTGCATTTGCGAAATGAAATCGCCGGAATGCAGAGCGGGCGTGTGTAATTCACGCCCGCTGCTGCTACCTGGAGGCTGAAGCCAAGCCGGATCAGTCGGCCGGCCACAAGGCCAGGAGATCAACCAAGGCCTGCATGAAGGCAGCCAAGGCCTGACCCTGAAGCACCTGCAGGCCAACATCGCCATCCAGGCTGCAAGCGGGCAAGGCTTCACTGCCGTCCTGGAGCTGCAGCAAGGCAGACTCGAAGCCACCTTGCGCCTGCAACTGCACCAGCGGCAGGCCGCGTGAATCGTCATCGGCCACGCTGGCCAGACGCTGTTCCAGCACGTCCTCGCCCCAGGCCAGCTCGAGGTTGAGCAGGCCGCAACGCGGCAGCTGCAGATCCAAACCTTGGGCGGCCGCGTCGCTGCACAGCAGCACGGTCGCACGCGTCTCGTTGCGCCAGCGCTCGGCCAGCGCACGGCGCTGGGCCAGCGGCTGTGCCGCCTGTATTTGCACACAGGCAATGCCGGCCGACTGGAGCACCGGCTGCAGCAAGTTCAAGGCGTCATCCCACTGGCTGCATACACGCAGGCGTTCCAGCGCCCTGCCCTGCAGCTCGCGCGCCACAGCCGCCACGGCGATCAGCTTGGGTGCATCGCTGAGGCGCCCCGCATCGGCCTGCCCGACCAAGAGCTGCGGGCTGATGGCCAGACGGCGCAGGTCTTGCAGCAGACGCAGCAGTTGCAGCTGCTCAGCGCCCGAGACAAAGCCACTGCGCTGCCAACGGCTGACACTGCGACGCAACTCATTCAGCAGCGGCGCCTGCAAGGCCAGCTGCGCTTCGCTCAAGGGCAGCGCCCGCAGTTGAACCAGGGCCAAGGGCAGATTGGGCAGCAGCTCAGACTTGGCCCGGCTGAACACCAGGCGCTCCAGCGTCTCATCGACATCACCCAGGGCCATGAAGCCCGAGACGCGGCCCGCGGCATCGCGGTGCACATGCTCGGCCAGGAAGTCCGCCAGAGCGCCTTGGCGGTGGCAATCCAGCATCTCGACCAAGGGCAACAAGATTTGCGGCTGGGCATTGAGCAGTTGGCTGCTCAGCATCAACACAAAACCGCCGCGATCCAGCTGCTGCAAGCGCGCCAGTGTGGCCGCATCCAGGCGCTGGGCCTCGTCAATGATGATGAGCTCGGGCGCGTAGGCCTGCAGCAAAGTCAGGTCCTGCTGCAAGGTGTTGAGCGCAGCGATCTTGATCTCACCGGCCGCGTCCAATTGCTCGCGACGCGTCGACGCATCACCCCAGATCAAGCCGGCGCGGCGTGCGCTCAGGCTCTGGGTCTCACTGAGCCAGCGGGTCTGCGAAGACTCGGCGCACAACACCAGCACCCGCTCGACACCGAAATGGCGCAGCATCAACTCGGCCGCGCCCAGCGCTTGCGCGTACAGGCCCAGGCCCAGGTCATCGGCCACCAGGCTGCGGCCGGCGCAGACCGCAAACAAGGCGGCCTCCAACTGGTAATGCGGCAAGGGCAGCTTGAGCAAATTGCGCAGGCCCGGGCTGTCAAACAGCTGCGGGTAGGCTTCACCCAGCAGACGCACGCGCTCGGCGGCGTCGCCAGCCAAAGCCAGCTGCTCCCACACAGCCGCATCCACGCGCAGCTCATGGCCCAGCTCAGCGGCATGCTGCAGCAACTGGGTCAGGACTTGCACGCCCTGGCGCTTGCCTTGCTGGATGGCACGCAGGCCAGCCTGCACCTCGTCTACCAGCTCCGCCGGGCAAGCCGGCGACTGGCGCCACAAGAGCTGACGACGCGCACCGCCGCTCAGCCCCAGTTCGCTGTACTCGGCCTGCCAGCCCGCAGCCAGATCAGCGCGCAACTGACTCAGCAGGAACTGGCTGTGTTCGCAGCTGCCGTTCTCACTCAGGGCAAAAGCCTGGCAGCTGCACAGCACATCACGCGGACGCGGACCGCGCAACTGCAAGCTCCAGGGCTCGCCGCCCTCGATGGGGCTGACCAGGTAACGGCCAAACAGCGCTGCATCCTGTGCTTGCAAGGTGAAGCGAACCGGCGCGGGCGGAGGGACGGGAGCCGGTTTGGCTGCAGGCTTGGGGGCCGCCGCTGGCGCAGGGGCCGCCACAAGCGGGGCGGCAACAGCCGCCGTCGCAGGTGCGAGCTTTGGCAGCTTGCCGGTCTTGCCCTTCTTCTTGCTGGCCGTGGCCAGCACCTCAGGCACTGCAGCCTCCTCAGCCGCCGCGGCCTTGGCCTTTGTCGAGCGAGCTGCCGGGCTGCGCACTTCCTTGACGACGGGCTTGGCAGCCTCCGCCACTGGCGTCTTCCCAGCAGGCTTTTTCTTGGGCTCGCTCAGCACGACTGGCTCTGCCGGCGCGGGCATCGCCACGGCTGGAGCTTCGGACGGGTTCTTCTTGGCTGAAGCCTTTGCAGCAACTTTGGGGGCGGCCTTTTCCGAAGACTTTGCAGCGGACTTGGTCACTGGCTTGCTAGCAACGGGGACCGGCGCTACGACTTGCGCAAGCTCCGCAGCTTTGCCGACCGCCCGGGTTGACTTGGCCGGCAGCGTCTTCTTGGCGGCAGCCGGTGCGGGCAGCTCGGTCACGACTTCGGCTTTCGCCTTGGACTTGGGCTTGGCCTCGGCTCGGGCCGGCTTCTTCGCCGCGGCCTTCTTGGCTGAAGCGGGAGCGGGCAACGATGCCGCTGCCGGCTTGGCTGTTGCAGCGGCCTTCTTGGCGGCTGCCTTCACCGGGGCTGCTTTCACGGCTGCTTTGGGCGCCGCCTTTGCTGCCGCCTTTACTGCTGCCTTCACTGCCACCTGAGCTGCGACTTTGGCTGAAGGCTTTGCTGCGGTCTTCACGGGCGCCTGTGCCACAGTTTTTGCCGCAGTTTTTGCAGCTGCCTTTACGGCGACTTTTGCCGCCACAGCAGTCGGCGCCTTCTTGGCCACGACCTTGCTTGGCTTCTCGGCCGCAGTTTTGACGGCGGCCGGAGCCGCGCTCTTGGCCTTGGTTTTTGCAGGCGCTTTGGGTGCGACGGGAGCAGCTTCGGCCGCAGCGCGCGGTTTGGATTTGGTAGCCATGGGAGATTGTTTGGTTTCGCGAAAGACGAGGCGGGGCTCTGGTCTCAGAGCAGCGCTTCGTCTGGGTTCAGCAAGCGGGCAGGACACCAGCCACGCAAGCTGTTGAAAAAGGCAAGGGCTTGGGCGCGTTGCAGATCGCTCTTCATGAGCCGCGCTTCACGCAGCCGCCCTTCTTGCAGCAGTTGTTCTCGGTAAACACCGGGCAGCAGCCCGGCTTGCAGGCCTGGCGTCAGCCACTGCCCCTCAATTTGTAAGGCGATATTGCCAAAGCTGCACTCGGTCAGTTCACCGGCCGGGTTCCACAGCAAGACATCGAAAGCCTCGGCAGGCTTGCTTGCGACGAAGGCCTCATAGATCTCGCGCCGCGTGGTCTTGTGCTGGATGAACTCGGCCGCCGCCCCTTGCGAAGCGATGGCCCGTGCAGCCAGCGCGAGTATCACGCAATTTGGTGTCGACTCCAGCGGCGTGGCCCGCAATTGCAGGCCCTGTTGCGCGCAAAAGCTCAGGCGCACACGCCAATCGCCCACCGCATGATCGACCGCCAACTGCTGCAAGGCGGCGCGAACTTCGGGCAGGCGAGGCTTGAGCCCGAAATGCTGGCAGCTGCGTTGCAGGCGGCTCAGGTGGCCGCTCAGGCGAACAAACTCTCCACCGGACAAGCGCAGTGTTTCCAGCGCCGCCACGGGCGCCTGCGCGCGCAAAAGAAAGCGTGCCTTGGCCCGCCACTCGGCCACTTCCGCGCCCGCCTCGGAATCGAGCGTGATGGCGCTGCCCACGCCGGCCTGCAGATCCTGCTCTCCGGCCTGCTCGACGGTCCGGATCGGCACATTGAAGGTCGCCACGCCACCGGGCTGCAACAGACCCAGGGCACCGCAGTACCAGCCGCGCGCCTGCCCTTCCAGCTCGGCAATGATTTCCATGGCCCGGATCTTGGGTGCGCCGGTGACCGAGCCGCATGGGAACAGGGCCGCGAACAACTCCGACAGGCGCAGGCGCGACCGGCTGACCGCGGTGATGGTCGAGGTCATCTGCCAGACCGTCGGCAAGGCCAGCAGCTCGAACAAACGCGGCACGCGCACGCTGCCCAGCTGGGCGACCCGGCCGATGTCATTGCGCAGCAGGTCGACGATCATCAGGTTCTCGGCCCGCTCCTTCTCGCTGGTGCGCAGATGAGCTTGCGCCGCCTCGTCTTCGGCCGCGTCGCGGCCGCGCGCGGCCGTACCCTTCATGGGCTGGGCCGCCAGCAACCAACTGCTCTGGGCGTCGGGCACCGGGCGCCAATCGAAGAACAGCTCGGGGGAGACGCTGGCCACCTGGGCCTCGCGCAGAAACAGCGAAAAGCCGCCGGGCTGGCTGCGGTGCAAGGCCAGGAAGAACTGGGCCAGATCCACCTCGGCGCTCAAGCGGGAACGCAGGCGCGTGGTCAGATTGACTTGGTAGCAATCACCGCTGCGTATCCATTCGCGGATGCGCTCGATCTGCCCGGCCTCGTCCGCTTCGTCCTGCGCGTCCAGCCAGTCACCCGTCAGCAGGCCGGGCGAAGCTGCAAGAGCGGGCCACTCGGAAGGCGCGCCGTCATAGACCGCAAACTCGGCCAAAGGTCCGCTGCCCGCTCGGGCACACATGGCCGGATCCAGCGCGACGGCCGCCTCGTAGCGCAAGCCTCCCAGCACCCAGGCGCCAGCCCGGCTGGCCTCATGGGCGGCGTCAAGCACGCTGGCGACCTCTTCAGGGCGGTGCGCGCGCAGCCAGCGCGAGGGTGGCTGATAGAAGGCTCCACGCACCCGCTCGCCGTCTTCCCGGGCCAGCGGATGGCGGGGGAAATCAAAGGCCGCCCACAGTTCGGCGGCAGCCGGTTCAGCCACAGGCAATCACCCTCGCCGAAAACGCTGAAGTGGTCACGGTGACAGGTTCACAGCGACAGAAACTGCTCGCGGTAATAAGCGAGCTCGTCGATGGACTCGTGAATGTCAGCCATGGCGGTGTGCGCCTGGGCCTTCTTGAATCCGTCCAGGATGCCCGGCTTCCAGCGCCGCGCCAGTTCCTTGAGTGTGGAGACATCAAGGTTGCGGTAGTGGAAGAACGCTTCCAGCTTGGGCATGTAGTTGGCCAGAAAGCGGCGGTCCTGGCAGATGCTGTTGCCGCACATCGGCGATTTGCCGGCGGGCACATATTGCTTGAGGAAGGCGATGGTCTGGGCGACGGCCTCATCCTCGCTGATGGTCGAGGCCTTGACTCGGTCGATCAAGCCGCTGCGGCCATGGGTGCCCTTGTTCCAGGCATCCATCTTGTCCAGGGTTTCGTCGCTCTGGTGGATGGCGAAGACCGGGCCTTCAACGCGCACATTGAGCTGCGCATCGGTGACCACCACCGCGATCTCGATGATACGGTCGGTCTCGGGGTAGAGGCCGGTCATTTCCAAATCGATCCAGATCAGGTTCTGGTCGTTGACGGGCAGCACGGGTGCGGCATCGGCCGGCGCGGATGGGGTCAGGTCGCTCATGGGCAGGGCTTTCTATGCAATCAGTGCGGCGCATTGTCGCAGCCCTACACTTGCCACCCATGTTTGCAAGCCTATCCCCGACCCTCCACCCCACCGTGCTGAGCCTGGCCTTCGCCCTGGCCCTGCTGCTGTCCCTGGGCCTGAAGCTCTGGCTGAGCAGCCGCCAGGTGCGCCATGTCATGCAGCACCGCGGTGCCGTGCCGCCCGCTTTTGCTGCCACCGTGCCGCTGGCCGCCCATCAGAAAGCGGCCGACTACACCGTGGCGCGCAGCCGCTTCGGCCTGCTCAGCCTGGCCTTCGACAGCGCCCTGCTGCTCGGCTGGACCCTGCTCGGCGGCCTGGATCTGCTCAACCATTGGGTGCATGCCGCGACGGCCGAACGCTTCGGCCCCATGGGCTACCAGCTGAGTCTGCTGGTGGCCTTCACCTTGGTGGGCAGCCTGCTGGACCTGCCCTGGGAGCTGTACAACACCTTCCGCATCGAGCAGCGCTTCGGCTTCAACCGCATGACGCTCAAGCTCTATGTGGCCGACGCGCTCAAGGGCACCCTGGTCGGCGCCCTGATCGGCCTGCCGATTGCGGCCCTGATTCTGTGGCTGATGGGCACGGCCGGCCAGGCCTGGTGGCTCTGGGCCTGGGGCAGCTGGATGGGCTTCAACCTGCTGATCCTGGTGCTCTACCCGACCGTGATCGCTCCGCTGTTCAACAAATTCACGCCCTTGCCGGACGAGGCCCTGAAGGCGCGCGTCGAAGGCTTGATGCAGCGCTGCGGCTTTGCCTCACAAGGCCTGTTCGTGATGGACGGCAGCCGCCGCTCGGCGCATGGCAATGCCTATTTCACCGGCTTCGGCCCGGCCAAGCGGGTGGTGTTCTTTGACACCTTGCTGCAGCGCCTCAACGGCAGCGAGGTCGAAGCGGTGCTGGCCCATGAGCTGGGCCACTTCAAACACCGTCATGTGCTCAAACGCATGCTGACGATGTTCGCGCTCAGCCTGGCCGGTTTCGCCCTGCTGGGATGGTTGTCCAGCCAGGCGGGCTTCTACATCGCCTTCAATGTGCAACCCAATATGGCGGCGCCCAACGATGCCCTGGCCCTGCTGCTTTTCATGCTGGTCGTGCCGGTCTTCGCATTCTTCTTCACACCGCTGGGCAGCTTGATGTCACGCCGCGACGAGTTCCAGGCCGATGCCTACGCCTGCGCCCATGCCAGCGGCTCGGAGCTGTCCTCGGCCCTGCTCAAGCTCCATGAAGACAATGCCGGCACCTTGACGCCAGATCCGGTCTACGCGGCGTTCTACTATTCGCACCCACCGGCCAGCGAACGCCTGGCGGCCATTGCGCAGCACCCTTCTTCCGCCGCTGGTCTGCAGGGCGCCGCGTCGTGAGCGGCAAGTTTTCACAACTGGACCTGGGCCTGGTGGTGCGCGGCCACGGCCGCCACTACATCGTTGAAGACGCCGAAGGGCAGCGCCGCGTCTGCCACCCGCGCGGCAAGAAGAGCGATTGCGTGGTCGGTGACCAGGTGCGCTGGGCGCCCTCGGGTTCAGACGAAGGCGTGATTGAGGCGGTGGAGCCGCGCCGCAACTTGCTGTTCCGCCAGGATGAATGGAAGACCAAGAGCTTTGCTTCGAACCTCGACCAGCTGCTGATCCTTGTGGCGGTGGAGCCCGTGTTCAGCGAAAGCCAGCTCTGCCGCGCCATGATCGCGGCCGAGAGCGCCGGCATCGCCACCACCATCGCCCTGAACAAGACCGACCTGCCCGGCACGGCCCATGCCCGTGAACGCCTGGCCCCCTATCGCGCCATGGGCCTGCCCATGATGGAGCTGGCCATGAAGGCCGACCCCGAAGCCGCGCGCGCCCAGCTGACGCCCTGGCTCAGCGGCAAGCGCAGCTTTGTGCTGGGCCCCAGCGGCACCGGCAAGAGCACCCTGATCAATCTACTGATTCCTGACGCCAAGGCCCAAGTCGGCGACATCTCGATCGCGCTCAACTCGGGCCGGCATACGACCACGACCACGCAGTGGTACTGGGTCGACGCGGCGCGTGAGAGCGCGTTGATCGACTCGCCCGGCTTCCAAGAATTCGGACTGCACCAAATCGACCCGGCCACCCTGGCGCGGCTGATGCCCGACATGAGCGCCCACGCCGACCACTGCCGTTTCTACAACTGCAGCCACCAGCACGAACCCGGCTGCGGCGTGCGCGACGCCGTGGCCGCCGGCCAGATCAGCGCCTCACGCTACCGCATCTACGGAGAGATCCTCGCCGAGCTGTCCAACAAGCGCTACTGAGTCTGCAGCTGGCTGAATTTGAGCGATGGCGGCTCCCGGCGCATAGCGGTAGTTCAAATGCAACCACAGAGGCACAGAGGCACAGAGCTAAAACCAATTCGGCTTTGTATTTCTCTGTGCCTCTGTGCCTCTGTGGTTGCCTTTGGTATTCGGCTGCTCTGTGCCGCTTGCAGTCAATTCAGCGCCGACCTCCACCCACGGCACGGCACGGCTCAAGGCAGGCGCGGGCTCCCAGGGCTGACCTCGCGGGCCTCGACATCGACCACCTCGCCCATGGGCTGGCGGGTGCGACGGGCAGCAAAACCAGGTCGTGCCTGACGGGCGCGCTGGAAGCGCCCCATGTCAATGACGGGCTTGCGGCCGCGCAAGAGGCTCCAGATCAGCAGGCCGATCACGGTCAGCACCGCCACCGCCATCAGGCTCAGCACCAGCACGACAGTGGCCACAGCCAGGACCAGGCGGAAGATCAGGGAAATGAGGGCGGAGAACAAGGTCAGACCTTCGTGGTGATTGAAACGGCAAAACGAAATTCAGATCGGGGCATTGAAGCGCAATTCAACCCCGGCCGACAAAAGGCATGGTCGTGGCCATGACGGTCAAGCTTTGCACATTGGCCGACAAGGGCAAGCTGGCCATATAGAGCACGGCGCTGGCGACATGGGCGACATCCATGGTCGCCTCCACAGCCACAGCGCCATGGGCCTGCGGCACCCCGCGGGTCATGGGAAGTGCCATCTCGGTCAGGGCGTTGCCAATGTCGATCTGGCCGCAGGCGATGTCAAAAGCCCGGCCATCCAGGGACAAGGACTTGGTCAAGCCGGTGATGGCATGCTTGCTGGCGGTGTACGGAGCCGAGTTGGGGCGCGGCGCATGGGCGGAAATCGAGCCGTTGTTGATGATGCGGCCGCCTCGCGGCTGTTGCTGCTTCATCATCCGGACGGCGGCCTGGGCGCACAGAAAAGCGCCACTGACATTGACATCAAGCACCGCACGCCATTGTTCAAAGCTCAACTCATCGATGGGCAGCGCGGCGGCACTGACCCCGGCGTTGTTGAACAGCAGATCGAGCCGGCCCCATTGCTGACCCAGTCGCTCAAAGGCGGCAGCAACCTCGGCCGGCTGGGTGACATCCGCCACCAGCAGCAGGCAGCTCCGGCCGCCCTCGCCGGCCAGGCTCGCGGTCTGCTCCAGCGTCTGCAGGCGCCGGCCCAGCAAGCCAACCCGGTAGCCGGCCGCCAACAAGGCCAGCGCTACGGCCCGGCCGATGCCCGAGCCTGCACCGGTGACCAGGGCCACCGGGGACGTTTCAGCCGGCGCAGTCGGGCTGCTGCTTTCAGAAGTACGGGGACTCATGGCAGTGGAATTCAAAGTTATGGAACGAAGGCCCACGGGACTGTCAAGCCTTGTCGCGGAGCGTGGCAGCATTTCAACATGCGCGCCCCTTGTCGCAGGGGCTGTCACAGAGGCGCCGTAGACTGTAACGATATGTTCTCGCTCTCCAGTCAGAGCCCGGAATTCCTCAGCGGAATCCACGCGGCCCCCAAGCAAGTGCACAGCCACCGGCAGGGCAACACCGATGCCCGGCTGGCTCGGCCTGACTCAGAGCTGGACAGACCCGAGACCCAAGCCCGCCTCCTTTACATTGAAGACAACCTCGTCAATCAGTTGCTGGTCGAGGAACTGACGGCCATGCGCCCTGCATGGCGCCTGGAACTGGCCGGCGACGGCGCCCAGGGCCTGAATCGGGCAGCCAGCTATTTGCCGGATCTGATCCTCTTGGACCTGGAGTTGCCGGACATGAACGGCTTCCAGGTTTTGCAGGCCTTGCGCGCATCGGCCGCCACAGCCCACATCCCCTGCATTGCCCTCTCGGCCAACGCCATGCCGGAAGACCTGCGCCGCGCCAAGGCCGCCGGTTTTTCCGACTACTGGACCAAGCCGGTGGATTTCAAAGCCTTCCACGCCGGCCTGGACCAGTTCCTGGCCGAACTGGCCCAGCGGGCCGAATGCATCAAGCCGGCAGCAAGCCCCGGCTCTTGAGCATGGGCTGAACCACCGGGTCGCGGCCGCGGAAGGCGCGGAAAGCCGCGCCCGGCTCCTGGCTGTTGCCGCTGGAAAGAATGCTGTGGCGCAGGCGCTCGGCAGTGGCAGCATCGAAGGCACTGCCGGCTTCAACAAAAGCCTCATAGCCGTCGCAGTCCAGCACTTCCGCCCACATATAGACGTAGTAGCCGGCGGCATAGCTGGCACCCGAGAACAGGTGCTGGAAATGCGTCAACCGGTGGTTCAAGCCGACGGCAGCCGGCAGCCCGTAAGCGGCCAAGCAATCGGCTTCAAAAGCCACCACATCCGGCCCCTCGGATTCGCTGCGCGAATGCACGGCCAGGTCTACCAGGGCGCTGGCCGTGTAGCGCACGGTCTCATAGCCCTGATTGAACAGCTCGGCCGCCTTGAGTTTGGCGAGAAGGCTGTCGGGAATGGGCTCGCCGCTTTGGTAGTGGCGGGCGTGCTTTTTGAGCACCTCGGGCTCGCTCATCCAATGTTCGAAGATTTGGGAGGGGAGCTCCACGAAATCGCGCAGCACCTGGGTGCCAGACAGGCGCTCGAACTCCACCTCGGACAACAGGCCATGCAAGCCATGGCCGAACTCATGGAACAAGGTGCGGGCGTCGTCGAAGCTCAAGAGCGTCGGCTCACCTGGCGCGCCCTTGGCAAAGTTGTTGTTGTTCAGAATGATGGGCACGCAATCCATGCCATTGCGCGCCTGCCAGCGCATGGCGTTCATCCAGGCGCCGCTGCGCTTGGTGCTGCGGGCGAAGTTGTCATGCAGGAAGATGCCGCGCAGGCTGTCGTCGGCATTGCGCACCTCGTAGACCTGCACGTCGGCGTGGTAGCCGGCCACCTCGGGGCGACGCACAAAGCGCAGGCCGAACAGGCGCTGGGCGCAATCGAACAAGGCCTGCACCATGGCATCGAGCGGGAAGTAAGGTTTGACCTCCGCTTCCTCCAAGTCATAGCGGGCCTTGCGCACCTTCTCGGCGTAGAAGCGCCAGTCCCAGGCCTCCAGCGGGAAGTGGTGATCCAGCGAGGCCATCATGCCCTCCAGGGCCTGGCGCTCACCCTCGGCGGCCGCCTTGGCCGGCTCCCAGACTTGATTGAGCAGGCCCAGCACCGCCTCGCGCGAACCGGCCATGGTGTCGGCCAGGGCGAAGTCGGCGTAGCAGGCATGGCCATGCAAACGCGCCTGTTCCTGGCGCAGGCTCAGGATCTCTTGCGCTATCGCGCGGTTGTCGCTCGGGCCGGCGTTCTCGCCGCGGCCCACCCAGGCACGCCAGGCTTGCTCACGCAGATCGCGCCGTTCGCTGAAGGTCAGGAAGGGCACGATGTGGGAGCGGGACAAGGTGATCACATGCACGCCTGCCTCCAGGCCGCGCTCGGCCGCAGCCTGGGCCGCCGCTGCACGCACAAAGCCGGGCAAGCCGGCCAGCTCTTCTTCGCTGCGCAGCTCCAGGCGGAAGCCGGTTTCGTCCGCCAGCACGTTCTGGCCGAATTGGGTGTTGAGCTCGGCCAGGCGCTCCATGACCTGGGCATAACGCGCTTGCGCGGCGGGCTCCAGCTGGGCACCAGCGCGCACGAAGTCCAGATGCACACGCTCCAGCAAGCGCAGCGGCTCAGCAGCCAGGCCCAATGCGCTTCGCTGCTCGTAGATCGCATGCACGCGCTGAAACAGACCGGCATGCATGTAGACCGCATTGCTGTGCGCCGCCAGCGGCGCAGCCAGAGCGCGCTGCACCGCCTGGATCTCAGGGGAAGAGGCCGAGGCCGCCAGGGAATAAAAGAGATGCTCCAGCCGGGTCAACAGGCGGCCGCTGCGGTCAAAGGCGGCCAGGGTGTTGGCGAAAGTGGGCGCCTCGGCTTGCCCGGCAATGGCATCCAGCTCACTGCGGTGCTGCGCCAAGGCCTGCTCGAAGGCGGGCTGGAAATGTGCCGCTTCGATGGCCGCGAAAGGCGGCAAACCAAAGGGGCCGGTCCAGTCTTGCAAAAGGGGATTGAAGGACGTCGAGGACACAGGGGAACTCCAAAAAGCAAAGAAAAAGGCGCCAAGCCGGTGAGCCTGGCGCCTCATGCGCAGTGCGAAAAACTCAGCAGGCGGGCATCACTTGCCGGCAGCCGCACGCTCTTTCTTGATGGCTTTTTCGTCTTCTTCGTCGTACTGCTTGTTGCCGCATTCCTGCTTCCAGGTGTCGACCTTGTCCAGATGGTTTTCCTGGCGCTCTTCCAGGGCCTTGAAACTGGCATTCAAGGCATCGACCTTAACGCCGAAGGCCTTGCGGGCCTCGTTGCTCTTGGCGTTGTTCTCGTTGATGCTGTTCACGCGCGTATCGAAAGCCTTGGCGCGCTCCTGGTAAGCCTTGTTGCGGGCGGCCAGCACTTCCGGATCGGGACGCGGGTCTTTGTTGTCGGCATAGGCCTTGATGTTCTCGAACTCTTTCAAGATGCCTTCACGCTCGGCCTTCATTTCAGCCAAGGCCACACCAGCGGCCTCGTCGGCCTTCTGCAGCGCATCGCGCTCAGCCTTCAGGGCACTGGCGGTGTCCTTGTAAGTGTTTTGATCGGCCTTGACTGCATCGGCCTCGACATTATTCGCCTCGCTCAACTCGATGCAGCTGCGCAGTTGGTCGCGACTCAAGAGTTTGGCCTTGGGTTTTTCAACCACGGGCTTGCCGACCTTGTTGTTCTTCGGGTCGACTTTGGCGCCAGGGTTGGCGGTCTGAGCAAACGCGGGCATCAGGGCCGCAGCGGCCAGAGAGATGAGGAGACGTTTCATGGCAATGACTCTTTTTCGATGACGGGAGTGCCGGCCGGAGCTCGCTGGCGGCGGCATCCGGGCGCATGCAAAAAAAGCTGTAGTGCGCAGGTTTGAGCCGGTGCACAACGGCGGCCATCATGCCATGGCTGGAGCGGCATGAGGGCTGGCGTCTTCCCGGCCTCAGGCCAGGGATTTCTGCAGCAGCTCGGCCACCAGACCGTTGATGCCGCCGGCGTGCGTGGCCGCGCGCTCGCGCAGCTGCTGAGTCAGCTCGGCCGGCAGCTTGCAGGCGAAGGGCACGAGACCGGCGGCCGCGTCGAGCCGGCGCTGCTCCTTGCGGTCCGGCAGCTGGGCCGCCTGCTTGCCAAAGCGACCAGGGATGGCCGCGCCACGCATCTGGCTGTCGAGTTTGATGCCGGCAAGGCGGTCGAGGTCGGTCTTCTTCATGCTCATCGGAGGGGCGCCGGCAAAGGCTTTGGGGGAAACAAGGGTCTGATTGTCCCCTACGTTGATAATCCGGCGCCGGCTCGCACCGAGCCCGCACCGTCCAGCCGCAAGAATCCGAGAGTAGCCACGCCCTATGGCCATCAAAGCCACCATCCACAAAGCCCAGCTGCAAATCGCTGACATGGACCGCCATGTCTACGGTGAGCACAACCTGACCATCGCGCGCCAGCCCTCGGAGACGGACGAACGCATGATGATCCGCATCCTGGCCTTCGCCCTGAACGTGCCCGCCGACGAGTTGCGCGGCAAGCTGGAACTGAGCAAGGGCCTGGCCGACGCCGAGGAACCCGAGCTCTGGCAGCGAGACTTGACTGGCGACATCCTGCACTGGATCGACCTCGGCCAGCCCGATGACCGCCGCTTGCTCAAGGCCCATGGTCGTTCGGAGCGGGTGTCGGTCTATGGCTATGCCTACAGCACGCCGATCTGGTGGGCCGGCATCGAAGCCAAGCTGCAGCGCTGCCCGCGCCTGGCCGTCTGGCAGATTCCGGCCGAGCAATCACAGGCCCTGGCCGCCCTGGCACAACGCAGCATGCAGCTGCAGGTCACGGTTCAGGACGGTGGCATCTATGTGTCCACCGCAGATGCCTCGGTGGAGATCAACCCAGTGGCACTCAAAACGCCGGCCTGAGCCCAGAGGGTGAGAACTTTTGTAGCGAGCGGCAGTCAGACCAGGCGGGCGGAGCGCAGGAACCGGAACGTACGCTATGTACGTGAGGATTCCGAGCATTCGGCCAACGACGTATGGCGGCCGCGCAGTAAAAAGTTCTCACCCTCTCAGACGCCACACCTGTTCTGACGCATGAACACCAGGATGCCTTGTATGCCCTCGATGAGCCGGATTTCCTTCAGCGCCTGCGCGCTGGCCTTCACCGCACTGATGAGCACAAGCCCGATGAGCCTCGCACAGCCTTCCACCGATGCGCCAAGCGCCGACCCCCGCCAGTGGCTGGAAGAGGTGCAAGGCGAGCGCGCCCTGGCCTGGGTCAAGGAACGCAACCAGCTCACCCTCGCTGAGCTGCAAGCCCGCCCCGAGTACCCGGGCCTGCGCCGCGAGATGCTGGACCTGCTCAACGCCAGCGACCGCATCCCGCAGATCAGCCGCAAGGGCGCCTGGGTTTACAACCTTTGGCAAAACCAGAACCACAAGCGAGGCCTGTGGCGCCGCAGCAGCCTGGCCGAGTACAAGAAAGCCAGCCCCGCCTGGGAAACCGTGCTGGACCTGGACGCACTCGGCGCCGCCGAGGGCGAGAGCTGGGTGTTTGCCGGCGCCCATTGCCTGGCGCCCGAGTACCGCCGCTGCCTGATCTCGCTGTCGCGCGGCGGCTCGGACGCCCATGTGCTGCGCGAATTCGACACCGTCAGCAAGCAGTTCGTCGCCGACGGCTTCGTCCTGCCCGAGGCCAAGAGCGAGGTCAGCTGGATCGATGCCGACCACCTTTATGTGGCCAGCGATTTCGGCCCCGGCAGCCTGACCGATTCTGGCTACCCGCGGGTGATCAAGCGCTGGCAGCGCGGCACGCCGCTGGCCCAGGCCCGCACGGTGTTCGAGGGCCAGGCCCAGGACGTGGCGGTGTCGGTGCTGGTGGACCGCACGCCCGGCCATGAGCGCACCGTGTTCAGCCGCGCGCTGGACTTTTACAACCAGCGCTATTTCCTGCTGCAGGGCGACAAGCTCCGGGACCTGGACGTGCCCACCGATGTGCAGCTGAGCTTCTGGGGCGCCCGCGTGCTGCTGCAGCCGCGCAAGGACTGGCGCGTCGGCGGCGTGCGGCATGCCGCCGGCAGCTTGCTGAGCGCACCGGCGGCCGCCTTCATCCGCGGCGAGCGCAAGTTCAGCACCTTGTTCAAGCCCAGCGCCACCCGCTCGCTGGACAGCTTCATCACCACCCGCCAGCACCTGGTGCTCAATATCAACGACCAGGTGGCCAGCAAGTTGGAAGAATGGAGTTTTGCGCCCGGCCGCCCGGCCCGGCACCGCCAGATCCAGGCGCCCTTCCCCGGCACCCTGCATCTTCAGGCCCTGCATGACAGCGAGCTGGCCCAGGACGAGCTGGCCGAGCACTACCTCGTCAACTACGCGGACTTTCTGACCCCCGACAGCCTCTTCCTCGCCCGCGCCGGCAGCGACGCGCGCGAGCTGCTGAAGGCGCGTGAAGCCAAGTTCGAGGCCCACGGCCTCAAGGCCGAGCAACATTTCGCCACCAGCAAGGATGGCACCCGCGTGCCCTACTTCGTGGTGCGCCCGGAAGGCGCCGCCCTGGATGGCCAGAACCCCACCCTGCTCTACGGCTACGGCGGCTTTGAGGCGTCCATGCAGCCCTTCTACTCGGGCGGCTTCGGCCGTGCCTGGTACAGCCGCGGCGGCGTGTTCGTGCTGGCCAATATCCGGGGCGGCGGCGAGTTCGGCCCGGCCTGGCACCAGTCGGCCGTCAAGGCCAACAAGCAGCGCAGCTACGACGATTTCATCGCCGTGGCCGAAGACCTGATTGCCCGCAAGATCAGCTCGCCCCGGCATCTGGGCATCATGGGTGGCAGCAATGGCGGCCTGCTGGTCGGCGCCACGTTCGTGCAGCGGCCCGATCTGTTCAACGCCGTGGTCTGCCAGGTTCCGCTGCTGGACATGCGCCGCTACCACCAACTGCTGGCCGGCGCCTCCTGGATGGCCGAGTACGGCGACCCGGACCGCGCCGAGGAGTGGAGCTTCATCTCCAAGTACAGCCCCTACCAGAACGTCAAGCCCGGCGTGAAATACCCCAAGGTGCTGTTCACCACCTCGACCCGCGACGACCGTGTCCACCCCGGCCACGCCCGCAAGATGGCGGCGCTGATGCTGGAACAAGGCCACCCGCTCTACTACTTCGAGAACACCGAGGGCGGCCACGGCGGCGCGGCCGACAACGAGCAGCGCGCCACGCTGCAAGCGCTGGAATACAGCTACCTCTGGCAACAACTGGGACGCTGAAGTCATGAACACCCTCGACATCCAACACCACAGCGAGAGCGGCGCCGGCGGCGCGATTCAAGGCCGCATTTGGGCCCTGGTCGACGGCCAGCAAATCGAGCTGGACTACCAACTCAGCGGCCGCGATCTGGTCTTCACTCACACGGGAACGGCGCCAGCCCTGCAAGGCCGCGGCCTGGCCAGCCAGCTGGTGGCACACGGCCTGCGCTGGGCGGCCGGTCTGGGCCTGCCCCTGCTGCCGGGTTGCAGCTATGTCGAAGCCTATCTGCAGCGCCACCCGCAATGGCAACGCCTGCGCCTGCCGGCGGAGGCCCAGGCGGTGCTCAACTACTGGTTCGGCACGCTGGGCAGTGCTGAGGATGGCCAGGTGCGCCCGCTCTGGTTCACCAAGAGCGCGGCCACCGATGAAGAGATTCGCAGCCGTTTTGGCCCCCTGGTCGAACAGGCCTTGCAACAAGGCCTGAGCCACTGGGGCGACAGCGCACAAGCGCGCTTGGCGCGCATCCTGCTGCTGGACCAGTTCACCCGCAACATCTACCGCGACAGCGCCCGAGCCTTTGCGGGCGACCCGCTGGCGCTGCAGCTGGCTCTGGGCCTGATGGACCTGCCGCAAGCCCGTGAGCTGTCCACCCTGCAGCGCTGGTTCATGCTCATGCCGCTCGAACATACCGAAGACCTGGGCCTGCAAAACCGCTGCGTGCAGGCCTTCGAAGCCCTGGCTGCCGAAGACGCACGCCTGGCCGGCGCGGCCGACTACGCCCACCGCCACCAGCAGGTGATCGCGCAGTTCGGCCGTTTTCCTCATCGCAATGCCCTGCTGGGCCGGGCCTCCACCGAGGCCGAACAGCAGTACCTCGCCCAACCGGGCGCCGGCTTTTGATCCCTGGCGGCGCCATGCCTTGTCAGCCCGGCGCGACGCTGCGCCGGGCCGGGCGTGAAAATTGACAGAAAATGCAGCCCGTCTGTCCTTTGCGCCCTTTGTTGTCCACCTGCTGAGCCTGGCTCCCGACCGCTTCGCTCGAAGCCACTCAGCCCCCTCGAGTTCCACATGTCCAGCATTCTTCAGAACATCCCCGTCGGCCAGAAGGTCGGTATCGCTTTCTCCGGTGGCCTGGACACCAGCGCCGCCCTGCACTGGATGCGCAACAAGGGCGCTATCCCCTACGCCTACACCGCCAATCTGGGCCAGCCCGACGAGCCGGACTACGACGAGATCCCGCGCAAGGCCATGCAGTACGGCGCCGAGAAAGCCGTGCTGGTGGACTGCCGCGCCCAGCTGGTGCACGAGGGCATTGCCGCCCTGCAGGCCGGTGCCTTCCACATCAGCACCGCCGGTGTGACCTATTTCAACACCACGCCCATCGGCCGCGCCGTGACCGGCACCATGCTGGTGGCGGCCATGAAGGAAGATGAAGTTCACATCTGGGGTGACGGCTCGACCTTCAAGGGCAACGACATCGAGCGTTTCTACCGCTACGGCCTGCTGACCAACCCTGCCCTGAAGATCTACAAACCCTGGCTGGACCAGGCCTTCATCGACGAACTGGGCGGCCGCGCCGAGATGTCGGCCTTCATGAGCAAGGCGGGCTTCGGCTACAAGATGTCGGCCGAGAAGGCCTACTCCACCGACTCCAACCTGCTGGGTGCCACCCACGAGGCCAAGGACCTGGAGCACTTGAACAGCGGCATCCGCATCGTCAACCCCATCATGGGCGTGGCCTTCTGGCGCGATGACGTGGTGGTCAAGGCCGAGGAAGTCACCGTGCGCTTTGAAGAAGGCATGCCGGTGGCGCTGAACGGCGTCGAGTACAGCGACCCAGTCGCCCTGCTGCTGGAAGCCAACCGCATTGGCGGCCGCCATGGCCTGGGCATGAGTGACCAGATCGAGAACCGCATCATCGAAGCCAAGAGCCGCGGCATCTACGAGGCCCCGGGCCTGGCGCTGCTGCACATCGCCTACGAGCGTTTGGTCACCGGCATCCACAACGAAGACACCATCGAGCAGTACCGCATGAACGGCCTCAAGCTGGGCCGTCTGCTGTACCAAGGCCGCTGGTTCGACCCGCAAGCCATCATGCTGCGCGAAACCGCCCAGCGCTGGGTGGCCCGCGCCGTGACCGGCGAGGTGGCGATTGAGCTGCGCCGTGGCAATGACTATTCGCTGCTGGATACCCGCAGCCCCAACCTGACCTACAAGCCCGAGCGCCTGTCCATGGAAAAGGTCGAGGACGCGCCCTTCTCGCCGCAAGACCGCATCGGCCAGCTGACCATGCGCAATCTGGACATCGTCGACACGCGCGCCAAGCTGATGACCTACACCCAGGCCGGCCTGCTGACGCCGGGCCAGAGCGGCAATCTGCCCCAGCTCGCCAACGACAAGAGCGACGAGTCGCGCTGACCCTCAGCCGCCGCACGACCATGAAGCTCCGCAGCGCAGAGGCCAGACGCCGGACCTGGCTGGCGTGGCTGGTCTTGGCTGCCGCCGGAACCCGGCCCGCCCTGGCCCAGGACGCCGCAGCCGTGGCCGTGCGAGGGCCTGTGGTCCTGACTGTCAGCGGCAAGCTCGCAGGTGGGCAGGACCAGGTGGTCCAGTTTGATCTGGCCCAGCTCAACGCCATGCCCCAGCACAGCATCCACACGCAGACCCCTTGGTACCCCGGCCCGCGCACCTTCAGCGGCCCCTTGCTGAGGGACGTGCTGAGCCACGCCGGTGCCAAGGGCCAGGTCTTGCACGCGCGTGCCATCAATGACTACAAGGTCAACATTCCGGCCAGTGACGCCGAGCGTTTCAAGCCCGTGCTGGCCCTGCAGATCGACGGCAAGCCCATCACCTTGCGCGACAAGGGCCCCATCTTCATCGTCTACCCCTACGACCATGACCCACAGCTGCGCAGCAGCGTCTACTACAGCCGCTCGATCTGGCAGCTGAAGGCGCTGGAGGTCAGGTGAACAGCGAAGCGCAACTTCAGGCTGGCGACGGCCAGCTGCGCCGTTGGCGTGTGCTCCTTCTGGTCATGACCGGCATGTTGGTCTTGGCCCTGGGATCGGTGGGCTTTCTGCAGTTCCGGCAGTACCAGCTGCTCAATGCCACGCGCAGCTACCAAGACGACTACATGATCTGGAGCCTGTTCCAGTTCGAGGTGGAATCTCTGCGCCTGCGCCTGGCCTTGGACGAAGCCACGCATGCGGCCGGCGCCATCGACAGTGAGCAGATCGAGCAGCGCTATGAGATCTTCGTCAGCCGCCTGGGTCTGATTGAGGGTGAACATGCCACGCTGGTGCTGCGTGAACACCCCGACTATCTCCAGACCCTGGACCGCAGCAAGCGCTTCGTCGCCTGGGCCGACGCCCTCCCCTTGAAAGCCGAATGGTTGCGCCTGCAAACCCAGCCGGGACACAGCGGCGAGCAGCTGCAGTCGGCCTTGCAGCAGCTGGAGGGCTTGTCCAGCTCGGTGCGCGAGCTGTCGCTCACCGCCTCACACCATGTCGCCGAGCAAGTCGACGAGCGCAACCGGCTGGTGCGCGAACAAGCCCGCATGAGCTTGTGGCTGACGGTGCTGCTGTGCGCCCTGACACTCAGCTTCGCCACCCTGGTTCTGCGCCAATTCCGCCGGCTCAAACAGTACGGGCAGGAACAGCATGATCTGGCCGAACGCCTGCTGCAAGCCCAGACCGAAGCCGAGGCGGGGAGCCGAGCCAAGAGCGTGTTCCTGGCCAATATGAGCCATGAGCTGCGCACGCCGATGCACGGTTTGCTGGGCATGCTGGACCTGCTCCAAGACACGGCGCTGACGCCCTCGCAGAAAAGCCAGCTGCGCGCCGCGCATGACTCCAGCCGCCACCTCCTGAGCGTGCTGAACGACATCCTCGATGTCTCCAAGATGGAGGCTGGCGGGATCCACATCCAGCCAGAACCCGTCTACCTGCCGCGTTTGCTGCAGGAGCTCGACGAACTGAGCCGCCCGCAAGCCTTGTCCAAGGCGCTGGCCCTGCGCCTGCAAGCCGATGCCGATGTGCCCGAGTGGATCAGCGCAGACCCGACCCGACTGCGCCAGATCCTGCTCAATCTGCTCGGCAACGCACTCAAGTTTTCCGAGCGAGGTCAGGTCATGCTGCACCTGAGCCGCCAGCAGTCCGCCCTGGGTCAGACCCTGCTGCGCTGCGACGTCAGCGACACCGGCCTGGGCATGGACGCCGACACCCAAGGCAAGCTGTTTCAACGCTTCAGCCAAGGCGACAGCACGCGCATGCGGCGCTTCGGCGGCACCGGTCTGGGCCTTGAAATCTCGCGCAATCTTGCGCGCGCCATGGGCGGCGACATTTCGGTGGTCAGCAGCCCGGGCCAAGGCTCCACGTTCACTGTCGACCTGCCTTTGTTGAGTTGCGCGGCGCCGCCTGTCAACCCGTCCTCAGCCAGCGAAGAGGCGCCCAACAACACGCCGCCACGGCTGCGCATCCTGGTCTCAGAAGACCACGCGACCAATCGCAGCTATCTGCAAGCCGTGCTGGAACGTCTGGGCCATGCCGCGTTTTTCTGCGAAAACGGTCACGAAGCCTTGCAGGCCCTGGCACAGCAGGACTTCGACCTGGTGCTGATGGACTTGCACACGCCGGTCATGGATGGTTTTGATGCCGCCCGAGCCATGCGTCGCCTGCCCATGCCCAAATGCCAGGTGCGCATCATTGCCCTGTCGGCCGATGCTTTTGCCGAATCACGCCAGCGCGCCCTGCAAGCCGGCATGGACGAGTTCTTGCCCAAGCCGATCGGCGTGGAAGCGCTGTCCCGGGCCTTGAACCAGTTGGCGATGAAGCTGCGCCCACCGCCTCGCGACATGGTGGATGTGGCCGCGGGCGCGCCAGGTCTGGAAAATGCCGAAGGCCAGGTCGCGGAGACCGCGCTAGACATGAAGGCCTTGGCAGCCTTGCGCGAGCTACTGCCGGCCGCAACCGTACGTCAGCTCTACAACAGCTATCTGGGCAGCCTGGCGAACACCGGAGATGCCATCCAGGCCAGCCTGCAGGCACGTGATACCCGTCAGCTGAGCGAGGCAGCCCATGGCGTCAAGGGTGCCGCGGCCAACTTGGGGCTGAGAGCGGTCGCGCGGGCGGCACAAGCCCTGGAGCTTCGCATCAAGCTCCTGCCGGCCATGCCGAACGACCTCGACTGGGCCGAGCTGCAAGCATTGAGTTTGGCCTTGCAGGCCGAACTGACCCACAGCGAAAGGCTCTGCCAGCAGCATCAGCTGGCCTGAGCCTGGCTCTTAGATCAGGACTGGCTCAGGTTCCAGGCGAATGCCAAATCGGCCGTAGACGCTTTCCTGAATTGCCCGGGCCAGCGTGATCACCTCGGCACCACGCGCCTCACCTCGATTCACCAAGACCAGGGCCTGCTTCTCGTAAACCGCGGCGCCGCCGACGGCCTTGCCCTTCCAGCCGCAGGCATCAATCATCCAGCCTGCCGCCAGCTTGATGCTGCCGTCGGGCATGGGGTAGTGAACGATGCCGGGGTCGCGGCCGATGATGTCGCGGCATTGCTCGGGGGTGACCACCGGGTTCTTGAAGAAGCTGCCTGCATTGCCGATGACGGCCGGGTCGGGCAGCTTGGCACGGCGAACGGCGCACACCCAGTCGAAGATTTGCCGGGCACTGGGCTCGCTGATGCCGGTTTCAGCCATCTTGCGCTCCAGTTCCAAGTAGCCGAGCACCGGCCGCCAGGGCTTGGGCAGACGCAGGCGCACCCGGGTGATCACGCATTTGCCTGCCAGACCGCCATCGGTGCTGTGCTTGAAGACGCTGTCCCGGTAGCCCAACTTGCAGACCTCAGCCGGCAGCAACACCGGTCGGCCGGTGACCAGGTCGACCACCTCCACACTGTCCAGTCGGTCTTTCATCTCCAGGCCGTAGGCGCCGATGTTCTGAACCGGCGCTGCACCCACGGTGCCAGGGATCAGGGCCAGGTTCTCGAGGCCCGGGAAGCCGTGGTCCACCGTCCATTGCACCAACTCATGCCAGGGCACTCCAGCACCTGCCTCGATAATCCAGGCGTCCGCTCGCTCTTCCAGCAGGCGCAGGCCAGGAATCTCCATTTTCAAGACCACCGCATCGAGGTCCTTGCTGAGCACCAGATTGCTGCCGCCACCCAGGACAAACTTGGGTGCCCGGCCCAATTCAGGGTGATCAAGGACCCGGCGCACATCGGCCGCTTCGCGGATGCGCACCAGTCGGCGCGCCGTCGCGGGCAGCGCAAAGGTGTTGTAGGGCTTCAGATTGACCTCGCGCTCCAGGAGCAGCGATGGCGCAGTCAGCTCATTCGGGGGATTTACAGCTTGTTCCGGCATGGCAGAATTTTCCCAGATCAAGGCGGCATCTCCCGCCGTCCAACAGAAATAAGAAACCCAAACCTATGCCCAGCTTTGACACCACCCTTGAAGCCGATATGGTCAAGATCCGCAATGGGGTCGACAACAGCATCAAGGAAATCAGCACCCGCTTCGACTTCAAAGGCACGGCCGCTGAAGTCACGCTGAAGGAGAAAGAAAAGGAAATTCACTCGGTCGGCGAAAGTGACTTCCAACTGGAGCAGATCGAAGCCGTGCTGTATGCCAAGCTGGTCAAGCAAGGCGTGGTGATCAGCTTCCTCGACAAGCAAGACAAGGTCGAGAAGATGGGTGGCGACAAGGTGCGTCAGGTCTACAAGATCAAGAACGGCATCGAATCGGATCTGGCCAAAAAGATCGTCGCTGCGGTCAAGAACAGCAAACTCAAGGTGCAGGCCTCCATCCAAGGCGACACGGTGCGGATCACCGGCAAGAACCGCGACGATTTGCAGGTGGCCATCAATATGCTGAAAAAAGAGATGGCCGATGTGCCGCTCGACTACGGCAATTTCCGTGATTAAGACACTGCGGTCGGGCCTGTTTGCAATGGCCATTGCCCTGTCGGGCTCGGCGGCAGTGGCCCAGATCGTCAGCTTCAACGGCAGTCTGGGCAGCAAAGCGGCCCTACTCCTGATCGACGGCGAGCCGCGCACCGTGCCCGTGGGCGAACGTGTGCGTGGCGTCAAGCTGCTGTCCCTGGACGAGACCCAGGCCGTCGTTGAAATCGCCGGGCGACGTCAAAGCCTGCTGCTGGGCGCCTCGCCGGGCCGCGTGGGCAGCGCGACTCCAGCGCCCAACACCGGGCGCCAGATTGTTTTGGCCTCGGGCCAGGGTGGGCACTTCACCACGGGCGGCACCATCAATGGCGGCACCACCCAGTTCCTGGTCGACACAGGCGCTACGGCCATCTCCATCAGCCAAGCAGAGGCTGAACGACTGAGCTTGAGGTACCGGGATGGCCGCCGCCTGCAAACCCAGACCGCCAACGGCATCGTGCCCGCCCATGCGCTCTACCTTGACACCGTGCGCATCGGCGACGTCGAAGTGCGCAACGTCGAGGCCATCGTGGTTCCAGGCCAGATGAGCCACGTCCTGCTGGGCAACAGCTTCCTGACCCGCTTCCAGATGCGACGCGACAATGATGTGCTAACGCTGGACTTGCGCTACTGAGAGGCGCCAGGCGCTGCGCTTCAGACGCAACTCAGGGCACGGCTTGCTTGCTGCAGGCGGGTCGACCCAAGCTGCACAATTGCACTTCTGCCCGGTATAAATTCCGCCCGCCGCTCTTGGCGCTTGACGATACTTCGCCCATGCGATCAAAACAAACGCCCGCCTCTTCGACTGCACTTCATTCGAGCTTCTCTGTTGCACCTCGCCTGCTGCGGCCCCTGGTCCTGGGCATGCTCTTGTTGAGCGGCACAAGCTGGAGCTTGGCGGCGGCCGACAAGGCCTCGACCTATTACGAAGATGGCCTGCGTCGCTTCGAACGCGGCGACCTTCCTGGATCCGTCATCCAGCTGAAGAACTCCATCCAGGAGGATCAAAAGATGTTGGCGGCCCACCTGCTGCTGGGCAAGGTGCTCTTGGGTCAAGGGGAGCTGAAGGCCGCGGAAGCTGCTCTGGAAGAGGCGCTGAAGCAGGGGGTCAGCCGCAGCGAGGTGGCCATCCCCTTGGCGCAGATCTATTTGCTGCTGGGCGACCGGAAAAAGCTGATCGATCAAATCAACACCAGCGGCCTTCCGACCAACGCCCAGGCCGAAGTCCTGACGCTGCGGGGTTCGGCCTACGCCATGTCGGGTAATGTGTCCTTGGCGGCCAAGAGCTTCGCCGAAGCCAAGGCCTTGAACCCTCGCTCGGGCAGCCCCTGGACCGCGGAAGCGCCCATGCTGCTGCGCCAGGGAGAGCGCGACAAGGCCAAAGCATCGGCCACAAAAGGAACGGAACTTTCACCGGGCGAAGCCGGTGCCTGGTACACCCTTGGCACGATTTTGCAGGGTCAACAAGACTTGAAAGGCGCCCTCGCGGCACAGGAACGCGCTCTCAAATTGAACCCCAAACAGGTCGACGCCCGCGTTGCACGAGCCTCCATCTTGATCGGCCTGAACCAGGAAGCCGAGGCCAGCAAAGACTTGGCGCAATTGCTGGAATGGGAGTTGGAAGACCCGCGCGCATCATTTTTGCGCGGCTTTCTGGCCAATCGCAAAGGCGACCTCGCAAGCGCAAAGACGGCCTTCGCCAACGCCGTCGACCTGATTGACGCGATCGCTCCTGAGGTGCTGGCGGGCAATGACCCCTTGCTGCTGGCTGGAGCCATGTCACACCGAGCCTTGGGCAATCCTGAGAAAGCTCGCGGCTACCTCGATCTCCTGCTAGGACTCAACAGCAAGAACTACGCCGCCCAGGTGATGTTGGCGTCCATTTTGGTTGACACCCGCGACTATGGCCGGGCCATGATCCTGCTGGAGGGTGCTCAGCGCATCAACCCGGACGACCCGCAGGTGCTGTTCCTTCTCGGCACGGTGAACATGGCGCGCAAACGCTATGCCCAGGCCAGTGAATTCTTTGAAAAATCGGCCGCACGCGGTGGCTCGGCCTCGGCCATCCGTGAACTGGGTTTCAGTCAACTCAGCCTCGGTCAAGACAAGCTGGGCCTGGCGAACTTGGAAAGAGCCTTCGCTGCCACACCAGGCGATGGCCGTGCCGGCGTTCAACTGGCCAATGTGTACTTGAGCCAAGGCCAAACAGCCAAAGCCTTGCAGACCGCGCTGGCGATTGTCAAACGGGAGCCCGAGAACCTGACCATGCTCAACTTCCTGGGCAATATCAAGGGCAGGTCCGGCGACAAAAAGGGGGCGCGAGAAGCCTTTCTGCAACTGCTGCAAAAGGAGCCGAATTTCCGGCCCGCCGCGATCAATTTGTCCTGGCTGGACATGGAGGAAAGCAAGTTCGAGCCGGCGCGCAAGCGGCTGGAGAAGCTCATGGAGGGCGGCAACAAAGACGACGCCGAATTGCTCTATCAATTGGCCATTCTCGAGCTGCGCGCCAAACGCCCCAATGAAGCCATTGCGCACCTGAAGCACGCCCACGAGGTGCAACGCGTTGACGCGCGTCCTGGTCTGATGCTGGTCGACCTCTATATGGAACAGCGTCAGGTAGACCAGGCACTGCCGCTGGCCAAGGCTTTGGCTGCGAACTACTCCAGCAAGTTGCCCGCCCTATTGGCCTTGGGTCGCGTCTATCTGGCCCTGAACGATGGCGCGAATGCTCGCCAAATCTTTCAGGAAGCGACGCGAGTGGCAGACTTTGATGCCCAACAGCAAGTGCAGATTGGCCGCATGCAACTGGCAGCCGGCAACATCGATGGCGCCAGTTACAACGTGCAGAAGGCCCTGCAATCCCAGACAGGGGATCTCGGAGCATTGCTGCTCCAAGTTGAGGTGGAAGCCCGCCGCGGAGACCCTGCCAAGGTCGATGCCGCTCTCAAGACCTTGAACAGCACCCACCCAGGCAAGATACAAGTGGCCTTGGTTGGCGCTCATGTGGCCATGTCGCGCGGCCAGTTTGCTGCTGCGCAAACGGGCTACCGCACCGTCTTTGAGAAGGAGCCCAGTACACCCAACGCCATCCTGCTGGCCCGTGCCATGGTTGCCGCTGGCGAGCTGGACAAGGCCTTGGCCATGCTGGAAGCCTGGGCAAAAAAATCTCCAAGTGACATCACCGCCCTTAAAGCCGTGGCTGGAGTCCAAATGCAGGCTGGTCGCAACGAGGCAGCCAAGAAAAACTACCAGCAAATATTGGCGCTGCAACCGGCCGACATCGGGATTCAGCTGAATTACGCCCAGTTGCTGCAGCGCATGGGCGACGCCGGCGCGGTCGCCGTCGCAGAAAAAGCCTTGAAACAAGCACCAGGAAATGCCGATGCGGCCGACACCCTGGGTTGGATCCTCGTCCAGCGCGGCAATATCGAAGGCGGTTTGCGCCATTTGCGCGAAGCTCGGCTCCGCAGCCCCAACAGCGGAGAAATCCGTTACCACTTGGCGTTTGCACTGGCGAAATTGAACCGCAAAGCAGAGGCGAAGGAAGAGCTGAGCGCGGCCCTCAACAGCCAGCCCAAGCTGCCAATGACACCGGAACTGAATCGCCTGAAAATCGAATTGGGTTTGTAATCAAAAACTCGATTTTTGTTTCGTGACTAAAGTATGGCGCGGCAAGTTGAAGCGATTCTTCCGAATGGGCCATACAAATATTCACGTTCACCTTGAATTCAACTGAGACTTTACTCACGACCCTCGAAATCGGGGGTTCACTTGTCAGCTATTGAGCAGGCAGAATCCAAACAAGAACTGAGATTGCATCCTGGTTTGGGCAGCAGAATCGAGCTGTGAATTTTTACGCTTTCCAAGCACCCCCCGGTTCGCGGGATTGTTCGGAATCACCGGACACGTAGGATGCAACCCAAGATTTCGTAACACCATCTACGCCGACAGGGTCCACACCATGAACTACGCTGCTACAGCGACAACTACCACCGGTCGATTTGCGTCTTTCGCCGCGTCGGCTCTGCTTGTGGTGGCCGCAGGCTCCGCTTACGCTCAAGGTGCAACGACCTTGACGAAGGCGACCGGCACGGGATCCTCCCTGGTGGAATCTCACTCATTGGTGTTCGGCAGCACAGCTGCACGTAACGTCAATATGGGTGCCTGGAAGGTCAACGAGGGCACCAGCAGCACCCTGGGCGCAAGCAGCTTTTGGGTCTACTGCCTCGACCCACTGAACAACTACATCTCTCCGGACACCTACGACAAGGTTTCCCTGAGCAACTTTGTCAACGGTTATCAGGCGACGCCCGGCGGCGCGACCATGGGCTACGCCTCGATCTTTGCTGGCGCCAACTACCAGGCGGCAGGCGTCAAGACCATGTATGACGACTCAACCACGACGACTGCTCGTGTCCTGAGCGACCTGACCAACCTGTTCCAGCACGCTTACGCTGACAGCATCACATCCTCGGTCAAATCGGCCGCCTTCCAGTTCGCTATCTGGGAAATCCTCGGCGATGGAGCCGGTCAGTCAGGCAACAAGCAGTACTACAGCGCTGGATACTCTAACAGCGGCTTGGACGCAAACGAAACAGGCACCACATTCAGGGCTCAAGTCGATACCTACTTGAATGGCTTGAACGGAACCTGGGCCGCTGGTCTGACCGGCACCACAAACTACACCTTCTCGGTCTACAACCCGAATCCGAGCGGTAGCGGCCAAGCCCTGATCCGTGCAACGGCAAACGCCGTACCGGAGCCGGGTTCGCTGGCCTTGGTCAGCTTGGCTGTGTTCGGCGTGGTGTACACGCGTCGTAAGGGAAAGAACAGCTGATTTCGGCTCATCCGGATCCAGACAAAAAAGCGGCCTTTGGCCGCTTTTTTCTTGCCCGACTCACTCGCTCGGTTTACGCTTTGTGTATCCGGGTGCAAGGCCACCGAACACAAAGACTCATTCCGAGCGATACACCGCGACCACAGGCCGTGCAGCACCTGCACGGACGTATCCACGATACATGCCTTCAGAATTGAACGGCAGGCAGACATCGCCATTCGCGGCCACAGCGATCAAGCCTCCGGCATCGGCTGGCAGCTTCTGCATCACCACACGATCGCAAGCCTCTTCGAGCGACATGCCGGCATAAGCCATCAGAGCGGAAACATCGTGCGCGGCACAGGCACGAATGAACAACTCTCCTGTGCCCGTGCAGGACACTGCCACCGTGGCATCATTGGCGTAGGTTCCCGCACCGACCAACGGCGTGTCGCCGACACGACCGACTTGCTTGTTGGTCATGCCGCCCGTCGAAGTGGCAGCTGCCACATGGCCGGCAGCATCTAGTGCCACGGCGCCGACGGTACCGAACTTCGTTTCCTCATCAATCGGACCAGGGGTTTCGCTAGGTGTCGCCTGACGCAGAAGATCCTGCCCATCATGATCACGCAACGCGCCCGCCTGCAAACGCTGCGCGCGCCGCAACTGCTCCAGCCGATGCGGCGTGCCGAACCAAGTGGGAGCCACCTGCTCCAAGCCGTGGCGCGCCGCCAGCTCGTCGGCAGCGGCACCAACAAAGAGCAGATGGGCGCTGTGATCCATCACCGCGCGCGCCGCCAAAATCGGGTTGCGCGTACGACTGACACCCGCCACCGCCCCGGCACGGCAGTCACGCCCATCCATCACGCAGGCATCCAATTCATGTGTGCCAGCCGAGGTGTACACCGCGCCTTTGCCAGCGTTGAAGAGCTCGCATTCCTCCAGCATACGAACGGCCTCCACCACCACATCGACCGCACTGGCGCCCGCCGCCAACTGCTCCTGCCCGGCCATCAAAATACGACTCAGGGCGTCGCGGTACAGCGCCTCCTGATCAGCGCTCATGGCTCCACGCGTCAAGGTGCCAGCGCCTCCGTGAATGGCCAAAACGGGCACTGGATGATGAATTGGGGGGCTAGACATCTTGGGGGCTTCCTCGCAAGCGTAAGGGGGATGTTCGACATCAATACATCGCGACGAGCCAAGTGCTGACTTTGCGACATGGCGCTTACTTCCACAGGGAAACAGCTGTGCCGTGCGGCAGTCGGATCATGATAGCCAGCACCGACCTCCACATGGGCAGACGCGTGCGGACAGCGCAGCGTCCTCATGGACAATAGGGCCCATGAAAATGCGCCTTTCCAACATCCTCTTTTCACAAGGCTTTGGCACCCGCCGCCTCTGTGCCGGCCTGATCTACAACGGCGAAGTTCGCATCGCTGGCGAAGAGGTCGACGACGCCGATGCCGAGTTCGAGACCGAGGGCTTCAGCTTTGAGGTCAGCGGCAAGACCTGGCCCTTCTATGAGAAGGCGCTGATCCTGTTGAACAAGCCGGCCGGCTACGAGTGCTCTCAAAAACCCAAGCACCACCCCAGCGTCATGAGCCTGTTGCCCGCGCCGCTGCGCGAGCGCAATGTCCAGCCCGTTGGGCGATTGGACGAAGACACCACCGGCTTGCTGTTGCTGACCGACGACGGCACCCTGATTCACAAGCTGACCAGCCCCAAGCACCATGTGCCCAAGGTCTACGAGGCACAGTGCAAGCATCCAGTCACTGCCGAAATGGTGGCCCAATTGCTGGCCGGTGTGGAGTTGCGCGAGCCTGCGGAATCCAAGCTACCGCCGGAGCTGGCTGCCCGGCGCGCCAGTGAGGCCCGCAAGCCTGAAAAGTCGAACAAACCCAGCCCTAGCGACCGCCCGGGCTTCACGCCCGAGATGGTCAAGGCCGAGGGCGCCGAAGCTTTTGGCAGCCACGGTCTGCGCCTGACCTTGACGGAAGGCAAGTACCACCAGGTCAAACGCATGGTGGCCGCTGTGGGCAACCGCGTGGAAAGCCTGCATCGATCGGAGTTCGGCGCCTTGGTCCTGCCCAGCGATCTGAAACCCGGTGAGTGGCAGTGGGTCAGCAGTCCCTCCTTGATCACCCCTTGAGTTGCGCTGCGGATAGCCGCTCCAGCGTCGGCTCACCCAGGGAATTCCCGGAAATTTCCTGCCTGCATCTGTTTTTCGAGGGTTGACCCCGTTCAGTTTGTCATCAAGCCCCTGTAGAAAGTCGACCGAGAGAGTGAGCGAAGGTCGCAGCCGCAGAGCTGCGCATAACGAGCGGCCCATCAAGTGGCAGCCGGGACGTCGAGGGGTATCCAGATGACTTCAGAGTCGGCTTCATGGGCCGCGAACAGGGCGGGCGCAAGCATGGCCTCGGTGTGGCCCCAAGACATGGGGCTGACGCGTGAGGAGCGCCAAAGCCCCGACATTTCTGCCCAGGTTCAGGTCGAAAAAATACTCGGGCTCTTTGAAGGCACCGTCAAGCGCACCCTGTTGGGCTTGGCTTTTTGTGCCTTGCCGGTCTATCTGCTCTGGCCCCACCTTTCTCACGAACTCTTGTTGGCCTGGTTGGCGGTGCGCGCCACCGTGACCCTGTGGCGCTGTACCCAAGCCCTGCACTTTCAGCGCCAGTTCCAAGGCAAGGGCAGCCAAGAGAGCCCGGCGCTTGAGGACCTGCTGCCCTGGCGCCGCCGCGCCCTGCGCTTGCTGGCCCTGGATGCGCTGAGCTGGGGCGCCATGGGCTGGTTCTTCCATACACCGCAAGCACCTGAGCTCGAAGGCGTGATGCTGGCATCGATGTTGGGCTTGAGCGCCATGGGCCTGTTCGTGCTGGGAGGCCGCTTCCAAGCCAATCTGGTCTTCTCCACTCTGGCCCTCGCACCCTTGATGGCCTACCAACTGAGCCTCGGCACGCAGACCGGCGCTGTCATTGCCATTGGCCTGGGATTCTTTCTCGGCCTTGGCTTGAGCGAGTCACGCCGAATCGAGCTGCGCCTGACCGAACTGCTGCGCCTGCGCTTTGCGAATGCCTGGGTGGCCGAGCAGAGACAGCAAGCATTGCAATCGGCCGAGCACCAGAGCACCAGCAAAAGCCGCTTTGTGGCCGTCATGAGCCACGAGATACGTACACCGCTGAACGGCATCCTGGGCATGACCCAATTGCTGGAGCGCAGTGAGCTGAACCCGGAGCAACGGGAACAGATCGACATCGTGCGACGCTCTGGCCGCCATCTGCTGGCCCTGGTCAACGACATCCTGGATCTGGCGCGCATCGAATCGGGCAAGCTGGCGGTCGACGCCGGACCGGTCAGCCTGCGTGAGGTCGTGGACGATGTCTGTCAGTTGCTGGTGCAGACTGCGCGAGACAAGGGCCTCGCGTTCGAATTGCAGTTCAGCCCCGCCCTGCCCAGTCATGCACTCGGTGACGCCTCCCGCATCAAGCAGGTGCTGCACAACCTGATCGGCAACGCCATCAAGTTCACCGAGCGCGGCACCGTACAGGTGGAAGTCAGCGCCACCTTGGACATGCGCGCAGGTACCCTGCTGCGTTTCGCGGTCCGCGACAGCGGTGAAGGCATTGCCGCCGACCAGATGGAGCGTATCTTCGCCCCCTTCGAGCAAGCCACACAGCAGGCACAGGCTGTGCGCCAGGACGGCAGCGGCCTGGGATTGACCATCTCCCGCGAACTGGCTCGCGCCATGGGCGGCGACTTGCGCTGCAGCTCGGTCCCCGGCCAGGGCTCGCTGTTCGAATTCACCTTGCCATTGCAAGCCTGCCAGCCAGCTGCGGCACGCACGCCAGTGGCCAGCGACTATCGCAAGCTCGGAGCAACAACGCCGACCAGTGAACTGGCGCCACAGCTCAGCGGCCGCGTACTGCTGGTCGACGACAGCCTGGTCAATGTGCTGGTGGCCTCCTCCATGCTTGAATGTTGTGGCTTGCAGGTAGACACCGCCGAGAACGGGGTCGAAGCGCTGGCTTGCCTGAATCAACAGGACTACCAGCTCGTGCTGATGGACTGCCAGATGCCGCGCATGGATGGCTTCGAGGCCACGCGCCGCTGGCGCAGCCAGGAGCGCCAGAAGCTCCTGCCGCCTGTGCCCATCGTCGCTCTGACCGCCAGCGCCGTGAACGGCGACCGCGAACGCTGCATCCAGTGTGGCATGGACGATTACCTCGTCAAACCCTTCGAGATGGACGACCTCGTGGCCGTGGTGCAGCGCCATATGCAGGTCGCGCAGCTGAGCCGCTCGGCCGCCCTGGTCTGAAGGGCAAATCCGGCCGCTGCGCCGGCGCACGATAATCGGCGCCATGCAGGTTTTTCGCGGTTTCCATCATCCCGGCATCGCCAGCGCCTGTGCGCTGACGATTGGCAATTTCGACGGCGTCCATCGCGGCCACCAGGCCATGCTGGCCTTGCTCAAGTCCGAGGCCTCCCACCGCGGCTTGCCAAGCTGCGTGATGACCTTCGAGCCCCACCCACGCGATTTTTTCGCCCAGCTCGCCGGCAAGCCCGAGCTTGCACCAGCACGCATTGCCACCTTGCGCGACAAGCTCAGCGAGCTCGAGCGCTGCGGCATCGATCAGGTCATCGTGCTGCGCTTTGATGCGGCGCTGGCGGCATTGAGCGCACAAGCTTTCATCGAGCGAGTGCTGATGCAGGGCCTGGGGGCGCGCTACATCCTGGTCGGCGATGACTTCCGCTTCGGCGCCAAACGACAAGGCGACTACGCCACGCTGGACGCCGCCGGGCGCCAGCGTGGCTTTGATGTCGCCCGAATGATGAGTTATGAGGTCCATGGCTTGCGGGTTAGCAGCTCGGCGGTCCGCGAAGCCTTGGCCGCCGGTGACATGGCAGGTGCAGCGCGCCTGCTCGGTCGGCCCTACGCCATCTCGGGCCATGTCGTTCATGGCCAGAAGCTGGGCCGCAGCCTGGGCGAATCCAGCCCCGGCGCACTGGACGGTTTTCGCACCCTGAACCTGCGATTCAGCCATGACAAGCCGGCCGCCCACGGCATCTTCGCCGTGCGCACCCATGGCCTGGCCGCCGAGCCACTCGACGGCGTGGCCAGCCTGGGCGTTCGGCCCACGGTAGAAGACGCCGGCCGCGTGCTGCTCGAGGTGCATTGCTTAGCCTGGCCTACTGCGCTGGGGCGTGAGGAGGCCTACGGTAAACTCGTGCGCGTGGAACTCCTGCACAAACTTCGCGACGAAGCCCGCTACGACGGGCTCGATGCCTTGACGGCCGCCATCCGGCAGGATGCCGAGCAGGCACGCGCCTTTTTGGCCACCCATGCCGCCCAACGCCGGCAGACCACCCGCGATCGAATTTGATCGGCGCGGGGGTCGGGTGAGCAGCACCGACCTGCCGCAGCTCCCCAAGCGGGCTCCACATCGCCCGCTCGCACGTTCCGCCCGCGCCCTGCTGCGCGGCGCCCCACCTGAACGGGCTCACGCCTGAAAGCCATCGCTTCACCATGACAGCCGCCAAAGACACCCCCGCCGATTACCGCGCCACGCTGAACCTGCCCGACACCCCTTTCCCCATGCGCGGCGATCTGCCCAAGCGCGAGCCGGGCTGGATCAAGGCCTGGGAAGAGCAAGGCACCTACCAGCGTCTGCGCGAGGCGCGCCGCGGCGCGCCCAAGTTCGTGCTGCATGACGGCCCGCCGTATGCCAATGGCCAGATCCACATCGGCCATGCCGCCAACAAGATCCTCAAGGACATGATCGTCAAGGCCCGCCAGCTGGAAGGCCTGGACGCAGCCTACATCCCCGGCTGGGACTGCCATGGCCTGCCGATCGAAAACCAGATCGAGAAGACCCACGGCCGCGGCCTGCCACGCGACGAGGTGCAGGCCAAGAGCCGCGCCTACGCCGGCGAGCAGATCGACGCCCAGCGCGCTGATTTCAAGCGCCTGGGCGTGCTCGGCGAATGGGACCGCCCCTACCGCACCATGGACTTCAAGAACGAGGCCGGTGAGATCCGGGTCTTGAAGCGCATGTTCGAGCGCGGTTTCGTGTACCGCGGCCTGAAGCCGGTCTACTGGTGCTTTGACTGCGGCTCCTCGCTGGCCGAATTCGAGATCGAATACCAGGACAAGAAGAGCCCGGCCGTGGACGTGGCCTTCCTGAGCGCCGAGCCGGTGCGCCTGGCCGCGGCCTTTGGCCTGAGCTCGCTGGACAAGGATGCCTTCACCGTCATCTGGACCACCACGCCCTGGACCATCCCGGCCAACCAGGCGCTCAACCTCAACCCCGAGCTGAGCTACGCCCTGGTGGACACGCCGCGCGGCTTGTACGTGGTGGCCGAGGCTCTGGTCGAGAAATGCCTGGCGCGCTGGAAGCTCGAGGGCTCGGTGCTGGCCACCACGCTCGGCAAGAACCTGGCCGGCCTGGAATTCAAGCATCCGCTGGCCCATGTCGATGCGGGCTACAACCGCAACAGCCCCGTCTATTTGGCCGAGTACGCCACCGCCGAGGACGGCACCGGCGTCGTGCATTCGGCGCCCGCCTACGGCCTGGATGACTTCCAGTCCTGCATCTCGCATGGCATGGCCTTCAAGGACATCCTGAACCCGGTCACCGGCAACGGCACCTACGAAGCCAGCCTGCCCCTGTTCGGTGGCCAGCACATCTGGAAGGCCAATGCCGTCATCGCCCAGACCCTGGAAGAAGCCGGCCGCCTGCTCTCGCATGTGCAGATCACCCACAGCTACCCGCATTGCTGGCGCCACAAGACGCCGGTGATCTACCGGGCGGCTGCGCAGTGGTTTGTGCGCATGGATGAAGGCGAAGGCCTGTTCGCCGTCGACCCGGCCGCCAAGACCCTGCGCCAGACCGCCTTGGAAGCCATCGACGCCACCAGCTTCTACCCCGAGAACGGCTGTGCCCGCCTGCGCGACATGATCGCCGGCCGCCCTGACTGGTGCATCTCGCGCCAGCGCAGCTGGGGCGTGCCCCTGCCCATCTTCCTGCACAAGGACAGCGGCTTGGCCCACCCCAAGACCCTGGAGTTCATCGAGCGCGCCGCGCAGCTGGTGGAAGCCGGCGGCGTCGAGGCCTGGGCCAAGCTGGACCCGGCCGAGTGGCTGGGCGAAGAGGCAGAGCACTACAGCAAGGGCAGTGACATCCTTGACGTCTGGTTCGACTCCGGTTCGACCTTCCAGCATGTGCTCAAGGGCAGCCATGCCGGCGCCGCCCACGACAGCGGCCCCGAGGCCGACCTTTACCTGGAAGGCCATGACCAGCACCGCGGCTGGTTCCACAGCTCCCTGCTGATCGGCTGCGCACTCTACGGCCGCGCGCCCTACAAGGGCTTGCTGACCCACGGCTTCGTCGTCGACGGCAAGGGCCGCAAGATGAGCAAGTCGGAGGGCAATGTGGTGGCGCCGCAAGCCGTCAGCGAGAAGATGGGCGCCGAGATCATCCGCCTCTGGTGCGCCTCGACCGACTACTCGGGCGACTTGGGCCTGGACGACAAGATCCTGGCCCGCGTGGTGGACGCTTACCGTCGCATCCGCAACACCCTGCGCTTCTTGCTGGCCAATGTCTCAGACTTCGATGCCAAAACCGATGCCGTGCCGCTGGATCAGCTGCTGGAAGTGGACCGTTTCGCTCTGGCCCGTGCGTCGCAGCTGCAGGCCGACATCCTGGCGCACTACCAGCGCTATGAGTTCCACCCGGTGGTGGCCAAGCTGCAGGTCTACTGCTCGGAAGACCTGGGCGCCTTCTACCTGGACGTGCTCAAGGACCGGCTCTACACCACCGCGCCTAAGAGCCTGGCGCGCCGCTCGGCGCAAACCGCGCTCTGGCACATCACCCAGGCCATGCTGCGCTGGATGGCGCCCTTCCTGAGCTTCACCGCCGAGGAAGCCTGGGCCATCTTCGACGGCGGCCAAGGCGGCGAGAGCATCTTTGTCGAGACCTACTGGCCCTTCGCCGCACCCGACGAGGCCTTGCTGGCCAAGTGGGGCCGCATCCGCGAGATCCGCGAGGCGGTCAACAAGTCCATTGAGGAGCTGCGCACAGCCGGCAGCGTCGGCGCTTCCCTGCAGGCCGAGGTGGCCTTGGGCGTCAATGCGCAAGACCTGACCCTGCTGCAATCGCTGGGTGCGGACCTGAAGTTCGTCTTCATCACCTCAGCCGCCAGCCTGATAGCTGCGGAGGAGCTGAGCGTCTCGGTCACACCGTCGGCTCATCAGAAGTGTGAGCGTTGCTGGCACTACAGCGCCGACGTGGGCCTCAGCGCGAGCCACCCGACCCTGTGCGGCCGTTGCGACAGCAATTTGCACGGCAGCGGCGAAACCCGGACGGTGGCCTGAGCGATGGCAAATACGATCAAAAAAATCAGCGGCAGCAGCGGCGGCAACAAGCTGCCCTTATGGCTGGCCATCGCCTTGCTGATCATCGTCCTGGATCAGTTCACCAAGGTGCTGATCCTGGGCAATTTCCAGCTCGGCGACAGCCGTTTCGTGACCAGCTTCTTCAACGTTGTGCGATGGCACAACACCGGCGCCGCTTTCAATTTTCTGGCCGGGGCGGCCGGCTGGCAGCGCTGGTTCTTTGTCGGCTTGGGCACCGCGGCCACGGTCTTCATCCTTGTCATGCTCAAGCGCCATGGCCAGCAGACGCTGTTTGCCACCGCTTTGAGCCTGATCTTGGGCGGCGCCCTCGGCAATGTCATCGACCGCATGCTACACGGCTATGTGGTGGACTTCATCCAGTTGCACTGGAACGGCCGGGCTTTCCCTTCCTTCAATGTGGCCGACAGTGCCATCTCAGTCGGCGCGGCTCTGCTGATCTGGGACGAGATCCGCCGGGTACGCAAAGGCTGAGGTCTGCGGCGCTGCCGCTGAACTTTGAAGGCAGCGCAAAGCAAGCCGCAAGGCCGGCACGGCGCGCAGTCTGCTGGAAAGCCCGCTGGTGCGCGGGCCGCCTGGGCGCCTAAGCTGCGCCCATGAAACCCGCCGACCTGCCTTCGCCCGACGCAGCTACGCCGCCCACGCCTCCCGCTGACGCCAGCAGCCCGAGCGATGAGATTCCCGCCGACAGCGCCTTCGCCATCGAGCTGAGGCCTTTGAGCTTTGCCGACCCGTTTCGCTGGCTGGCCGCGGGCTGGCGGGACTTTCGGCGTGCGCCCCTGATCGGCCTCTTCTTCGGCGCCTGCTTCATGCTCATGGGCTGGTGCTTGCTCGGTGTCTACGAGCATGCGCCGATCTACACACTGGCTTTGTCCGCAAGCTTCCTGCTGATGGGGCCCTTTCTCTGTCTGGGTCTGTACCAGGTCAGCCGCCGGCTGCAACAGGGTTTCCAGCCGCGACTGCTGGACTGCCTGACCGCCTGGCGCAAGCGCATGTCGCAGATCGCCATCTTCGGCACCGTGCTGCTGATCCTGGAGATGATCTGGGGCCGCGCGGCGCTGGTGGTGTTCGCGGTCAGCTTTGACGGCATGCCAGACCTGAGCGGCTCGCTCGGCAAGTTGCTGAATCCGGAGAACCTGGGCTTCATCACCGCCTACCTCGGCATCGGCAGTTTCTTTGCCGGTCTCATTTACGCCGTCAGCGTGGTCTCCATCCCCATGCTGCTGGACCGGCCCACCGACGCGGTCACGGCCGGTTTGACCAGCCTGCGTTTGGTACTCACTCAGACCGGCGTCATGCTGTGCTGGGGGGCCATGATCACAGTGCTGGTGGTGCTGGCCTTGCTGCCCGGCTTTGCCGGCTTGCTGGTGGTGGGGCCGGTGCTGGGGCATGCCAGCTGGCACGCCTACCGGGCGGCCGTGGTCGATTGAAGGGCCCTGCTGACCACATGCCGCTGGAACCAGGGAGGCCTGCCTTGTTTGCGCAAATTTTTGCGTGAGCCAGCGTCCAGGCGGGCCCGAGCATGGGGTCGCGCAGGCGACAATGCGCAGCATTCCGCGCCCCACCGCCTACGGACCGGCAGCCCACTGCCCCACTGATCCTCCATGCTCGACTTTGCCTGCCTGACCCACTACGACTGGCTCGATGTGCCGATGTGGGTATTCGATCCCGAACGCCAGCGCAATCTCTGGGCCAATGCAGCCGCCTTGAGCTTCTGGCGCGCCAGCAGTGCCGAAGAATTCCTGTCACGTGATTTTTCGGACACCAGCGAAGCCGTGCGAGAGCGCCTGGCAGTGACCGCCGCCGACCATGGCCAAGGCAAGATCGTGCGCGAGCAATGGACGCTCTACCCCAAAGGCCAACCAGCCACTGTCATGCTGGTCTCGCGCGGCATCCTCACCCCCGACCGTCGCCAGGTCATGCTGTTCGCGGCCGACTCCCTGTCCAGCGGCAGTGACAAAGCCATGCTGCGCGGCGTCGAAGCCTTGCAGCACACCAGCGTGCGCATCGCCGTCTTCAGCTTGCAAGATGGCAACACCCTGATGCGGAACCCAGCCGCTGCGCTGGCCTTCGACACCCGCAAACCGGCCAGCGACGGCCATCGCATCAGCGATTTCGAAGCCCTGTTTGCCGACCGCGCCGATGCGATCAAAGTGTTCAACCAGGTTCGGGCGGGGCACAGCTTCAAGGCCGACCTGGAATTGTTCAGCGACGGCGGGCGCTGCTGGCATGGGGTCAACGCCCGCCCCATGCGCGACCCGGTGACCGGGGACCAGGTGCTGCTGCTCAACGCCCGTGACATCGCCGACCTCAAGGCCAGCCAGGCCGCTCTGGAAGCCGCGCGCGAAGTGGCCGAAGCCGCCAGCCAGGCCAAGAGCAGCTTCCTGGCCAATATGAGCCACGAGATCCGCACGCCCATGAACGGCGTGCTGGGACTGACCGAATTGGTGTTGCAGACCGAATTGAGCGACAAGCAGCGCAAGTTCATCGAGCTGGCGCACAGCTCGGCCAAGGGCTTGATGGTCATCATCAACGACCTGCTTGATGTCGCCAAGATCGAGTCGGGCCGGGTGCATATCGAACAAGCCCACTTCTCCTTGCACGACTGCTTGCGTGAGGCCCTGCACCCCTTGCTGCTGCAAGCCCATGAAAAAGGCCTGCACCTGCATGCACGCGTGCAGCCTGGGGTGCCCCAACACGCGACCGGAGATGCCCTGCGCCTGCGCCAGGTGCTGGTCAACTTGGTCGGCAACGCGCTCAAGTTCACCGAAAAAGGCGAGGTCCGCGTCGAAGTGGAACGCATCGACGCTGAGGCCAACGAGCTGCCGCCCACCAGCGCCGCCGCAACGGCGCTGCGCCTGCGCTTCAGTGTCCATGACACCGGCATTGGCATGACACGTGATCAGATCCAGCAGATCTTCGAGCCCTTCAGTCAGGCCGACGGCAGTATCACCCGCCGTTACGGCGGCACGGGTTTGGGCCTGACCATTGTTCAGCGTCTGGTTAGCCTCATGGGTGGCCAGGTGCAGGTCGAGAGCCAACCGGGTACGGGCTCCTGCTTCAGCTTTGAAGTGGCGCTCGACGGTTCGACAGCCGCCGCAGACAGCCACGCGACGCCGCCCTCCACCACAGCTTGATCCTCCGCCTGCCATGGACATGAACCTCACGAGCCAGGCCCGTTATCGCCGCCTTGCCTGGGGCTTGCTGTTGGCGGGAGCCCTGGCCTTGCTTTCGCTCGCCCTGATCGGCGGCCTGTTCGCTTGGCTGATGGACTCCGTCAGCACACTGGGCTCAGCACAAGCCACCCAGACCCGCTCTGCCTTGCCTCTGCTGACCGGCCTGACGGTGGTAGTGGGCTTGCTGCTGCGCTGGCGCCTGCGCAGCGGCAGCAAGAACAGCAAGCGCCGCGAAGCCTCCAAGCGCTCGGACACCGGCCTTTGAACCCGCGCCTGGCCCTGTTACTGACACTGCCTCCCCTGATGTGGGCGGGTAATGCGGTGCTGGGCCGGCTGATGGTAGACAGCATCAGCCCCCTGGCACTGAACGGCCTGCGCTGGGCCTTGGCGGCCCTGCTCTTGCTGCCACTGTCTTGGCGGCTGCTGAGGCAGACCGAATTGCTGCGCCAGCGCTGGGCCTATCTGGCTTTGACTGGTTTCCTGGGCATGGGCTGCTACAACGCTCTGCAGTACCAGGCTTTGCGCAGCTCCAGCGCGCTCAACGTCACCCTGATCGCCGCCAGCCTGCCGGTCTGGATGCTGGCGATCGGCGCACTGCTGTTCGCCGTGCGGCCCCAGCGGCGCCAGCTGCTGGGTGCCCTGCTTTCGCTGGCCGGCGTGGCCCTGGTGATCGCGCGCGGGCAACTGGCCAGCCTGGCACAGGTGCACTTCGTCAGCGGCGATCTGCTGATGCTCTTGGCGATTCTGTCTTGGGCCCTGTACAGCTGGCTGCTGGCACGGCCGCCAGCCTCGATGCGCGGCGAGCAGCGCCCCAACTGGGACTGGGCCGAGACCTTGATGGCCCAACTGTTCTTCGGCTTGGTCTTTGCCGGTGGCATGGCAGGTGCCGAGCAGGCGATGGGCAAGCCAGCACCCATCGCCTGGGGGCCAGGTCTTGCCCTAACCCTAATCTACGTGGCGGTGGGGCCTTCGCTGATTGCCTACCGCTGCTGGGGCCTGGGCGTTGCTCAGGCCGGACCGGCGGTGGCGGCCTTCTTCGGCAACCTCACACCGGTGTTTGCTGGACTGATGTCAGCCGCCCTGCTGGGCGAATGGCCGCAGTGGTACCACGGCGCGGCATTGGGTCTGATCGCGGCCGGGATCTGGGTTTCAGCCCGGCCTTGAATTCCAAGCCCGGAGGATTCAGCTGCGCTGGCCGCTGAAGGAACCGCCGCCCTTCAGGCCGCCACCGTAGCTCCAGCTGCCGCTGACCGTGCCGCTGATCGGGTCGACACCGCCCTGGTAATGGGCGGAGCCGGCCGAACCCGAGGCAACCATGGTGAGGCGCCCGTTCGGCTGCACCGCACCACTGACACTGAAGGCGCCGGTCTGACTGGACATGCCGCTGCCCGTCACGGTGCCGCTGCCGTTCAGGCCGGGCAAGATGCTGACCGTGAAACTGCCCTGCTCGGGGCCGCTGAAGCTGCCCGAGAAATTACCAAAGATGCCCCCGGCGACTGGCTGTGCGACCGACTGCGCCACCGGCTGTGCCGACGGCGCACTGGAGACCAGGCCGCAAGCACTGACCAAGGTGCGCTGCACCCAGCCGCTGAAGTTGGCGGCGTCGACATACACGAAACCGTTGCTCAGCTCGCCCGAGGCGATCAGTTCATCGTTCTTGGTCAGCGTGGCCACCACCTTGCCCTCGCGCGAGGCGCTGGCATAGGCCTTCACATTGGCAATCTTGGGGCAGAGGGTCTGGCCGGGCTTTTGCGGCGCTTCGGCCTTCTGTGAAGCGGCGGCGTTGGCATCGCCCGACGCGCTGTTGCTACGAATCAGCTGGGGTTGGTCACGAACGGACTGGACGATTTTGTTGTAATTGTCCAGCAGGCTGGCGGCCACCATCTTGCCTTCTGGCGTCTTGGTGTAGCCGCCCAGGGCGCCCAGCATGCCGTTGCCGTAGGCCCAGCCGCCAATGCCGAAATCGGTCTTGGTGGCCTTGCCTTCGGCTGCGGCCACCTGGATGCTGGAACGCACATCGGCAATCAGCAGGCTGGTCGAGGCCTCCTTGAACTTCAGGCCGCCGGCGATGGCGCCCAGCACACCCAGACGACCCATCAAGGCACCGCCGATGCCGCCGGTGTCGGAAGCCGCCACCTGCACATTGGGCGTCATGACAAAGTCGGCCGCCTGCATCTGGCCTTTGCCCACATTGGACTCCTGCCGCAGTTCACCGTTCTGACCGAGAGCGCGCTCTTGCTGCAAGTTCTGCATGGCCACGCCGCGTTCGACGACATCGAAGCAGCCCGACTGCTGGATCATCATGCGCAGCAGGGCCTCAGGCGAACCCAGGCCGTAACGCGACAGGTGGTGCCAGCCGGTCTGCGGCTCGGCCACGGCGATCACGCCCAGCTTCTTGGCGCATTTTTCGACATTGGAGCCCTGCTCCTCGGCACGGGCACTGCCCGACCACAGCATCATCACGGCCGCAGCCACCAGGCCGGTCTGGACCAAGACCTTCTGCTTCATCATCAAGATGCACTCCCATTCAGGCATAGCCACACGAAGCCGGGCATTGTGCCCAAGTGCGGCCCGCTCACCCATCCCCAAAAAGGGCAGCGAGCAGTAACAAATTGCGACCGACCAAGTCCGGGCCGTCCCCGCTCAGAACACTCCAGCGTAGGCGCCGCCATCGAGCAGGATGTTCTGCCCAGTCAGGTAGCCGGCCTGGGCACTGCACAACATGGCGCACATCGCGCCGAACTCGGCGGCCGTGCCGAAACGCTGGGCCGGAATGCCTTGCTTGCGGCGCTGCGCAAACTCCTCGGGCGCCAGGCCGTTCTTGCTGGCACCGGCCACCAAGGTCTTGTGCAAGCGTTCGGTGTCAAAGGCGCCCGGCAAGAGGTTGTTGAGCGTGACATTGCGGCCGGCCAGCTGCGGCTGGCGCGCCAGACCGGCGACGAAGCCGGTCAGGCCCGAGCGGGCACCATTGGACAGACCCAGCACATCAATGGGCGCCTTGACCGCGCCCGAAGTGATGTTGACCACGCGGCCGAAACCGCGCGCCGCCATGCCATCCACCGTGGCCTTGATCAGCTCGATCGGCGTGAGCATATTGGCGTCGATGGCGGCCAGCCAGGCGGTACGGTCCCAGTCACGGAAATCGCCCGGCGGTGGGCCGCCGGCGTTGTTGACCAGCACATCGACCTGCGGGCAGGCGGCCAGGGCGGCGGCACGGCCCTCGGGCGTGGTGATGTCACCGGCCACGGCGTGCACCTGCACGGCAGGGTTCAGAGCCCGCAGTTCCTGAGCCGTGGCCTCGAGTACCTCGGCGCCGCGCGCTGTGATCACCACATGGGCACCCTCTTTCACCAAGGCCTCGGCACAGCCTCGACCCAGGCCCTTGCTGGCCGCACACACCAAGGCCCAACGGCCCGATAGTCCCAGATCCATCGTCATCACCTCCAACGTGTCAACAACCACACCCCACCCAGGACCAACAAGGTGCCTAACAGCACCCAGACGGTGAAGGGTTCATCGAGAATCAGCGCGCCCAACACGATGGTGGACATGGGCCCCACCATGCCGGTCTGCGCCGCCAAACTGGCGCCCAGGCGAGCAATCGCCAACATCACCATCAACACCGGCGCAAAGGTGCAGGCCGTGGCATTGAGCAGGGACAACCACAGCACCTCGGGCGCCAGCTGAGCCAGGCCACCGATCGGGCGCAACACGAGAAACTGAACAATGCACAGCAAGCAGGCCACGCTGGTGGCCAGGCCGGTCAGGCGCATCGCGCCCAGGCGCTGCACCTCCTCGCCACTGAAGAGCAAATAACAGGCATAGCTGAGCGCACTGCCAAAAACCAGCGCGGCGCCCAGGCCGACATCGGGGCCCTGCACGGACAACTCCTGACCGAACACCAAGAGCACGCCGCTGTAGCTGATGGCCAAAGCCATCAACTGCCGACCCGTGACCCTGCGCTTGAAAAACACCCAGCCCAGCAAGAGCACCAAGGTCGGGTTGAGGTACAGGATCAGGCGCTCAAAACTGGCACTGACGTAGGCTAGGCCGGCGAAGTCCAGAAAACTGGCCAGGTAGTAGCCGCTGAACCCCAGGCCCAGCACCACGCGCACATCACGCCGGCTCAGCGCCGGCTTGCCCCGACCGGCCCACCAAGCCAGCAAGAGAAACATCGGCAGCGCCATCAGCATGCGCAACATCAGCAGCGTCACCGCATCGACACCGTGCCGATAGGCCAGTTTGACAATGATGGCCTTGCCCGAGAAAGCAACAGCCCCGGCCGTCGCCAAGACAAAACCCGGCCACAGGCGTGCGGGCGCGGGGGAACACTCACTCGGTACAGGGGAAGACATCGCCGGCCATCATAGAAGCCGGGCTCTGCCCGTGGGCGAACTGGGCCTTCTCTCCTCGGCGAGGCTGCCGCGCAGGGGGCAGAGGCTCAGCGCCAGAACTTGCCGTCAGGACCGATGATGGAGATGTCGACGAAATCGAGGCCGCTGCGGTCCTTGGGGCCGTAATGCAGCTCGACGCCGCCAAGGTCCAAGCGCTGCACCCCTTCCAATGCCTTGAGCAGACTGGCACGGTTGACGTCCTTGACGCTGCGCTTGAGTCCCTCGACCATCAGTTTGGCGGCCGCGAAACCTTCGATCTGCGCCGGGCTCAGCTCGTTGCGGCCGCGCGCCTTGGCCAGGCCCAGGGCTTCTCGCACCAGAGGGTTGTTGCTGGAGCGTTCATACGGAAAGACTTGGGTGACGATGACGCCATGGGCGTTCTCTCCCAAGGCCTTGACGAAGTCCGTGGACGCATTGTTCGACAGGGTGGCGATATGGGCCTTGGAGCCCGTGGCGCGCAGGGCATTGACACCCTGCACCACGGCATAGCTGGGGCCAATGAACAGCACCGCCTCGACGCCCGCCTTGGCCACCTGCTCCATCAAAGGAGCGAGCTCGGGCTTGTCGCGATCGAAGCGCAGGATCGCCGAGGCCTTCATGCCCTGGGCCTCCAGGCCCTTGATCGCACCAACACCAGCGTCGTTGCCGAAGGCGTCATTGACCTGCACCACGGTCACCCGCTTGACGCCGATGGTGGCCAGATGTTGGACCGCCCGCGCCGCCTCGCGCTGAAAGGTGGCCCGCACATTGAAGACTTGAGGGATGAAGGGCTGGTGCAAGACCATGGCGCCGCTGGACGGCGCCACCAGGGCCAGCTGATGCTTGCTGAGCAAGGGCAGCAGGGCCTGACTCTGGGCTGTACCACGGCTCAGGAACAGAGCCACCACGCCTTGCTCGATCAAGCGCTCGGCATTGGCGGCACTGAGCTGTGGCTCGTACTTGTCGTCCAGCGAGATCAGCTCGATCGACTGACCCTTGATGCCGCCCTGGGCATTGATGGCATCGAAATACAAGCGTGCGCCATCGGTGATCTCCTGCACCCCGGCGGCCGCGGGTCCGCTGAAACCAGCCGTTTGGCCGATCTTGATCTGGGCATGTGCCAGGCCTGTCGCACACAGGCAGGCCAGCAGGGCTGCACGAGCAGCCCTGCTCCACACGGGCACCACGGTGCCCTGCTGCCGGGCCGCCACTGCAGCCCTTCCTCCAGCGTCACGCATGACTCTCCCCCTCACCCTCGTCTCTTGTCTTTCGCCGGCCACGAAGGAGCCGTCAGCGAAAATTCAAGGCGCGATTGTGGCGCAGGGCAAGGCCTGCCGGGTGACCATCGGCACCCGGACAAACCCGTGAACCCAAGGCTCCGCAGGTGCTCCGCGCACGGGCTAAACGCCCGACTCAGACTCCCTGTGCGGCCCGTCCAGCGCCGGGGCTCATAAGGCACTGCATCAACTCGGCAACGCTGCGAATTTGGCTGCCGAAAGGCAAGGTGCCCACGCCGCGAAAGAACAGCCCGTGCTTGGCGTCGCCGCGCAGGGCGGCGGCCAGTTGGTTGTCGATGCAGAACTGGCCGGCCTCCTTGAGGCCATCGCGCAGCCCGCATTGCGCCAGACAGTCGAACGCCTTGGTGCAGCGGCTTTTCACCTGAGCCATGGCCTGCAACTTGGGAGCTGCACGCAGATAGTTGCGCAACCAAGGCGTGGCCACAGCGCGCGCAGGCAGGCCGGCCACACTGATGAACTCCACCAGATCGGTGTCGCTGGCCTCGGCCAGGACACGCTTGAACTCAGGATGCGCATCGCCCTCCAGCGTGACGGCAAACGGCGTGCCCAGCTGCACGGCCGCTGCGCCCAGGGCCTGCAAGCGCTGGATGTCTTCAAAAGTGCGCACACCACCGGCCGCGATCAAAGGAATCTTGCCGGCGATGCCGGCCTTCTCGAAGTACTCCAGGCACTCGGGTATGACACGCTCGAAGTCGAAGCGCGCATCATTGACATCACTCACCTTGGCAGCGCCGAGGTGGCCGCCAGCCAGGCGGGGATGCTCGATCACAATGGCATCGGGCAGGCGCTGCTTGCGCTCCCACTTGCGTACGATCAGCTGCACACCGCGGGCATCGCTGAGGATGGGAATCAAGGCCACCCGAGGGTAGGCAGCGGCCAGATCCGGCAGGTCCAAAGGCAGACCGGCGCCGACCACCACCGCCTCGATGCCGCACTCAAGCGCCCGGCGCACCTGCGGCGCATACTCGGCGACGGCACGCATGACATTGAGCGCCACCAAGCCGCGACCCTGGGCCCGCTGCTTGGCCCCCGCGATCTCGCGCTCCAGCGCGATCAGATTGACTTCGTTGATCAGGCGCTTGGCCGCATCGCCCGCGCAGTGGCCTTCTGTGCGCGCCATCAGATCGGGATGCAGCCGGCGCAGATCGACCGAACTCAAAGTCCCCACGCCCCCGAGCGAGGCCACCGTGCCGGCCAGCTGCTGGGCACTGACACCCACACCCATGCCGCCTTGCACGATGGGCAAGAGACGGCGCCCCTGCAGCTCCAGGGCAAGCAAGCCGCTGCGTTCGAAAGCCGTTTGCAGCTGCTGCTGAGGACTGAGGTTTGCGGTCATGGGCATGGCATGGCGCTGTCGGCGCCTTGAAAAGAAGATCAGGGCGCAGACTAAGGCCAAGAGAGGCGGTACTAATTGACGAAAGTCAGCAGCGCTGCGATCACGATCTGCCGCCACGCTTGAGTTCGCCAATCACAGGCCGAAAGCGCAGCAAGCCAGGAGGACGGCGCTGCAAGAGCGAGGCGGCACGGTCCGAGGCGGCACAGCAACCCTGCCTCCGCCGCGACGCGTCTGGCCAAAACCGCGCCAGGACAAGAAAAGGCAAGCCCGATGAAATACCAGGATTCGATGTCACGCAGCGCCGAACACTTGCGCGCCGCCCTGCCCCTGATGACCCGGCAGCGCGCGGCACTGCACCCGGTCAGCTATGCGGTCTGGTACGAGCATGTCAGCGGCATCAACCCGCCCTTGAGTCGCGCCTTGCACAAGCTCACGCAAGAGGGCCGCAGCCTTGACGAAGCCCAGACTTGGCAGCTCTACGACGCCCATGTCAGCGACTTCAACCCTAAAACCGCTCAGACCATAGGCGACGGCATGGCTCGGGTGCTGGACAGCTTGTCGGCCTCGACCGCACAGGCAGGCCAGTGCACTGCCGGCTTCGAATCCTCGCTGCAGCGCTGGGTCCAAGATGTACTGGCCGACGCCGCACTGCACCCGCCGTCCGCCGAACAGGACCCGGCAGGCGTGGTCCGCGAACTGCTGGACAGCACCCGGGAAGTGCGCGCCAGTCTGCAGCACTTGCAGGGTCGTCTGGACAGCAGCCAGAACGAGATCCGTCTCCTTCGTGCCGAAGTGCAGAAAGCCCGTGCCGATGCTTTGGTGGACGCACTGACCGGCCTGGCCAACCGGCGCGCCTTCGAGCAACAACTGAGCCTGTGCGCGGCGAGCCATCGCGGGCCGGGCAGCGCGGCAGACGCAGCGCCGGACGCGGGGCACACGGCACCCTGCCTGGTGCTCGGCGACATCGACTTCTTCAAGCGTGTCAATGACAGCTTCGGCCACCTGTTCGGAGACCATGTGCTGCGCGCCGTGGCTCAGACGCTGAAAGGAGTGGCCACGCACGACAGCCTGCCGGCGCGCGTCGGTGGGGAGGAATTCGCCCTGCTGCTGCCGCGGGCTCAGCTCGCTGAAGCGCGGAGCGTGGCCGAGCAGATGCGCGCCTCGGTGGCGGCCAGTCGCATTCGCCCCGCGCAGACCCAAGCCGCGCTGGAGCGCATCACCATTTCCATGGGTGTCACCCAGATGCACCCCGGCGAGAGTGCCAACGATTTCTTCGCGCGGGCGGACCGGGCGCTCTACGCCTCCAAGCGCTGCGGCCGCAACTGTGTCACGGTGCTGAGCGCACAAGCCGCTTGATGGCTGCCACGCAAGACAGCACCCCCCTGCGACGCGCGCGCACGACGCCGGGCCCGTGCGCCGCTTGACCCACGAGCAACTGCCCATACACTCGGTGCACCTCGGCCCCTGTTGACGTGATGACGCACCGCTTCCTGCCCCTGCCGACCCTGGTTTGCATCGCCGCCCTCACCTGGCCCGGGCTTGATGATGTTTGAACGCGCGTCGCTTCGTTACGCGGTCATCGTCGCTCTGCTGATTGGCCTGCTGGTGCCGACGGCCTTGGTCCTGCTCTATGACGCGCAAAAAACGCGGCGCACGGCGCTGGAAGATCTCAAGCGCGATCTGGTGCGCACGACCGAAGTGATGGCCCTGTCACTGGCCGAGCCGGTCTGGCAAGTCTCGCCCGACTTGGCCGAACCCATGATCAAGGCCCAGTTCGATGACCCTCGCTTTGTTTCCGTGGTGGTGCGCGAGCCCTCTTCCGTCGCCCCGTTTCAAGAGTTGCGCCGCAAGCAAGAAGCTGCCACCGAACCGGACCTGACTCTGAGCGAAAGCCGAGCCGTCATGCGCGACGGCCGCAAGATCGCCGAGCTGACGGTGGAAATGAGCGCCGCGCCCTTGCTCGAGGCCAAGCAGGCCGAAATGCTGCGCACCTTGTGGCGCAGCTTCCTGACCCTGACCTTGTCCTCAGCCTTGATCCTCTGGGTCATGCAACGCCGCGTCTTGCAGCCCATGACCCAACTGACCCAGGCCGCCGAGGCCCTGGCCGCCGGCCAGCTGCAGCAGCCGCTGAAACTGGGCGGTAGCGATGAGATTGCCCGCGTCGGGCTGTCCATGGAGCGCATGCGCCAGTCCTTGCTGCAGGCCTTCGATGCCTTGCGCGAACACGCCAACACCCTGGAGGAACAGGTGGAGCAGCGCACCGCTGAATTGACCACCAGCAACGGCGATCTCACCCAGGCTTTGGCCAACCTGAAGACCGCCCAGCATGAACTGGTCGAATCTGAAAAGCTGGCATCCCTCGGACGCCTGGTGGCGGGCGTGGCCCATGAGCTGAACACGCCCTTGGGCAACTCCTTGACGGTGGTGTCTTCGCTGGAGGATCGCTACCGGCAACTCGGCGAAATGCTGAGCAACAACACACCGATGCGGCGCAGCGTGCTCGAGGACCTGGTGCGCGACACCCGTCGAGGCCAGGATATTCTGCAACGCAATGTGCAAAAAGCGGCCGATCTGGTGCGTGATTTCAAGCGCGTAGCCATCGACCAGACCACCGACTCGCGCCGCGACTTCGAACTTGACCGGGTGATCGAGGATGTGCTGGTCATGGTCGAGCCCAGTTTCAAGCACACGCCCTTCTTGATTCGGACCGAGTTGGTGCGGGGCATCGAGATGAGCAGTTACCCAGGTTCGCTGGGCCAGGTGCTGACCAATTTGCTGATCAATGCCCTGGTGCATGGCTTCGAAGGGCGTGAGCAGGGCCAAGTTCTGGTGCGCTGCAGCCTACCCAGCGCCGATGAAGTCGAACTGAGCGTCGAGGACGATGGCCGAGGCATGGATGAGTCGGTGCGGCGCCGCATCTTCGACCCCTTCTTCACCACCAAGCTGGGAACCGGTGGCTCTGGTCTGGGCATGCACATCGTGCACAACATCGTCACCCACGTGCTGGGCGGCCAGATCGAAGTATTCAGCACCGTCGGTCAAGGCACCCGCATGGTGATGCACCTGCCTATCGTCGCGCCGCAGCGCGGCAGCGGCAGCGAAGAAGCACTGCACTAAAGCGCCGCATCAGAGTTCTTCAATGCAGCGCTGACGACTGCATCGGCAGCCCGAGCGCGAACCCCTCAGTTGGAGGCAGCAGAGGCAGGTGCGGAGGCTGCCACGGCAGCAGCCGGCTCGGAGGCGGCCGCAGGTGCTTCGGCATGGCCGGCTGTCACATCATGCTTCTCGCCGCTCATGTCGATGTCACCACCCTTGCTCATGATGAAAATGGCCAGAGCCGCAAACAGAAAAAATCCGACGAGCAGTTTCCACATGGTGTGTTCCCGAAAAAGAATGGAGATAAGTCAGGTCTGATTCTTACCAAGCAAGCTGACAGCAGGCTGAGCATGCTTTGAGGTTCATCGCACCATCTGCACCGGGCTCATGCGTGGGATGTGAATCAAGAAGTCCCAGTTCTGCCCCAGCTGCCCCGGAAACAGCGACGACTCGATGCCGCCGCTTTGGTACTCGAAGCTGTGCTGGGGCAGCGGCACCGGCCCGCGAGCAATCAGCAAGGTGGCGGTGGCGGCAAGACTGGCCGGGCCGGGCTGCGCCAGCAGGGCCTCCAGACTGCCGGCTTGTGGCAGTGGTACGGACAGCGGCACGGTGCGCAGGTAATCGAGCACCTCACCGCCACTGGCGCTGAATTGCAGCACTTTGTAAGCCGCTCCCCAATGGCGGGCCATCACCTCACCAGCTTGGGGGTGCTCGGGGCTGCGTTCGAAACCACGTGCCACATGAACGGTATGCGCCCACACCACCGCCTTCTTGCCCGGGAACTGCTGCTCCATCAGCCAGATGGCATGCTTGCCCATCTGGATGTCGCGCTGAAAATCGCGGCCCTGGCTCCAGAGGCTCCGAGCTTGGGACTCGATACTGCCAAGCAGTTGGCACCACCAGCCGTCCGAGCCGACGCCGCCAAGCTGATCCTGCGGGAGCTTCAGGCACAGCGCCTGGCGCTGAGCTTGGAGCCGCTGCAGAAAGTCGACCTGGCGCGCGGCCTCTGGCACCGGCGGACGCAGACTCAAGAGTGGCTGGGCCAGTTGCTCAAAGGGCCGCCAAGTGCCCTCCACGGCCAATTCGGGCGCTCGCTGCTGCAGGCGCTCGCGCAGCCCCGGCAGCAAGCCCTTCAGGCTGAGCTCGCCGCTGTGCTGGCTGTCAAAACCCGCCAACAGCAGGGGCCGGCTGCTGCGCTGCTGACGGTCCAGGTACTGAAGCAGGAGCCGCCCTTCGGCAGTCTTGGAGTACATGAAGAACACATTGCCGGGCGCCAGGTCGTCCAGGCTCTGGCCGGCAGCCATGGCCTCAGACAGGCGACCGATGTCGTAGAAACCACTCTCCAGAAGCAGCACTTCAAAACCGAGCTTCTCGTGCAAATAGCGCAGCAAGCGCAGCTTGAGCATGAATTCCTCGCGCCCGCCGTGGGTTTGCTCACCAAGAGCCAAAACACGCACACCGTCGAGCTCTTTGGCCAGAGGCGCCAGATCACTGAAGTCTTCGTCGGCGGGAGAGAGGCTGCGCAAGCGCAACTGTTCCACAGGCAGGCTGGCCAGCTTGGAAGCAAACACGGACGGGGCAAGCCCGGACGGTAGGCTGGGCGCTTGCGCCCCGGCGGGAAACGCGGCCAGCAAGGCCATGCTGCCAACCGCAACACGGCACGCCTGACGCAGGCACGAAGCGAGGACGGAAACACCTGGGGTCAGAGCGCGGAGCACGGCAGCCATCTTGGATCCAACAAAACCAATATAAGACCAATTTAACAGCAGGCGTCGGGCCATCGCATACCGGCCGGTACGGCACAAACCGCCCTGCGCACGCCTGCGATGCATGCACGAAGCCCTTGACCCGTCCTGAATTAGGTTGACACTAAGAACGGTTGAAC
>NZ_JAJIRR010000014.1:0-164839 GCF_025717595.1 Kinneretia sp. DJ1R-11
CTCTCAGGTACAAATGTGTCAACGCTGGGCAGGACGGGTCAAGGAACGAAAAAAGGGCGCCTTGCGGCGCCCTTTCTGGCTTGCTTGGCGTGGCAGACCCGAGGGCCTGCCGGGCCGGGCATTACATGCCCATATCGCCCATACCGCCCATGCCGCCCATGCCACCAGGCATGCCGCCGCCGGCTGCTTCTTCCTTCGGCGATTCGGCGACCATGCACTCGGTCGTCAGCATCAGCGAGGACACCGAAGCGGCGTTCTGCAGTGCGGTGCGGGTCACCTTGGTCGGGTCCAGGATGCCCATTTCGATCATGTCGCCATAGGTGTCGTTGGCGGCATTGAAGCCGTAGTTGCCCGAACCAGCCAGCACAGCGGCCACGACCACGGAGGCTTCGCCACCGGCGTTGTAGACGATTTCGCGCAGGGGAGCTTCGATGGCCTTGAGCACCAGCTTGATGCCGGCGTCTTGGTCAGCGTTGTCGCCCTTGATGGCGCCAGCCGCTTGCTTGGCGCGCAGCAGGGCCACGCCACCACCGGCCACGATGCCTTCTTCCACCGCAGCGCGCGTGGCGTGCAGGGCGTCTTCCACGCGGGCCTTCTTTTCCTTCATCTCGACTTCGGTGGCAGCGCCGACCTTGATCACGGCAACACCGCCGGCCAGCTTGGCCACGCGCTCTTGCAGCTTTTCACGGTCGTAGTCGCTGGACGCTTCTTCGATCTGGATGCGCACTTGCTTGACGCGAGCTTCGATGTCGGCAGCAGCACCGGCGCCGTCGATGATGGTGGTGTTTTCCTTGCCCACTTCGACGCGCTTGGCTTGGCCCAGATCGGCCAGGGTGACCTTCTCCAGGGTCAGGCCGACTTCTTCGGCGATGACCTTGCCGCCGGTCAGGATGGCGATGTCTTCCAGCATGGCCTTGCGGCGGTCGCCGAAGCCAGGCGCCTTGACGGCCACAACCTTCAGGATGCCGCGGATGGTGTTGACCACCAGAGTCGCCAGCGCTTCGCCTTCGACTTCTTCAGCGATGATCAGCAGCGGACGGCCGGCCTTGGCCACTTGCTCCAGCGTGGGCAGCAGGTCGCGGATGTTCGAGATCTTCTTGTCGAACAGCAGGACGAAGGGGTTGTCCAGCAGCGCGGCTTGCTTCTCGGGGTTGTTGATGAAGTAGGGCGACAGGTAGCCGCGGTCGAACTGCATGCCTTCGACGACGTCGAGTTCGCTGTCCAGGCTCTTGCCGTCTTCGACGGTGATCACGCCTTCCTTGCCGACCTTGTCCATCGCTTCGGCGATGATGCGGCCCACTTCCACATCGCTGTTGGCCGAGATCGTGCCGACTTGTGCGATTTCCTTGGAGGTGGTGGTGGCCTTCGAGGCCTTCTTCAGCTCGGCGACCAGGGCGGTGACCGCCTTGTCGATGCCGCGCTTCAGGTCCATCGGGTTCATGCCGGCGGCCACGTACTTCATGCCTTCGCGCACGATGGCTTGGGCCAGCACGGTGGCGGTGGTGGTGCCGTCACCGGCGTTGTCGCTGGTCTTGGAAGCAACTTCCTTGACCATCTGCGCGCCCATGTTCTGCAGCTTGTCCTTCAGCTCGATTTCCTTGGCCACGGACACACCGTCCTTGGTCACGGTGGGGGCGCCGTAAGAGCGCTCGAGCACCACATTACGGCCCTTGGGGCCCAGGGTCACCTTGACCGCATTGGCCAGGATGTTCACGCCTTCAACCATGCGAGCACGAGCTTCGCCGCCAAAGATCACGTCTTTTGCTGCCATGTGTATTTCTCCGGATTCTTAGAAAAGGTCTAGAACTTGTTGCGGGTCGAGAGAAGAAAAATTACTTCTCGACAACAGCAAACAAATCCTCTTCGCGCATCACCAGCAGTTCGTCGCCATCAACCTTGACGGTCTGGCCCGAATACTTGCCGAACAGAACGCGGTCACCGACCTTGACGTTCAGGGCGATCAGATCGCCACGGTCATTGCGCTTGCCGGCGCCGACGGCCAGCACTTCGCCTTGATCCGGCTTTTCAGCAGCGGCGTCAGGGATGACGATGCCCGAAGCGGTCTTGGTTTCTTGTTCGAGGCGCTTAACGATCACGCGATCGTGCAGAGGACGCAGTTTCATCACATCTCCTTGAGATTTTCGGGGCTTGTTCAGGGGTGATCGGCCGCGCCGTCCACCCCCTCATGGGGAAAAACCGTGACCGACAAAGCTCGGCGGGCCGGGCTTCTGGGGTCGTTAGCACTCGATTAGGGTGAGTGCTAGCAGAAAGGATTATAGGGGCGGCTTCCCGGCTTTCAAGAGGGCGGGGCGCAGCAAAGCCGTCGTGGCCCCAAGCCCGTGCGCTGGGCGTGCGGATCAGCACTGCCCGGCGCCCCAAGGCGAGCGCTTGCGGCTAGGCTGGCTCCATGAACACCGTCATCACCCGCCCCGTCTTGCTGGCCGCCCTGCGGCAGATCGTCGAAACCCTGCCGGCGGTGCAGGCCGCTTGGGAAGGCGGCAGCGCGGCTTTCAGCTACCGCGATCAGTGGTCCGACATCGATGCGGTGCTGGTGGTTGACGATGAGGCCGTCGCGGCCGTGTTCGCGGCGGTCGAGGCCGGGCTGGCGCAGCTCTCACCCATGGATTTGGCCTACGAGGTGCCGGCCACCCAGGGCTATCAGCAGCGTTTCTACCGACTGCAGGGCTGCTCGGAGTTTCTGGTGGTCGATCTGGTCCTGCTCAAGTGCAGCGACCCGCTGCTGTTCCGCGAGGTGGAGTTGCACGGCCATGGGCAGACTTGGCTGGACCGCGCCGGCTTGCTCGGTGAGCGGCATCTCGATCCGGTGCTGGATCGCGCCCAGGCGAGCGCGCGATTGCCGGGTCTGCGCGCTTCCTTTGCCATGTTCCAGCACATCCCGACCAAGGAGCGCTTGCGCGGCCGGGCCGTCGAGGGCCTGCAGTTCTACCAGCGCATGACCTTGCAGCCCCTGGTCGAGGCGCTGCGCCTGCTGCATTGCCCGCAGCGGCGCGGTTTCGGCCTGCGCTATCTGGCGCGCGATCTGCCGCCCGAGGTCTGCGCCCGCATTGAGGCGTTGGCTTTTGTGCGAGATTTGGTCGATCTGGAAGCTAAGCACAGTGAGGCGCAGCAGTGGTTTTGGCAATGCATGAAGGCCCTTGAGCCTGAGGGCCCAGGCGCGGCGGCCTGAGCGCTGAGCCGTATTTGTTTTGACCACAAAAAAGGCCCCTTGCGGGGCCTTCAGTACTGCGGTGCCTGGCCTGACTCTCAGAACTTGTAGCCGGCGGTGAAGTAGACGAAGCGACCGCGCGGATCGTACTGCGACACGTCATAGCCATTCTGGAACTGGTTCGAGGCAGGCGTGAACACGGCAGGCTTCTTGTCGAACAGATTGCGTGCGCCCACAGTCAGGCGCAGGTTCTTGAAGCCGGTGTAGCTGACGCTGGCGTTGTACAGGGCCAGGCTGGGCATGAAGTGCGGCTCGTCGTTCAGGTCGTGGCCGGCTTCGTAGCCGCTGGCGTAGTCCTGCACCACGGTGCCGGCCCATGCGCCCATGGTGTAGGTCGCTTGCAGGCTGTGCTTCCAGCGCAGCACCACACCGCCTTGGTCCGCGCCGAGCACGGGGTTGCCCGCCTGGTCGACGATGGTGCCAACCTTGTGCGACATCACGCCGCCCGGGCTCATCTGGTCGAACTTGTCCATGTAGGTGCCGTTGAAGCCCAGGTCCAGGCGGCTGCTTTCAAAGCGCAGACGGTAGTTGGCTTCCAGATCCACGCCTTGCACGTTGGCATTGCCGGTGTTGGTCTGCACGACGTTCACTTGCTTGATCGAGCCCGAAGGATTGAGCTGGACCAAGCCGGCGTATGAGGTGTCACCCTTGCGGAAACCCGAGACAATTTCTTGCACCGAAGCCAGCGACAGAATGTCCTTCAGCTTGACCCGGAAGACATCAGCCGACAGCGTCATGTCCTTGACTGGCGAGATCACGATGCCGAAGCTCGACTGGGTCGACTTTTCCGGCTTCAGCAAGGGGTTGCCACCGGTCAGGGCGTTGACCTGAAGCTTCTTTTCGCCGGTGCCTGGATCGTCGAACTGGGCGCTGGTGCCCAGAACTTGCGGGTCCCACAGGTCCACCAGGGTGGGCGCACGGAAGCCCGAACCTGCCGAGGCGCGCAGCATCAGCTCCTTGGAAGGCTGGAAGCGCACATTGGCCTTGTAGTTGGTAGTCGAGCCTGCGTCGTTGTAGCGGTCATGACGCAGAGCCAGGCCAGCTTCCAGGGTCTTGATGATGGGCGCGTTGAACTCGGCGAACACGGCCTTCACATTGCGGCTCTTGTCCAGGGGCTTGGTCGCGCCACCCAGGCCGGCGATGTCGCCGCTGAACATGGCGGCCGACGGCGACTTGGAGTAGCCTTCCTTGCGCAGTTGAGCGCCAGCGGCATACATCAGCGAACCGGCTGGCAGTGCCAGCAGATCGCCCGAGACCTTGGCTTCCACGACATCGACCTTGGACTTGAAGGTGGTGGTGTCACCGATGTACTTGGCGCCTTCAATGGACTTGCGGAAAGCGTCCGACTGGGTCAGCGAGAAGGGGTTGTAGTCGCTGTTCTCGGCGTTCACGGCCTTGACGAAGGCCACTTGGGAGAAGTAGCCATCGGTCACCTTGCCGCGCGTCTTGCCTTCGTTGTGCGATGCAGCCAGTTCGTAGTCGTGGCCGGCGTATTCGCCGCGCACGCCCAACACGTAACGGCTTTGGTCGGCCGTGGACAGTTCGGTGCGGTCGCCGAAGTCATAGACGCGCGCGGTCACGCCCAAGGGCTGGCCCACCAGCGAACCGAAACCGTTCTTGGTCAGGTAGTCGGCGGCGATTTTGTAATTGGGGTTGCTGGGGCGCAGCAGCATGACGGGGTCAACACCCTGCTTAGCGAACTCTTCGTCGCTGACCAGGAAGCCGTTGCGGACCGGGCTGGGTTGGAACTGTTGTTGCACCTTGCTTTGGCTGTACAGCAGGTCGCCGAACAGCTCGGCCTTGTCGTTCAGCTTGACGGTCAGGTTAGCGCTCAGGGTGCTCAGGTCACGCTTGGGAACCAAGCCCACGAACGGTGCCGAGTCATAGGCGCAGTAAGGCATCTTGGAGGTGCCATTGACTGTCGGGTTCTTGAACATCCGAACGTCGGCGCACTTGTCGGCCTGTGCCAAGGGGTTGCCGTAGCCAGAGCCGCCCAGGAAATCCTTGCCGGCGGTGCCTTCGACCCATTTGCCATTCACCACCTTGCCGGGCGTGTAGGGGCCTTCGATATTGCCGTGGCCGGTCGCACCCGAGACGATGAAGGGGTCGATATTGCCGGTCTTGGCGAAGTCGCGATCACGTCCGAACAGGGCGCTTTCTTTTTCCAGGCTGGCCGAGGCGGTGATGTTGAAGCGGTCCTTCTCCAGGTCGCCGTAGCCGGCCACGATGCTGGCGCGGTTGTTCTTGCCGCCACCCGAAGCGGTCGGCGAGCCGGCCGTGGCGCTGAGCTCCACACCGGTCATGCTCTTGTTCAGGATGAAGTTGATCACACCGGCCACGGCGTCCGAGCCGTACACACCCGAAGCGCCGTCCTTCAGCACTTCCACGCGTTCGATGGCGGCTAGGGGGATGGAGGCCACGTTGACCGTGGTGCCACCGCCACCGGCGAAGGGCGCCACGCGGCGGCCGTTCACCAGGACCAGGGTGCGGTCAGAGCCCAGGCCGCGCAGCGACACGGAGGACAAGCCGTAGGTCGAACTGCCGGCGCCTGCCGAGGTATTCAAGGCGCCGGCGGAGGCGATGGAGGCGATCGAAGCCAAGAGGGCTTCGGTGCTGGCCACGCCACTGCGGCGAATTTCTTCCTTGGTGACGATGGTCACTGGCAGGGCGGACTCCGAGTCCACGCGTTTGATTGAGGAACCTGTGACTTCCACGCGCTCCATCTGGGCCGGGGCTTGGGCTTGAGCCGAGGCGGCCACAGCCAAAAGGACGGCAGCGCCGACGGCGCTGAACTTCGGGTGTTGTTTCAACATGGGGTGCAAACTCCTGTTTGGGTGGGTGTCCAACAACGTCGCCGGTACGGCACGGCCCCGGGGTGGCGGGCGTGTGGCCGGGCGACGGTCTGCGACGAGTCTAGGAGTGGTGTTTGGCAAGCCCTTGCGGGTCATTCCTTGTCAGACCCATGCGACAAACTTCCTGTAGCTGAAGCGTGATTCGTGTAGTGACGCTGAATCCGGGCGGATAGCGAATCTCGGGCTCCATGCGTCGCCCTTGTTTTGACTCGCCATGACTTTCGCGCCTTGCGTCTGGCGCCGGAAATGCAGCGAAATCGCCTGATGCTGACGCCCATGGGACTTTCGGCACATGGAGGAAGTCACGTCATGGCCTGAGTCTCGGGGCGCTGAGCGCACAGCGTTCGTGGTTCGTCCCCGAATCAGGGTCATCGAGCGCGCCTGTGCGGCTGGCGCGCAGCCTGGCGCGGCCTCAGAGCTGGCGTCGCAACAGTGCCTGTCCCATGCGCAGGCGCTGGCCTGTGGCAATGCCCTCGCAGAGCGCAAAGCCCGGTGGCACGAAGACCAGGATGGTCGAGCCATGTTGGAACCAGCCCATTTCCTGACCTTTTCGGAACTCTGCCCGGCAGGGCAGTTCGTTGGCGCCGCGATAGCCGACATGGAGCAGCAGATCGAGGAAATGCAGGCGCAGGCTGGCCACCAGGATGGCGGCCACGGGCACCAGGGCGATCGGCGTGGCCTGAGCGTCAGCCAGGCGGCAGCGCAACACGGCGCGCTCGTTGCGGCAGAACAGGCGCTCGACCCGCTTGAGTGCAATCGGGTTGACGTTCCAGGTGTCGCCGGCGATGTGGGTGACATGCTCGACGCGGCAGTCGGCCGGCGCATGGAAGCGGTGGTACATGGCCGAGGTCAGGCGCAGGGTGATGAAGAGCCCGCCTTCGAAGGCGCTCGTGTCCTGCGTCGGGCCGAAGAGATCGTGCAGTGCATACGGAAACCCTTTGGCCTGGAAGACCTGGCCGGCCTCGACCCGGCCGCAGGCTCCGACGATGGCGTCGCAGGGGCTGCTGAGCACTTCGGGCCGCGGGTCGACCGTGCGTGCGCCCTCGCGCAACTCGCGGGTGAAGCAGTCGTGCAGGCTGGCAAAGCGCTGCTGCTTGGCGTCGCTCAGATCCAGGTCGGTGAACAGGCGCCAGACGGCGATCGAGGCGCGCGCCAGCAGCGGATGGCGCAGCTGGCTGAACCAGCCCATGAAGCGGGTCAGGGCGATGCGTGGGATGCGGTTGGTGAGCAGGAAGTTGAGGTCTTCCTGCTGCAGGCTGCGCTGCAGGGTTTGGCGCCAGGCGGAGGTTTTCATGAGCTTGTCAATTCGGGCTGTTAGATAAGAGGTCTGCGCAACAAAGAGCGCTGCCAAGCAGGCGGCGACAACCAGGTAGGCATGTGGAATGAATGAAACTTTTGCTCTCTCGGCGCTGGCCCTGGCCGCGCTGGCCTGGACCTTGCCCAAGGCCAAGCAGCGACTGGAGCTGTCGCGGGCCAAGCACCGTTCGCTGGCCGGGCACTCGCGCATGGCCAAGCGCCTGGCCGGCTGGATTCCCGGCTACGCCTACGACGAGGCGCGTTTCTTTGCCTCCGACGAGGCGCCGCCGGCCGTGGCCGCGCAGCGCCGCGCCGGCTTTCAGCGCCTGTGCGCGGTGTACTCGGATCGTTTTGAGAAAAGCATTGCCATGACGGCGCGGGCCCGGGAAGGCATCTCCGACCTGCAGTTCACCGGCAGCTACCGCGTGCCCTTCCAGTACAGCCCCTATCTGCGCGAGCACCTGAAGAGCGGCAGCTTTCTGCAGGCCTCGGGCGGCGTGATGGTGGAGGACCTGGACGGCAACCGCTTCTACGACCTGACCGGCTCCTACGGCGTCAATGTCTTCGGCTACGACTTCTACCGCGACTGCGTGGACGAGGGCATCGCCCTGACCCACAAGCTCGGGCCGGTGCTGGGCGCCTACCACCCCTGCGTGGCCGACAACGTCGAGCGGCTCAAGGCCATCTCCAAGCTCGACGAGGTGTCCTTCCATATGTCGGGCACCGAGGCGGTGATGCAGGCCGTGCGCCTGGCCCGTTATCACACCGGCCGCAAGCATCTGGTGCGCTTCTGTGGCGCTTACCACGGCTGGTGGGAGGATGTGCAGCCCGGTCCCGGCAACCCGCTGCCGCCGCGCGAGACCTACACCCTGGAAGACCTGGACCCGCGCAGCCTGCAAGTGCTGCGCACGCGTCGCGACATCGCCTGCGTGTTGGTCAATCCGCTGCAGGCCCTGCACCCGAACAAGGGCGCGCCAGGTGATTCCTCCCTGCTGGACAGCGGCCGCCGCGCTGGTTTCGACCGCGAGGCCTACACCACTTGGCTCAAGGCTCTGCGCGAGGTCTGTACCGAGCGCGGCATCGTGCTGATCTTCGACGAGGTGTTCCTGGGCTTCCGCCTGGCGCCGGGCGGCGCGCAGGAGTATTTCGGCGTGCGCGCCGACATGGTCACCTATGGCAAGACCCTGGGCGGCGGCCTGCCGGTCGGTGTGGTCTGCGGCCGGCGCGATCTGATGAAGCGCTTCCGCGAGCAGCGCCCGGCCGACATCTGCTTTGCCCGCGGCACCTTCAATGCCCACCCCTATGTGATGGGCGCCATGAGTGCCTTCCTCGACCGCCTGGAGTCGCCCACCGTCAAGGCCATTTACGCGCAGGCCGACGAACGCTGGGAACAGCGCGCGCAGCATTTCAATGAAGCGCTGCAGGTCGCCGATGTGCCGGTGCAGATCGCCCAGCTGCAATCCGTCTGGACGGTGTTCTACACCCAACCCTCGCGCTACAACTGGATGCTGCAGTTCTATCTGCGTGAACAAGGGCTGGCTCTGAGTTGGGTGGGCACAGGAAGGCTGATCTTCAGCCTCAACTACAGCGATGCCGATTTCGAGGCCGTGCTGCAGCGCTTCGTCAAAGCCTGCAAATGCATGCAGGCCGATGGCTGGTGGTGGGAGGACGAGGGGCTGACCAACAAGTCCATCCGCCGCTCGGTCTTGCGCGAGATGCTGCAGCAGCGTTTCTGATTCGCGGCAAGGGCTTGAAAAACAGGGCGCCTCGCGGCGCCCTGCTTCTTCTCGCTCGGCGCTTCAGCCGCCGTGCTTGACGTGGTCCATCGGGTCGATCAGCTCGCCGCGCAGCAGGTAGAGCGGTGCCTTGTGGTACAGCCAGATGTCGTGGAAGGGGTCGGTGATGATCTTGGTGGCCCAGGTCAGGCCGGTCATCAAGCTTTGCTGCTGCCAGAGTTGCAGCACGCGGAACAGCAGGCCGGCCACACCCAGCGACAGCCAGGAGATGCCCACGTCATGCAGGAAGCCGCGGAAGTCGCTGGCGGGCTCGATCAGGCCGAACACCGAGGGCTGCAGCCAGAGCAGGGCCGGCAGCGCCACCCAGACGGCCAGCAGCACGATCTTGCGGCGGATGTTGTAGCCGATCTTGATCGCCTCCTTGTGCTCGTCGGTGGCCTGGTTGACCTCGTCGTAGCCGCGCGGCTCGAAGAAGAAGTGGCCGGCTTGGCGGCTGGTCATGGAGACGGTCCAGGCCAGCAGGGCGGCCATGGCGGGGTCAACGAAGAGCAGACCGTAGGAAATGACGAAACAGATCGCGCTGAGCAGATGCAGGCTCTGGTTGATGCGGCTGTGGTGGTAGTAGCGGTGGTCGTCCCAGCGCTGCACGCGCAGCTCGGCTGCGAGGTTCTTGAAGATGTTGTGGCGCACGCGTCACCTCGGTTGTGTGAGGGTGAAAGAAAGGAACCGGCGAAAGGAAAGGCAAAACAATGGAGCGAGCGCAGCCCGGTTCGGCCTGCGTGACGCGATGGTGACGCCGCTGCATGAAAACTGCGTGACCATCGTGGCCGAGCGCTGCGGCTCGTCAGCACAGGCCTTGCGGCTGAACGCCGGGCTTGTCATTGAACTGTTATGTGGCCTAGGCAAGATGCGGCCATGGAACCCACACCCAGCGCGGACAGCATCGTTGTCGACAACTACCCCGCTGCCCAGCGGTCCCTGCGGATTGCGGTGGTCACCGAGACCTACCCGCCCGAGGTCAATGGGGTGGCGATGACCTTGGCGCGCATCGTCGAGGGCTTGCACCGTCGCAACCACGATGTGCAGCTGATCCGCCCGCGCCAAGACGCCAGCGACGCGGCCGAGCGCACGGTGCGTTTCCACGAGGTGCTGATGCGCGGCCTGCCGATTCCGCGCTACCCCAATCTCCGCATGGGCGTGCCGTCCAAGAAAGCGCTGGTGCAGCTCTGGTCGGTGCACCGGCCCGATGTGGTGCACATCGCCACCGAGGGCGCCTTGGGTTGGTCGGCCCTGCAGGCGGCCGTGCACCTGAAGCTGCCGGTCAGCTCTGACTTCCGCACCAATTTCCATGCCTACAGCCGGCACTACGGCATTGGTTGGCTCTACAAGCCCATCATGGCCTACCTGCGCAAATTCCATAACCGCACCCAGTGCACTATGGTGCCGACCGAGGCACTCAAGCGCGACCTCGAGGCCGGTGGCTTCAAGCAGCTGACGGTGGTGTCACGCGGTGTCGACATTCAACAGTTCTCGCCCGGCCGGCGCAGCGCCGCACTGCGCGCCGAGTGGGGCGTGGCCGAGGATGACCTGGTCGTGGTCTATGTCGGCCGCCTCGCGCCCGAGAAGAATCTGGCCACTTTGACGGCGGCGTTTGAGGCCGTGCTGCAGGTGCAGCCGCGGGCTCGCCTGGTGGTGGTGGGCAGCGGCCCGCAGCAGGCGGAATTGCAGGCGCGCTGGCCGCAAGCCATCTTCGCCGGTCAGCGCAAGGGCGAGGACCTGGCCGCGCATTACGCCTCTGGCGACCTCTTCCTCTTTCCCAGCCTCACCGAAACCTTCGGCAACGTCACCACCGAGGCCATGGCCAGCGGTCTGCCGGTGCTGGCTTTTGACTACGCGGCCGCCGCCCAGCTGATTCGCAATGGCGAGAACGGCGTGCTGGCGCCCATGGACGATACGGCCGCCTTTGTGCGCGCCGCCACGCATCTGGCCGGCCAGCCCGCGCTGCGCCGCCAGATGGGCGCCGCCGCTGCCCTGACCGCGTCCGAGCTGGACTGGTCCACCATCGTCGCCCGCTTCGAAGGCGTGCTCGACACCGTGATGCTGCGTGCGGCCCAGCCGGTGAGCCTGAGCCCGGGCCTGGTCGGCAAGACCAAGCGTCCGGCGGTTTGATCGGGCTTTGACCGGCGCGGCCTGCTCAGAGCAGGGCGCTGTCCGGCAGGTTCTGCGCGTCTTCTTCTTTCGCCCGCGCGGCCCGATGCCGACGAGCGTCGCGCCGCCAGAGCAGGGCCATGGTCGCCGCGATGCTGAGGCCGAAGCCGCTCATCACCGTGATGATGGGCAAGTCCAGCCGCAGCAAGATGGCGTACAGAGCCAGCATGCCCAGCACGCTGGCGTTCTCGTTGAAGCCTTGCACGGCGATCGAGCGGCCGGCCGTCAGCAGGCAAAAGCCGCGGTGCTGCAGCAGCGCGTTCAAGGGCACCACCAACAAGCCACCGACCACACCGACCAGCACCAGCAAGGGCAGGGCCCAGGGCAGGCCCGGTGCCAGCGCCACGGCAGGCACCAGCAGGCCCAGCAGCACGCCAAAGCCCAGCATCTTGCGGGCCGCGCGCAGTGGCACCCAGCGTCCGGCCGCCGCCGCCCCGCCCACCACGCCCACGGCCACGGCCGCTTGCAAGTACGCCGCCTGGTTGAGTGGCAGCTGCAGGGCATCGGCCGCCCAGCGCAGCACGGCGAACTGCAGCGTGGCGCCAAAGCCCCAGAAGATGGTGGTCACCGCCAGCGACAGCCCGCCCTCGGCGTCGCGCCAGAGCTTCATATTCGCTTCGCTGAAATCGCGCAGCAGAGGCATCAGCTTCAGCGTGCAGGCCGGGTAGCGCGCGCCGCTGTCCGGCACGCCCAGGTTCAGCCAGCTGGCGCTTCCGTACACCAGCATGAGCGCCAGGATGGACAGGCTCAGGCCGCTGGCCTGCGCCAAGCCCAGAAATTCCAAACTCTCACGTGCAGCGGCATACAGTCCCGAGCCCAGCAACCAGGGGCTGACCAAGAGCCCACCCAGCACTGTGCCCAGCAGGGCCGCGCCCACCACCGACACCTCCACCCAGCCATTGGCCTGCACCAGGCCCTGCGCCGGCACCAGCTCGGTCACCAGGCCGTACTTGGCCGGCGCGTAGGCGGCCGCGCCAAAGCCGATCAAGGTGAAGGCCGCCATCGGGTGCACGCCGGCCAGCAAGCCCAGCACGCCGACCATCTTCACGCCGTTCATCCAAGCCATCAGCCGCGCCTTGGGCACGGCATCCGCCAGCGGCCCCACGAAGGGCGCCAGCAGCACATAAGAAAGCGTGAAGCCAAACTTCAAGAGCGGCGCCCACCAGCCCGGAAAGCCCTGTTCGACCAGCAAGGCGATGGTGACGATGAGCAGGGCGTTGTCGGCCAGGGCCGAGGCGAACTGGGCCGCGATCAGCCGGTGAAAGCCAGGTGGCATGGGGCGGGCTCGCTGCGATGTCGCGGGCGATGAGAAGAAAGACGGCAGCGTGACAGGGGGGTGTGAAAAGGTGGTGACAGGGCTGGCCTGCGTCAGCTTCAAGCCCCCTGCGTCACCAAGCCCTGTGATGCCGCCCAGGCCGCCACGTCGTCGCGCCGGATCGCGGCGGCCATCAGGCCGGGGAAGGCGTCCGACGTGCAGGCAAGGGAAGTTGAGACTCAAGCGGCTAGTGCCACCGTGAAAGTTTCGAGGGCAGTGACAGTGATTGACTACGGTGCCCGTCTTGCTGCACGCCACGCTCGGTCTACTGCATCTGTGCTCATGGCCTTGACCAGCATTTCGCGTTGGCGCGCTTGCTGCTGCGCTTGTACCGGCGACAGTTGGGGCTGTTCAGCCAATTCAGCTCGCATCAAATCGTTCAAGCCTTGGGACGGAGGATTCGCCCAGCGAGCCGAAATCCACACCTCCACGGTGCCACGCGCGGTATGTGCGCTGAACTCAGCCACGGTACCGTTTGTGCGCAGCTCCTTCCAGTCTGTCAGTGCGAACAGGCAGGTTTCGTCCAACAGTTGACCGGTCGGTCGCATGCTCCCGTCATCAAAAAAGTGCAGCATGACGATCACGCATTCCCCCGATGCTGTCCTGAGTCGCTCTACCAACGGGGGATCAAATACCCACTGTCGGTCGGCCGGCATCATCCGCTTGTAATCGATCCAGTCCGCACCGTTCAGATTTGACTTGAGCTGTACCGCAAGAGTCTGTTTGGCTGGCGGTCTGACATAGTTTGGGGGCGGTGGTAGTTGGTAGCCCATCGCGACTGTGATGCTGCTGGTGAGGCAAAGCGCCGCCAGTTGGAGTCGCAGCCAGTGGGCGCCGCGCGAAATGGTTGGTAGTTGCATGCAGTACCCGGAGGAATGAACTTGAGAGTTCTGGCGGGGGGTGAGGTGGTTGGCGTTGGTCGCGCCGCGCAACCAGACTGTAGCTCGCAGGTGCACTCGACCCTCCTGCGAACCGAGGCGCAGCCGCCCTCGCTTGAAAGCAAAGCTGCCTTGGCTCAGCCGACTCAGGCAGTCTGCCATCCAGTGGGGTGATGGCTCGGTTGTGAAACCCCTCGACGCGGTCTTGGCTGATCTCCACGACCGTACTGCTGCCTAATGCAATCAAACGCCTCGCGTGGTCCCGTGCGCTAGGCCGGACTCGCGTAGAAGGCGGCTTGGTCGGCCTTAAGACGCATAGCAGGAGGCTCGTGCCCAGCATCACCCCAGCTAATTCCTCTCAGAGCCTCAAGACCCCTGCGTCACCAAGCCCTGTGATGCCGCCCAGGCCGCCACGTCGTCGCGCCGGATCGCGGCGGCCATCAGGCCTGGGAAGGCGTCCGGCGTGCAGGCAAAGGACGGCACGCCTAAAGCGGCCAGCTTGGCGGCCAGGCGGCGGTCGTAGGCGGGCGCGCCTTCGTCGCTGAGAGCCAGCAGGGTGATGAACTGCACCCCGGCCTCGACCAGCTCGGCCGCGCGGCGCAACAGGCCTTCTTCAACCCCGCCCTCGTACAGGTCCGAGATCAGCACCAGGATGGTGTTGCGGGACGCGCGGAAGATGGACTGGCAGTAGCCGACCGCGCCGTTGATGTCGGTGCCGCCGCCCAGCTGCACGCCGAACAGCACATTGACCGGATCGTCCAGCTGCTTTCCCAGACCCCGATTGGCCGATTTGTTCCACTTGTTGTCTTCCATCACGGTTACGCGGCGAATCGTGCTCTGGCCCTCCAGTTCCGTGGTTTCGAAAAGCTGCCCCAGGTTCAATTCCGACCTTGTTTGAAAGCGCCGGCTTCGTGCGGATAGGCCCTCACTACGGCCACGCCCCACACGGGCTTGGGCGATGAGCTGAGTCCGGCTTGAATCCAGGCCGCCCCGGGTCGGCAATGAATGCAGCAAGGCCCGTTCTGCGCAGGGCAATGAAACTCACCCGGCAAGTCGGCAAACGGCACCCATGTCGTGTTGCGACGCTGCTGCGCTCCGAACTTTGCCTGCCAGTACAGTCCACCACAGACAGGCTTCTCGCGTTGAGGTCTGCACCATTGAGGAGGACGCATGCCGACATGCTCACATCGCCCAGGCAAGACCTGGCACCGGGCGGCCTATCTGGCCCTGAGTCTGACCTGGCTGGCACTGGCCGCCCCCTTGGCCGAGGCCGCGCCCTGGAAGGTCCGCGCTGATACGCAGGTGCAGATGGAGCTGCGCCAGATCGGCTGGCGGCTGCAGGGCCCCTTTGCCGAGCAGCGTGTCGAGCTGGTCCTGCGCAACCCGTCGACACGGCCCATGGAAGCGACGGTGCTGCTGCCCTTGGCCGACGGCGAGCGGCTGCGCGGCTATGCCCTGGATATTGCCGGTGAGTTGCGTGATGCCGTGCCGGTGGAGCGTGTCCAGGCCCGGGTGGCTTTCGAGACGCAGACCGCCCTCAAGGTAGACCCGGCCCTGGTCGAGCGTGACAGCGACAGTGACTACCGCCTGCGCGTCTTTCCCATCCCGGCGCTGGGCGAACGTCGCTTGCGCATCGACCTGGCCCGCCTGGCCGAGCGCAGTGACTGCGGCTGGCAGCACACGCTGACCGCAGATGCCGTGCCCCAGGGCCGCAGTGTGGTGGCAACGCTGGGCACCAGCTTGAAGCCTGTGCTCGTGCCCGAAAGCTTCGGCGAGCAGCGGCCGTCGCCCGTCAAGGGCGATGCGGGTTCTGCCTGGAATGCCACGCTGCCACTGCGCAGCGGCGACGCGCCTCGCACGGTCTGCCTCCCCGCGCCCGAGCAGCCTGCGGGATTCACTTATCGCCTGCATGACGGCACCGAGTTTCGCTGGCTGGAGGTTCCGACGGCGGACGGCGGCCTGCAGGCCCTGCCCGCACCGGCCCGACTGGAGATCGTTTGGGACGCCTCGCAGCGCTCGCCGCGCGATCGCACCCGAGACCTTCAACTGCTTGAGCGCTACCTGCAGGGGCGCAGCGTGGCCGTGACACTCAGCGTGCTGCGTCTGGGCCCGCAGCGCATGCAGTTCCAAGTCCGCGATGGGGATTGGACCGCCTTGCGCGAGACTCTATTGGCACTGAAGCCCGAAGGCGCACTGAACCTTGGGAGCTGGTCCCCCACGCCGGGCGTCCAGCAGGTGCTGATGTTCAGCGAGCTGCGACACAGCTGGCCGCACCGCGAGGCCCTGAAGGCGCCGGGCGTGCCTGTGCACTTGGTGTCGCGGCAGGTGGCCGATATGGCGGTTGCTCAGACCCTGCTGCAGGATGGCGGCCAGTGGTTGGACCTGAACCAGGTTGGCCTCGACGAGCTTGCCCGCCAGCTCACGCTCACACCCGGCATCCGCATCGCCAGCCGTTGGGACCAGGCGGCTTGGCACGCGGAGAGCCGCGTCCCCCGCCACGGCGTGCTGCGTGCTTGCCATGTGCAGCCAGCGGACGGGGCCTCGCGGGACATGCCCACACTGCTGATCAGCCACCAAGACGCGCAGGGCCGCCGGGATCGCATGGTGCAGGCGCATTCCTGGACGTCGGAGCCTCTGGCCGCCTTTTGGTGCGGCAGCTGGTGGACCCAGACCTTGGAGGCCGAACCGCTGCGCAACAAGAGCCAGCTCGCGCGCCTGGGCGAGCAGTTGGGCCTGGTGAACCGGGAAACCAGCCTGCTGGTGCTAGAAACGTTGCAGGACTACATCACCCATGGTGTGATGCCTCCCGCCTCGACACCGGCCATTCGCGAGGCTGTGCTGCGCGGGCGCGAGGCCCGAGAATTGGAGCGCCAGCGCCGCACCACCGTGCAGCGCAAGGAGCTTGCCGCCCAGTGGTCGCAGCGGGCTGACTGGTGGGCGCGTGACTTCGCGTCGGAAGCTCGGGAAGAGGCGCGCCGCCGCCGCGAGTTCGAGGCTTTGGAGCTGAAGCAGGCACGGGAGCGCGAGCGTCTGGAGGCCCAGTTCGAACGTTCGGGCCGTCCAGCCGCCGCACCGCCCGCCCCGGCCATCGCCACGCTATCCAGCAACTCGCCGCCTGCTGCGGCTGTGCGCCCCGCCCCGGCGCCGGCAATCATGGCCCCGCCCGAGGTCCAGGTGATGCCAGCGCCCATGCCACTTCCTGCGCGTGCAGTGGCGCTGGAACCGATGCCCGCACGCGCAGCCGCACCCGCACCTCCACCCGCGCCCGCGCCCGCGCCCGCAATGTCGCCACCGCCGCTCCCCGCGATGCCGCGTCCTCCCACGGAGAATGCCAAGCGTGCTGCTCCCGATACAGCGCTGACTCTGCGCGCCGTCGCGAACACGGAGCGCTACGCCGCCGAACTGGCACAGGCTCGCAACGTGGCCGAGCTGGACGTGCGCCTTGCCGACCTGCGCGAGGCCTATGCCGACAGCCCCGCCTTTCACGCCGACGTGGCCGAGCGCTTCGCGGCGCTGGGTGATGTACCCCGTGCCATGCAGGTACTCAGCAGCATCGTGGCCTTGATGCCTCGTGAGGCCTCGGCGCTGCGTTTGGTGGCCTACCGTCTGCAAGGCATGGGCCGGCCGGTGCCGGCTCTGGACCTGCTGCTGCGCGCACGGGACCTGGCCCCCGATGAGCCCCAGTCCTGGCGTGATGCCGGCCTGGCACTGGGACAGGCTGGCCGCTGTGAGGAAGCCGCTGCCTCGCTGCAACATGTGATCGACACCGGCTGGCCGGATCGCTTCGCGGAGATCGGGCTGATCAGTCTGGCCGAGCTCAACGACCTGCAGCAGCGCTGCCCCAGCGCCGGCTTCGCCACTCTGCCCGACTCGCTGCGTAAGCCCCTGCCTCTGGGTCTGCGGGTGGTCATGCGCTGGGACTTGAACAGCACGGACATCGATCTCCATGTGATCGATCCGCTGGGCGAGGAAGCCTTTTTCATGCGCCGCGACACCCGCCAGGGCGGCCACCTCTCGCGGGATTTCACCGCCGGCTACGGCCCTGAGGAGTTCATCTTGAAGTCTCCGCTGCCCGGTCGCTACAAGATTGTTGCGCACTACTTCGGCAGCCAGAGGGCCACACTCAGCCGCGGCGCCACGGTGCAGGTGGATGTGCAGACAGGCTTCGGAAGCCGGCAGCTGGCGTCCAGGACTCTCACCTTCCGCTTGGTCGAGGGCGGCGGCAACATCGAACTGGGCGAATTCCATCTCGATGCCAAGGGTCGTCTGCTGGCTTCGCCCATGTCGGACGAGGCCGTGGGCAAGGCCAAGGGATCCTCCACGCATTGAGCTCGGCTGCGGGGGGGGGGCGACCCTCGTCCTCAGGCATCAAAATAGCCCCGCATCGGCGGGGCTTTTTTCTGGCGCAGGCCGTGATCACGACTTCTCGTACGTGATCGCCTTGCAGCCACCTTGAGGAGCGTGAGGGTCAGGCCTTGAACTTAAAGGCAAGACCTGACCCTCCATCAAGTGAAGTCACTGTTCCAGACTCGGCCTACCCGCCTACACACAAACCCAAGCGACAAGCAAAGCAAGCAAACCCTGCGGGTCCTGGATAGGTCGCCCGAAGGTCAGCTCAGCACCATTTGCGTACCCGCTAGCAGCCGCTTGCCCAGGGGACATGAGCGCCAGAGCCGCAGGGGGGCCATCTTGCATTTGCCATCTGTGGCGAGTGAAGGACAAGAGGTGCAGAAGGCCGGGTCTTGTGGCTCAAGGCAAAACCTGACCCTCGGATGTGCGTCCTGTTTTTTGCAGCCCTATACCCAAGGAACGCCGGGGCTGAGTCAGTTCAACCTTCTGGCGTTGGCCTGGCCCTTCAGCCTTGCTGTTTTTCGCGACGACGCCAGGCCAGCAGACCGACCAGGCCCAGGGAAGCGAGCAGGGCGCTCGAAGGTTCGGGCACGGCAGCGGCCAGGCCCAGATACTGGTAGCCGCTGTCGGAATGGAAGCTGCCGCCGGGGCTGACTTGCAGGCCCAGGTAGTCCGAATGCGAGGCGTCACTGCTCAGATCGCAGTTGGCCAGGTGGAAGCAGCGCACGCCGTTGTAGGCGGTGTAGCTGAGGCGGATGTCGGTCTGCGTGGGCAGCAGCAGCGACAGCGTGAGCTGGCCGGTGTAGCGGCCGTTGTCTTCCTCGCCATTGGTGTAGATGCCGTTGGGGCCACCGAGGGCCACCTCTCGGAACAGCTCTTTGGAGAGAAACTCTTGATGGGTGATGAACTGCTGGGTTTCCGGCGGGCAGTACATGCCGTCGCTGCCGAAATCGGTGCAGGTGGCGCCGGGGTCGTAGCTGGGGTTGGCGATCTCGTAGCTCAGGCTCAGGTTGCGGAAGGAGCTGGCTTGCATGAAGTGCGACAGGCCGCCCACGCGCGCAAAGGCTTCAAAGCCCAGGCCGGCAAACACGGTGTCGTAGCTCAGCGTCCAGGTGACGGCCACGCTGCTGCCCGTGCCTTCAAAGCGCAGCAGGTCGTTCACATCGAGCCGGCTGTAGGTGTCGGCGATATTGGTCTGCTCGGTGAAGCCGCTCATCTTGACCTGAGCGATGGACTTGAACATGCCTGTGCTGGGGTCGGCCCAGGCATTGACGCTTGCACTCACGCCGCCAGCAACGGCCGTGACCGGGCCCTGGCTGCTGAAGTTGCCCGAGCTGACAGCATCGGGGAAGCTGTAGACGAACTGCTGGGTCGCCTGGTTCTCGGCGCTGCTGCCGAAGGCCAGGGTGGCACTGGCTTGCGCGCTCAGGGCGCTGCAGCACAACAGGGAAACGAGGGCCAGTCGGTTCTGGGTCTGAGTCTTGATCACGGATGCCTTTGCTTGCCAGGGACAGATTTGGATGGCGGGTTTGTACCTAGCGAGTGCGAATCTGGCATCCCCCGGGCTGCGGGGTGTTGAAAGTCAGTTGCAGCCCGCAGCGCCCGTGGGCCCGCTGGCTTCCGGGCCTTTGGCTTCTGAGGGGGCAGGTCTTGCCTGCGGGGCGATGCAGGCGCGGCGCAACAGTTTGTGCTGCGCCTGCCACCATCTGGCGCCACTGGCTTTGCACCGAGACATCAAGGCTGCCCGTCCTGCAAGAGTACCGGCCCGCCCTTGTTCATCCGGAGCTGGGTCTGCACCGGGGACGGAATTCCCATGTGGCGAGGCGCTCCAAATACAAACGTGACAGACCTGAGCCTGGCCGCAGAAACTAGCCGGCGTGCAGCTGATTCGGTCTATGCATCCTGCGACGCTTGAAAGCACCGTAAGCCACGTGGCCGAGCCAGTACAGCAGCAAAGCCAGGATCAACAGCGCCGGCACATTCAACCAGCCGGACTTCTGCACCGCCTTCGGGAAGACCTGGGGCTGGCCCAGGAAGAGTGAATTGGCGGCAATGAACAAGGCGACGGTCATGCGCCAGAGATGGCGCGCCAGGCGGGTGGCGCCCGTGACGCCGCGCTGGATGATCAGGCGCAGATCCCCCACCGCGGCCAAGCTGCCGATGATCACGAACATGAGGAACGCCGCGCCCGGCTGGCCGTCCAGCATGCCGCGCGGGCTTTGCATGGCGAGCCAGAAGAAGTAGGCGCCTGCGCCGGTGATGCTCAACGATGTCAGCAACAGGCCGTGGTCGAACTTGCCAAGTTCTCCAGGTTTGCGCTTGACGGCCATCCACGAGCTCAAGACCAGATAGAAGGTCAAGATGCCAGCAATCACCGAGGCGCGCTCGGGCGTCGGCAGGAAGGGGGCGACGACGGCGCCGATGCCGGACATGATCAGCATCGAGATGACAAAGATTTTGCCGATCAGGCGGTGCAGCGGCGTGCCCTTGCGGAACACAAAGGCGGCTGCACCGGACATGATGCCGACGCTGCCGGCGCCGATATGCAGATACAAGACCGCGGCGGCCGCGGCGTGAGCCAGAGGGGAACTCTCGGGGCTGATGTAGAGGGTGGCCACGTTTCAATAACTCCGAATTTGGGTGTACAAGGCTAGCTGCTTGCTGGCTTGTTTTACTTGGGCTGGCGCTCAAAGAAGGCCCAGATCAGGGCCGCGCCGTTTGGCTCCATCGGGGAGGGCCCCAAGAGCCGCGGGCGTTGGGAGTAGGGCTGCGGCAAGCCATGTCCGCCGCCATGAATGCTCACCAGCTCCACCTCGGCCTTGCCATCGCGGCTGCTATTGCTGGCCGGGCTCCAGCGGTTCTGCTCGACACGAACACCGGCGGCGACGAGCGTCTCGCTGGTGAGGGGCGCGCCGCCCAGATGGGCCCAATCGGCGAAGTACTGCGCTGACGCTCGGGATGAAATGATGGGGCCGCCCTTGTAGAACAGGCCCAGCAGACTGATCTCGCCGCCGGCATAGGGCACCAGCGGGTCCTCGCTGCCGTTCATGATCATCACCGAGGTGGCTTCATGCGCCGCCGGCTGGCATTGGAAATTCTCAGCTGCCGGCACATTTGCGACCACGGCGGCCACTGCCTTGTAGCGGCCCGGTTGCTCCAAGGCCAAACGCATCGCCATCGAGCCGCCGTTGGAAACGCCGGCCGCAAACACGCGCGACGGGTCGAGCGCCAGCTCAGCGACCAGTTTGTCGACCAGGGCGGCCAGGTAACCCACATCGTCGCCGCGGACGCCGTTCAAGTCCTTGTCACCGATGCGGCTGCAGTCGTTCCAGTCGGACGCGAAGGCCTTGGGGTAGACAAGGGCAAAGCCATGCCGGTCGGCCAGGCGCTCGAAAGCGTAGCCGGTGCCGACGCGGATCTGGCCCGGGCCTTCGCCTGAGCCATGCATCACCAAGACCAGCGGCGCGCCCTTGGGCAGGTCCTTGGGCACATAGGTCCTGTAGTTGCGCTTCACGCCGGCCACTTCGATAGATCCCTTGGCCAAGCTGCCCGACAGCTGCGGCAGCTCGGGATCAGGCGTGTAGAGGAAGTAGGCGAACAGGCCAGCCAGCACGGCCAGCAGCGCAGTCAGGGCCAGGAAGCCTCGCAGCAGGAAACGCAAAACTCTCTTCATGACAAGGCTTTCTTTGGAACAACGGGGCCGACTGTGCCTGTAGGGCAGGGCCGCAGCCAAGCCATGCCGGATCGGCGGCGCCCTTGCAGGGACGAGCGACGCCCCGTCGCGACCAGCGGCGCCGGCGGCCACCGATCGGCCGGCCGCGCCATTCATCCCCTCACAGCGGGCCTGAAAACCCGCAGCGCGTGGCTCGTCGGAGCGGCTGTTTGGGCGGGCGGGGCGCTCAACACAATGGCCCTGCCTTCTCGAATTCAGCAGCGCAGGCAAGGTCCAAGGCCTGCTGCGTTCAGCCACTCACACCCTCTTTAGTCGACCATGAACACTCAGTTTCTTACAGTGCGCCACAGCTCTTCGATTCACAAAGCCATGCTGGCGCTGGCGCTGGCCGCCTCTATAGGCAGCGCCCAAGCCGCCGTCTTCAAGGATGCGCAGCTGGAGTCGCTGCAAGATGCCGGCAAGTTTGTCGAACTGGAACCAGTGGCGCAGGCCCGTCTGAAGACCAATCCCGCCGATGCCGAGGCCAGCGCGGCTTTGTCCTTGGCCTTGAGCTTCAGCGACGCCGGCGACGGCAAGCGCCTCGAGGCCGGCGCCAAGCAGGCCAAGCTGTGCGTTGAGCAGCACCCGAACATGGCGGTGTGCCACCTGGCCTCGGCGCAGAACCTCGGCTTGCAGATGCTCAGCATGGGCATGGCCAAGGCCATGCGCAATGTGGGTAGCTTGAAAGAGTCCTGGATCCGCACGCTGGAGTTGGACCCCAGCAGCTTCACGGCCCGGGTTCAATTGGCCAAGCTCTATCTGACCGTGCCGGGCATGATGGGCGGCAGCGTGTCCAAGGCCAAGGAGTTGGAGGCCACCGTGCGCAGCAGCCAGCCCGAAACGGCGCGCATCATCCGCGTCCATATGGCCGCCGAAGACAAGAAATGGGCCGAGATGGAGAGCGAGTTGCTGGGCGTCAAGCCGAGCAAGGATGGCGCCATGCTGGACGAGGTGCGCGAGGCCACCATGCAGTTGGCGCGGGTCTATTTGAAGGACAACAAGGATTTGGCCAAGGCCAAGAGTCTGTATGAAGGCCTGCTCCGCGATCAGCCGAGCAAAGCCAGTGGCAGCTATGGCCTGAGCCGGGTCTACGCCGCGCAGGCTCAAACCGACGAGGCGATTCGCTACCTGGAGCGGGCCAAAACCCTGAGTGGCGCCGATGAGTACCCGATCGATCACCGCCTCGGTGATGCCTATCTGGCCAAGGGCGACAAGGCGCAGGCCAAGGCAGCTTATGAGCGTTTCATTGCCAACAAGCGGGCCAACCCGGCCAATGTCGAAGACGCTCGCAAGAGCCTGGCCAAGCTCGGCTGAAGCTGAAGGAAATACAAATGAGCGATCAAGACGTCCCCCTCTGGCGCCTGAATCTGTTGCGCGCCTTCTACTTGCTGATCACGGTCGGTCTGGCCAGCAGCTGGGGGCCGAGCCTCTTGCAGCACAGCGATCTGTGGGCGCAGCGCAGGGGTGAGTTGGGCGCGATGCTGATCGGCCTGGCCATCCTCTGTGTCTGGGGCTTGCGCTACCCCTTGCAGATGTTGCCGCTGCTGATTTTCGAACTGCTCTGGAAGAGCATCTGGCTGCTGCTCATTGCGTACCCGCTGTGGCTGGGTGGGGCGATGACGCCGAATGTGCAGGAATCGGCCTTCGCCTGCCTGATGGGCCTGGTGCTGACGCCGCTGGTGCTGCCCTGGCGCTATATCGCGCATCACTACTTTCGCAAGCCGGCGCAGCGCTGGCGCTGATCGCTGGCACTGATCACTGGCACTGACGGCCGCGCGCCATTGCCGCTCAAGTCTTTCAGCCATTCACTCGAGTATTCTGCCGTGATGTCACCCACCACCCCCTTCGAAGCAGCGCCGCTGTCGCCGGCCTTCCATTGGCGGGCGCTGTTCGGCTGGCGGCGCGTGCGCACCGTCATCATCATCTGCACCCTACTGGTTCTTCTGCTCAACCTCACATACGCGAGCTTCAGCTTTCGTTTGCCGATGCGGGTGTTCGGCACCGGCTTGGTTGTGCTGCTGGCTTTCGGTCTGACTGAGCAATGGCCACGCCGGTTGCCGGAGTGGCTGGCGCGCTGGGCGCTGCAGGTGGTGGCAGTCGGCTTGGTGGTGCCGGTCACGGTGTTTCTCTTTTACAAACTCGGCACCGACGCGGGCGCACCGGATTTCTGGAAGGAGGAGAAGCGCCTCTTTGGCTTCATGCTGATGAGCCTCTCTGGCATGCTGGTGGCACCTTGGACCGCGCTGACCGCCCTCTTGCGCCAACGGGAGGCAAAAGTGGAAGAACAAGCCAACGACTTCGAGTTGGAGCGCAGCGAGCTTGCCCGCCAGGCCCTCGACGCTCGCATGCGACTGCTCACCGCTCAAGCGCAACCGCATTTTTTGTTCAATACCCTGGCCAATGTTCAGGCCCTGGTGGAAGCCGGTTCGCCGCGCGCCCCGCAGTTGCTGCAAAGCCTAACGGACTATTTACGGGCCGCCGTGCCACGCCTTGACGGCTCGGCCAACACCCTGGGCCAGGAACTGGAGCTGGTGCGGGCCTATCTGGAGCTGATGCAGATGCGCATGCCGGACCGGCTGGCCTTTGCGCTGCACATCGGCCCGGGTGTGCATCTGCTGCGCTGCCCGCCAATGACCTTGTTGACCCTGGTGGAGAACGCCGTGCAGCATGGCATCGACCCCAGCGAGGAGGGCGGCCGCATCGACGTGCATGCCGAGCTGCTGCAAAGCGGCCGTTGTCGCCTGCGCGTGGTCGATACCGGCATGGGCTTGCAAGCCACCGGCGGCGGCTTGGGCACCGGCCTGGCGGCGCTGCGCGAACGCCTGCTCTGGGCCTATGGAGGTAGCGCCAGCCTGGAACTGCGAGAGGTGGCGCCGCATGGGGTGGAAGTGACCATCGAATTCAGCGAGCCCAAGCCATGATTCCGACCGCCCTGATCGCCGACGACGAACCGCTCCTGCGTGAAATCCTGGAGGCGCGCCTGGCCGCGGTCTGGCCGGAGCTGCAAATCGTCGCGCAGGCCCGCAATGGCCGGCAGGCGATCGAATTGTTCGAGCAGCATCAACCCACGATCTGCTTTCTGGATGTGCACATGCCGGGCTTGAGTGGTGTGGAAGTGGCCCGCCAGATCGGCAAACGCGCGCACCTGGTCTTCGTCACCGCTTTTGACCAATATGCCTTGGAAGCCTTTCAGCATGGCGTGCTCGACTATCTGGTCAAGCCGGTCACCGCAGCTCGCCTGAGCGAAACGGTGGAGCGCCTGAAGGCGCGCCTGCAGCAGGCCCAGCCGGCCGTGCATTCGGAGACCTTGCTGGCGCAGCTGGCCGAGCGTCTCAAACTCGACCACAAGCCCGAGACGCTGCGCTGGGTGCGCGCCAGTGTCGGCCCCTCGCTGCGCATGATCCCGGTCGACGACATCGACTACCTGAAGAGCGACAGCAAATACACCTTGGTCGCCTACCGCGACGAAGGGCAGGTGGCCGAGGCTTTGATCCGCATGCCGCTCAAGGACTTGCTCCCACAGCTCGACCCGCAGCAATTCGCCCAGGTGCACCGCTCGGTGGTGGTCAATCTGCGCTCGATCCGCCGCGTCACCCGCGGTGACAACGAGACGGCCGACATCGAGCTGAAGGGGCGCAGCGAACGCCTACCGGTGAGCCGCAGCTATCTTGCGCTGTTCAAGGAAATGTAGGGCGAGTCAGCCAGGCCAGCCGGACGCCGGCGCTGCTGCCATTCCTGTTTCAAGCTTCAGTCACCGGCGGCTCCGTGCCCATTGCGGGCATTCGCTTGTCATCGGCGCTATCGCCCATTTGGCAGCTTTCTGTCATTGCCCCCCGATGCCCTGCCGCCGGCATTCATGCCAAAGCACCAGACCTTATGTGCCGGGGCGTACCGACTGGCAAAACAGGAATGGCAACACAAAAATCGCCGGATTTCTTTACACAAGGCAACCCAAGGGGAAACCAGACTGCAAACTAAGTTGTTGACTCTAAATATATTTTAGTAAGTTCATGTAGCTGGCATGAGTTTTGCTTTTTGGCGACGGGATCACCCCATCTCTACCTCAACCAGTTTTCAGGGAGCATCTGCAATCATGTTCAAGAGTTTCATCGCCCGATCCGCTGGCCTGCTGGCCGCCCTGTGCCTGGCCACCGGCAGCCAAGCCGCCCCGGTCACCAAGAACTTCAATTTCCTGTCGGCCCAATTCACCTTGAAGGCCGAACTGCAGTATGACGACGCCAAATCGACCCCGTTCGGCGACACGAGCGCCTACACACTGACGATCCACGAGTTCACCACCACCCTGAGCAACTTCACCTTGCCCACGTTGAAGGTCGCGGTGACGCCTTGGTACGACTACTTTGTTTTCAGTGGCGGCGCTACCCAAGGGCTGGACGCCAACACGGATGATGTTTTTTTCAATGCTGATGGGTGGCAGAAAAGGGGGTACTACACCTTCAGCCAGCCCAATGTTACTTGGACGAGCATGTCGTCCCTGAGTTTCAACAATGACCCGTATGTGCCGCCCACACCGACGCCCGGAACCGTGCCCGAACCGAGCAGCCTGGCCCTGGTGGCCCTGGCCGGCCTGGGCCTGGTGGGTGCACGCCGCCGCCGGGCTTGAAGCTCGCTTGAATGGGCGGGCCGCGCCCGCCCTCGACGCCGCTGCCGGTTTTCCGCCAGCGGCATTTTTGTTTATTGTTGCTGCGGAAGCGTGCCGGCTGCGCCGGCACTATGCACCTGGTGAAGGTGCCACTGGAGTTCAAGCCACCGCTTACCGCACCATGAGGCCGGACGCAAAAGTCAGGCAGTTTTCCGGGGCGGAGCCTTGTGGATGTGCATGCTGCCGTGCCCTCAAGTGGCCTGATCTCCGCCCAAACGAAGGGCTGCTTCGGGTGCTGAGATAACTCACATTCTCGGCGGATATTTTGCCCGGTTTGACTGGCAGCCTGCTAATACCAGCGAACTCGCCCTCAAGTGCATTCAATAGCCGCGCAGAACAGCTCCTCTTGAGCCGCGGCGACATGCAGTTCTTGCTTGACAACCCAGCTCATCCTCGAGGCTTAAGTTCTGGCGTTCAGCAGAATGTGGATGCTATGGTTCGGCCTGCCGAGAATGCTCCGGCAGCCGACCCGGACTTGACTCATGCCTGACGACGCCTCAAACGGCTCAACATCGACCGAGAGTCTTCCGCCTTGCCGCTCCTGCGCAACGCCGCTCCAAGGGCCGTTCTGCCATGCATGCGGCATCAAGGCGCCGCGTCTGCCTTTCAGCTTGCCTTGTATGTGGCAAGACTTTACCGAGCGAGTGCTGCATGTTGAGAAGAGTTTCAAGCGCACGTTTGGGGCCATGTGTTGGCAGCCGGGCCTGGTGTTCAAGGCTTTCTTGCAAGGCCAGCGCCTCCGCTACACGCATCCCTTGCCTTTTTTGGTGGCGATCGCCACGCTCAGCGTCTTGCTGAGCCATCTTTACAGCGATGTGTACCTCGAAGCCTATCGGGCCGCCTTGTTGCAGCAGGTCCGGGCCAGCCTGTCTCCGGCTCGCGCCGCCCTTTTCGCGCAGCTCAATTTGTGGCTCAGCTTGTCCATGCCTTATTGGATGCTGGTCTTCACACTGCCTTCGGCCGGCTTGATGCGCCTGTTTTTCCCGCGGCGTGGGTTCACCGTCGCCGAGGCTTGGGCCGTGGGCCTGTACGGATCTGCCATGGCCTTGTTCATCGATTTTCTGGTCAATGGGCTGGGCCAGTGGGCTCAGATTCCCACGGCAGAGCTGCGCTTCATTTCCGACTTCTTGTTGTTGCTCATTTCCGTCGCGTATTACCTGGTCTGGCTTGGCTTCAGGCCCTGGACGCTGCTGCGTGTGGTGGCGGCCTGCCTGATGGGTTTTGTGCTGATGGATCAAGTGCAGAAGATGAGCATTTATCAAATCGCTGCTTGGCTGCCCGGCGTCCATTGAGCGGGCGGGCAAATCGGTTCCGATCAGCTCGAAACCGGACCCGCAGCGATCTGCAGCTGTTCAAGGAAATGTAGGGCGAGCCCAGCTGGTTCAGTGCTGCGGCCTGGCACTCGCCGCCGCACGCGCCAGCCGTGTGCGGCGCAGCTGCTGGTCTGAGCTGAAGCCGGCCGCCAGGGCCGCATCGCTGGGGCTGGCGCCGCGGGCCAGGGCTTGCTCGGCGCGCTCGAGCCGTATGGTTTGCAGATAGCTCAGTGGGCTGATGCCGGCGTGTTCGGCGAACAAACGGCTCAGGTGGCGCGGTGTCACGTGGGCGCGCGCCGCCATGGCGTCCAGGCTCCAGTCCTGCGCGGGCTCGGCGCAGATGGCGTCTTGCACTCGGTGCAGGGCCGCATGCAGATGGTGGCGGTGTGCCAGCAGGGGCGAGAGTTCGGGGTCTTTGCTGCTGCGGCGCAGGTAGACCACCATGGTCTGGGCCACGCTGGCGGCCAGGGCTTCACCGCAGTGTTGGGCGATCAGGTGCAGGCTGAGGTCGATGCCGGCGGTGATGCCGGCGCTGCTGGCGATTTGCTCCTCGGGGCCGTCGAGCACGAAGACGCGGTTGTCCACCACCTGGGCCTCAGGTGCCAGCTGGCGCAGCTCGTCGAGCATTTCATGGTGGCTGGTGCAGCGCACGCCGCGCCCCAGCAGGCCGGCGCGCGCCGCCAGCAAGGTGCCCGAGCAGATGCAGACCAGGCGCCCGCCCTCGCGCAGCAAGACCTGACCCTGCCGGGCCAGCCAACGCTCGCCGTCCAGCTCCAGGGCCAGTTGTTCGCTGCTCGGCGCGGGCTCGTCGGGCGCCTTGCTGCGGCAGCCGGAGAGGATCAGCCAGCTGCCCGGCGCGAGCGCTTCAGGCGGCGGCTCTAGGCCGCTGAGCTGCAGGCCGACCGAGCTGGCGCACTCGGCCTCCATGCCGATGAAGCGCAGCCGAAAGGCCTCGGGCTGCTGGCGCCGGCGCAGGGCCTGGTTGGCCAGTCGAAAGGCCTCGGCCGGCCCGGCCAGATCGAGCAGCAAGGTGCCGGGCTGCACCCACATCAGGACATCAAGTGCTGTGGACATGGTGCGAGCTTAGCGCCTGGATCTGGGTCTCAGGCCGAGACGGCAGCAGCAGCTGCACGCGCCAGGGCCTGGTCCACCGTGCAGATCTCGGCGAATCGGTCCTGCAGCACGGTCTCGGTGCGCAGCTTGATCTCGGCCGGGCTCAGCGTGGCGCCGCTGGCGTGTTGCATGGCAAAGGTCAGCGTGGCCTCGGTCACGTAGTCGACCTGCCAGCCTTCATCGCTGGCGTGGCGGGTGGTGGTCTCGCAGCATTGCTCGGTGCGGATGCCGCTGACGATCAGGCGCTGGATGCCGTTTTGATGCAGCCAGATGGCCAGGCCCGTGCCTGCCAGCGCGCTGTGGCGGTGCTTGATCACTTCCAGCGCCGGCTGCAGGGCCGGCAGTTCCTCCAGCGGCCGCACTAGGCCCGAGGCCAAGGCGAAGGCGTTGTCGGCCGTCTCGGGGCCGTCGCTGTGGAAGACGCGCACGATGGGCATGGCTTGGGCTTGAGCGCCTTCGATCAGGCGCCGGGTGGCGGCGAGGAAAGCGGGCAGCTCGGCCGTGTTCCAGTAGGGGCGTTGGCGGAAGGATTCTTGGACGTCGATCAGCAGCAGGGCGGTTTTCATGGGCGGTGGCTCCGGGTTGAAGGTGTGCGTTTCAGTGCCTCCACTGTGCCGCCGTGGCGGGCCTGCGTCGCGCCCGATCGGGCCCGCTTTCGGTCAAATCCGGACATGGCCGGGCCGGCCTCGTTTTTTGCAGTCCACCCTGGGCTGCCCGAGTGGCCTCGGCACCCCAGGCCATTCACGACAGGGGCTGCGGTTTTCTCAGCGTGTCCGGGTGTGAGCGGGCTCAGCCTGCGGTTTCGATGGGGAAGCTCCTTGCTGGCCCAAGGCAGGCGCATTGGCACTGGCCGCTGTCCCTGTGCGCCATCATGAGAAATATTTCAGATATATTTATAAAAATTCACCCTGAATCGTGCCCCTCCCAAGAAGGCCGGATATGTCAAGAATCAAGGAACTGCTGCGCGACAACTCGCGCCGAATCGCCCGTTTGAACTGCATGGGCGTGCTGGCCTGCGGGCTGTTGCCCGCCCTACATGCTTTCAGCGCCGAACCCCCACCGCCGCCGCTGGCGCCGGTGGACCAAGTGTTGGCTCGCAAGCACCGCTGCAGCGACAGCTTGGAGCTGCGCTCCCAGGCTTTGAGCCCGCAGCAAGAAAGCGAAATTTGCCGGGAGTTGAGCGAGATCGAAGCGCGCTTTCATCGCGTCTTCGGCACCGAAGGGCGGCCGATCAAGAACGACCAGAATCGTTCCCTGCGAGCCAATATCTATGCCTCGGGCGATGACTTTGTGCGTTATGCCGGTCAGCATTTCAATATGCCCACCAACAACGGCGGCATGTATCTGGAAGGCCTGCCCGATCAGCCTGGCAATCAGGCGGAGTTCGTCGCCAACCAGCGCAAAGATGGCAGCGTGCGCAATCTGGGGCATGAGTATGTCCACTACCTGGACGGGCGCTTCAATCTCTACGGAGATTTCTGCGCCAATCTGCATGACTCCCACGACGCCCCAGAGAACTGCCCGAAGCCAGCGCCGCTGACGCCCTACCTGATCTGGTGGACGGAGGGCGTGGCCGAGTACATCGCTCATGGCCAGCGTCACCCCCGCGCCCTGAGCCTGGCTGCGAGCAAGACCTTCAGCCTGAGTCAGTTGTTCGACACCGGCTACCTCAGCAACAGCGGCGACGAGCGCGTCTACAGCTGGGGCTATCTGGCCGCACGCTTCATGCTGGAACAAGAGCGGCCGCGACTGGATCACATGCTGAGCTTCACCCGCGCCGGGGACTATCCGCGTTACCAGGCTCTGGTCAGGAGCTGGGGGCAGGATCTTGACGCGGCCTTCTCGGCCTGGCTGGGCACGCTGGCCCCAGGCGGCGAGCCGACGCCCAAACCCTGAGTGGCGCGCGGTCGGCCTTGGCGAGCCCGGCAAGGACTCGCGAGTGGATCAGCTTTTTGCTCTTGGGTGCTTCAGCTCCGGGCCTTCAAGCCCAGTGCTTTCCAGCCCTCCAGGCCCAGCTTCTCCAGCGTGGCCATATTCGCCTCGTAGATGGCGTCGGTGTCGGCCATGGTCTCGGTGGCGCGCTCAATGCTGCTCTCGCGCAGCAGGTGCAGGGTGGGGTAGGGCGAGCGGTTGCTGTAGTTGCTGATGTCGTCGATGTCGGTGCCGGCGAACTGGTAGTCGGGGTGGAAGCTGGCGACTTGCAGGAGGCCGTCCAGCTCCAGATCTTCGACCAGGGCGTCGGCGGCGCCGAGGAAATCGTTGAAATCCAGGAAGTCCGTCAGCACGCGCGGGTGGATCAGCACCGTCGTTTCGATTTCGTCCGGGTCGGCCCGGTTCAGGGCCAGCAGCTCGCGGGCCAGCTCCTTCAGCAAGTCTTCCGGCGTTGCGGCCTGGCTGACCACATAACGCAGGCGATTGTTGACATGCACGCTCTTGGCAAAGGGGCACAGGTTGAGGCCGATCACGGCCTTCTCCAGCCAGTGCTGGGTCTCCTGGCGTGCGGCGTCGATCTCGGCGTCGCTCAGTGTGGGATCCGATGCGGGGCTTGGGGTGGCGTGGTCGCTCATGGGGAGAAAAACTCAAGTCGGAGAAGAAGAAAGAGGCGAGCCGGAGTTCAGCCCCGCCAGGGCCTGGTGCGCCGCCTCGCTGGCCTGCGCCAGCAGCTGCGCTTTCCAGGCCGGGGTGTCGATGTAAAACGCGTCGCGGATCTGGCGCTTGATGGCCAGCACCTGCTCGGGCGGCGCCTCGGGGTGGGCCTCCAGCCAATGGTCGGCGCGCAGGGCCAGGATCATCTCGTCCAGCGGCACGGTGCCGAACTCCAGTGCCATGCCGGTGTAGCGCGCGCCCGGCGCCACCTGGGCGAACACCGGCTCGACGATGGACCACATCAGGCCCACCAGCGGCGCCGAGCTGGAGTTGCCTTCGCTCAGCGAGGTCACCCCAGCGCCCCACCACTGGCGCGCGCGGGCCAGGCTTTCGCCTGTGTCCTGCCCCGTGTAGATGCGCTCGCCATGGCCGCAAGGCCCGAGGCCGGTGTGCAGGTCGATCCAGGCCAGCTCACGCACGCCGACCAGGTGCTCTTCCAGCACATGGCGCAGGGTGATGTGGCTCCAGGTCGGCGTGTGGCCGCCGTAGAACAGGCCCAGCTCCTGCGTGTACTGGCCGCCGCTGACGGCTTGCTGCCAGGCGGCCCGGCCGTGGCGGGCGATGTAGTCGCTCAAGCGCGCCTCGTTCTCGGCGCTGGGCGGCCACTGGCGGGGCAGCAGGGCGCTGGCCAGCTCCTCGTAGCCCGGGTTGGCGGGCAGGGGGCGTTGGTGGAAATCGACGAAGTTGCGGTTCAGGTCCACGCCTTCCTGCGTGACCCGGCGCCACCAGGAAAAACCATGCGGGTTCAGGCCGTGCAGATAGAGCACGCAGACACCGCTGGCGCGCACAGCGGCCAACCATTGTGGGTCCGCCAGCAGCCCGCATTGAATGCCCGAGCCGGCAAATCCCTCCACGCCATGGCAAGCGCTGCTGAGGATGAGCAAGCGCTCGGCCCGGCCGCGCGCCGGGCCCTGGCGCAGCACATCGAGGGCCAAGGCTTCGCCCTCGCGGCCCAGCAGCGGGTGGGCGCGGCTTTCGACATCGAGGCCGGCGGCCTCGGCCGCAGCCAGGAACTTGGCGCGCGCCTCGGCATAGCTCTGCGCGAAAAAGGCTTCGGCGTGCTCTGCCATGGCAGCGTCCTCCCGTCCGTCCATCAGGGCCGCGGCTGCTTCAGCCAGGCCTCGGCCAGCTGCACCCACATGGAGCCGCCCAGGGGGATCAAATCGTCATTGAAGTCGTAGCTGGGGTTGTGCAGGGTGCAGGGGCCCATGCCATGGCCGCCGACGCGGTGGCTGCCGTCGCCATTGCCGATCAGGAAATAGCAGCCCGGCTTTTCCTGCAGGAAGAAGCTGAAGTCCTCGGCGCCCATGGTGGGCTCGAACTCCTGCACGCTCTCAGGCCCGACCATGGCGCTCAGCGTCTGGCGCACGAACTCCGTTTCGGCGGGGTGATTGATGGTGGGCGGGTAGTTGCGGCGGAACTTGAACTCGCAGCTGACCTCGAAAGCGCTGGCGATGCCCTGCGCCATCTCTTCCATGCGCCGCTCGATCAGGTCCAGCAGTTCCAGGGTGAATGTGCGCACCGTGCCCTCGATCACGCAGGAGTCGGGGATGACGTTGGTCGCCTCGCCCGCGTGAATCATGGTCACCGAGATCACGCCGGCCTCGGCCGGGCGCTTGTTGCGGCTGATGATGGTCTGGAAGGCCTGCACCATCTGGCAGGCCGCCGGCACCGGGTCCACGCCCAGATGCGGCATGGCCGCATGCGCGCCCTTGCCGCGCAGGGTGATCTTGAACTCATTGCTGGAGGCGAACACCGGCCCGGTCTTGAGCGCAAAGGCGCCGGCCGGCATGCCCGGCCAGTTGTGCGCGCCGAACATGGCCTCCATGGGGAAGAGCTTGAACAGCCCGTCCTTGATCATCTCGCGCGCACCGCCGCCGCCTTCTTCCGCCGGCTGGAAGACCAGGTAGACAGTGCCGTCGAAATTGCGGTTCGTGGCCAGATGCTTGGCTGCGGCCAGCAGCATGGCGGTGTGGCCGTCATGGCCGCAGGCGTGCATCTTGCCGGGCTGGGTGCTGGCGTGCGGGAAGGTGTTGTGCTCCGTCATCGGCAGGGCGTCGATGTCGGCGCGCAGGCCTACGGCACGCTCGCTCGTGCCGTTCTTGACGATGCCCACCACCCCGGTCGTACCCAGGCCGCGGTGCACCGGAATGCCCCAGTCGCTCAGGGTTTGGGCGATCAGGTCCGAGGTGCGCTGCTCCTGGAAGCAGAGCTCGGGGTGGGCATGGATGTCGCGGCGCAGGCGCTGGATCAGCGGCGCATCGGCCAGGATGGAGTCGATGAACTTCATGGCGGCGTGGCCAGGTCGGCCCGGTGGGTGGGTGAAGGGGGCAGAAAGACTGCAGGGCGCCAGTCTAAACCGGGGCATCCATCGCGGGGCGGACCCGCGTGCATGCCGCCCATCCAAGCGGGTCTTGCGGACAAGGCGGGCTTTTCTTTCGTTTGCCGCGCCCCCGGGCTTCTATGCTCACAGCCTTCATTGCAACAGGGCAGCGTTTGGCTGCTGACGCTCATGACATCTCGCCCGGCATCGTCGTCCTCCTCCTCCAGCTCCTCCCTCAAGTCTTGGCTGAGCCTGGCCGCGGGCGCTGTTCTGCTCGGCTTGGGCGGTTGCGCCAGCGTCAAGCAAGCGCCCGCCGGCGAAGACGCCTCCGTCAAGCGCTTCGAAGCGCCGGCCGGCCTCTCGCGCATTTATATCTACCGCAACGAATTCCTGGGCACCCTGGTCGGCCTGGACCTCAGCGTGGACGGCCAGGTGGCCGGCACCACCAAGGGCAAGACCTTTGTCATCGCCGATGTGCCGCCGGGCGAACACGAAATCGTCTCCAAGGGCGAAAACACCCACCAGCTCCGCATCAGCACCCAGATCGGCCAGCCCAGCTTCGTCTGGCAAGAGGTCAAGATGGGCCTGCTCAGCGCCGGCTCACGCCTGCACGCGGTGGACGCCGCCACGGGCCGGGCCGGCGTGAACGAAAGCAGCTTGGTGGACAGCCCGTTGATGCGGGGGGTGGCTGCTGCTGCTGCTGCTGCTGCTGCTCCTGCTCCTGCTCCAGCTCCAGCTGCTCCGGCGAGCGAGAAATCGGCTCCGGCAGCCCCCGTTGCTGCGCCTGTGCCAGCACCCGCGCCGGTGACGATGCCGGCGGCGTCTCCAGCGCCGGCCCAAGCGGCGGCTCCCGTGTCTGCGCCCGTAGTTCAGAAAGCGGTGCCGGTCGCAGCCCAGCCTCTGGCACCCGCCAGCAAGCTTGCGCCGAGCCGCTATGAATTCGAGGCCGAACGGGTGGCCATGGAACGTGGCTGCCGTGGCGCCGGCGGTGTGCGTCCGAGCGCACGTCTGGTCGCGCGTGAAGGCCATGTGGAAAGTTTCGAGATGTCTTGCGCGCCGCTGCGCGTGCGCTGCGACACGGGCATGTGCGGGGTCATGGACTGAGCTTGCACCCGGGGTGGTCGTGCTCCGGGGCTTTGTGCGCAGCGTGCCCGGCTCTTCGGGCAGCTGTGCAATAGTCTCGCCATGCACGACCTCAGCCCTTCGCCCTCCTCAGCTTCTTCCCCCCACATCGTCAAGGGCGCCTGCCCGCACGACTGCCCTGATACCTGCGCCTTGCGCATCACGGTCGACCAGGGCCGGGTGATCAAGATCCAGGGCGCGGCGGATCATCCGAGCACCCACGGGGCGCTGTGCACCAAGGTCTCGCGCTATGCCGAGCGCACGTATCACGAGGAGCGGCTGCTGCAGCCGCTCAAGCGGGTCAGCCGCAAGGACGAGGCGCCGCGTTTTGAGCCGGTCAGCTGGGCTGAGGCCCTGGCCGATATCTCGGCGCGGCTGAAGACCATTGCCGCACGTGACCCGCAGGCCATCCTGCCCTACAGCTACGCGGGCACCATGGGCTTGCTGCAGGGCGAGGGCATGTCGGCGCGCTTTTTCAACAAGCTGGGCGCCTCGCAGCTGGAGCGCACCATCTGCGCCTCGGCCGGCGCGGCGGCGCTGAATGCGACCTACGGCCACCGGGTCGGCATGCACCTGCCTTACTTCGCCGAGAGCCGCCTGATCCTGATCTGGGGCAGCAACTCGATCGCCTCCAATCTGCATTTCTGGACCTACGCGAACAAGGCCAAGCGCGAGGGCGCCAAGCTGATCTGCATCGACCCGCGCAAGACCGAGACAGCCGACAAATGCCACCAGCACATCGCCCTGCTGCCCGGCACCGACGGCGCCCTGGCCTTGGGCCTGATGCATGAGCTGATCGCTCATGACTGGCTGGACCACGACTACATCGCCCGCCATGTCGATGGATGGGAGGAGCTGAAGGCCCGCGCGCTGAATTGGCCGCCCGAAGTGGTGGCCGAGGTCTGCGGCATCACGGCCGAGGAGGTGCGCGGCCTGGCGCGCGACTACGCGCAAACATCACCGGCGGCCATCCGCCTCAACTACGGCATGCAGCGCGTGCGCGGCGGCGGCAATGCGGTGCGCCTGGTGGCCCTGCTGCCTTGCCTGACCGGCGCTTGGCGTTCGCGCGCTGGCGGCCTGCTGCTGTCCAGCTCGGGCTGGTTTGCGCCTTTCAAGAACATGGCCGCGCTGGAGCGGCCCGAGCTGCTGGCCGGCCGCCAGCCGCGCGTGATCAATATGAGCACCATCGGCGACGATCTGCTGCGCGAGGCTTCGCCCGAGTTCGGCCCCAAGATCGAGGCGCTCATCGTCTACAACAGCAACCCGGTGGCGGTGGCGCCAGAGTCGCCCAAGGTGGTGAAGGGCTTCCAGCGCGAGGACTTGTTCACCGTGGTGCTGGAGCATTTCATGACCGACACGGCCGACCTGGCTGACTATGTGCTGCCGGCCACCACGCAGCTGGAACATCTGGATGTGCACACCAGCTACGGCCACACCGATGTATTGATCAACGAGCCGGCGATTGCGCCCATCGGCGAGGCCAAGCCCAACACCCAGATCTTCCGTGAGCTGGCCGCGGCCATGGGCTTCGAAGATGAGTGCTTCCGCGAGAGCGACGAGCAGCTGGCCCGCCAGGCCTTCACCGCTGAGATCGATTTCGAGGCCTTGCGCGCCCAGGGCTGGCAAAGCCTGCCGCTCAAGGAGGCGCCGTTTGCCGAGGGTGGCTTCCCCACGCCCAACGGCCGGGCGCAAGCGGCCGGCGCGGACTTTGTGGCCAATTACGAAAGCCGCCGTTCCAGCCCCGAGCTGGCCGCGCGCTACCCGCTGGCCATGATCTCGCCGCCGGCGCGCAACTTCCTCAACTCCAGCTTCGTCAACGTCAAGAGCTTGCGTGACATCGAGGGCGAGCCCCTGGTCGAGCTGCATGCTGAAGACGCTGCGGCCCGCGGCCTGCAGGACGGCGCCATGGTCCGGGTGTTCAATGACCGGGGCAGTTATCTTTGCCGTGCCCGTATCAGCCCGCGCGCGCGGCCCGGGGTGGTCAACGGCCTGGGCGTGTGGTGGCGCAAGCTCGGCGCCGGTGGCAGCAATGTCAACGAGGTGACGCATCAGCGCCTGACCGATCTGGGCCGGGCTCCGAGTTTTTATGACTGCCTGGTCGACGTGGTCGCTGCCTGAGATGCTGAAGCGCTGGCGCTGGTGGACCTTCGGTGCGCTGGGCGCCGGCTTGGCGCTCTCGCTGGGCGGCTGCGCGCAGATCGGCTATCTGGGCCAATCGGTCGGCGGCCACCTGCGCCTGGTTGCGGCGGCCAAGCCGGTGGAGGACTGGCTGGCCGACCCGGAGCTCAAGCCCGCCCTGCGCGAACGCCTGCAGCAGAGCCAGCGCATGCGCGACTTCGCCGTGAAGCAGCTGCACCTGCCCGACAACAACAGCTACCGCCGCTATGCCGACCTGGGCCGCTCGGCCGCGGTCTGGAATGTGGTGGCCACGCCGGAGCTGAGCCTGACGCTCAAGACCTGGTGCTTTCCCATCATGGGCTGCGTCGGTTATCGCGGTTACTTCAATCAGGCCGAGGCCGAGGCCTATGCCGCCGAGCTGCGCGCGCAAGGCCTGGAGGTCATGGTCTACGGCGTGCCGGCTTACTCCACCCTGGGCTGGAGCCGGCTCTTGGGCGGCGACCCGCTGCTCAACACCTTCATGAGCTACCCGGAAGCGGAGCTGGCCGGGCTGATCTTTCATGAGCTTTCGCACCAGGTGGCCTATGCGGCCGACGACACGCAGTTCAATGAGTCCTTCGCCACCGCTGTCGAGCGGCGTGGTGCCCTGGCCTGGCTGCAGGCCCAGGGCGGCAGCGCCGAAGGCCAGAACTACCTGAAGCGCCAGGCGCGGCGCGAGCAGTTCCGCACCCTGACTGGCGGCTACCGCGCGCGGCTGGGGGCGCTTTTTTCGCAGCCGCTCACCGATGAGGCCAAGCGCGCGGCCAAGGCGCAGCTGATGGCCGAGCTGCGTGTGGACTACGCGCGCCTGAAGGCTGAGTCCTGGGGGGGTGACAGCGGTTATGACGGCTGGTTCACGCGCGCCAACAATGCCAGCTTTGCCCTGCTCTCGGCCTACACCGAATTGGCGCCGCAGTTCGAGGCTTTGCTGGACCGCGAGGGCGGCGACTGGCCGCGTTTCTATGCTGCTGTGAAATCCCTGGCCGAGCTGCCGCTGGCGCAGCGGAGAATGCGCCTGCAAGACATCAAGAACACTGGAGAGTGAGAGAACACACCATGGCTGACATCCGCATTCACCGTGACCATGCCCTCGGGCTCAAGCGTGCCCGCGAGATCGCCTGGGCCTGGGCCGAGCAGGTCGAAGAAAAGTTCGACATGGAGTGCACGGTGCTGGAAGGCAAGACCAGCGACACCGTCGAGTTCACCCGCTCCGGCGTCAAGGGCGAGTTGATCGTCACCGCCGATCACTTCGAGCTGCACGCCAAGCTGGGCCTGCTGCTGGGCGCCTTCAAGTCCACCATCGAAGGCGAGATCCAGAAAGAGCTCGACGGACTGCTGGCCGCAGGCGCTACCGACAAGAAACCAGCGGGCAAGAAAAAGCCGGCTTGAAGCCGGCCCGCAAGACCGAGCCAGCATGAGGCTGGCTCGTAGTTCCGATCACTGCAGCGATTCGATCAGGTCGATATAGCTTTGCATGGCCTCATCTTGGGTCTGACCCTTGAGCTCGTTCCATGCGTCCCACTTGGCGCGGCCGACCATGTCGGTGAAGCCGGGGCGGCTGCCGTCGACATCACCGCTGCTGCCTTGCTTGTACAGGGCGTACAGCTTCAGCAAGGTCATATTGTCCGGGCGCTCGGGCAGTTGCTTGGAGGCTGCAACAGCGGCTTCGAATTGATCTTTCAGGCTCATGGTGTCTCCTAGATGGCTGTGGGTGCCGACTGAACTGGTAACAATCGGGATGGACGCCGACGATGTTACCCAGCATTGTCTGGGCGAGACACTCTAAATCCTCAAGGAGACTGCATTGGCCCACGCGACGGAACGCATGTCCAAGGTCGACACCGCCTGGCTGCGAATGGACACGGAGTCCAACCTGATGATGATCGTCGGGGTCTGGATCATCCGGCCGGGCATCAGCCTGGCGGCCTTGCGTGAGCGCGTCGAGGCGCGGCTGTTGCAGTACGGGCGCTTCCGCCAGAAGGTGGTGGAAGACGCCATGGGTGCGCAGTGGATGGAGGACGACGATTTCGACATCGCCCGCCATGTGCAGGCCGAGGAGTTGCTGCCACTGCGCGGCCAGAGCCGGCAAGATTGCCTCAAGGGCCGTGTCGGTGAGCTGGCCGCCGAGCCGCTGAACCCGGCGCATCCGCTCTGGCAGTTCCAGCTGATCGAGGACATGGGCGATGGCACGAGCGCCCTGGTCGCACGCATCCACCACTGCATCGGCGACGGCATCGCCCTGATCGCCGTGATGCTGTCCATCACCGACGGCGGCAAGGCGCCGCCGAAGCGCTTGCAGCAGCCGCGTGACGACCAGGACTGGTTGACCGATGCCTTGCTCAAGCCCATCAGCGCCATGACCATCAAGGCCATCCGTGTGGCCGGCGCCGGCATGGCCAAATCGGTGGACACCTTGATGCAGCCGCACCACCCGCTCGACAGCTCCATGGACATGGCGCGCATGGGTTATCAGGCGGTCAGCGATGTCGCGGCCTTTGCGCTGATGTCCGACGATTCGCCGACCCGGCTCAAGGGCAAGCCTGGCACGCAAAAGCGTGTGGCCTGGGACGAGGGCCTGCCCTTGGACGCCGTCAAGGCGGTGGGCAAGGCCCTGAACTGCTCGATCAACGATGTGTTGCTCAGCTGCGTGGCCGGTGCGATGGGGCGTTACTTGCAGGCCAAGGGCGAGGACGTGGCCGGCAAGGAGATCCGCGCCATGGTGCCGGTTAATCTGCGGCCGATGGAAAAGGCCTACCAGCTGGGCAACCGATTCGGCCTGGTTCCGCTGGTGCTGCCCATCGGTATCGAGAACCCGGTCGAGCGCCTCTATGCCGTGCGCTCGCGCATGCAGGACTTGAAGGGCAGCTTCCAGCCGGTGCTGGCCTTTGGTCTGTTGTCGGTGGCTGGCTTGTTGATCAAGCCGGTGCAGCACGCGATGCTGAACATCTTTGCCAAGAAGGCGACGGCGGTCATGACCAATGTGCCCGGCCCGGCCGAGGCCTTGCACTTCTGCGGCTCGACGGTGGAGCGGGTGATGTTCTGGGTGCCGCAGTCGGGCGATATCGGTGTTGGTGTCAGCATCCTGACCTATGCCGGCCGCGTGCAATTCGGCCTGATCACCGACAGCACTTTGTGCCCGGACCCCGAGGGCATCATCGAGCAATTCGCCCCGGAGTTCGACAAGCTGCTTACCCTGGCCTTGATGTTGCCTTGGGGCGAAGAGGGTGCTGATTTGTAGGTCGGCTCGTTGGACCGGAAACGGCACATAGCAGCCGAATGCAAAAGGCAACCACAGAGGCACGGAGGCACAGAGAAATTCAAAGCTGTATTGGTTTTAGCTCTGTGCCTCTGTGCCTCCGTGGTTGCATTTGAATTTCCGCTTCGTGCCGATTGCTCACTATCGTGTACCAAAAGAAAAAGCGCGCAAGTGCCCTTGGGAACTGCGCGCCTTCTGAACCGCAAGCGCCCTCTGGGCGCTGCGATCACTTCTTGTTGACTTGGTCAGCCAGGTTGGGCTTGATGTTGGGCTTGATGCTGCTCGGACGGCCGGCGGCGGTCGGGTAGGCGTTCATGACGCGGGTCGGGTCCACGCTGGCCAAGTAGGCGTTGTACTGCTTCTCGGTGCAGCCAATGGTCTTGCCGGCTTGCTTCTCGCCGCGGTACTCGCCCTTGCGGTAGACGAATTGGTACTCGGCTGCGGCTTGTGCCGGCTCGATGCTGGACTGGTACTTGGACGCGCATTCCACGCGCAGTGCGGTGGCTTCGGGCGACTGGGCCCAAGAGGCTGCGGCCAGGGGGGCGAGGATCAGGGCAATCAGGGTGCGCTTCATGGTGGGTCAACCTTTTCGTGTCGGGGTGAGGTGAAGTCCGCGGGCCCGGTCAAGCTGCTGGCTCGAAGGTGTCCGCCTCAGGTGTCACAGCTTAGCCAGCCTGCCTGCGAAAATCCATCCGCGAGTGCGGGGGGAGGCGGCTTACCATCCAATTGAAAGCGTGCGGTTTTCCACGCTTTTCAATCGCTTCACCGCCGCATTCATGTCTCTGACTCAGTCTTCCAGTTCCTCGCGGGCCATCTCGACATCGAGCAACTCCATGGCGTCCATGGGCTCGCAGGCCGCGGCATCGGCGTAGAGGCTTTCGGCCTCCTTCATGCGCTTGTCGCCCTCCAGCATCACCAAGCCGTTGGCGCGCTCGATCATGGCGATGGCGCTGCTGGGGTTGAGCTTGATGGCGGCCTCAAACATCTTCAGGCCGGTGGCGGTGTCCGCGCCCTGGGTCTTGCCCAGCAGCTTGCCGACCTTGTCGATCACCTCGGCGTGGAAGGCGCCCAGGGCGATGTGGGCGTCGGCATGCTTGGGGGCCAGCTCGATGGTTTTCTCGAGCGCGTTCTTGACCTTGCTGCCCAGGCCTTGGGCCAGGGCCTTGGCCACGCTGATGCCCTGGCCGTAGCGGCCGATGGCATAGGCCTGCCAGTAGTAGGCGGCCGGGTTCTTGGGTTCTTCCTGTTGCTGGGCGTCGGCGCGCTCGGCCACTTCCAGGAACATCTCGAGCTTGGTCTTCTCTTTCTTTTCCAGGTAATTGGCGTAGATGGCCTGGGCCTTGTTGGCCACGGTCAGGCCCGCGCCACCGGCAGCCAGGCCGGCCTCGTAGGCCTTCTGGAAGTCGCCGGCGTGGAAGTGAATCCAGGCCTCGACCACGGCCGCGTCCTTGGGCCAGGGTTCGGCGTCGCCGGCATGCAGGCGGGCCCATTGCTTCTTCAGGCTGGCGGCGCTGTACTGGAAAGCGCTGTTGTCATGGGGGAAAGCGGTCCACTTGGCCATGGTGCGGCGTCCTTCAGGTTTGGTACTGGTTGGCAAGGGCGAAGAGGTGATCCTTGGAGGCCGGCTCCAAGTAAGGCAGCAGCAGGCTCAGCACATGGAAGGCGCCGCGCATCAGGGCGGCACCGGCCTGCTCGGGCTCCAGGGCGTGGCGCGGGTCGCGCACATATTCGAAACTGAGCCAGTAGCTGAGCAGCACGACCATGGAGTTGGCGGTCGGCCCGGCCTCGCGCAGCGCCATCTCCAGCGCGCCGCCTTTTTGCAAGCCGGCCAGCACCGCACGCATGGCCTGGTTCTTCTGCGTCAGCACGTTCTGGAAATGCATCTCCAGGCGGCGGTTCTTGGACAGCAGATCGTTCAGATCGCGGTAGAGAAAACGGTGCTTCCAGATCAGCTCGTAGAGCATGTGGAAGAACAGCCAGGCGTCCTCGACATTGCGCACATTCTCAGCCGCCACCAGCAAGTCGCCCAGCTCCCGCTCATAGCGGTTGAAGAGCGCATTGATCAGCTCGTCCTTGGCCGGGTAGTGGTAGTAGAGGTTGCCGGGGCTGATGCCCAACTCGGCGGAAATCAGCGTGGTCGAGACATTGGGCTCACCAAAGCGGTTGAACAGGTCCAGCGTGACTTCGAGAATGCGCTCGGCGGTCCGGCGTGGCGGCTTTTTTGTGGCCATGTAAAGGTTGTCTCCTGCTTTGGCTGATTCTGGCATCAAGCAGCGGGGGCGCTCTAGAGTTTGACTACAAATGAGGGCAGCTGGCTGCTGAAAACCCTGGGCCAGCGGATTCAGTTCTTGCTTCCTACAATGTCGGCCATGCAGCCATCCGCTTCCTCAGCTTCTCCAAATGGCGGGCCCTCGGTGCCCGCCATTTCATTTCAGAACGTCTCCAAAACCTACCGTGGGGGTCAGGTCAGGGCTCTGGACGGAGTGTCCTTTGACATCGCACAGGGCGAGTTCTTCGGCCTGCTGGGCCCCAACGGCGCCGGCAAGACCAGCTTGATCAGCATCCTGGCCGGCCTGGCCCAGGCCAGCGGTGGCAGCGTCAAGGTCATGGGTCATGACGTGGTGACGGATTACGCCGCGGCGCGCCAGGCCCTGGGCATCGTGCCGCAGGAGCTGGTCTTCGACCCTTTCTTCAGCGTGCGCGAGGCACTCAAGATCCAGAGCGGCTATTTCGGTGTGCGCAACAACGAGGCCTGGATCGACGAGTTGCTGGAAAACCTCGGCCTGGCCGACAAGGCCCACGCCAACATGCGCCAGCTCTCCGGCGGCATGAAGCGGCGCGTGCTGGTGGCCCAGGCGCTCGTGCACCGGCCGCCGGTAATCGTGCTCGATGAGCCCACCGCTGGCGTTGACGTGGAGCTACGCCAGACCCTGTGGCAGTTCATTGCCCGCCTCAACCGCGAAGGCCACACGGTGCTGCTGACCACCCATTACCTGGAAGAGGCCGAAGCCTTGTGCGGCCGCCTGGCCATGCTCAAGCTCGGCCGCATCGTGGCGCTGGACCGCACCTCGGACCTGCTCAAAGGTCGCGCCTCGACCATGCTGCGCTTCAAGACCGATGCTGCCCTGCCGGCCTCGCTGCAAGAGCAGGCCCGCACCACCGGCCGCATCGTGCAGATCAAGGCCCATGACGCGGCCGAAGTCGAAACCGTGCTGGCCACACTGCGCGCGGCGCAATGCCCGATCGAAGACTTGGAGATCGGCCGCGCCGACCTCGAAGACGTGTTCCTGGAAATCATGCAACAAGAAGGGAGCGCGGCATGAGTGGCGGCGGTGGAATTCAATTGAAGGGCGCCGGCACGCTGTTCTACAAAGAGGTGCTGCGCTTTTGGAAGGTCAGCTTTCAGACCGTGGCTGCGCCGGTGCTGACGGCCGTGCTCTACCTGCTGGTCTTCGGCCACGTGCTGGAAGATCACGTCAAGGTCTACGGCACGGTGGGTTACACCAGCTTCCTGATCCCGGGCCTGGTGATGATGAGCGTTTTGCAGAATGCCTTTGCCAACTCTTCGTCCAGCCTGATCCAGAGCAAGGTGACCGGCAACTTGGTGTTCCTGCTGGTGACGCCGCTCTCGCACTGGGCCTGGTTTGTGGCCTATGTGGGCGCCTCCATGGTGCGCGGCATGGCGGTGGGCTCGGGTGTGCTGTTGGTGACTTTCTGGTTCGCGCCGCCCGGGGTGGCCAACCCCTTGTGGATCGTGCTGTTCGCCTTGCTCGGCGCGGCCATGATGGGCACGCTGGGCCTGATCGCCGGCCTCTGGGCCGAGAAGTTCGATCAGCTGGCCGGCTTCCAGAACTTCATCATCATGCCCATGACCTTTCTCTCGGGCGTGTTCTATTCGGTCAACTCGCTGCCGGCTTTCTGGCAGGGCGTCAGCCATCTGAACCCGTTTTTCTACATGATCGATGGCTTCCGCCACGGCTTCTTCGGCGTCAGCGATGCCTCGCCTTGGTTGAGCTTGGCGGTGGTGGGCGGCAGCTTCTGTCTGGTGGCTGCGGTGGCGCTGGAACTGCTGCGGCGCGGCTACAAGATCCGCTCCTGAAACTGCGCTGCTGCGCTTGAAACTAGAATCGAGGGCTTATGGCCGACCCAACACCCGCTGAAGTCCAGCAATACATCGCCGCAGGCCTGCCCTGCGAGCACCTGCACGTCGAAGGCGACGGGCGGCATTTCTTCGCCACCATCGTGTCCTCGGAGTTCGAGGGACTGAGCCGCATCCGCCGTCACCAGCGCGTGTACGCGGCACTGGGTGAGCGCATGCGCGAGCAGATCCACGCGCTGTCCATGAAGACCCACACCCCGGCCGAGCATGCCGCCACTGCGGCGGCATCGCAGCACCATCACGCCTGAACCGGCATCCGCAACAAATCTTCTGGATTGAGATGCGGGTGGCGGTGAGACGCCCCACCCAGGTGAATCTCACGGCCGTCCGCTGAATCCCCAGATTCAGACCCACCAAGGACCGACGCCCATGATGATCACCCTGGCACTCTCCAAAGGCCGCATCTTCGAAGAAACCCTGCCGCTGCTGCAGGCCGCTGGCATCACCGTGCTGGAGGATCCGGAGAAATCGCGCAAGCTGATCCTGGCCACCAACAGCCCAGAAGTGCAGGTGGTGCTGGTGCGTGCCAGCGATGTGCCCACCTACGTGCAGTACGGCGGCGCCGATCTCGGCGTGGCCGGCCGCGATGTGCTGATCGAGCACAACCATGCCCTGGGAGGCAACTCCGCCGGCATGTACCAGCCGCTGGATCTGAACATCGCCCGCTGCCGCATGAGCGTGGCGGTGCGCGATGACTTCGATTACGCCCGCGCCGTCAAGCAGGGCTCGCGCATCCGCGTGGCCACCAAGTACACCGAAATTGCCCGTCAGCACTTCGCCGACAAGGGCGTGCACGTGGACCTGATCAAGCTCTACGGCTCCATGGAGCTGGCGCCGCTGACCGGCCTGGCCGATGCCATCGTCGACCTGGTCTCCACCGGCAACACGCTCAAGGCCAACCGCCTGGTCGAGGTCGAGCAGATCATGGACATTTCCTCCCGTCTGGTGGTCAACCAGGCCGCGCTCAAGCTCAAGCGCGAGCCACTGCGTCGCATGATCGACGCCTTTGCTTCTGCCATCCCGAAGTGAGAACGCCATGTCCCTGCAACTTCGTCAACTGAACACCGCCAGCGCCGATTTCGAAGCCGAGTTCCAGCGCGTGCTGCACTGGTCGGCCGAGGCCGACGCCGCCATCGAGGGCCGGGTGGCCGAGATCCTGGCCGATGTGCGCGCGCGTGGTGATGCCGCCGTGCTCGAGTACACCGCCCGTTTCGACCGGCTGCAGGCCGCCAGCGTGGCCGAGCTAGAGCTGAGCCGCGAGGAACTGAAGGCCGCCTTCGAGGCCATCAGCCCGGCCCAACGCAGCGCGCTGCAAGCCGCTGCCGCCCGGGTGCGCAGTTATCACGAGCGCCAGAAGGCCGCCTGCGGTGAAAGCTGGAGCTACCGCGACGAAGACGGCAGCCTGCTGGGCCAGAAGGTCACGCCGCTGGACCGCGTGGGCATCTATGTGCCCGGTGGCAAGGCCGCCTACCCGAGCAGCGTGCTGATGAATGCCATCCCTGCCCAGGTGGCCGGCGTGCCCGAGATCATCATGGTGGTGCCCACGCCCGGCGGCGAGAAGAACCCGCTGGTGCTGGCTGCAGCCTATGTGGCCGGTGTGCACCGAGCCTTCACCCTGGGCGGCGCCCAGGCCGTGGCGGCCCTGGCCTATGGCACGGCCACGGTGCCGCGCGTGGACAAGATCACCGGCCCCGGCAATGCCTATGTGGCCAGCGCCAAGAAGCATGTCTTCGGTCAAGTGGGCATCGACATGATTGCCGGCCCCAGCGAGATCCTGGTGTTGGCCGATGGCTCCACGCCGCCGGATTGGGTGGCCATGGATTTGTTCAGCCAGGCCGAGCATGACGAGCTGGCGCAAAGCATCCTGCTCTGCCCCGATGCCGCCTACATCGACCAGGTGGCCGAGGCGATCGAGCGCCTGCTGCCCACCATGCCGCGCCAGGCCATCATCCGCGCCTCGCTGGAAGGCCGCGGCGCGCTGATCCAGACGCGCTCGATGGAAGAGGCCTGTGAGATCAGCAACCGCATCGCGCCCGAGCATCTGGAAGTGTCCAGCCGCGACCCGCATCGCTGGGAGCCGCTGCTGCGCCATGCCGGGGCCATCTTCCTGGGCGCCTACACCAGCGAATCCTTGGGCGACTACTGCGCCGGCCCCAACCATGTGCTGCCCACCTCGGGCACGGCGCGCTTCTCTTCACCTTTGGGCGTCTACGACTTCCAGAAGCGCAGCAGCCTGATCGAGGTCAGCGAAGCCGGTGCGCAAAAGCTGGGCCCGATCGCGGCCGAGCTGGCCTATGGCGAAGGCTTGCAAGGGCATGCGCGGGCGGCGGAGCTGCGCTTGCGCAAGTAGCCAGCGAGCCTGCCGTCAGCGGCTTGTGGCAGAGTGCAGCGTCTGCCCATCGCCGCCTGTGAGCCAAAGGCCTTGTTCTTGCTGCCTCGCCGCCAAGTTCTGTTCAGCGCTTTGTCCGCTCCTTTGCTGGTGCGGGCGGCAGCGCCGCCGCTGCGGGTGATCTATCCGCGGCCGATGCGTGAGATCGACCCCAGCACCTGGTACCCGCTGCAACTGCTCAAGCTGGCGCTGGCCGCCAGCGGCGTGGCCTGCGATTTGCAGCCCTCGCGTCTGGTGACAGTGCAGAGCCGTGCCTTGATGGAGCTGCAGCACCAGCGTGACAGCATCGACATCGTCTGGACCATGAGCAGCGCTCAGCGCGAGCAGGATTTGCTGCCCATACGCATCCCCATCTTCAAGGGCCTGTATGGTTGGCGCTTGTTCCTGGTTCGGCGCGGCCAGGAGCAGGCCATGCGCGAGGTGCGCAGCCTGGCCGATCTGGCTGAGTTTGTGATGGTGCAGGGCCACGACTGGCCGGACACCGAGATCATGCGGGCCAATGGCCTTCAGGTCGTCACCGGTTCGTCCTTTGATGCCTTGTTCAGCATGTTGCGGCTGAACCGGGGTCAGGCTTTTCCCCGTTCGGTGCTTGAGATCGACTGGGAGCAGCGCAGCCATACCGACAGCTTTGTGGTGGAACCCCATCTGGCGCTGCACTATCCGGCCGCCATCTACTTTTTTGTACGCCGCGGCAATCAGCGCCTGGCCCATCTGGTCGAGCAAGGTCTGCAGCGCATGATCGCCAAAGGCAGCTTTGAGCAGCTGTTCCAGCAGTACCACCGCAGCATCTTGGCCGGCCATGCCCTGGGCTCTCGCCGGGTGATCGAACTGCACAACCCTTTGCTGACGCCCGAAACGCCTTTGCAGAACAAGGCGCTCTGGTTGCAGCCCTGAATGGAGTCAGCCAGGGCAGGCGCGTCGATCTAGGCCAGCGAGCTCAAAGCTGGAAGCGCTTGGCGGCCTCATGCAGCTGCTCACCTTCGCTCTGCAGTTCGACCGACTCGCTGGCCGTGCGGTCCACCATCTCGCTGTTGTCACGGATGCGGCTGGCGATGCCGTCCAGCAACTCCTTCAGGCCGGCAATCGATCCCAGTTGCTGCTGCAATTCGTGGCTGCTGCCCTGGATCAGGCGGCTGACCTCGGCCACCTGGTCGACCATGGCATCGATGGTGCTGCGCGTGTGCTGTACCGCGCCGGCGCCGCGCTCCACCTGGGTGCTGCTGCCCTCAATCAATCGCTTGATCTCGAGCGCGGCATCAGCGCTGCGTTTGGCCAGCATGCGCACCTCGCTGGCCACCACGGCAAAACCGCGCCCGGCCTCGCCCGCGCGGGCCGCCTCCACGGCGGCATTGAGGGCCAGGATATTGGTCTGAAAGGCGATGCCGTCGATCACGCCGGTGATGTCGGCGATGCGGCGGCTGCTCTGCTCGATCTCTTCCATCGCTCCGACCACGGCCTGCATGTCGGAACTGCCCTGACGCGCCAAGCCGGCCGCCTGTTGCGAGCGCTCATTGGCCTCGGCGGCCGCGCTGGCTCCGAGCTTGGCTTGAGCATCCATGGCTTGCAGGGCGGCGCTGGCCTGCTCTAGATCGTGCACCTCCAGCAAAGCGCGGGCCGAGAGCTCGGCGTTGGCTTGCGAAATGCTGCGCGAGTTGTTGTCGATATGGCTGGCGCCTTGCTGCACGCGTGCGATCAGTTCACGCAGCTTGAGCACCATTCTGGCGATGTCGCCACGCAGGCCGCGCAGCTCATTGCGGTTGCCGGCATCGCTGGCGCTGCTGCGCTCTTCCAATTCTTGCTGGCGCAGATCGCCCTCGGCCACGGTGCGCGCCACGGTCGAGGCCTGGTTCAAGGCGTCCATGATGGCTTTCTGCAAGCTCCACAGGCTGCTGCCCAGCAGCAGGGCAGCGAGCCCGCCGACCAAAAGCATGCCGATGAAGCCTTGGCGGCGCGCTTGGCTGAAGCTGGCCATGGCTTCGGCCGCAAATTGGTTGCTGACCGTGACGGTCTGATCCACAGCCAGTCGATGCTCCTGATAGATGGCATGTGCCTTCTTCAGTCCGCCGCGGGCGGCATCGGCATCCTGCCGACGCAGGGGTTCCAAGACTTCGGTGCGGGCATGCTCCATGAGCTTCAGCGCCAGGCGGTGCTGTTCACCCAGCAGCTGCTTCTCTAGCCCATATGGCGGCTTGCTCGTCCAGTAGTCCTGGCGGGCCAAGTACTCACCCTGCAGGCGCTGAAGCTCGGCCAATGCCTGTTCTGGGCTCAAGGTCTGCTCGACCGCTTGTGAAAGCACCAAGCGAAGTTCGATCAGGTACATGGGCGGCGGCAGGATGTCGGCCACCACATCCTTGGCCACGAAGCTGCGCTCGGCGTCTTCATGCAAGAGTTCGAAGCTGCGGATCGCTTGACCCAGCAGCAGGCCGGTGGCCAGCAGATTGGCGCCAATCATCAAGGCGAAGCGGGTGCGCAGGGAATATGCCGACAAGTTCAACCAGGACATGCGAGTTCCGATCTTTGCAAGAGCAGAGGGCCTGCGCGAGAGCGCGGGCTCCTGCCTAAACAGCCCAACATCACGCCGTTTCAGCGTTCAGTCTTTGTCGGCCGTTTTCCCTGGCGCTGGAGTGGTTTCTTTCGCCACTTGACACGAACTTCGTGTTGCACGAACTTCGTGTTACTCTGCGGCCGTGAAGAACGTGACCATCTCCATGGAAGACAGCGTCGCCGAATGGGCCCGGCTCGAGGCTGCGCGGCGCAACACCAGCGTCTCGCGTCTGGTCGGCGAGATGCTGGCCGAGAAGATGCGCCACGACGACGCCTACGAGCGCGCCATGCAGGACTGGCTGCACCGCGAGCGCAGCTGGGCCTCGGACGGCGCCGCCTATCCGCAGCGTGGCGACGCGGCATGAGTGCCGTGCTGGCCACCCGCGAGCCGGTGTTCGTCGACACCTCGGTGCTCATCCTCAGCGAAGACGGTGCGCAGCCCGAGGCGCGCGAGCAGGCCATGGCCGTGCTGCGCCTGCTCTGGCAGCAGCGCCGCGGCCGGCTGTCCACCCAAGTGCTCAACGATTTCTACCGTCTGGTCACCACCCGCATCCAGCCGCCCATGCCCAACGGCGACGCGCGGGCCGAGGTGCGGCGCTACCAGCGCTGGCAACCCTGGGCCATCGACCACGCCACGGTGGAAAGCGCCTGGTCGATCGAAAGCCGTTTCGGTCTGCCCTATGCCGACGCCCTGATCGTGGCCGCCGCCAAAGCCCAGGGCTGCAGCCGCCTGCTCAGCCTGGAGCTCAAGCATGAGCTGCAACTGGACAGCGTGCAGATCCTCAACCCCTTGATGATGGCTCCCGAGGCCCTGCAATGACGACGACCATGAACTGCCCCAGCGACGCCCCCGCCGATCTTTTGCAGCAGGCCCTGGCCGCCATCCGGCCCGATGTGCGCGCGATGAGCGCCTACCCGGTGCAGAGCAGCGCCGGCCTGATCAAGCTGGACGTGATGGAGAACCCGTTCCGCCTGCCGGCCGAGCTGCAAGAGGCCCTGGGCCGCCGCCTCGGTGCCGTGGCGATCAACCGTTATCCGGCCGAAAGCAACCGCGAGCTGGCCCTGGCCCTGGCCGCCCACGCAGGCATGCCCGAGGGCTGCGACATCGTGCTCGGCAATGGCTCAGACGAGCTCATCACCTTGCTGAGCATGGCCGTCAGCCAGCCCGGCGCCTGCGTGATGACGCCGCTGCCCAGCTTTGTGATGTACGAGCATTCGGCCCGTTACCAGGGTCTGGGCTTCGTCGGCGTGCCGCTGCGCGCGGAAGACTTCGAGCTGGACGGCCCGGCCATGCTGGCGGCGATTGCGCAGCACCAGCCGGCGCTGATTTACCTGGCCTACCCGAACAACCCGACCGGCAATCTCTGGGACGCAGCCGTGATCGAGCGGATCATCGCCGCCGCGCCCGGTCTGGTGGTGATGGACGAGGCCTACCAGCCCTTTGCGGCCGCCGACTCCATGGCCTGGCTGCGCCGCCACCCGAATGTGCTGGTCATGCGCACCATGAGCAAGTTCGGCTTGGCCGGCGTGCGCATCGGCTACCTGATGGGCCGCAGCGAGCTGGTCGCGCAGATCGAAAAACTGCGCCCGCCCTTCAATATCGGCGTGCTCAATGCCGAGGCCGGGCTTTTTGCGCTCGAGCATGCCGAGGTGTATGCCGCGCAGGCGGCCGAGCTGCGCGCCCAGCGCGAGCGGGTCCTGGCGGCGCTGCAAAGCCTGCCTGGCGTGCAGGTCTTCCCCAGCCAGGGCAATATGCTGCTGGCACGGGTGGCGGACGCGCCAGCCACCTTCGCGGCCATGAAGGCGCGCGGCGTGCTGATCAAGAACGCGTCCAGCGCCCACTCCTTGCTGGCCAATTGCTTGCGCATCACCATCGGCACGGCCGAGGAAAACACAGCCATGCTGGCTGCCTTGAAAGAAAGTCTCTGAGCATCATGAGTACCGATCTGGTCCTGAGCCCCGCACCCGCGGCGCGCATCGCCGAAGTCAGCCGCAACACCAAGGAAACGCAGATCCGCGTGCGCGTCAATCTCGACGGCACGGGCGAGGCGCGCCTGAACACCGGCATCGGCTTCTTCGACCACATGCTGGACCAGATCGCCCGCCATGGCCTGATCGATCTGGAGATCGAAGCCAAGGGCGACCTGCACATCGACGGCCACCACACGGTGGAAGACGTGGGCATCACCCTGGGCCTGGCGGTGGCCCAGGCGGTCGGCGACAAGAAGGGCCTAACCCGCTACGGCCACAGCTATGTGCCGCTGGACGAGGCGCTGTCGCGCGTGGTGGTCGATTTCTCCGGCCGCCCCGGCCTGGCCATGGATGTGAAATTTACCGCCGGCTCGATTGGCGCTTTCGACACCCAGCTCGCCTTCGAGTTCTTCCAGGGCTTCGTCAACCATGCCCTGGTGTCCCTGCATGTGGACAATCTCAAGGGGCATAACGCCCACCATCAGTGTGAAACCATCTTCAAGGCCTTCGGCCGCGCGCTGCGCATGGCCCTGACCCTGGACCCGCGCTCGCTGGGCGTGATCCCCTCGACCAAGGGCAGTCTTTGACATGAAGCGGACTGTTGCGGTTGTCGACTACGGCATGGGCAATCTGCGCTCGGTTTCGCAGGCCGTGCTGCATGTGGCGCAGGACTCCGGGTTGGAGGTGGTGATCACCTCTGAGCCCGAGGCCGTGCGTGCTGCGGAGCGCGTGGTGCTGCCGGGGCAGGGCGCCATGCGCGATTGCATGCGCGAGCTGAAGGATTCCGGCCTGCAGCAGGCGGTGCTTGAGGCCGCGGCCAGCAAGCCGCTGATGGGCGTCTGCGTGGGCATGCAGATGCTGCTGGATCACAGCGAAGAGCAGGACACGCCGGGCCTGGGCTTGATCCCCGGCCGCGTGCGTCGCTTCCAGCTGGAAGGTCAGCTTCAGCCCGATGGCAGTCGCTACAAGGTGCCGCAGATGGGCTGGAACCGGGTGCGTCAGGCGCAGCCGCATGCGCTCTGGGCTGGCATTCCCGATGAAAGCTGGTTCTACTTCGTGCACAGCTTCTATGCCGCGCCGTTAGATGTGCGCCACAGTGCCGGCGAGACCGATTACGGCCTGCGCTTTACCTGCGCCGTCGCCCGGGATAATATTTTTGCCACCCAATTCCACCCTGAAAAAAGTGCTGCGCTGGGCCTCGCCCTGTACCGCAATTTCCTCCACTGGAATCCCTGAGCCTTCTTCTCATTTCTGACCTAGCCAACATCGAACTGCATGTATGCATGCGCGGTCTGCTCAGGCACTTTTTCCGGCTGCTCTGATCCCCGTTCCTGTCCTTCCCTCCAACCCCATCTACTTCCTCACCACTGACCTCGGCCATGTTGCTGATTCCTGCTATTGACCTGAAAGACGGTCGTTGTGTGCGCCTCAAGCAAGGCGATATGAACGAGTCCACCACCTTCGGCGAAGACCCGGCAGCCATGGCGCGGCGCTGGATTGACGCCGGCGCGCGGCGCCTGCATCTGGTCGACTTGAACGGCGCCTTCGCGGGCAAGCCGGTCAACGAAACCGCGATCAAGGCCATCCTGCGCGAAGTGAATGGTGAGATTCCCGTGCAGCTGGGCGGAGGCATCCGCGACCTCGACACCATCGAGCGCTATCTCGATGCGGGCCTGAGCTACATCATCATCGGCACGGCCGCCGTCAAGAACCCCGGCTTCCTGCAGGACGCGGCCACGGCCTTTGGCGGCCACATCATCGTCGGCCTCGATGCCAAGGACGGCAAGGTGGCGACCGATGGCTGGAGCAAACTGACCGGCCACGAAGTGATCGACTTGGCACGCAAGTTCGAAGGCTATGGCCTGGAAGGCGTGATCTACACCGACATCGGCCGCGACGGCATGCTGACCGGCATCAATATCGAAGCGACGGTGAAGCTGGCGCAGGCGCTCAGCATTCCGGTCATCGCCTCGGGCGGTCTGTCCAATATTGCGGACATCGAAGCGCTCTGTGCCGTTGAAAGCGAAGGCGTGGAAGGCGTGATCTGCGGCCGCTCCATCTACACCGGCGATCTGGATTTCACTGCAGGCCAAGCGCGCGCGGACGAGTTGTCCTTGGGCTGAAGCACGAGTCTGCGTCGGCTGACGGTACGAAGCAGCCCTTGGGTCGGTTGTTGATCGGGGCGACTGGGCGCTCTGCTCCGTTCATGTCCCCCGACCCCAGCCTACGGCTGGGGTCTCCTCCTTTACTTCACTTCGCAGAGCACCCAGCCGTCCCGATCCAGCAAGGCCTTGCTACTTCGACGAAAACGCCGAGCGGTCGCACTGAAATGGTGTCGGGTGAGTGCTGAAGCGAAGTAAAGGGGGAGGCCTGTGCGCAGCACAGGCCGGAGGACATGAGCGGAAGCATTCGCTCGATGCCCCTCGGCACAAGCTCAACCTTCAACGGCTGCTCCGTGCCGATTCTTGCCAATTCCAAGTTGATCAGACCACCGTCTGCGCCTCACTTCTTTTCTCTCTCTCGCGAAAGCTCGTCATGCTGGCCAAACGCATCATTCCCTGCCTGGACGTGACCGCCGGGCGGGTCGTCAAGGGCATCAACTTCACCGAACTGCGTGACGCGGGCGATCCGGTGGAGATCGCGGCGCGCTACAACGAGCAGGGCGCCGATGAGTTGACCTTTCTCGACATCACCGCGACCAGCGATGGCCGCGACCTGATCCTGCACATCATCGAGGCCGTGGCCTCGCAGGTCTTCATTCCGCTGACGGTGGGCGGCGGCGTGCGCGAGGTGGCCGATGTGCGGCGCCTGCTCAATGCCGGCGCCGACAAGGTCAGCTTCAATTCCGCTGCCGTGGCACGCCCGGAGCTGATCCGCGAAGCGTCTGACAAGTACGGTGCCCAGTGCATCGTCGTGGCCATCGATGCCAAACGCCGCGCCGAGGGCGATGCGCGCGGCCCGGGCTGGGATGTCTACACCCATGGCGGGCGCAAGAACGTGGGCCTCGATACGGTGCAGTGGGCCAAGCAGATGGCCGAGTTTGGCGCCGGCGAAATCCTGCTGACCAGCATGGACCGCGACGGCACCAAGAGCGGCTTCGATCTGGCGCTCACGCGCGCGGTCAGCGATGCCGTGTCGGTGCCGGTGATCGCCTCGGGCGGCGTCGGTTCGCTGGAGGATCTGGCCGATGGCATCACGATCGGCGGCGCCGATGCGGTGCTGGCCGCCAGCATCTTCCATTACGGCCAGCACACGGTCGGCGAGGCCAAGGCCTTGCTGGCTGCGCGCGGCATTGCGGTGCGGCAATGAGCGGCGGCCGGCCTCGTTCCAGCGTCGCGGCCAAGGCCGGCGCTGCTGGGCCCCAGAAGCAGGGCGCGCCGCGCATGGCGGCCCGCGAGGTGCGCATCATCGGCGGCCAGTGGAAACGCTCCAAGCTGCCGGTGGCCGACCGGCCGGGTCTGCGGCCAACGCCCGACCGGGTGCGTGAAACCTTGTTCAACTGGCTGGGCCAGGACCTCGACGGCTGGCGTGTGCTCGATGCCTTTGCCGGCAGCGGCGCACTGGGATTTGAGGCCGCCTCGCGCGGTGCGACCGAGGTGCTGCTGCTGGAGCGTGACGCCGAACTTGCACGCAGCCTGAATGCCAGCAAAGTTCGCCTCAAGGCCGACATGCTGCGCGTGGAGAGCAGCGACGCCCTGGCCTGGATGGCGCGTTGCGCGCCGGCCCGATTCGAGCTGGTGCTCTTGGACCCGCCGTTTCAGCAGGACTTGTTCCTGCCGGCCCTGCGCGCGGCCCTGCCGCTGCTGGTGCCCGACGGCCTGGTCTATCTGGAGTCCGGTGAACCCATCGTGGCGCCAGAAGAGCTGGGCCTCGAGGTCTGGCGCTCGGGCAAGGCCGGGGCCGTGCATTTCCAGGTCTTTCGGCGCAAGGGATAATTCTGGTCTTACCCGCCAACGCCATGGTCCAGCCCCGCCGCCGGACCGATTCCATGAGCCGACCTTCGCTGACCGCCGTCTACCCCGGCACTTTCGACCCCTTGACCCTCGGCCATGAGGACCTGCTGCAGCGCGCCTGCCGCATGTTCGACCGGGTCGTGCTGGCTGTGGCGGCCGCTCACCACAAGCGCACCTTGTTCAGCCTGGACGAACGACTGGCCATGGCGCGGGAACTGGCTGGGCCGCTGCCGCAGGTCGAGGTGATTGCCTTCAGCGGCCTGCTCAGCGAGTTTGTGCTGGGGCAGGGCGGCCAGGCGGTGGTGCGCGGTGTGCGCTCCAACAGTGATTTTGAATACGAGTTCCAGATGGCCGGCATGAACCGCCACCTGATGCCCGGCGTCGAGACGGTGTTCCTGTCCACCTCGGACGCCTACCAATTCGTCACGGGCACCTTTGTGCGCGAGATCGCGCAACTCGGTGGCGACGTCAGCAAGTTTGTGTCGCCGCTGGTGCTGGCGCGTTTGCAAGAGCGCTTAGCGCGGAAGGAGGGCTGATTCCATGGCGCTGATGATCACCGACGAATGCATCAACTGCGATGTCTGCGAGCCCGAGTGCCCCAACAACGCCATCTCCATGGGCGAGGAGTACTACCAGATCGCGCACGACAAGTGCACAGAGTGCGTGGGCCATTTCGACGAGCCGCAGTGCGTGCAGCTGTGTCCGGTCGCGTGCATTCCGGTCAATCCGGCCCATGTCGAGGACAAGGAAACCTTGATGGGCAAGTACCTGCGCTTGACCGCGGTTTCGGCCACGCCGGCGGCCTGATTCAGACCGAGCCGGCCCTCAGCGCCCAGCATTCGCTGTAGCGCGGGGGCGCTGGCCAATTGGCGGCGCTCGGAGTTCTCTCTGGCCCTTCTTGCTCCATCCACCGGCGCGCCAGCATCCAGCCACCATGGCTGATGATCAAACCACCCGCCGGCACCGGCCAGGCCGCGGCACGCGCCAGCAGCTGCCTCAGTGTTTCCGCGCCGCCCGGCGCATGGCCAGCAAAGTCCTGCATCCAGGGCTCGAAATCGGCGGCGCTCAACTCGCTCCAGGGCCGGCCATCCCAGCGGCCGAAATCCATCTCGGCCAGAGCCTGATCGATGTGATGCCGCCAACCCCAGCGGCGCAGCCAGCGGCCCACATCGGCGCAGCGCCGCAGGCCTGAGCTGCGCACCACATGCGGCAGGCGGTGGCGGCGAGCGAAGCGCTGGATGCGCCGGGCCAGGCGCTTGGCGCGGCGTCGGTGCACTGGCAAATCAGTGCCGGCGCCAATGCAGCGGCCGGCCGCGCCCTCGGGCTTGGAGTGGCGCCAGACCCAGGCCTGGGCTGCGACTTGGGCTTCAGCCGGCATGGACCACGGCCAACAGACCCAACAGCAGACCCAGCTCCACCAGCTGCTGCGTGGCGCCGAGGTTGTCCCCGGTGTAGCCGCCGAGGCGGCGTTTCAGCATGGACTGCATCCACCAGCTCAGGCCCAGGCCGGCCAGGCTGGCGGCGCCGAGCGCCGGCAGCAGGCCCGGCACAAGAATCAGCATGCCGCCGGCCAGGGCCAAGGGCCAGAGCAGGCCCGCGAGCACCGCGCCCAGGCTGGCCTCGGTGGCCAGAGGCTTGGCCTTGGCATGGTCCGGGTCCCCGGCATAGGGCAGGGCATGCATCAGCCAGACCGGCGCCAGGCGCGAGGCGCTGTGGGCCCAGATCAGGGCCAGCAGGCCCAGCAGAGGGCTGTGCTCGACCAGGGCCAGCAGGCTGGCGGCCTTCAGCCCCAGCATCAGGATCAGGCCCAGGGCGCCGTAGCTGCCGATGCGTGAGTCCTTCATGATGGTGAGGGCCTTCTCGCGGCTGACCGCGCCGCCCAGGCCGTCGCAGCTGTCAGCCCAGCCGTCTTCGTGGAAGCCGCCGGTCAGCCAGATGCTGGCCGCCATGCTCAAGCCCACCGCCACCATCGGCGGCCACAGCCACAGGGCCGCGCCCAGCACCGCCGCAGCCCAGGCGCCGACCAGCAGGCCCACGGCTGGAAAGTAGCGTCCGCAGGTCTGCAGCCAGGCTGGCTCAAAACCGACCCAAGTGGGCACGGGACAGCGGGTGAAAAACTGCAGGGCGATGAAGAACAGGCGAAGCTCGTGGAGCGGAGAGGGCATGCGGGGCGGGGGGCGGAAAGCGGGTGAACGGGTGAATCGTGAATCGTGAATCGTGAATCGTGAATCGTGAATCGGGGGGGCTCAGTCGCGGAGGGGCAGGTCGACGCGGAAACCCAGGCCGGGATTGTGGGCCTCGTCCACCACGATCTGGCCGCCCATCTGCTCGCACAGCTTATGCACGATGTAGAGGCCCAGGCCCGAGCCACCGCTGCCGCGGCGGGTGGTGAAGTAGGGTTCGAACATGCGCGCCCGCACCTCGGGCGGCACGCCGCGTCCGTTGTCGCTGAAGTGCAGATGCAGGCGCTCGCCTTGACCGTGCAGGCGGACGCGGATCAGGCGCGGTCGGTCCTCGGGCTGATCCTGAAACGCATGGGTCAGCGCATTGGTGATCAGGTTGGAGACGATTTGCGAGAACTGGCCCGGCACGAGGGTGGCGTGCAGATGCTCGGGTGTGTCCAGCTCGGCGCGGGTCTGGGCCGCGCGCAGCACCGGGTTGTGTGCCTTGACGATGCCGCTCAGGTAGGGGCTCAGGTCCACATGCATTTCAGCGGCGCTGGCCTGGTCCACCGCCAGGGTCTTGAAATTGCTGATCAGTTCGGCAGCTCGGGCCAGGTTGTTGTTGACCAGGCGGGCGCCGTCTTCGAGCTGGCTGGCCAAGGTCTGCAGCTCGCTGCGGCTGACCTTGTCGCCGCTGAGTTTGCGCGTCAGGCTGCGCGCAAACTCCTCCATGCCTGAGGCGGCCGTGACGGCGATGCCGATCGGCGTGTTGATCTCATGCGCCACGCCGGCGACCAGGTTGCCGAGCGCGGCCAGCTGTTCCTGCTCCAGCAGGCGTTCGGTAGCCAATTGCAGCTCCTGCTGCAGTTGTTGCACCTGTTGCCGAGGTTCGCCTGGGTCTGCGGGAACCGAGCCGTTCATGTCGGGGGAAATAAGGCTGCTCATGGCGGGCCTCAGGAATCCGGATAGCGGACGTAGATGTCCTTGACGGCCGGCAAATTGGCCATCAGCTTGGCTACCAGATCAGGGTCGAACTGCAGGCCGGATTGCTCTTGAACATAGCCCAATGCCTCGTCGAACTTCCAGCTTTCTTTGTAGCAGCGGCGGCTCACCAGGGCATCCAGCACATCGGCCAGGGCGACGATGCGGCCGGCGATGTGGATCTGCTCACCCAGCAAGCCGCGTGGATAGCCCTGGCCGTCCCAGCGTTCGTGGTGTTCGTGGGCGATGATGGCGCCCAGCTGCAGGATGCGCTTGTCCGATTTGCTGAGCAGCTCGAAGCCGATGCGCGAGTGGGTCTTCATCACCTCCCACTCTTCGGCGTCGAGTTTGCCCGGCTTGTTGAGCACGCGGTCGGGGATGCCGATCTTTCCTACATCATGCAGGGGCGCGGCCTGGCGCATGAACTCGATTTCGCTGCTGCGCATGCCCGAGAGCTCAGCCAGCAAAGCGGCCAGCTCGCCGACGCGGCGCACATGGGCGCCGGTTTCCTTGGACCGGCGCTCGACCGCCTCGCCGATGATGTAGACGGTGGAGCGCTGGGTGTCCTGGATCTCCTCGCGTAGCAACAAGGCCTCGTAGGTGATGGCGACATTGGCGCAGAAGATCTCGAGCAGCTCGCGCGACTGAGCATCCACTGGCTCGGAGAAGGTCATGTAGAGCAGGGTTTCGTTGCCACTGCTGCTGCGGTAGTAACCGACAAAATGATGTGCATCGAAGGAGCTGATCTGGTCGTCCAGCGCTCGGTCCAGGGCCAACTTCACCTCGGCCGGCAAATTGCTGATTTCCTCGTCCACCAGCAGGCGCGAGTACTCGGTGGTAGCGGCCAGGACCTTGAGTCGACCCTCGATGTGCGAGGCCGCGTAGGCTGCCACACGGCTCGCGCACAAGCCCTGGGCTTCATAACCGAGCAAATGCGCGGCCTGCTCCAGCACGGCCGAGGCAAAGCGGCGCAGATTGTGCGAGTCGTAGATGCGGGTGATGGCGTCGATCGAGCGGCGCAGGGCCAAGCGCGACTGCTCGATGATCATGATGTCGCGGTAGCTGCGAAGTGCGGCGTAGAAAACCGTGATCAGCTTGCGCTTGGTCAGCTCGGTCTTTTCCTTGTAGTCGTTGATGTCATAGCTCTTGATGACATGCTCTTCCGGTGCCTGGCCGGGCTGGCCGGTGCGCAGCACGATGCGCACATGGTGGTTGTCCAGCTCCTCGCGAATGTAGCGGGCCAGGTCCAGGCCGGCGTGTTCGGACTCCATCACCACATCGAGCAGGATCAGGGCGATGTCGCGCCGGGTCTGCAGCAGTTCGCGCGCCTCGGCGCCGCTGTAGGCATCCAGGAACTGCAGGCGGCGGCCACTGAACTCGAAATCGGCCATGACCAGCTGGGTGACCTGGTGCACCGCCACATCGTCATCCACGATCATCACCACCCAGGGCTCCAGCGGCTTGGGGGCATTGCCGTCGGTATCCAGCTCGGGGCTCTCGTCAGCAAAAACCAAATCCGTCATGGCGCGTGTCCTGGTGCAGCGTGGCTGGCCTGATTATGGCCACAGCGGCCCCCAAGTAAACAGGACTTTGGCTGCAGATATCAGCGCTGTTCGCTGACTCCAGCCGAGGCAAAGCTTGCCATTTCTTCCAGAATCCGGCAGGCGGATTCCAGCAGCGGCCAGGCCAGGGCCGCGCCCGAGCCCTCGCCCAGGCGCAGGCCCAGGTCCAGCAGGGGTTCGGCCTGCAAGGCTTCCAGCATCAGGCGGTGGCCACTCTCGTTCGAGCGGTGGGCAAAAATGCAACGCTCCAGCACGGCCGGCTGCAAGCGGGCGGCCACCAGCACCGCGCTGCTGGCGATGAAGCCATCGACGACGATGACGCGGCGCTCCAGCGCCGCCTGCAGCACCGCGCCCACCATCATGGCGATCTCGAAGCCGCCAAAGGCTGCCAGAGCCTGCAGCGGTGTGCTGGCCTGCACATGCAAGTCCAGCACTTCTTGCAGCACCGCCACCTTGCGCGCCAGGGCGGCATCGTCAAGACCTGTCCCCCGGCCGGTGCAGTCGGCCAGCGCTAGGCCTTGGAGCCGGGCGAGCAGCAGGGCGGCACTCGAGGTGTTGCCAATGCCCATCTCGCCCAGCAGCAGGGCATTGCCCGGCTTGTTGCGCAAGAGGTTCTTGCCGGCGGCGATGGCGGTGGCGCATTGGTCGATGCTCATGGCCGTTCGCTCGGAAGCGTCCTCCGTGCCGTGGGCAATCTTGGCGATGATCAAGCCCTCGCGCGGCGCAAAGTCATGGGCCACGCCGGCATCCACCACGCTCAATGCCAGGCCATGCTGGCGCGCCAGCACGCTGATGGCGGCGCCACCGGCCAGGAAGTTCTCGACCATCTGCCAGGTCACGTCGCTGGGGTAGGCGGACACGCCACGGCGGGCCAGGCCGTGGTCGCCGGCGAACACCATCATCTGCGGGTTCTTGAGCTGCGGCGTCTCGCTGCCCAAGATCAAGCCCAGGCGCAGCATCAGCGTTTCCAGCTGCCCCAAGGCACCCAGGGGCTTGGTCTTGCCATCGATGCGGGCCTGCAGAGCGGCGGCGAGGGTCAGGTCTTGCAGGGAGGCGATGTCGGGGATCAGGTGCTCGGCCATGGTCATGGGTTTTCTGCGGTGTCTTGAAACAGGGATTGCAGGGCGGCCTGCACCTGGCGGGCGCCACGCTCGATGGCCGTGGGCCCGGGGGCCAGGATGTCGGCCGATTTGATTTCGATCAGGCGTGCGCCCAGGGCGGCGAAGCCGGGCCGGGCCAGCACCTTGTCGGGTACGAAGCGCTTGCCGCACCAGCTGCCCAGAATCAGCTCGGGCCGGCGGGCCAGCACCTCCTCGGGGCTGACGATGCGGTCGCGTGCCAGGCTGGCGCGGGCGCGGTCGGCGAACACATCCTCGCCGCCGGCCAGCGCGATGATCTCGCTGACCCAGCCGATGCCCATGATCAGCGGCTCGTCCCATTCCTCGAAGCAGACGCGCGGCCGGCGCGGCAGCTGGCGGCCGATGGCCGCGATCTCGTCCTGCGTGGCCTGCAGGCTGGCGCAGAGCTGCTCGGCCTGGGCCTCGTGGCCGACCAGGGCGCCGAGGGCGCGCACCATGGCATGGATGCCGGCCAGATCGCGGTGGTCGAAACTGAGCGTGGCCAGGCCGGCGGCCTCGCATTCGGCCAGCAGCGGCTTTTGCAGATCCGAAAAACCGATCACCAGATCCGGCTGCACGGCCTGAATCTTCTCCAGCTTCATGGTGGTGAAGCCGCTGATCTTGGGCTTCTCTTGGCGCGCCTCGGGCGGGTAGACGGTGTAGCCGGAGATGCCGGCGATGCGCGCTTGCGCACCCAGGCGGTAGAGCGTGTCCACGGCCTCGGTGGACAGGCAGGCGATGCGTTCGGGGCGGCTCATGGCTTGGCGCTCGGGTTCTGGAGCAGGCCCATCAGGGCGCCGGGCTCGAAATGCTGTTCGATGTAGTCGGCCAGGCCCTCGAAGACCGAGTCCAGGCCGGGCAGGCTTTGGCCGAAGAGGGCACGCAAGACGCTGTCCTGCTCGAACAGGCCGTGGGCGTACAGACCCAGCACCGAGCCCTCGCGCCAGCCTATGGCCTCGCCCGCCTCGTTGCGCAAGGCCACCTGGGCCGGCGCCAGGCTGGGGTGCTGGACGGTGCGGCCGTGGTGGATCTCGTAGCCGCCGGCGGCCACGCCGCTCAGTGGGGCCCATGGCCCTTCGAGCTCGGCAAAGCGCAGATCGCAGGGGCGCAAAAGCTTGTCGCGTTCGAACTGCGTGACCAGGGGCAGCAGGCCCAGACCGGGCGCATTGCCGTCCAGGCCATGCGGGTCGAGCAGGCTTTCGCCCAGCATCTGCAGGCCGCCGCAAATGCCCAGCACTGGCCGGCCGGCGGCGGCATGCTGGGCGATGGGCAGGTCCAGGCCTTGCGCGCGCAGCCAGGCCAGATCGGCCGCCACCGCCTTGGAACCGGGCAGGATGATCCAGTCCGCGCCCTCCAACTCGGCCGGGCTGCGCGCCCAGCTCAGGCGCACGCCGGGCAGGCTGCGCAGGGGCTGGAACTCGTCGAGATTGGACAGGCGCGGGTAGGCGATGACGGCGATGCGCAGGCGCGCCTGACCGCTGCCGGTGGGGCGGTCGTCGTAGACACCATCCTCCTCGGGCAGGCCGTGGCCGCGCCACATCGGCAACACCGCCATCGTGGGCACGCCGGTCAGCGCCTGCAACTGCTCCGGCCCCGGGGCCAGCAGGCTGGCATCGCCACGGAAACGGTTCAGCACAAAGCCTCGGATCAGCGCGCTTTCATGCGCGGGCAGCAGTTGGTGGGTGCCGTAGAGGTGGGCAAAGGCGCCGCCGCGGTCGATGTCAGTGACCAGCAGGCAGGCGGCGTTCACCTCCAGCGCGGTGCGCATGTTCACGTAGTCGCTGCTGTGCAGATTGATCTCGGCCGGCGAGCCCGCGCCCTCGATCACCACCACATCGTTCTCGGCCATCAGCTCGTGCAGGGGCGGCCGGGCGCGCAGCCAGAGCTGCTCGCTGCGCTCGCGCCAGGGCCACTCGCTCAGCACCGGGTCCACCTCGCCGAGCACGATGACCTGGGATTTCGTGTCCGCCTCCGGCTTGAGCAGCACCGGGTTCATGCGCACCTCGGGCGTGCGCCGCGCGGCCAGGGCCTGGAAGTACTGGGCGCTGCCGATCTCGCCCAGGCGACCGTTCAGGCCGGGCACCACCCGGGCGTTGTTGCTCATGTTTTGGGCTTTGTAGGGCGCAACTTTGAGCCCCTGGCGTGCGTAGAAGCGGCACAGGGCCGTGGCCAGCCAGCTCTTGCCTGCGCCGCTGGTGGTGCCCAGCACCATCACCGCCTTGGCGGCTTTTTGTTGTTGTTCTTTTTGGGGCGTCATTGCGGGAGGTCCTTGATCGCTTGGTACAGGGCGGCCTGGGCGCTGGGCGGCTGGGTCGAGACGCGCAGCCAGCCCGGCAGGCCGAAGCTGCGGGCATCGCGCAGCTTGATGCCGCGCTGGCGCAGCGCGCGCAGCAGGCTGTCGCTGTCCTGCGTGGGCCGGGTCAGCCAGAAATTGCTGCAGCTCGCCTCACTTTGCTGCCAGCCCAGCTCGGCCAGCAGCGCACGCTGATCCTGCCTCCATTCGCGCAGCTGGGCCCTGACCTGGCTCAGATAGCGCTCGGTCTCTGGCCGGCACCAAGCCTGCAGCAGGGCGCAGCCCTCGCTGGCCAGCACCCAGCTGGGCGCCAGTTGCGGGGCCAGGGCTTGAAGCGGGCAGGCCGCGGGTGCCAACAGATAGGCCGCGCGCACGCCCGTAAGCCCCAAGGCCTTGTTGGGGCAGACCAGGCGCCAGGCGCGCTCGGCCAAGTCGGCGGGCAGGGCGCAGGCGCCGTCCAGGCGCAAGGGCTCGTACGCCTGGTCCACGGCCAGGATGGAATCGCTGTCCTGCAAGGCCAGGTCCAGCACCATCCACTCGTCGAGGCTGAAGCTGGCGCCCGTCGGGTTGCAGGGGTCGCAGACCCAGACCAGGGCCGGTGCGGCGCAGGGCAAGCCGTCTTCTTGCCGGCCCAGGCCCTGAACCAAATCCTGGCTCGATGCATAACGGTGCACCTGCAGACCCAGAGCGAGGGCTGCGGCCTCGTAGTCGGCAAAGCCGGGGCTGGGCAGCCAGACATGGCGCAGGCCGGCGCGCAGGGTCGCCAGGCTCAGGCGCCGGATCGCCTCGGCCCCGCCCGAGGCCGGCAGCACGCGTTCGCCGTCTTCCAGGCCGTGCGCAGCAGCCAGGCGCTGGCTCAGGGCGCGGTACCGCGGGTCGGGGTAGCGGCTGCGGTCGGCATCCAGCACCGCCTGCCAGAGCGCCGGCGGCGGTCCCAGAGGGCTGGCATTGCTGGAGAAATCATGACGCGGCGTCGGGCCGCTGTCGGCGCCGCCATGCTCGGGGATGAAAGGGGCCGCGGCGCTCATGACAAGCCGCCACGCAGCCAGGCCGCGCTCAGTGCCAGCAGGCCGGCGTTGAGCATGAGGCTCCAGCGCGCCTGGCCCAGGGCTGGCGCCAGATCGCCGGACTGCGGCGCGCGCCCTGCTTCGTTGAGGCGGTAGACCCCGGGCTTGCCCAGGCTCAGGCCCAGGCGCAGGGCCAGGGCCGCCATGGGCCAACCGCTGTTGGGCGAGGGCGTGCGGCGCGCCTGACTGAACAGTGCCAGCCACAGTTTGGGCCGGCCGAGCAGCAGGCCCAGGGCCGTCAGGCGGGCGGGAATCCAGGACAGGGCGTCGTCGGCGCGTGCCGCCCATTTGCCCGACCATTCGCGTCGGTCGTGGTAGCCCCACATGGCATCGGCCGTGTTGGCAAAACGGTAGAGCGCCGCGCCGGGCAGGCCGGCGATCATGGCCCAGAACAGGGGCGCCACCACCGAGTCATTGAGGTTCTCGGCCAGGGTCTCCAGCGCAGCCTCGCGCACCTCGGCCTCGCTCAAGCGCGTGGTGTCGCGGCTGACCAATCGCGCCAGCCGCGCCCGCCCGGCCGGCAACGAATCGGCCAGGGCCGCTTCGACGGCCGCCACCTCTTCGCGGAGCATGCGCCAGGCCAGCAAGGGCTTGAGCAAGAGACCCAGCAGGGCCGCACACAGCAACAGGTGCGCCCCACCGAGCCAGGCCTGGGTCTGCGCGATCAGCTGCGTTTCCAGCAGCATGGCCAGGGCGATGCAGAGCCCGGCGCCCACGCACCAGGCCAAGGCGCCGCCGACAAAAGCCAGGCCCGCTGGCTGCCGTGCCAGCACTTCCGTGAACAGGCCCAGGTACTTGCCCATGGCCACCACCGGATGCGCCCACAGCGGCGGCTCGCCGCAGAGGCGATCGATCGCCAGGGCGAAGGCAAACGCCAGGGGCAGCAGCCAGGCCATGTTGGTGGTCATTTTGTCCTTCTGGTTGGACGCTCCGCTTGCAAGCGGGGCGCTCTTCGGCAGGCGTCGGTCCAGCCGCAGGGCTGGCCCTCGGTCCTGCCTCAGTCCTCGATGCCTCTTTGCGCCGGCACACCCGCCTTGAAGTGGTGCTTGACCAGCGTCATCTCGGTCACGGTGTCGGCCAGTTCGATCAGCTCGTCTGGCGCGTTACGTCCGGTCAGCACCACATGGACATGGGCCGGCCGTTCGCGCAGGGCTTGCAGCACCGGCTCCAGCGGCAGCCAGCCGTAGCGCAGCGGGTACATGATCTCGTCCAGCACGACCAGGAAATGCTCGCCCGCGGCTATTGCTGCGGCGGCGCGCGCCCAGCCATCGCGGGCCAGCTGGGCACTATGCTCCAGGTCCTTACTCTTCCAGCTGAAGCCATCGCCCAGGCCTTCGATGGGCACACCGAGCTGCTCGAACAGGCGGTGCTCGCCAAAGCGGGCGCTGGGCACTTTCATGAACTGGTAGATCTTGACCGCCTTGCCGCGGCCATGGGCGCGCAGGGCCAGGCCGAAGGCGGCCGTGCTCTTGCCCTTGCCGTCGCCGGTGTGGACGAGGATCAGGCCGCGGCGCTCGGCCGTGGGGATGACGCGTTCGCGGTCAACAGGGGGCGCAATGATTTCCATGCTCAGCGTGGGCCGGTGGCCGATGAGAAGAAGGCAGCCACAGCCGCCGGGTTGGAGGGGAAGTAATGGTGCACATAGCTGGCGCGCAGCGAACCTTGTGCGTACAGGGCTTCGGCCGTGCGGCTGCCGGTCTTGGCATTGGGGTTGCTGGCCATGGCTGTTGGAGCCAGCGCGGTGTCCATCGTCGAGTGATGAAAACTGTGGCCGCGCAGCGGGCCCTCGGGCCAATCCAGGGCTTGCAGGCCCAGAGCGGCCAGTCGCCTTTGCATGCGTGCCTGCCCGGGCATCAGGCCGGCCATGGGATGCACCTGGCCCTCGGCATCGGCCAGGCTGTCCAGCAGACAGAGCATGCCGCCACATTCGGCCAGCAGGGGTTTGGCCTTCGCCAGGTGCTGGCGCAGCGAAGCGAAGAAGCTCGGGTGGGCGGCCAGTGCCGGCGCGTGCAGCTCGGGGTAGCCACCGGGCAGCCAGAGCGCATCGCAGTCCGGCAAGACCTGCCCCTGCAGCGGCGAGAAGCTGATCACCTCAGCGCCCAGCGCACGCAGGCAGTCGAGATTGGCCGGGTAGATGAAGGAGAAGCAGGCGTCCTGTGCCACGGCGATGCGGAGGCCGGCCAGGGCCTGCGGCGCTACCTCGTTCTCCGGCCAGAGCGGTTCTTGCAGGTCAAAGCGCACCGGTGGCCATTCGAAGTCCGGCTGCAGGGCATCGCCCCAGGCCTGGCCCCAAGCGTCCAGCTGGCTGTCCAGCTCGGGCAGCTCCATGGCCTGGACCAGGCCCAGGTGGCGCTCGGGCAGACTCAGCTCTGGCTTGCGCAGCAGGGCGGCGGCCAGGGGCAGATCGGCCGGCAGGCCTTGGGCCACCATCTGGCCATGGCCGGGACTGCCCACGCGGTTGGCCACCACGCCGCAGAGCTGGATGTCGCTGCGGTAGCGCTGCAAGCCGGTGGCCAGTGCGGCAAAGGTCTGGGCCATGGCCGAGGCATCGATCACGGCCAGCACCGGCAGGCCGAAGGCGGCGGCCAGATCGGCGCTGCTGGGATCGCCGTCGAACAAGCCCATCACACCCTCGACCAGGATCAGGTCCGCTTCAGCCGCAGCTTGGGCCAGCAGGGCGCGGCAATGGGTCAAGCCACCCATGAACAAATCCAGTTGGTAGACCGGATGGCCGCTGGCGCGCTCCAGCACCATGGGGTCGAGGTAGTCCGGCCCGGTCTTGAACACACGCACATGCTGGCCTTGGCGGCGGTGCCAGCGGGCGATGGCCGCGGTGACGCTCGTCTTGCCCGAACCCGAGGAGGGGGCGCTGATCAGCACGGCGGGGCAGAGACGTTCTCGTGCTGGCATGGGCGAACGGCTTCTTGTGCTCATTCCGCGCTGCGTTTCAGCGGCAGCACATTGCTGGCGGGCGAGACCGATGCGGCTGTCGTGGCCCGGCGTGCCGAGGGCGCGGCCGGCAAGGCCAGCCACTGACCTTGCACTTCGACCAGATGCAGTCGTTCATCGAAGACCTGTTGCAGAGCCGCACGGGTGTCGGCCCGCTCGGGCGAGCCCTGGCAGCGGATGCGGCCGGCCTGCATGACGACCAGGCTGTCTGCTTGCAAGGCCATGTTCAGCTCGTGCAGGACGCTGACCACGGCCACGCCCGAGGCGGCCAGGCCGCGCACCAGTTCCAGCCAGTCGGCCTGGTGCGGCGGGTCGAGATGGGCCAGCGGTTCGTCCATCAGCAACACCTGAGCCTGAACCGCCAGCGCGCGAGCCAGCAACACGCGCTGGCGCTCGCCGCCCGAGAGGCGGCCCAAGGGGCGTTCGCGCCAGTCCCAGCTCTGGGTCTGCTGCATGGCTTGCAGCACGGCCGCATGGTCAGCACTGCTGGGCGGCGCCAGCCAGGCCTGGTGAGGCAGGCGGCCCAGCATCACCACCTCGTAGGCCGTCAGCACATCCGAGCTGCTTTCGTTCTGACCCAGCCAAGCCAGGGCGCGGGCGCGGTCGCGGGCTGGCCAGTCCGCCCAGTCGCGGCCCAGCAACTGCAACTGGCCCTGCATCGGCAGCAGGCCTGCGATGGCGCGCAGCAAGGTCGACTTGCCGGCGCCGTTGGGCCCGACGATGGCGGTCCATTGGCCCGGCTGCAGCGCCAGACCCAGCTCATGAAGAATCGTCTGCCCTTGCAGCTGCAGGCTTTGGACTTGCGTCTGGAGTGCCGGTGAATGTGGCGTTATTGACTTCATGCCCGGTTCTCCAGCAGGGGTTTGCGATGCATCAGCCAGAGCAGGTAGGCGCCGCCCAGCACGGTGGTGACCACGCCGACCGGAAGCTCTTGCGGCGCCACCAGCCAGCGCGCCAGGATGTCGGCCGCCAGCAGCAGGGCGCCGCCGGTCAGGGCCGAGAGCAGGAGCAGCCAGCTGTGGGTGCAGTGCAGCCGGCTGCGCACCAGGTGGGGCGCGACCAGACCGACAAAGGCGATCAGCCCGGCTTGCGCCACGGCCGCGCCGGTGGCCAGGGCCAGCACGGCAATCAGGATCAGGCGGATGGTGGGCAAGCGCACGCCCAGCGATGCGGCGGTCGATTCACCGAGCGTCATGGCATCGAGCGCACGGCTGCTGCCCAAGGCCGTCAGCAGGCAGACGGCCAGCAGCGGCGCCATGATGAGCACGCTGTTCCAGCCCAGAAAGCCAGTCGAGCCCATGACGAAGGCCTGCATGGGCCGCATGATGTCGGGCGCCATCAGAATCATCAGCGTGGTCGCCGAGCCCAGGACCACGCCGACGATGACGCCGGCCAGCAGCAAGCGCATGGTCTGTTCGACGCCACGGGCCAGGATCAAAGTCAGCAGCACGGCGCCCACAGCGCCCAGAAAAGCCGCGCCGGTCAGGCCCATGCGCAGCCACAGCGAGGCGGCCGCTGGCGAGGTGCCGGCCAGCACCAGCAGCAAGGCCACACCGAGGCCTGCGCCGGAGGAGGCGCCGAGCAAATAGGGGTCGGCCAGGGCATTGCGGAACAGGCCTTGTGCCACCGCGCCGGCCAAGCCCAGCAGGCCGCCGGCCACCCAGGCACCGATCGAGCGCGGCAGGCGGATCTGCCAGAGGATCTGCTCTTGCACCGGTTCGCTGCTGTCCAGCCAGCTCCAGCTGAAACCGGTGCTGCCCACCGCCACACCCAGCATCACCAGCAGGCTGCTGAGCAGGGCCAGGGCCAAGAGCAGGACCAGCGGCTTGTGGTGGCTCGGGATCAGCATCATGGCTTCGCTGCCGGCGCCAGGCTGCGCAGGCAGCGCGCCATCCATCCGGCGGCCTCGCCCATGCGCGGGCCGGGGCGGCTGATCACCTCGGTCTCCTCCTTGGGGAAGATGCAGAGCTGCTTGTTGCGCAGGGCCCGGATACCGGCCCAGCCCGGACGGCCGGGCAGGCTGGCGCCGCTGCGCTGCGACACCATGATGATCTGCGGATCGGCCCGTACGATGAATTCGGGGTTGAGCTTGGGGAAGGGCCCCAGTTCCTTGCCGACGATGTTCTTCACGCCCAAGCGCGTCAGCGTCTCGCCGATGAAGGACGACTCGCCAGCGGCGTAGGGCGCACTGTCGATTTCGTAGTAAATGGTCTGGCCTTTGACCGAGGCCGGCACGCTGGCCGCCGCCTGATGGACGGCCGCGTCGATCTGCTGCCAGACCTTCTGCGGCTCCGCCACGCCCAGCAGCTCGCCGATCTTGCCCAGCACGCGGCGCACATCCTCGTGGCTGCGTGTCTCCAGCACCAGCAGCTTGATGCCCAGGCTGGCCAGGCGGTCCTGCACCCGCGAGGATGCGGACAGGATGACCACATCTGGCTTGAGTGCGACGATGGTCTCGATCTGTGTGTCATCGAGGCCGCCCAGCTTGGGCAGGGCGTTCACCGAGGCCGGGTGGTTGGAATAGCGGTCCACGCCGACCAGGCGATCGCAGGCACCCAGAGCGCAGACGGTCTCGGTCAAGGAGGGCAGCAGGCTGATGATGCGGCGCGGCGGTTCGCTGAGCTGCAAGGTGTTGCCGGCGTCGTCGCTGAGCTTGATCGGCGCGGCTTGGGCACTGGCTGATATCAGCGATAGCAGAAGCAGCGGTAGCAGCAGTAGCAAAGCGGGCAGCAAGCGCGGTTGCGTGATCTTCATGCGGGTTCTCCTCCACTTCTTCCTTGTTCGACCGGCCGCGTCCAGGCCTGACCGGCGACCATCAGGGTCAGGTCTTGACAGCGGCGTGCCACGGCCTGGTTGAGTCGGCCCAATTCGTCGACGAAGTCGCGCACCTCAGGCCCCAAGGGCGAGATGCCCCAGCCGACCTCGTTGGAGACGAAGATCACCGGCGAAACCAGACCGGGCAGGCAGTCGAGCAGCGCGGCCTGTTCCGCGGCCCAGCCGGCGCGGTCGGGCCGGCCGTCCATGGGCATCAGCCAGTTGGTCAGCCACAGGGTCAGGCAGTCCACCAGCAGCAGCCGGCCCGGAGCGCTCTGGGCGCGCAGGGCCCGGCTCAGCGACATTGGCACCTCGACCGTGGTAAAGCCGGCCGGGCGATCCGCCTGGTGGCGGGCGATGCGCTGGCGCATCTCCTCGTCCCAGGCCAAGGCCGTGGCCAGCACGCAGACCTCATGGGCGGGCGAGGCCGCCTGCCAGCGCAGGGCCAGCTCTTCAGCGTGGCGGCTCTTGCCGCTGCGTTGGCCACCGACGATGAGCTGGTGCTGCGCTGTCATGGGCCTGCGTCCGGCAGCGTGGACCTTACAGCGCAGCCGGGCTGTAGCGCAGCCCGACGAAGACCGTGCGCGGTGCCTGGGCGTAGCCACCTGCTGTCTGGTAGCTGCGGTTGAAGGCATTGTCCAGATTCAGCTGCAGGCGCAGTTCGCGCGTCAGGCTGTACTGGGCGTCGAGGTTGAGCAAGGCATAGCCCGCCAGCGGCTTGGTGTTGGCGGCGTTGTCATAGCGCTGACCCGAGCTCTGCACGGCCGCGCCCAACTTCCAGTTCGCCACCGTGGTGTCGGCACGCAATGTGCCATACATGCGCGCACGGCGGGCCAGCAGCTTGCTGGTGCTCATGTCCTTGGGAGCTTGCAGGTCCACGGTGCTGGAGAGGCGAATACCGGCGATCTCGGTGCTGCCCTGCAGGCTCAGGCCTTGCAAACGGGCCGAGGCCACGTTCTGGTAGCAGCCGCCCTTGTTGATGCAGCTGCCGGCCGCGCCGTAGATGATCAGATCGCGGATGCGATTGCGGTAGGCGGTGACCGAAAACTCGCTGCGCTCATTGCCGTACTTCAGTCCGAATTCGAAGTTGCGACCATGTTCGGCATCGAGCGGCTTGACGCCGGGCTTGCTCAGATCGGGGCCGTAGATGCTGCCGCGCTGGAACAAGGTCGGCGCGCGGAAGGCGGTGCCGATGGAGCTGACCAGGCGCAGGCCCGGGGCGATCACATAGCCGGCCGCGACCGTGCCGGTGTTGACGCCACCGAACTGGCTGTCGTCGTCATGGCGGCCATGCAGCTGCAGGCTCAGCGCGTCCTGGCTCCACAGCCAGCCCAGGGCCAAAGCATTCTGGTGGCGCTTGTCGATCTTGTCTGCGGTCAGCAGGTTCGGATTCTCCAGACGGTCTTCGCGGCGCTCGACGATGAAGTTGAGCTGCTGACCTTTGCTGATCTCGTAGCTGCCGTTGAGGCTGATATTGCGCAGCCGAGTCTCGGTCTGGTAGATCGAGGGTTTGGTCTCGTACTGCTCGTTCGACTGGCCCAGGCTCAGCTGGGTTTGCAGGGCCGGCACCCACTGTGCGCTCCAGCTCAGCTGGGCAACGCGGGTGTCCTGGATGCTGTGGTCGTCGTTGTTGGGCGTGCTCTTGGAACCATCGTACTGAGCATCAGCGTGGCTGCTGAGCGCCAGCGCTTCCAGACGGTGCGCCGGATTCAGCTGCAGGCCGACACGGGCCTTGAGGTTGTGGTTCTTCCAGCCGTCACGGTCGGCGATGTAGCTGAAGCTGCTGGGTGAGTCGATGGTGCTGTTGAAGCCGTCGCTGCGTTCGCCCGCTGCGCTGAGGGCGAAGTCCAGCAGGCCCGAGCTGCCGGTGAGGCCGGCGTCGAGCTTGCGTGTGCCCAGATTGCCCAGACCGGCGCCCAACTCGGCCTGCAGGCGCGGGCCGCCCTTGCGGGTGAAGATCTGCACCACGCCGCCGACGGCGTCCGAGCCGTAGATGGCGCTGGCCGGGCCCTTGAGCACTTCCACGCGTTCAATCTGGGACAGCGGGATGCCTTGCCAGGCCGTGCCGCCGCTGGCCTGCGAATCGACGCGCACGCCGTCCACCAGTACCACGGTGTGGCGGGTTTCAGCGCCGCGCAGATAGAGCGAGGTGCTGGTGCCGGGGCCGCCATTGCGCACCATCTCCACGCAGCCGCTGTTGCGCAGCAGATCGGCCAGGCCGCCGAAGGCCTGGCGCTCGATGTCGGCGCGGTTCAGCACGGTCAGGTCAGCCAGGACTTCGCTCAGGCGAATCGGCGAACGGGTGGCCGTGACCACCACCGAATCGAGTTTGTTCGGGCCAGGGCCCTGCGCCAGGGCTTCGCCCTGGACGGCCACTGCGATCAGGGCCAGGGCAAAGGGCAGCGTACGCGCGCGGACCGTGGAGGAGGGGATGGAAGCGGGCAGGGACGCGCGCGCCTGAGTGCGGGCCTGGGGCCGGACAGAAGAGGTCATGTGAACGAGAAACAAGCAAGACTGCCAGGCACCAGCTCACCCGCTGAGCGCCTGTTGAACGATGTGCTGCGGCGCCAGCCCGGTTCGGGCAAGGGCACGCGGCGCACCACGTTGTTGGCCGGTATCCGGGCTGGTGAACATGGCCTGCTGTGTCCTTCCCAATGCCGGCAGGCATCAGTGGATTGTTGACAGAGGCTGAGGTTCAAGCGCACGCCGGAAGGCGCGACCGAACTTCGTTCACTTACCGTTGCGGGGACAGCTCAGGTTGGGCATGGCTCCGTGGGAGCGCGGCCTTTCTGATTCCCGTTTAACTGCACAGACATGAATGCCTGCACGAGCACCAACGGCGGGATTCTAGCTTGCTGCAGAGGCGGGCTTGGCGGCTTTGCCCGGCTGGGTCACCTTCGGCGCCTTGGGTGTCTTTGGTGGCTTGGGGTCTTTGGGTGTTTTGGGCGGCGTCGGGGCCTGTGCCTGCTTGCTGGGGGCGGCGGCGGCTGCGGGCGGCTGGCCTCGGCCATGGATGGCGATGGCAGGAGCCGCGCGGCGCCGGGCTTCGGCCTCTTGCTGCTGGCGCTGCACTTCGAGCTCGCGGGCCCGCCTTGCGTCCTGCTGTGCGAGTTCTTGGGCAGCGCGCCGGTCGGCTGCACTGGGCTGGTCGAAGCTGAGGGATTGAGGCGCCTTGTCAGCCGCCTCAGGGCAAGGGGCGTCGCGCAGGTCTCGCCCGTCTGGGCCGCAGCGGTAGATCGTCGTGCTGCGTGTCTGACTCTGCGCCATGACGACGCCGCTGAGCGGCAGCGCCAGGACCGCAGCCAGGGCCGCTGCGGTGAGGTGACCGAAGGGGCGGGGCTGCGGGGTGCTGTGCATGATCAGCTCACTTTCAGATCCGTTGGTGCGGGCGCATTGCTGGACACGGTGTCGGCGTCTGGCTTGTTGACCGGCTTGGGCGGCTTGGGCCGTGGCGGCTTGGCGTGGATCTTGGCCAGGGCCTTGTCCATCTGCCCGCTCAACATCAGCTCCACGGCCTCCATGGATTTGGCAATGCAGTTCTGCAACAGCTCGCGCTCCGACAGCGGGGGCTTGCGCAGCACATAGCCGGCCACCTCGCCCTTGTGGCCCGGGTGACCGATGCCCAGGCGCAGACGCCAGAAATTGGCCGAGCCCAGCTGGGCCTGCATGTCCTTCAAGCCGTTGTGGCCGCCGTTGCCGCCGCCTTGCTTGAACTTCATCTCTCCGGGCAGCAGATCGAGCTCGTCGTGAATCGCCAGGATCTGCTCGGGCTCGATCTTGAAGAAGCGGGCCAGCGCCGCCACCGACTTGCCCGAAAGGTTCATATAGGTCATGGGCTGCAGCAGCCAGACCGGGCCGTCGCTGCCGGGCGCGTTGTTCACGCGTGCGCACAGGCCGTAGTAATTGCGTTCGGGCTGCAGGGTGGTGCCCAGCTTGCGCGCCAGCGCATCGGTCCACCAGAAACCGGCGTTATGGCGCGTGTCTTCGTACTCGGCGCCCGGGTTGCCCAGGCCAACAAAGAGTCGGATGCTCATGCGGAAGATTATGGCCTTGTGGCTGTCGGTCTTGGAGCTGTGGCGGCTCCGACCTCAAGCCTTGAGATGAAACAAAAAAGGCCCCGCAGAGCAGGGCCTTCTTCTTGATGCCGATGCCTCGCGTGAGCAGGGTAAATCGGCAGGGCAGTGCGGGAAGAAAAGAAGAATTACTTCTTCTTCTTCTTCTTGCCGTCGTCGGCCGGAGCGGCAGCTGCGGCCACCACGACTTCAACCACGGGCTCCACCGGCGTGGCGACCACGGGGTTCGGCTTGCCGTGCGTCACGACCTTGATACCTGCGGGGATCTTCAGGTCATTGACGTGCACCGAGTGACCCTTGGTCAGGCCGCTCAGGTCCACTTCGATGAAAGCGGGCAGTTGCTGAGCCAGGCAGGTGATCTGCAGCTCGGTGATGATGTGGTTGACCGTGCAGTGGTCGGTCTTCACAGCAGGCGAAGTGTCTTCACCGATGAAGTGCAGCGGGATCTTCTTGGTGATCTTGGTGCTGCTGTCCACGCGCTGGAAGTCGCAGTGCAGGACTTGCGGCTTGTAGGGGTGCAGTTGGAAGTCGCGCAGCAGAACTTGCGTGACGGCGCCGTTCAGTTCCATCTCGAGGATGGTGCTGTGGAAGGCTTCCTTCTTCAGGGCGTGGAACAGGGCGTTGTGGTCCAGTTCGATGTTGGCAGGAGCGCCAGCGCCGAAAACGATACCAGGAACGCGGCCGGCAATGCGCAGGCGGCGGCTCGCTCCGGTCCCCTGCAGATTGCGCTCAAAAGCGGTGAATTTCATAGTGACTCCAAAAGGGCTGAACACCGCAAGCGGTGTTCATGGTGTTGAGCGCCCGCGACCAGGCTGCTCAGTGAAATGCAGTCCGAACTGCGACTGCATGTGATTCGGGCGCCGCGGCTGAACGCTGCGTCGCCCGAAAATTTGCTTAGAAATTGTTGTTCTGCTCGCTAAACAGCGAGGTGACCGACTCACCGTCCGAAATGCGGCGGATGGTTTCGGCGAACAGGAAGGCAACCGACAGCTGGCGGATCTTGCCGCAGGCCTTGGCGGCGTCGTTCAGCGGAATGGTGTTGCTGATGACGACTTCGTCCAGGTGCGACTTGGAGATGCGCTCGATGGCGGGGCCCGACAGAATGGGGTGGGTGCAGTAGGCGAACACGCTCTTGGCGCCACGGTCCTTCAGCACTTCAGCGGCCTTCACCAGGGTGCCTGCCGTGTCGATCATGTCATCCATGATCACGCAGTTGCGGCCGTCGATCTCACCGATGACGTGCATCACTTCCGAGACATTGGCGGCCGGACGGCGCTTGTCGATGATGGCCAGATCGCAGCCCAGCTGCTTGGCCAGGGCGCGCGCGCGGACCACACCGCCGACGTCAGGGCTGACCACCACCAGATTGCTGTAGTTGCGGGCCTTCAGGTCCGACAGCAGCACGGGCGAGGCGTAGATGTTGTCAACCGGGATGTCGAAGAAGCCTTGGATCTGGTCGGCGTGCAAGTCCATGGTCAGGACGCGCTCGACACCGACGGTTTCCAGCAAATTGGCCACCACCTTGGCCGAGATCGGCACGCGGGTCGAACGGGGGCGGCGGTCCTGGCGGGCGTAACCGTAGTAGGGGATCACGGCGGTGATGCGGCGAGCGCTGGCGCGCTTCAGGGCATCGACCATGATCAGCAGTTCCATCAGGTTCTCGTTCGTCGGCGCGCAAGTGGGCTGGATGACGAAGACGTCGCGAGCGCGAACGTTTTGCTGGATCTCGACCGTGACTTCACCATCGGAGAAGCGACCGACCACAGCCTTGCCGAGCTCGAGGCCCAGATGCGTGGCGATTTCTTGGGAGAGCACCGGATTGGCGTTACCGGTGAAGAGGACGGTATTGAGCAGCACGGGCCATCCTTTGGGTCAAGGACCCGTGGCCAGCCAGCGTGTCCGGGTGGGTATCTACGAGAAAGAAATTTGGCAGGGGAAGAAGGATTCGAACCTTCGCATGTCGGAATCAAAATCCGATGCCTTAACCAACTTGGCGACTCCCCTACACAGGACACTGCAGAGCTGCAGCACCCCATAACTTGTGTCAGTCTTTGTTCGTCCAACCCTGCAAAGGGTGGCGATTCAGACTGCGGCAAATTCTACCAGACCAGTGAGTGGGTAAACCCGAAATCAGCTGATTTTTTTCACGGTAGTCAATCCCGTCTTTCCCGTACTCATGGGTATTTTCTGGAGCGCACTCGGAAGCGTCGACTCTTGCAAATACCGCACTGCCTGAACCCGTCATCCGGCTGTTGCCGAATCGCGATTCCAGCAGTTCGAGTGCCTGTACCACCTCGGGGCAGAAGTCCTCGGCCGGCTTTTGCAGGTCGTTGCGACCAAAGCCATTCAAGAGTTTCTTCACTCCTTCGGAGTCCAAGCTCACTGCGCTTGTCAGGGCGCCAGCATCTTCAGACAGCGCCAATTTCTTGGTTTTGTCGTCGCTGCTGTTGTGTGCAGGAAAGCCCGCTACTATAGCCACGGAATTTGATCTTGCCAAGAGGAGGCTCGAAAATATTTTCTGCGTGGGGATGCTGGCGGCCGGTTTCACCACGGCAAAGCTCATCTCCGGCAGCTCGATCGGATGCAGGATTTCACCGATGCCTTCGACGAAAGCATGGCTGCCGCCGAGGAAAAACGGCACATCGGCGCCCAGGCTCAGGCCCAGGGGCAGCAGGCGCGACAGCGGCCAATTCAGGCCCCAGAGGCGGTTCAAAGCGAGCAGGGTCGAGGCGGCGTCGGACGATCCGCCGCCCATGCCGGCGCCGGCCGGCAAGCGCTTTTCGATATGGATGTCCGCGCCCAGCGTGCAGCCGCTTTGCTGCTGCAGCGCGCGAGCGGCGCGCAGGCACAGGTCGTCGGCGGGCAGGGCGTCGCCCTGGTCATGGCGCTGCAGCAAGCCGTCGCCACGGCGCTCGAAGTGCAGGGTGTCGGACCAATCGATCAAGGCGAAGATGGACTGCAGCAGGTGATAGCCGTCCGGCCGCTTGCCCACCACATGCAGGAACAGGTTGAGCTTGGCAGGGGCGGGAACGTCGTAGAGCGCTTGCATGGCGGGCAAAGGTCAGAAAGGGGCGAGAAACAAAGGCCGGGCGCTTCAGTTGGCGTCCAGGCGCGCGCGCAGGATCACGGTCGGGCTGGCATTGCGGCTGGCAACGATCAAACCTTCGGCGCGGCGCGCCAAGTCGAGACGCCAGCCCAGTTGCTCGAAGCCGCTCTGCGGGGCCGGCAAGGCTTCGTGGGTGGCCTGCGGCCAGGGCTGGCCACGCAGCCAGTCGAACAGGGCAGCAAGCGGCACGGTCTCGCCCAGCATCTCGCGGGTCAGCGCGTCGAGGTTGTCGAAGCGGCGCTCGCCTTCGGGCGTCCGCAGGCTGACCTCGCCGCTGTCCCAGCGTGCGCGGGCCACCAGGCTGCCCAGGGGCGTGCTCAGCTCCAACAGGCCGGCGGCGGGGCCGCCACTGAGGTCGAAACTGACATTGCCGCCGCTCGGCCGGCCGTTGATGCCAGTGGTCTGCACGCTGAGTCGTCCAGTTATGCGCGTTGCATCGGCTGCGCTCGACACGGAGCTGGCGGGCGCCTGTTGCGGCGCCAAGCTGGCGCAGCCGCCCAGGAACAATGCGGCGACGGCCAATGCCGGCGCCAGGCGGCGCAGGCTCACAGCTTGACCTTCAGGCGTTTGAGCGTGTCCAGCAATGCTTCGTTCTTGGGGTCACGACGCATGCCCTCGGCCCAGACGCGGCGGGCTTCGTCCTGCTTGTCGCTGGCCCAGAGCACCTCGCCCAGGTGGGCGGCAATCTCGGCGTCGGGGCGGGCCTCGAAGGCCAGGCGCAGCAGGCGCTGGGCTTCTTCCTTATTGCCCAGGCGGAACTCGACCCAGCCCATGCTGTCCATGATGAAGGGCTCGGAGGGCACCAGGCTCAGCGCCTTGGCGATCAGGCCGCGCGCTTCTTCCAGGCGGATATTGCGATCGGCCAGCGAATAGCCGAGCGCGTTGTAGGCATGGTGGTGGTCGGCCTTGAGAGCGATCACGCGCTTGAGCAAGGTCTCCATCTCATCCAAGCGGCCCAGCTTCTCGGCCATCATCGATTGCTCGTAGATCAGGTCCGTTTCATTGGGCAGGCGGGCCGTGGCGCGGGCCAGCACCTCGTAGGCCAGCTGCCATTCACGGCGGTCGCGCAGCAGCTGCGATTCGGCCATCAGCTTGGCCCGGGTGGCCTCGGGGCTGTCCTCGGGCAAGTCCTGCAGGAGTTTGCGAGCTTCGGGCAGGCGGCCCTGGCGAGCCATCAAGGAAGCGCGGCGGTACTGGGCTTCGAAGCGCCGCTGTGGACTGTCCACCTTGATCAACCAAGCTTCGGCCGCCTTCAGATCACCGCGCTGTTCGGCGGCCTGGGCCAGCATCAGCCAGGATTGCTGGCGCGCTTCCATGTGGGTCTCGGCCTGCTCTTCCTGGGCCTCGGCGCTGCTGGCTTCCAGGCGGCGCAGGTATTCGAGCAGGGCTGATTCGGCCGCCTCGGGCTGGCGCAGTTCCAGCTCCAAGGTGCCCAGCGCGAACCAGGCCGTCAGCTGATCGGGGTTCTTCAGGGTCACGGCCCGGAATTCGCGGGCAGCGTCCGAGGGTCGCTGGGCCCGTGCCAGCGCGCGGCCATAGGCCAGGCGCAGCTTGTGGTCGTCGGGGGTAATTTTCAGGCGGGCTTCGATCAATCGCTCCGCTTCCGGCTGATCGGGCATGAGCTCCAGGGCCAGTTGCAGGCTGTCGTCGCTCTCAGGGAATTGCCGCGCCAGGTTCTGGCTGATGCTCAGCGCGCGCGCCTTGTCGCCGGCTGCCATGGCCAGCCTGGCCAGCACGACCTGGGCCGCCAGCCGGGTTTCTGGCTGCTGGCTGGCGCTTTGCAGCAGAGGCTCGAAGCTGGCCAGCACCCGCTGAGGTTCGGCGGCACGCTGGAACAGGCGAGGCAGGCCGGCCAGCACGGAGCCGCGCTGCTCGGGTGGGTTCAATGCCAGCAGCGCACGCAGCGGCTCCACGGCTTCGGCCGGGCGATTCAGCAAGGCCAGCAGTTGGATGGTCATCTGCTGAGCCGGCAGCGAAGCCGGCAGGCTCTCGCGCCAGGCGCGTGCGGCCGACAGGGCTTGGTCACCCGCGCGCGCTTGCAGGGCGATGTTGACGACGCGCTTGAACAGCTCCTCGTCCTTGGTGCGGCGTGCCGCGTCAAGCAGCACCTGGTAAGCCACACCAGCTTGGCCGGTGCTCAGCTCCAGTTCACCGACCAGGAGTTGGTAGAACAAAGGCGCGTCGAGTTCGGAGTTGCTGGGCTTGGCCTCGCTCGCGCTCTTGGACGCTTCGGGCGAGGTGGCGGCGCTGGCCGTCATGGCCCCCGCACCGAAAAGGCCGGCCGCCAGGAGGGCAAGAACTGGGGCCCTGAGCTTGGGGCTCGGGCGGTGGCGGCGTAAGGATTCGGGCATGCAACAAGCTCCTGCGTGATCACAAGACCCGGGCTTGGCTTGCTCGGGCTGAGGGCATTCTGCACCGATATGATCGCCGCCATGCCCGAGCTCCCCGAAGTCGAAGTCACCCGCCGCAGCTTTGCCGATGCCATTGAGGGAGCCACGGTGCAGTCGGTGCGCCTGGGCAAGCCGCTGCGCTGGCCACTGGGCCTGGAGCCGCAGCGCCTGGTCGGTGCCCGTGTGGGCGCGACCACGCGGCGAGGTAAATATTTGTGGTTACCGCTGAGTTCGCAGCTCGCCCCGGGAGGTTTGCTGATGCATCTGGGCATGTCGGGCAGCCTGGGCTTCAGCCCTGATCCGGGCGCGCCGGCCGGCTTGCATGATCACTTTGACTTGCAGACCGACCGTGGTCTCTTGCGCCTGAACGACCCGCGCCGCTTTGGCGCCGTGGTCTGGTCACCGGGCCTGACGGCCGACCCCGCTGCCAAGCTGCTGGCCGGCCTGGGGCTGGAGCCTTTTGATGCCCGCTTCGATGGCCCCCATCTGCATGCCGGCCTGAGCGGCCGGCGTGTGGCGGTCAAGCAGGCCTTGCTGGCCGGCGACATCGTTGTCGGCGCCGGCAATATCTACGCTTGCGAGGCTCTGTTCCTGGCCGGCATTGACCCGCGCCTGGCGGCGTACAAGCTCAGTCGCCCGCGTGCCGCGCGCCTGGCCGCCGCCGTGCGCGGTGTGCTGGCGCAGGCGCTGGAGGCCGGTGGCACGACCTTGCGCGATTTCAAGGACGCGCACGGTGTGGCCGGCAGCTTCCAGATGCAGGCCCAGGTCTATGGCCGTGAAGGCCAGCCCTGCCTCGTCTGCGGCACGCCGATTCGCCGCATCGTCCAGGGCGCACGCTCCACTTTTTTCTGTTCCCAATGTCAAAAGCGATGATGGTCAAGGACAGCGGCAGCGCCGCGCTGCCGCTGGAGTTTGGCGAGCGCCTGGTGGCTTGGCAAAAGCGCCATGGCCGGCACGAGCTACCCTGGCAGAAGACCCGCGATCCCTACCGCGTCTGGTTGTCCGAGATCATGTTGCAGCAGACGCAGGTGACGACAGTGCTGGGCTATTACCAGCGCTTTCTTGAGCGCTTCCCGACCGTGGCTGATCTGGGCGCTGCTTCGTTGGACGAGGTGCTCGCGCTTTGGGCCGGCCTCGGCTACTACAGCCGCGCGCGCAATCTCCATGCCTGCGCACGCGCCGTGGCGGCGCGGCCCGACGGGCGTTTCCCGCCCACGGCGGCCGAACTGCAGGACTTGCCCGGCATCGGCCGTTCCACCGCTGCGGCAGTGGCGGCCTTCTGCTTCGGCGAGCGCATCGCCATCCTCGACGGCAATGTCAAACGCGTGCTGGGCCGTCTGCTCGCCTTCCCGGGCGACCTGGCCAGCAGTGCGCAAGAAAAACTGCTCTGGCAGCATGCACAGGCCCTGCTGCCGGCTGAAGGCATCGAGTCCTACACGCAGGGCTTGATGGATCTGGGCGCCACCGTCTGCACGCCGCGCTCGCCGCAATGCCTGATCTGCCCGGCCGAGAGCCTGTGCGCCGGCCGCAAGACCGGCGAGCCCACCCAGTTCCCGATCAAGACCCGCAAGCTCAAGCGCAGCCGGCGCGAGAACTGGTGGCTGTGGCTGGAGCATGAGGGTCAGGTCTTGCTGCAGCAGCGGCCGGACACCGGCGTCTGGGCCGGGCTCTGGAGCCTGCCCTTGTTCGAAGACGAGGCGCAGCTGCAGTCCCATGCGCAAACCTTGGGCGCCACGCCCGATGTGCTGCCGCGCATCGAGCATGCGTTGACCCATCTGGACTGGGTGCTGCACCCGCGTCGTGCCGTTCTCGGCCCCGAGGCGGCGCATCGTGCCGGGCAGCAGGGGCAGTGGGTGGCGCGTGAGGCGCTGGCCAGCTACGGCCTGCCGGCGCCGCTGAAGAAGCTGCTGGGCTGAGCGCTAGCCCGGATGTTTCACGAGGTCGGCCCTGGTCGGTCCGCAGCACCGATGAGCACGATGATCTCTCGCTTCGACCTTCGATCCATCTTGGACACTGGGCCTACGCGTGCTTGCGCGGCCCAGACCTTGCCTCTGACGCCTCAACTCCTCGCCGATGCCACTGGGCATCGGCTGCGGCCGTCTCGGCGCCACTGGCTGCGGCCTGGACGCATGCAGTTCCCGCGTCCCTCGTGAAACATCCGGGCTAGGCTTCAGCGCGCGTCCAGCTCGCGGTGCCGCTTGAGCACCGGCCCATGCTTGCCGAACAAGCGGGCCAAGGTTTCAACCAGATAGACCGAGCGATGCTGGCCGCCGGTGCAGCCGATGGCCACCGTCAGATAACTGCGTTGGTCGGCGGCAAAGTTGGGCAGCCAGCGGTTCAGAAACTCGCCGATCTGCTTGAACATCACTTGCACCTCGGGCTGGGCCTGCAGGAAATCGGCCACCGGCTTGTCGCGCCCGGTCAGCGGCCGCAGTTCGCGGTCGTAATAGGGGTTGGGCAGCACGCGCACATCGAACACAAAGTCGGCATCGCTGGGCACGCCATGCTTGAAGGCAAAGGACTCAAACACCAGGGTCAGCTTGTTGCTGGGCGCCAGCACCAGATCGCGCACCCAGGCGCGCAGCTGGGCCGGGCGCAGCTGGCTGGTGTCCAACACGGTGGATTCCACGCGCAGGGCGGCGAGCATCTCGCGCTCCAGCTCGATCGCTTCCAGCAGTGCGCGGTGGCCATTGTCCGAGCTGCCCTGGCCTCCACGGGCGTGTGGCTCTGCACCGTCGAGCTCACCAAACTGGCTGGTCTCGTCGATGCGCAGTGGGTGCGGCCGGCGCGTCTCGGAGAAGCGCCGCATCAGTGTCTCGGTGTTGGCGTCCAGGAAGATTGAGCGGATGGCCACGCCTGAGGCGCGCAGCTGCTTGAACAGCGGCAGCAGCAGGGGCAGTGAACCGGCGCTGCGCACATCGACCGCGATCGCCACGCGGCGCTCGCCGCGCTGCGCTTCCAGTTTGAGGAAATCCAGCAGCAGTTCGGCCGGCAGGTTGTCCACGCAGAAAAACTCAGCATCCTCCAGCGCATGCATGACCAGCGACTTGCCGCCGCCGGACATGCCGGTCACCAGGACCACGGTGCTGGCTTCGGCTTGGGCGGCATCGTAGGGGGATGTCGTCGTCGTCATGATCGTGCTTTCTTGGCCTTGCTGCCGGGGGAGGTGAGTGAAGAAGAAGATAAAGAGGAAGGAGGTGTGGATGCGGAAGCGTCCAGGGCCGACAGATCCAGCATTTCCTGGGCATGGGCCTGGGCGGTGGACGACAAGCGCTCGCCACCCAGCATGCGGGCAATCTCGGCCACCCGCGCTTCGCCCACCACCGGCTGCACATCGCTGCAGGTCTGGCCGCCGCGCAAGGCCTTGGCCACCAGCAGATGGTGGTCCGCACAGGCGGCCACTTGGGGCAGGTGAGTGACGGCCAGCACCTGGCTGCTGCGGCCCAGCTGCTTCATCAGCCGGCCCACGGTTTCAGCCACGGCGCCGCCGACGCCGGCGTCGATTTCGTCAAAGATCAAGGTGCCCACGCCCGCGTTCACGCCCGTGCCGGTCTTCTGGCAGGTGGTGACGGCAATGGCCAGAGCGATGCGCGAGAGCTCGCCGCCCGAGGCCACCTTGGCCAGCGGCCGCGGCGCGCTGCCGGCGTGGCCGGCGACCAGGAATTCGGCCGACTCCAGGCCATAGCTCTGCGGCTGCTCTTGCGGCAGCAGGGCGATGTCGAACTGGCCGCCGTTCATGCCCAGCAGCTGCATGGCGGCGGTGACGGCACCGGCCAGGGCGGGAGCGGCTTGGGCGCGCGCGGCGCTGACCCGGCGCGCCTCGGCATCAAAGGCCTTGCGGGCCGCGGCCAGGCTGGTTTGCAGGGCGGCCAGGTCGGTGGCGGCGTCCAGCGCGGCCAGCTCCTGGCTCCACTGCGCATGCAGGGCTGGAAGCTCCTGCGGCGGGCGGCGGTAGCGGCGAGCCAGGTTCAACCAGGCGGAGACGCGCTCGTCCAGCTCGTCCATGCGGCCCGGTTCGCTGTCGGCGCCGTGCAGATAGGTGCTCAAGCTGTGGCCGGCGTCCTGGATCTGCGCCTGCGCGCCGCGCAGGGCTTCCACGGCTGAGCCCAGGCGGGCGTCGTAGTCGAGCACGTTCTCGAGCCGATCCAGCGCCTCGCCGGTCAGCGACTCGGCCGTGCTGCCCTCGGCCTCGCTGAGCAGCTCCAGCGCGGCGCGCACGGCGTCGAGCAGGGACTGCGCATGCGAAAGCCGCTGGTGCTCGGCATTGAGCTCCTCCCACTCATCGGCGCCGGGCGCCAGGCGGGCGATCTCGCCGATCTGCCAGGCCAGGCGCTCGCGCTCGCTGAGCAGCTCACTCTGGCGCGTCTGCGCGGCGTCCAGCGCCTCGCTGGCGCGCTTCCAGTCGGCGAAGGCAGTGGCGAGGGGGCGGGTGTCCAAGTCGGCATAACTGTCCAGCAGGGCGCGCACCGAGGCCGGGCGGGTCAGGCCTTGCCAGGCATGCTGGCCGTGGATGTCCAACAGGCTGTCGGCCAGCTCACGCAGCTGGCTGATGGTGGCGGCGCTGCCGTTGATCCAGGCCCGGCTCTTGCCCTGGCTGTCGATCACACGGCGCAGCAGCAGGCTGGCGCTTTCGGATTCAAAGCCGGCCTCGTCCAGCCAGCCGGTCAAATGGGCGGGGCAGTCGAACTCGGCCGAGATCTCGGCGCGCGCCGCGCCCTCGCGCACCACGCCGGCATCGCCGCGCTGGCCCAGGGCCAGTTGCAGCGCGTCGATCAAGATGGATTTGCCGGCCCCGGTCTCGCCGGTCAGCACCGAGAAGCCGGCGCCGAAATCGAGCTCCAGCTCGGGCACGATGACGAAGTCACGCAGACTCAGGCGTCGCAACATGGTTCAGCTCACCCCTTCGTACCAGCGCAGCTTGCGGCGCAGGGTGGCGTAATAGCTCCAGCCCTTGGGGTGCAGGAAGCAGACCTGGTGGGCCGAGCGGCGCACGGTGATGCGGTCGCCGTGCAGCAGGCTGGCCAGGCTTTGCATATCGAAATTGACGCTGGCGTCGCGCCCGGCCACGATCTCCATGCGCACCTCGCCGGTGTCCGGCAGCACGATGGGTCGGTTGGACAAGGTGTGCGAAGCAATCGGCACCAGCAGCCAGCCGCCGATGCTGGGGTGCATGATGGGCCCGCCGGCCGAAAGCGCGTAGGCGGTAGAACCGGTGGGCGAGGCGACGATGATGCCGTCGGCCCGCATATTGGCCACGAACTCGTCGCCCACATCCACGCGCAGCTCCACCATGCTGGCGGTGGCGCCGCGGCTGACCACCACGTCGTTCAGGGCCAAGCCTTCAAAGATGCTTTCGCCGTCGCGCCAGACGGCGCCTTCCAGCATGGAGCGCTTCTCGGTTTCGAAGTCGCCGTCCAGAATCGGCGCCAGCGCTTCCTGGAATTTTTCCAGCGAGATGTCGGTGATGAAGCCCAGGCGGCCCTGGTTGATGCCGACCAGGGGCGTGCCATGGCGGGCCATCTCGCGGGCGAAGCCCAGCATGGTGCCGTCGCCGCCGACGACGATGGCCAGGTCGCAGCGCGTGCCCAACTCCTCGGTCGTCAGGGACTCAAACGCCGTCATGCCGGTGTTGAGTGCGGTCTCGCTTTCGAGGGAAACATCGAGGCCTTGCCGCATCAGAAAATCGGCAATCTCCTCCAGAATCGGGCGAATGCCGCGGGCCTGGTGTTTGCCGACGATTGCCACATGTTGGAAACGTTTGGCCATAGCGAAGAATTACACCACAGCACTATGTCAGTCCGCTGAAGGCCGGCGCCAGTCCCTACAATGGCGCCATGCTCGACGAGCGATCCAAATCCCTTCTGAAAACCCTGGTCGAACGCTATATCGCGGACGGCCAACCTGTCGGTTCCCGCACGCTGTCCAAAGCCTCCGGTCTGGAGCTGAGCCCGGCTACCATTCGCAATGTGATGGCCGATCTGGAAGAGCTGGGCTTGATCGCCAGCCCCCACACCAGCGCTGGCCGCATCCCGACTGCCCGCGGCTACCGCCTTTTCGTCGACACCATGCTGACCGCCCAGCCCGGCCTGGTGGTGCCCGACGACCGGCCGATCGAGACGCAGATCCAGCCCGACCAGCCGCAGCGCGTGATCGCCAGCGCTGCGCACCTGCTGTCCAGCCTGTCCAATTTCGTCGGCGTGATCACCGCGCCGCGCAAGCCCAGCGTTTTCCACCACATCGAATTCCTGCGCCTGGGCGAACGCCGGGTGCTGGTCATCATGGTTTCGCCCGATGGTGATGTGCAGAACCGCGTCATCTTCACCGCCCAAGACCACAGCCAGTCCGAGCTGGCCGAGGCCAGCAACCGCCTCAACGCCAGCTATGCCGGCCTGAGCCTGGAGGCTGTGCGTGAGCGGCTCAAGAATGAAGTGGACCAGCTGCGCGGCGAAATCTCCGGCCTGATGAGTGCGGCCGTGCAGGCCGGCACCGAGGCGATGGCCGACGAGCAAGAGCGCGTCATCATCTCCGGCGAGCGTAATCTGCTCACCGTGCAAGACTTCTCCAACGATATGGGCAGTCTGCGCCGCCTGTTCGATATGTTCGAGCAGAAGACGCAGCTCATGCGCCTGCTCGATGTCTCCAGCCGCGCCGAGGGCGTGCGCATCTACATCGGCGGCGAAAGCCAGGTTGTGCCCTTCGAAGAACTGTCCATCGTCTCCTCGCCCTACGAGGTCAACGGCCAGGTCGTCGGCACCCTGGGCGTCATCGGCCCCACCCGCATGGCCTACGACCGCATGATCCAGATCGTGGACATCACGTCGAGGATGGTGAGTCAGGCGTTGTCGCAGAAGTGAGGGAGTGGGCGAGGGCGGCGCTGCGTGCGCTGTGAATGAGTGAAAGGGTGAACGGGTGAACAAGTGCAGGCCCGGCTGTTTCACGACTCACGATTCACAGCGCCCAGTCTTCATCTACATCGCCACCTATACAATCGTGGGCTTCGCCGGTGCAATGCCGGCGTGTTCTCCAAGGGTCGCAAGTCCCCGGGGGCCGTTAGCTCAGTTGGTTAGAGCAGAGGACTCATAATCCTTTGGTCGCAGGTTCAAGTCCTGCACGGCCTACCAAAAATTCTTCATTCAAGACGATGGCTTACGTGCGTATTGATGCGCGGAATCGGTTCTGATCGGACCCCGAATCGGACCCCGTGTAGGTTCGGTGGCGCTCTGGCGGAGTTAGTTCGCGAGCTTGAAGTGCGCCCTGGCCAATGCGGCAGACAGGTTGGTGACCGATGCTGTCAGTGATTTCGCCTTCAGCTCGCATTCCCAAACGGTGAAAACTCGCCACCCCAGGTCGCGCAACGCTTGCGCTTTGCGCGCGTCACTTGCGCGGTTGTCCTCAATTTTGGACGTCCAGTAGCCCACGTTGGTACTCGGCGTGCGGCCTTGCCTGCAGTCGTGGCCATGCCAAAAACAGCCGTGTACGAACACGGCGGCCTTGTATTTTGGGAAAACCAGATCTGGGGGGGGGCTGGAAGGCGCTTATCGCCGATGAGGTATCGAAAGCCCAGTCGGTGGAGCGCCTTGCGTAGCGGGACCTCTGGGCTCGTGTCCGAACGCCGCACACGCTTCATCAGCTCGGACCGGCGTTCGGGCGAGAGAGTGTCCATGCCCGAGGGGGGGGGGCTACATCCGAACCATTAGCGGCAAGGTCGCGGCGTAGCCGAGCAGCGGAGGCACGGCATCGCCGATCCACTTCTGAAGGCCTGTGCGGCTAGGCGGGTTGGCCGCGTCGACCACAAACGAGAAGGTGTCCGGGAACGACTGGATGCGAGCAGCCTCGTGTGGCGTGATCACTCGAGGCCGCAGTGGATGGACATAGCGACCGCGGCCAGGCGTCAAGAAGCCCGTTGTGATGGTCTGAGAAGGCTTGTCCCACCACAGCCGCCCATAGACCGACGGGTAGGTATGCCCGTCCTTGTGGCAGTCTGGGCGCACCTCGTTGGGCAGATCGTAGAGATCGTTGTCAAAGAGATGATGGATCCGCGTCATGTTGTCGGCCGACAGCATCGGGGTCGTGTCCATGATCCCGGTCTTCGGCTCCTGCGACGGGTCGCTGAGCAGGTCGCCAATCGCCCAGCTCAGCGGACGGGCGGCGTGCTTCAAGCCCTTCGCCACATCCTTGATCGACAGCTCGGCCACCGGCTCGGAGACGCGCGAGGCTACCAGGAAATAGCGCTTGCGGGTCTGCGCTCCGCCCATGTGGTCGGCGGCCAAGACGCCGCTGTCGATCCACGCATAGCCGGCCGCTTTCAACAGCGCCTTGGCGATGTTGACCACGTCGCTTTTGTCGTTGACGACCTCGGGGACGTTCTCGATGACGATGGACTTCGCACGCAGACCCACGCCCAACGCCACGGCCGTGACGTAGAGCAGGTTGCGTGGGTCTTCGCGGCGGGTCTTGTTGTTGAGGTTCGAGTGGCCCTGGCAGGGCGGCCCCGCCAGGAATAGGTCAATGTTTCCGATCTCGGCCGCGAGGTTCGGGTCGAGGATTTCGGGCTCGTATGCAAAACGCGACTTCTCGCCTTCGCCGCTGACGTGCCAATCGACCAGGCTCGACGCGTTCGAGTGCAGGATGTGCTTCGTCCCGAAGTTGTCTGAGCCAGCGGAAGCTTGTGGTGGCACTCGAATTCCGACTCAGCAATGCTTGGATCGGATGAGAGCGGCGGCCGGACGCAACAGTCACAGGCGACCGGCCCAATCGCGCGCCGTGCGGTCAACACCTTGCGCCGAAGTGCAGGACTGCGCTCCCTGACTTTGTGTGCAGCAGTGAGAACACGACCCTCCGCAAAGACCTCGTCGTCCTCAACGGTCGCAGCCTCAACGGCGACGTACGTGTCGTCAGCCAGAGCACGGATCTGGGCAGCAAGATGGCGCACCAACTCGGGCTTGCTGCCGAAATCTACCCAAACCGCCTTGTCTGTTGCTGAGTAGTTATCCAGACCTTTACCGGTGGCGACCTGGTGAATGTTCTGAAGCTTGAACGCGACTCCGGCAGCGTTGCGGAATCGATCGTTCTTCTTCGAGCCAGCGTGGATCGGAAGCGACTGGAGCAAGTTGGACAACGCGACGACACGCTCGTCGATTGGTCCTGGGATCGCCCCACCAAGTGATAGGTACAGATCAAGAGCAAGCAGAACTTCGTCTCGCCCCCACTTTGGATTACCGTGATGTGCGTTTCTTCGGGGATGACCCGTCGCTTGCCGGCAATCTCGCTGTTGAACTCGCTCTCGAAGAGCGCCTGAACATCGACGCCAAACGCGACCTCCCCCGGCCACACCTGCGCCAGCAACTTCCCCTTCCAGCTCCGGCCAATGCCGAACGTGGGTGTGTATTCCAGATAGCCATGGTGCGGCAGCTCGGCGGGGCGCTGCTCGATGTGCGCGAGCCATTGCATGTGCCGTGTGCGTTCTTGCTCAACGGGCACGAGGTAGGCCAGGTGATCCAAGAAGGGTTGCACCTTGTGTTCCCAACCGGCCTTCGGCTCGCGGCGTACACGCGGCGTCCAAAGGTTCACTGCTTCGACATAGTTCGCATCTTTCACGAACCGAGGGCGGCCACCCTCGTGTGTCGCACACGGTATAGATGGTGTGGCTGCACCACATGCCTGGGCGGCCTCACACGCAGGATTCGTACAGTTATTGACACTAGTCCGAGGCAGCGCCGGCTTCGCCGACTCCGCATCAAAACTCCTCCAGTCCAGGCGGCGCACGGCCGCGCGCTCAATCGTCCAGACGCGGCGCTCTGACTCGATTTGCCAGTGCCTTGGTTGCTGCGCGAGTCCGTCTGCATCGAAGTCATGGTGCCCCCAGGTTTCAACTCCGGCGGCGCGCGGCTGTGTCGCATCGCCGTAGCGACCTAGCGTCTCAGTCTCGCGCGTCGTGAGCTTGATGGCAGCGCTGAGGCCGCAAGCGACGCCGCCTTGGGCGCGGCAGTAGGCATCCCATGCGACGGTTGCCGTTTCGTCGCCGTCGTTCTGAATCTGCTTGTTGGCCGCGCGTTGGGCGCGCTGAAGGTGTGACGGTGCGTCGGCCGGAAGATGCTTGATGCGTCGCAGCTCCCGCCATACGCTCACGGGCGGACCTCCGACCTGTTGAAATTGCCGAATGCGCCATGTACTGCTCCAGGCTTCGACACGCTTGGCACTTTCGGTCGCTGGGCGGCCTTCGAGGTCGTCGCCGACGTGCTCGCAGTCGATGTTTTTCGCAACGTACTTTGCGATGTAGCCGGCCGCCGTGCCGCGCGTTTTATCAATTAGCTTGAAATCGCAGCGATGCTCCTTCGCGCCCTTCTCGTCGCCGGATTCTTGAAATTCATATCGCTTTAGGGTTTCCATAAGCGATTCGCCGCCATAGGTCGCGCTGGACTGACTGATTTTTCGTACGGACTTGTTTCCTTTGCCTGGCGACTCTTGCAGAAGGTCTTGCAGCAAAGTTCAGGTGCGGTGTTGAATCGAGTGTGCCGGTTTGAATGTGAGTTCTTGCCAAAATTTGCCAAAGTCCGCCGAACTCACTAAGCTCCGCCCATGAGCACCATGAACATCTCTTTGCCCGACCAGCTCAAGGATTTTGTTGACGAGCAGGTCGGCCAACGTGGCTACGGCACCAGCAGCGAGTACGTGCGCGAGTTGATCCGCAAGGATCAAGATCGCCTGATGCTGCGGGGCTTGTTGTTGGCGGGCGCTGCGTCGGAGCCTCGTGCGCCGGTGAATGAGGCTTTCTTCGACGCGCTGCGTGAGCGGGTTCAAGCGGGGACCAAGGGTTCCAACAAGCTACGGCGCGGCAAATCGTGAAGCTCAAGCCGGTCGCGCCCCGCGAACTGGCCCTTCAAGATATCGACGAGGCACTGGCGTATTACCTGGGTGAGCAAGCCCAGGCGGCGGCCTCAGGCTTCATCGACGCGCTGCAAAAGGCCTTTGACCACATCGGCCGCCATCCGGCGACAGGCTCGCCTCGATATGCCCATGAACTCAATGTGCCGGGGCTGCGTAGCTGGCCGCTGAGCAAGTACCCCTACCTCGTGTTTTACGTGGAGCGTTCCGACCACATTGATGTCTGGCGCGTGCTCCATGGCCACCGAGACATACCGGCCTGGATGCAAGAGGTGCCGGAAGAGGGCATCTGAGCCTAGCAAGCTCAAGAACACAACTTGCCAGACTCTGCGGCTGCGATCAAACCGCTGCCAGGCGCTTCGCCTTCTCCTTCCGCCCCTTCGCCGCCACCCCACCCACCCCCATCAGCCCCGCCAAAGTCAGCACCCAGCTCTTCGGCTCCGGCACGCTGGACACCAGGGTCATTTGGTAGGCATGGACTTGGCCGTTATGGACGGCCGTGCCGACGATGCTGCCGTTGTCGGCGATGGACATGGCGGAGGCGCTGGTGTTGGTGCTGAAGTCCCAGTCGTTGCCGGCGGGCAGCAGGCTTTGGATGGTGTAGGTGGCGCCGTCGGCGTAGAGGAATGGGACGGAGAACTCGCCGCCGGCGTTGCCGACCACCCAGCCTTTGTCGTTGACGCCGCTGCCCGAGCCATTGGAGGTGTTCGGGGGCAGGCTGATGGCTTTCATCCCTTGGCTGGCCGACCAGATGAAGGGGCTGCCGTCGCTGCTGTAGATGCTGCTGGAGCCCACCACATAGCCATTGTTGCTGACGCCGAAGTTGATGGCCGAGTTGTGGCCGGGCAGGGCGCCGAGGCTGCTCATCTCGCCGGTGTTGCTGTTGTAGACCATGCCGACGATGAGGGCGAGATCGCTGGGGTCGGTACCGATGCCCACCACCAGGCCGGCGTCGTTGATGCCAAATGCATTGGTCATGAAGCTGCCGTTGGTCGTGGTGGCGCTGATCACGCTGCCGCTGCCATTGGCGGCGTTGAAGAGCACGGCGCGGTCACCCTCAGCAGACGTGGCAGTACCAGCGATCAGGCCCGAGGCATTGACGGCAAAGGCGGCGCCCGAGTCATAGCCCTCAGGCAGGGCCAGGGCAGTGACACTGCCGTTGGCGTGCCACATCACGGGCAGGGGGGCGGTGCCGAACCAGGTCGCGGCCGACACGCCGACCGTGAGGCCGGCATTGTTGACGCCGTGGGCGGTGGCGAACTGGCGCCCGTCGATATTGCCCAGCGCCTGCATGCCGCCCTGGGCGCTCCAGCGGTAGGCCTGGTCGTGGCTGTCGGAGGAACGGCCGACGACAAAGTTGCCGTTGCGCGAGTTGCCAAAGGCTTGTGAGAACTCGCCATTGCCGATGACGCCGAGGTCGACGATGGTGTAGCTGGGCGCGTCGGCGTGGGCGCCGGTGGCGAAGGTGGCTGCGGCGCCCAAGGCCAGGGCCTGGATCAGGAGAGTGCGAGTGAAGTTGCGGCTGTGTTGGGGCTTCATGCGGCGGGGTTCTTTCTGCTGCGTGCTCGTGGAAGGTGAATGAAAAGAAAGAGCGCCCAATGCCGCCATCGTGCGGCGTTATGGGCTGCGACGGTTTTCACCTTAGCAGCGCCGCCTCGACGGCGACAGCGGGTTTGGACGCAGGTCTCTGCAGATTGACGATGGCGGGCCAAGCCTGGAGATTTCGGGCCAAGGATTGGCCCTTCGGAGCGCCGTGAGGGGCCTGAACTTCGCAGCGTCAGCGGCTGTCGCTCGGCCGCTCGCCAAAGCGGCGCAGATAGGCTTGGCTGAACTTGCCGGCGCTCTGAAAACCCCAGCGCTGCGCCAGCTCGCCGATGCGGCCGGCCTTGCCTTGGCGCAGCTCGGCGCGGGCGCGGTCCAGGCGCAGCTGGCGCAAATAGGCCATGGGCGTGAGGCCCAGGTGTTCGTTGAAATGGCGCAGCAGGCTGCTGACGCTGACGCAGGCGGCTGCGGCAATGTCCGTCAACAGGATCTCGCTCTGGGCATGGGCATCGAGGTAGTCCAGCGCACGGCGCAGGTTTCGCGGCATCATGGGCTCGGGCCGGCCCTGGCAGGACTTGAGCCCCGGGGCGGCCATCGCTTGTTCGTGCAGCAAGCTCAGGCCCATCATTTCCACCCAGCGCTCGATCAGGATCGGCGGCGAGGTTTCATCGCCATGCTGCAGCAGGGCGCTGGCTTGCTGGGCCATGAAGTGCAGCTTTTGCGCCAGCGCCGGTGCGAGCTTGGGGCGCAGCAACGAGGGCGGCGCCTCAGAGCCCGCTGCGGTCCACAGCGTCGAGCTCAGGCGCAGCAGCGGTTCGCGCGGCAGGGCGATTTCCACGAAATGCGAGTCGGCCGCGAACTGGGCCTGCGCCACCTCGGTGGGGTTGAAGAGCAGGCCTTCGCCTGCGCGCGCCAGGCATTCGCCCTCGGCCTTCATTTGCATGCGCACGGAGCCGGACAGCACCAGGCCGACCAGCAGATGGTCGCTGTCGGCCGTCTGGCGGGTCTGCGAGCGCACATTGAGCACAAAGCTGTTGCGTGATTCGGTCAGGAACAGCTGCGGCGCCGCGCTCTCGGCCTGGGGCCGGGGGGCTTGCACCAGCTCCAACTGCAGACGCGGCGCCCGGTCCCGACCCCAGGACGCGATCTCGCGATGCGCCATAGGCGCACGGGCATTGAGCTCGGCGATATAGCGCTCGATGCCCTGGTGTGAGTCGAACTGGATGGCGCGCGCGGCTTCTGCGCGGCGGGGCGATGTCTTGCGAGAGGCCGCGCCTGGGGCGGTCGCCGGTTGCGTTGCGTTCATGCCTGGAGTGTCTTGCCCTAAGCCTGGATCTGCTCGCACTTGCCTGGGGGTAAGCCCGGCAAATGCTGCGGACCAGTATCCAGTGGTGCGGGCGGCCGGCCCTACCGGCAATACCCGCAGATGCGCGCTGTTCGCCCATGCGGGCGTGGCAGACCCGGTGGCTTTTCTGGGCGACCCAGCCCGCCTTGTCGGGCCGCGAATCACTCGCATCAGTGCCTCAATGCAGCAGCGGCCAGATCTTGGACTTGCAGACTTTGACAGGTGGCCACCGCACCGATTGCAGGCTTTGACAGTTTCGCGTTTGAGCGCCCTTGCCGAACATGCATCCCATCGACAGGAGCTGCAACCATGCAAGGCAACGACACCCACACCGCCACCGAATCTCAGAGCTTCGACGCCGCAGACGCCGCGTTCGCCCTCGACATTCAGATCTTCCGCAGCGAGTCCTCGGGCTCGCTCATGGCCGGCTGGCGACTGCCCGCCACGGCCAGCCCCTGGGCCAGCGCGCTGACCGAATCCGGTCTCACCGCGCTCGCGGCCTGAACCCAGCGATCTTCCGAACTGGCGCTTCGCCATCCGGCGCCGGTCCATGTAGTGGATGGCTTGACCCCTTAGGAGATTCTATGACCCCCGCACAAAGCAACGACGTCAAGTTCGACGACATCGACGTGAGCAACCTCGATATCGAAGGCCTGGAAGTCGTCACCATGAAAGACGCACTGGCCTTGCCGGAAACCGGCGCTTCCAGCGGCATCAGCTCCGCCACCGCGTCCTCGACTTGCGGCTCCTCGTCGACCTGCAGCAGCAGCCGCGGCGTAGAAGTAAGCGAGTAAGTCCCGGACCGGGCGACAGTGCTGCCCAGCTTTCGGGCGGGCAGGCTGTCATCCGGCGCGCCGGACGTGCCGGATCTCCGGTTCCTTTCATAACGCCCAAGGATTCCCATGAGCGACCCCAAGACCCACGGCACTGTGTCCGAACCCGTCATCGACGTACGCGGCGTGACCAAGTCCTACGGCACGACGCAAGCGCTGCGCGGCATCGATCTGCGCATCGAGCGCGGCCAGACGATCGCGCTGATCGGCCCCAACGGCGCCGGCAAATCCAGCCTCGTCGAGATTCTCATGGGCCTGCGGCAACCTGATGCCGGCAGCGTTCGTGTGCTCGGCCACGACATCGTCGCCAACCCGCGCGCTCATGTGCAGCGCATCGGTGTGCAACTGCAAGAGTCACGCTTGTTCGCCAAGGCGCGCGTCGGTGACTACCTGCGTTTCTTCGCCGCCCTGTTCGAGCGCTCCGTGGACCACGCCCAGTTGCTCAAGCGCATGGCGCTTGACGGCATGGCCGACAAGCGCATCGATGCCTTGTCCGGCGGACAGCGTCAGCGTGTCGCGCTGGCGCTCGCGCTGATCAATGACCCCGAGCTCGTTATCCTCGACGAGCCCACCGTCGGCCTCGATCCGCTCGTGCGGCGCGAGTTCTGGGCGCTGATCCGTGAACTGCGGAGCCAGAACAAGACGGTGCTGTTCACGACCCATTACATGGATGAAGCGCAGTCGCTGGCCGACCACGTGCTGATGATTGCCCACGGCCGGCTGGTCGCGGCCGGCAGCCCGCAGCAGATCATCGCGCGCTCCGAATCCCCTCAGGGCACGCTCGACGACGCGTATGCCTACTTCGCCACCCAAGCGCTGCCGGAGGCCGCATGAACCAGACCCACGCTCTACGCGCCTACATCGCGTTCGACTTCAATCTGATCTTCCGCGAACGTGTCGCCATGCTGCTGACCTTCGTCATGCCGGCGGCCATGTACGCCTTCTTCGGCATGATGTTCGGCCAGGCCAGCTATGGGCCCAATGGCGCCAGCTTCTACGATCAGTACACGAGCAGCTTCGTCGGCCTGATCCTGCTCAACACGGCGCTGATGAGCGTCGCGCCGATGCTGGTCATCTACAAGGAGATGGGCTTCTTCCGGCGCCTGCTGGTGACGCCGCTCGACATGACGGTGGTCTGGCTCTCGTCCATCACGCGCGCTTTCGTGATGTTCCTGTTCGGCCTGGTGCAGATGCTGGTGATCGGCTGGCTGATGTTCGATCGCGTGCCCTCGGCCCCAGCGCTGGACTTCGCCGTCGGCATGCTGCTGACCGCGTTCTCGCTGTTCTCCTTCGGCTTCATGCTCGGCTCCTTCTTCCGCAGCTCGAATGCGGTGTTCAACGCCGGCATGCTGATCTTCCAGCCCATGCTGCTCTTGTCGGGCGCGAGCATTCCGCTCGAACAATTGCCGGCCTTCGCGCAATGGGTGTCCAAGCTGGTGCCCATGACCTATGCCGTCGAGGTGCTGCGTTTGTGCTGGGTCGGGGAGCTGTTCTCGGCCGCCGCCATCCAGCCGACCGCTGTGCTGCTGCTGTTCGGCATCGGCTGCGCACTGATCGCCCGCAAGACCTTCCGCTGGTCCGCCAAATAAGCCGACGCCCCGCTTCGACTAACACAGTCACATCCGATGAAAGCCATGAAACTCCAAACGAGTCACGGGCCGCTGCTTGTGCATCCCAACTACGTGCTGCGCGTGGCCGGCGAGCCGGCGGCGCTGCTGAACGAGCTGGCCGACGGCGCCACGGCCCGGCATCTCGCCGAGCGTGCTGCCCTCGGTGAGCGCCTGCAGACGCTCGGGGAGCGGCTGCGGCCGCCGCTCGAGGCTGTCGTGCATGGCTGCACCGACAAGGCGCTCGGCCGCGCGGCGCTGAACGCCAAGCGTTCCGTCTTCAACCTGAAGGCAGTGCGCGAGGACCAGGCGGAGCTGCTGCAGGCTGTGCTCGGCGATGCGGAGCGCGCTGACCTGGCGGCCTACAACGAAGGGCTGCGCGAGCTCGCCGCACTCGAGGCCTCGACGGCGGCCGTGTTCGAAGGCGAGATGGCGGCCGGCGCCCAACGCCTGCCGACTCTGTGGGCCCAGCCACGCTTCCAGCAGGCGATCAGCTACACCCAGCCCGAGCTGTATCGCAACTTCGAGCGCCTCGCCGACGCCGGCGCGACCATGGCTGCCAAGCCGCGGCGCAAGCTCGAGGAAACTTTTGTCCAGTATCTGGCCCGCTGCGCGTCCAAGACCAGCCCGCTGTCGGCCTTCACGGTGATGCATGTGGGCCGCTGGTCGGCGCGCGAGACCGGCTGGGACCTGAACTTTGCGCCGCGCCTGTCCAGCCGCGTCAGCTTCAAGGGCGCCCTGCTGCGGCAGATCGTTGCGCCGCTGCTGGCCAACTATGACCTGGCCAGCCAGCTGTTCCCGCTGAGCCTGAACCAGAGCGCGCAGTTCGCCGACGGCCGCGTGCGTTTTCGCAGCATCAACCCCGGCAACACGGCCGGAGGCCGCTCCTGGGGCACCGGCGAGTCCATGGTCGAGCTCAAGGTCAACAGCGCCATCAGCTGCATCCAGCATGTCTACGCCGCACGTGGCTGGGCCTCGATGCCGGCGGTCGAACTGATCGCGGCCGTGCAGGCGCTCTCGCCCAAGCTGGAGCGCGCGGCGCTCGAAGCCTTCGTCGCGCGGCTGTACGAGCTGAACCTGCTGCTGCCCGATACCGACGACCATGCGCAGGCCGATGCCTTTGAATGGGTCCATGGCTTGCTGCAGCGCCTGCAGGGCGAGGCCGGCGAGACCGCCCGAGCGGCCATGGCACGCATCCGCGGCGGACTCAAGGCCTTTGTCCAGGGCTCACCTGCGCAACGCGCCACCCTGACGGCAGCGATTGCCGAACATGCCGCCACCTTGCGCGATGCGCTCGGCGCGGAGCGCCACGCGGCGCTGGAGCACCCGAGCTTCTTCGAGAACTGCTACCTGGGCGCCGACTCGCCGAGCCTGGGCCTGCCCGTGATCGAGCCCTTCGCCGATGCGTTGGGCCAGCTGATGCAGCTGTCGCCTTTGACGAGCTTCACCCAGCAGGCCCGCTGCAGCATGGCCGACTTCTTTGTCGCGCGCCATGGCGAAGACGGTGTCTGCGACAACGTGCCGGCCTTCATCGATGCCTTCGATGAGGTGTACGGCATCGGCGCGCCCATGCACAAGATCGACGCGAGCAAGCTGCCGCCGCGCTCGACGGTCAGCGCTGCCTATGGCAAGGCACGTAGCGCCTTCCAGGCCTATCTGGAGCCGCTGCTGCGCGAGCGCGCCGACGTCCAGCTGGACGCCACCGAGCTCGCCCGCATCGTCGACCTGCTGCCCGAGGCGGTGCGCCAGCGCGGCACCTCGCAGTGCTTCCTCGGCCAGCTCGCACTGAAGGGCGAGCGCACGCAGTTTGTGCTGAACCAGATCCTGGGCGGGCGCAGCGCGCTGATGTCGCGCTTTCTGGAGGTGCTCGACCCGGCCAGCCTTGCCGAGGTGCGCGACTACCTCCGCGAGGGCAGCGATTCGGGTCACTACGCCGAGCTGGCGGGCGTGTTCGGCTTCAATGCCAACTACCACCCGCAGCTGGCCGACCACGAGCTCTACATTCCGCCGACGGCGCCCAATTGGCAGGAAAGCACCAAGCTCGACATCGCCAAGATGCGCCTCGTCTACGACCGCGCCGAGCATTGCGTGCGCATCCGCAACGAGCGGGGTCAGGACCTCGACGTCTGGTACCAGGGCTTTCTGATGCCCGCACTGCTGCCGCGCATTCACCGCGTGCTGGCGCTGACGCTGACCGAGGGTGTGACCAGCTTGACCCTGGGCACCATGGTCAAGATGGGCCTGATCGAGGCCGGCCAGGTCACCCGCGTGCCGCGCGTGAGCCTGGGCGATGTGGTCGTCGAGCGGCGCCAGTGGATCCTGCCGCTCGATCTGCAGCCCGACGCCGAGATCGATGCGCTGCCCTTCTTCGAAGCGATGCAGACGCTGCAGCGCGAGCGCGAGCTTCCGCGTCGCTTCTTCATGCGTGTGCTGCCGCTGGTCGGCAGCGGCAGCGACGCGGCACCGAGCGATGTCAGCTTGGAGGACTTCGACTTCCGCTCGATCAAGCCGCTCTATGTCGACCTCGACAGCCCGCGCCTGGTGCGCCTGATGCAGCGAGCGCTCAAGCGCAATCGCTTCCCGCTGTCGCTGTCGGAGGTGCTGCCGCGCCTCGATGACCAGCATGTCGAGATGGAGGGCGGCCGCCACGTGGCCGAGCTGCAGTTCGAGCTGAGCACGGTGCCTGTGCGCCTGCAGGCCGAACAGCGCCTCGGTCAATGGCATGCCGTGCGCATCGCTTACTTCGACGATGACAAGCGCGCACTGCTGCTCGGCCCGGTGCGCGACGGGGTCGAGCTGCTGCGCGGCCACTTCGGCATCGCCGATGTGATGCTGCAACCGCATTGGAAGCATGGTTCCCATGTCGATATGGTGTTCCGCTGCCCCGAGGCCCGGTTGCATGAGCAGGTGCTGCCGGCGCTGCGCGCCATCCTCGAACCCTGGCTGGCCGCACACCCGAGCCTCATCGAACTGGACCCGGTCGCCTACGAGGCCCTGTCGCGCCAGATCGGCCTGACCGAGCTGGAGCCGGGCCCCTACCTGCCGCTCTTGCCCAACAACAGCGTGACCTTGGCACCACCGCTGCAAAGCCGGGCGCTGCCGCTCGCGGAGCTCGTGCAGTCCAAGGAGCGTTTCCTCTGCGACAGCCTGCCAGCCACCTTGGACCTGCTGGCCCTCAAGACCAGCGACGCGGATTCCTTCTTCCTGACGCTGGCGGCCATGCTCGGGATGGCGGCGACGACGTACGACGCGGGTGGCTTTGACCGTGGCTATGTGTCCTTCCGCTCGCATGCCGAGTTCTGCTTCGCGGCCTACGACCGCGACCAGCGCCTGCGCCAGCGCTTCGATGCGCTCGACCAGCGCCTCGCCGCCCGCCTGGATGGGGTGCTGGCTTGCGTGCGCGAGGGCCGCAGCGAAGACCTGCCGCTGGCCGCGGAATGGCGCGCCGTGCTGGCGCAATGGCAACGCACGCTGCAGACCACGGCCGAGCGCCACCGCAACATCGTGCGCGACAACTACGACGCCTTGCTGGCCGACCAGACGCTGTCGCGCCTGGCCCGCGATGTCCAGCAGGGCCTGCCTGCGGGCAGCAGTCGCCAGCGCATCGAGACGACGACGCCGAGCCAGCTCAGCGTGCAGTTCCAGCTGTCCGAGGGCCTCAAGGTGCAGAACTCGCCGGAGTTCATCGCCTACCGCAACACGGTCAATTTCTTTTACTTCCTGCTGCCGCTGCTGGGTGTCTCGCCGAGCCAGAAGTTCTGCCTGTGCCATCTGGTGGCGAACAGCGCCGAGCGGCTCAGCGGCATCAGCTGGCGCGAGATCGTCGGCCTGCGCCATACCGAGGAGGAACTGGCATGAGCACGACGCTGGACATCGCCGCCCCGTCTGCCACTACAAGCGCGGCCACGAGCGCGGCCCCGAGCGCCGGGATGCCGGCAGGTACACGCGAGCGCCTGCGCAACCAAGTGTTCTTTCGCGCGACCGAGCAGGGCGTGCACTTCGATGCCGGTGCGATGGCCTTTGAACTCAAAGGGCGCGGCATCTTCCCGCTGGTCCAGCGCGTGTTGGCCCTGATGGACGCCGGCCATGCATTGCCGGCGATCCGCGCCGGCCTGCCGGCGAGTCTGCAGGCCTGGTTCGACGGCTTTGTCGACACGCTGCGCACGCATCGCATGTTGATCGACGACAGCTCCGACGAGGCCTGGTTGGCCCAGCTGACGGCCGGCGAGCGCGTGCGCGAATTTCTCAAGTACCTGCAGGACCAGCTGCCGGCCGAAGGCCGGCGTGAGCGGCTCGCCCAGTGGCGCCAGGCCCACGCCGTGCTGCGGGGCCAGGGCTATGCACTGAAGGCGGCCGCACAGGCCTTGCTGGCCACTGGCATCGGCCGCATCAGCTTGCAGCTGGAGGGCGCCGCCTCGCGCGTCGGCGCCGAGGAGCTGCAGCACATGGCGGCCGCCTGGCCGGACACGAGCACGGTCATCGCGCCGGCAGGCCTTCTTGCACCGGCTGCAGGCTTGCTTCTTCATGTCAGTGATGCCGAGCTCGACGCGGTCGGTGAGGCAGCGCTGCAGGGACAGCTGGCGGCCCTCGATGGCGACGCGATCGCCGCCGTCGCCGTGCGCTTGCGCGGCCATACCCTGGCATGGTCCGAGGCCGCGGCGCCGCAGACGCTGCTTGCTGACCTGCTCGACACGCTCGAGCCGCGTGCCGACGCCGCACCGAGCCCGGCCGCGCTGGCGATTGCCGGCAGCGTGGCCGCGCAGTCTCTGCTGCGCCGCCACTTCAGCATCGGTGACGCCGCGCTGCGCCATCGCGTTTTCGCCGTCTCTGACCATCTCGAATTGCAGGCCCATGCCCTGGTGCCGGCCGCGGCAACGCTGGTGGACTGGGCGGCTGGCCCTGAGGGCGCCGCCGCAGCCGAACCGGCCACGCCGGCCGCCGCTACCGACCCGCTCCGTGCCGACGAAGCCCTGCGCCTGGCGCTGGCGCCTTGGTTCGATCCGCTGAGCGGCGCGTTCGCGACGGTGGAAAACGAGGCCCTGGTGCAGCTGCCGCTCTATCACGAGACCTGTCGCTTGCGCGCCCGCAGCGCCGAAGCCCTGGTCGCCTGGGGCCTGGACGCCAACGAGGCCTGGCGACGCGCGCTCGGCCAGGTGCTTGTGCAGCGCGCGGCCGAGGCCCAGCCGCAGCATGCGAACCGGCTCGTCTGCGCATTTGACGAAGCCGAGTGGCGCCGCCAGGCGCTGGCGCTCGCGCTGCTCGACTCCAGTCACTGGCAGGCCGGCGCACGCAGCGCCGAGGCGCCACTGCTGCCGACCGGCGACGGCCCGGCCGATCTGCTGCAGCGCTTGCTCTGCTTCCTGACCGACCGGCCGCTCACGGTGCGGGTGCAATGGCACCCCGGCTTCGCGGCCGCGCGCCTGTGGATTCGCGCCGGCCATGAATGGCTGGCCGAGTCCGCCGCCGCCACGCCCTTGCTGGCCCTTCGAGAGGCCCTGGGCAGTGCCTGCAGCCGCTTGCAAACCGGCGCAGAAGGGACGCTGGTCGTCGACACCGCAGTCACCGAGGCCGTGCTGCCGCCCTGGTCGCATGGCGAGGCACTGACACCACCGCCGGCGCGCTGGCAGCGCCTGAGCTGGCGCGGTCTGCCCGAGCGTGTGGTCCTCGGCCTGGTCGAGCTGGAGTCGCAAGCATGAGTGGCGCACTTTTTTTGCTGCACGACGGCAGTGCTGAGGCCGGCTTCGAACGCATCGCGGCGCTGCTGCCGGCCGCTGGTGCGCGGCTCGACTGGAACGATGCCAGCGTGGCCGCCACGCTGCCTGCGGACGCCACCGTCGTGCTCGCCTTCGACTGGCTGCACATCGAGGCGGCCGTCGCCTGGCAAGAGCGCCTGCTCGCTCGCGGTGCGGCCGTCTACACGCTCGGTTTCGAGCCGGGTAGCGTCACCCTGGGCCCCTGGGTGCTGCCCGGCCGCGACGAAGGCTGTCTGGAATGCCTGCGCGTCTGGACGGCCAACAACCACCGTGAGCCCACCCACTGGGCGACCACGCCGGCCGGCGCGGCTCGCCGGCTCGCCCAGTCGCCCTGGCCGCCGATCGCCGAGGCCATGCTGGCCGGGCTGCTCGAGGCCGCGGGCATCGCTTCGACCGCGACCCGCCGCCCAGGCCGCTACCGCCGCCTGGATTGGGACGCGCTGACGGTCGTCGAGCACCGCTTCTCGCCCTATACCGAATGCTGGGTCTGCGCCGCGTTGCCGGACGACAGCGCCGCGGCTGCCGAGCTGCAGCTGCAGCCGCGGCTCAAGGCGCGCGCCGAGGATGCCCGCATTGCCAACCCGCGCTTGTCGCGCGAGGCCCTGCGCGAGCGCTTCGTCGACCGCCGCAGCGGCCAGATCCAGCGCGTCTTCCATGACCTGACGTCCTCCTTGTCGCCGATGTTCGGTGCCGAGATGCCGATCTGCGGCAGCAGCACGATAGAGCGCGGCTTCGGCCGTGCCGCGACGCGGCCCAAGTCGGAAACGATCGCGATGCTGGAACTGCTCGAACGCTACTGCGGCCACAGCCCGCGTGCGCAGCGCTCGGTCGTGCGCGGTTCCTTCGAAGCGGTGCAGCGCAGCCACCCAGGGCAGGTCGTCAATCCGCTCGACTTTGTCTTGCACGAGGCCTGGCAATATGACGCGCCCGGCTTCGAGATGGAACCTTACAGCCCGGCGCTCGAATTCGACTGGTGCTGGGCCTTCTCGCTGCGTGAGCAGCGCAGCAAGCTGATGCCGCAGCAGCTGGCCTACTACTGGCTGCCACATCACAAGGACCGGCCGGTCAACCGCTTCGTCTACGACAGTTCGAGCGGCTGCGCGCTTGGCGGCTGCATCGAGGAAGCGATCCTGCATGGGCTCTACGAGACGCTCGAGCGCGACGCCTACCTGACGCGCTGGTGGGGGCGTCTGACCCCGCGGCCGATCCGGCTGGAATCGATCGGCGATGCCGAGGTGCAGGCCCTGCTTGCGCGCTCAACGGCGCAGGGCTATGAGGTCCATCTCTTCGACATGCGGCTCGACATCGACCTGCCCATGGCGCTGGCCATGATCGTCGATCCGCGTCCCGATGCGCCGGTCAAGAGCTACTGCGCCTCGGCCGCATCCGGGCAATGGACGCAGGCGATTTTCGGCGCGCTCGTCGAGGTGACAACGGCGATGGCGGTCTACAGCCACACGCTGCCGAAGCTGCGCGACAAGGCGCTGTCGCTGTGCCGTGATCCGCAGCTGGTGCAAGAAATGCACGACCACGTGATCATGTACAGCGCGCCCGAAAGCTTCGCCAAGCTGGGCTTTATGTTCGGCGGTGAGCCCGTCGATCTGCGCGAGCTGCCGCCGCGGCCGAGCGAGCTGGACCTGAGCGAGGAGCTGCGCCGCCTGGTCGACGCCACTTTGCGAGTCGCCAAGGATGTGCTCGTCGTGCGCCAGGGCTATGAGGGCATCGCCGAGCTTGGCCTCGACTGCGCCAAGGTGATCGCGCCGGGCCTGACCCCGGTGACCTTCGGCCAGCAGGCGCGCCGCGTCAGCGTCGATCGTGTCAACGGCGCGGCACGTTCTCTGGGCCTGCCCGAGCTCACGGCCGCCCAGCTGAATCCCGATCCCCACAACTTCCCCTGACGGAGCCGCCACCATGCACAGCAGTGAAGCCTGGATGCTCGGCAGCTACCGCCGACTTGACCTGCTCGAGGTTCCGGCGTTCCGGCTCGCGCCCCAAGCCGTGGCGGCGCTGCATCCGCTGCGCGGTGTGCGCCTGGCTTCGATTGCCGAGCTCGCCACCGACTGGCCGAGCCTGACCCTTCCTCTCGGTGAACATCTGGCCGGTGGCGCGGTGGCGGCCGTGCGGGCGACGCCTCTCGAGCGCCTGCTGGTGCTGCTGCGCCACCTGGCCAGCCCGCTGCGCTTTGAGCCACAGAACGTCTACGGTGTGCATCGCGGCGTGCCCTCGCCGCGTTGCCAGTACCCGCTGCGGCTTATGCTGCTGTCGCGGGCGGCCGGCGGGCCGCGCTTGTGGCGCTATCTGCCCGAGCACCATGCGCTTGAGGACCTCGGCCTGCATCCCGCCTGGCAGGCTTCGCTCGGAGACGACGAGCTCGCCGTGGTCGGTGTCGCCCGCTTCTGGGCGCTGGCAGACAAATACGGCGAATTCGCACCTTACCCGACCATGCTCGAGGCGGGCATGGCCCAGGCGCAGCTCTTGCACCTGGGCTCGGCCCTGGGCTGGCAGGGCGCAGCGCTGCCGGAGTCGGAGCTGCCCGGCGCGGCCGTGCTCGGCGCCTACGAAGTCGGCGCCTATGGCTGGCGCGGTGCCGCCGGCGGCGTGGCCGAAGACCTGGAGCGCCTGCCGCGGCGCGAGCTGCGCGTCGCGGACGAATGGCCGAGTGCCGGCCTCGAGGAACGCTTTCCACGTCTTGCGCCGCTGAGCGAGGTGTTCGCACCGGCCGGCGATGCCGGGCCGGTTCCGTTCTCGGAACTGGCGACCGACGCAGCAGCTGCAGCGGTCTCGGCCGGCTCGGCCGATCTGTTTGCACTGATGCGCACGCGCCACTCGGGCAACGATGCGGTCGGTATGGCGCCCTTGTTGCGTCCGCTGCCGACCGGCAGCCGTGCCTTGCTGCTGGCGCGCTGGCGCGCATTGACGGCGCGCCGGGGCAGGGTCGCCGGCGAGGCTGAGCTCAGCGCCGTCTGTGCCTGGCTCGATGCCGATGCGCCGGGCGTTTATGACCTGGCCGGCGAGCCGCTGCCGGCCCCGGCCGGCCGCCTCGACGACTTGCTGCAACGCTCGCTGCCGCGCGCTGACATGCGCTGGTCGATGGCGCCGTTCAAGGCGGCGTTCTTCCTCTGTGTCGACCCCGTGCGCACGCGCGCTGCCCATGGCGAAGCGGGTCTGCGCCGTCTGCATCTCGCTGCCGGCGCGGCGGCCCAGGACCTGAGCCTGGCCGCGGCCTCGCTCGGTTTGTTCGCACGGCCGATGCGCATGTTGCGAGAGCCCGTGCTCGAGCGCGGGCTCTCGCTGCCCGGCCTGCCGGTTTACCAGGTGCTCTGCGGACTCAACCGCAGCACCAATCTTTCATGGGAGCTGCTGTGAACGAATCGAACGCCCCGCGTGTTGCCGCCGACTGGTACGCGCTTCATATCCATCTGTCCGAGCCCGTGCTCGCCGCACGTTTCGTCAGCGAGTGGGTGCAACCGCGCGTCCGTGCGATGCAGGAGGCCGGCCGCATCGGCGGCTGGTTCTATCTGAACTACTGGGATGGCGGCCCGCATCTGCGCGTGCGTGTGCGCGGTCTCGACGCCTTGGGCCGCGAGCAATGGCTGGCCGAGGTGCGCGGCGCCGTCGCGGACTGGCGCGCCCCGACTCCGCCGACGCGCGAGTCTTTCTACGGTGCCCATGGCTTCGACGGCCAGCCGGTCGACGTCGCCAAGCTCGAATGGTTTGACGAGGGCACGGTGCGGGTCGTCGACTACGAGCCCGAGTACCAGCGCTACGGCGGGCCGCAGGCGCTCGTGCTGGCCGAGCAGATGTTCGAGCAGACCAGCACGCTGAGCTGCGCTCTCTTGCGCGCGAGCGCGACGCGACTGTCCTTGCGCCTGGCGCAAGCGCTCAAGCTGATGCCGCTCTACGCGCGGGCTCTGCATGGCGACGATCTGGGGGCCGCGCGCCGCTTCTTTGCCGACTACGCCACGTTCTGGGCGGCCTACTCAGCCGGCACGCGGGCCTTGGCGGACCTGCTCGGCCAAAGCGCGGTCCGGGCCGTGCCGACCGAGCAGCTGCTTGTCAGCCTCGGCGCCGCTCCGGGCGAGCTGGACAGCGTCTCGGCGCGTCTGCTCGAAGCCTTGCAGCGCCATGTCGCCGGGCTGCGCCGGCTGCACGCCGAGGGCCAGCTGATCTGCCCCTACAACGGCCGCGTCATCGACGGGCACGAGCTGCTGCAGGCCAGCCTGACCGGCATCCTGACTTCGCAGATGCATATGCACAACAACCGGCTGGGCCTGGTGCCGGGCCAGGAATTGATGCTCGCGCGCCAGGTCGCCGCTGCTGCTGCTGCTGCTGCTGGCGCGCTCGCACCGGCCGCCGGCGCGGAGCTGCTGTCGTGAACGAGCTGCTTTTGGCCTGGGAACAGCTGCCGCGCCAGCGCGCGCGCAGCCTCATGCTGGTGCTGACCGTGGCGCTGGCCTTCCTCGTCTTCGGCGTGCTGGGCGCCTTGCGTCATTCGCTCGAGGGCGGCTCGCGCGACCCGGCCGGTGCGCGCCTGGTGGTGTCGCATGTGGCGGGCTTGATGGAGTCACTTCCCCTGGCTCATGCCGCGCGCGTGCAGGCGCTGCCCGGCGTCGATGCAGTCGGCCATGTGACCTGGCTGGGCGCCTACTACCGCAGCGAGCGTGAGATGCCGCCGGCTTTCGCGGTCGAGCCGGCCGCCTGGCTGCGCCAGCATCCCGAGATGCTGCTTGACGAGGCCGCGCGCCAGGCCTTCCTGAGTCAGAAGGACAGCATTCTGGTCAGTCGCGGCCTGGCTCAGAAGTACGGCTGGGCCGTGGGCGACATCGTGCCGCTCGGCAGCATCCTCTACCCGGCACCGGCCGGCGAGCGTGCCTGGCGCTTCCGTGTCGCCGGCATCTTCGGTGGCAGCGACGAGCATGGTGCGCGCAACTACCTGATCGGCCATTACGACTTTCTCAATTCGCAGCGACCGATGTGGCGCGATACCGTCGGCACGCTGATGGTGACGGCCAAGCCCGGCACCGACCTGCAGGCGCTGGCGCAGCAGATCGATGCTGACTTTCTGAACTCGACGGCGCCGACCTCGACAACCACCGACCAGGCCTTCCAGCTGGAGTTCCTGGCCCAGTTCGGCAATGTCGCGGCAGCCATCCAGCTGATCATCGGCGCCGCCTTTGTCTCGCTGGTGATCGTCATCTCGGGCACGGCCGCGCTGGCCGTGCGCCAGGCGACACGTGACATCGGCGTGCTCAAGGTGCTCGGCTATGGGCCGGCGCGTGTGCTGCGCCTGGTGATGCTGCAGACCGCCACGCCGCTGGCGCTCGGTGGACTGCTCGGCCTGGCGCTGTCGGCGCTGGCCAATCAGCAGCTGACCAGTCGCATGCCGCAATTTCTGCCCGAGCTGCTCTTGCCGCTGCCGGTGCTGCTGCAGGGCCTCGGACTGATCGTCTTACTGGCCCTGATCACGACCGCGCTGCCGGCGCTGCTGGCTCTGCGCATCCGCCCGGTCGAGGCATTCACCGTCGAGCAGGCCTGAGGAGATCCCCCATGAAGCAAGCCACCTGGACCGACCTGCTGCGCCAATGCCGCGCGCTCGCGCCGGTCAGCCTCGCGAGTGTGCGCCACAGCCCCTGGAGCAGCACGGCGATCGTCTGCTGCGTGATGCTGTCGGTGCTGATGCTGCTGGCCTTTCTCGCCATGGCGAGCGGCTATGAGCGCCAGCTCAGCAGCCGCGGCCAGCCTGATGTGGCGCTGGTGCTGGCGCGTGAGGCCACGGCCGAGGCCGGCAGCCGCTTGAGCCGCGAGCAGATCGAGGCGATCGCGCGCATTGATACGGCGGCCCGGCAGTCGCCCGAACTGGCGCTGACCGTCAGCCTGCCGCGTCAGGACGCCGGCCGCATGAGCCTCAATCTACGTGGCATGGCCGCCGCCGGGATGGAGCTGCGGCCGGGTTTCCGCCTCGTGGCCGGCCGCCTGTTCGCGCCGGGCCGCAACGAGCTGATCGTCGGCCACCGGCTCGCTGAGGAGCTGCGCGGTGTGGCGATCGGCGAGACGCTGCGGCTGATGGGGCGCGACTGGACCGTCGTCGGCCATTTCGCACTCGATGGCGCGGTGTTCGAGGGGGAGCTCTGGGCCGAACTCGGTGCGGTGCAGGGCAGCTATGGCCGTGACAACCAGTTCCAGTCGGTGCGCGTGCAGCTGCCCAGCAGCGACACGGCGGCCGCGCTCGACGCGCTCAACGCCCGGCTCGCCACCGACCCCGAGCTTCAGCTGACCGCGCTGACCGAGCGCGAGTTCTTCGCGCGCCAGGCCGAGGGCACGAGCCGCTTGATCGGCTACCTGGCCTGGCCTTTGTCCGCTGTGCTGGCGATCGGCACGGTGGCCGGCTGCTTCACGACCATGTCCATGGCCGTGCAGGCGCGGCGCCGCAGCTTGCGCGCCTTGCATCAGCTCGGCTATGGCGCGCCGGCCGTGTTCTTCAGCGTGCTGTTCGAGTCGCTGCTGCTGGCCCTGGCCGGCGCTCTGCTCGCCTTGGGTCTGGGCTGGCTGCTGTTCGACGGCATGCACGGCACCGGCATGGCGGCCGGCATGACCAGCATGCGCTACGAATGGCAGCTCGACGCCGGCAACGCGCTGCAGGCCCTGGCCCTCGCGCTGGCGATCGGCCTGCTCGGTGGCGCCGTGCCCGCCTGGCGCAGTCTCAACATCAAACAGGGAGCGCTCGCATGAGCCAGATTCAGGATCACGAAGACCGGCTGCAGGAGCGCCGTCTCTTGCTGCGCCAACTGGGCCAGAACCTTGGCGGCACGCCGCCGGCTGCGTCCGCGCGCTCTGTGCCGCGCTGGGCCCTGGCCTCCGGCAGCCTGCTGCTCTTGGCGGCTGCGGGCCTGGCCCTGCAGGCTTGGCGCGACAGCGCGCCGGCCCTGGTGCCGGCCGCCGTGGCCGCCGCACCTTTGGCCGCGCCCACAGCGCCAAGCGCGTCGGCAACGGTGGCGGCGCCGCTGGGCGGCGATATCAAGCTCGAAGTCTCGGGAACGATCAGCGCCGCTCGCGTCGCCACGGTGTCGCCGCGCACCATGGGTCAGCTGGTCGAGACGCTCAGCGACGAGGGCGCACGCGTGCAGCGAGGCCAGCTGCTGGCTCGGCTCGACGACCGCCAGGCCCGCATCGACTTTGCCCTGGGCCAGGCCCAGCTTGGCGCAGCGGCCGCCAATGTCCACAGCGCTGAAGCCGCTTTGCGCGAAGTGCAGCGCAGCTTGCAACGCGAGCAGGGCTTGTTTGAGCAACAGTTCAGCAGCGCCGCGCGGCTGAGCAGCGCCCAGGCGGCGGTCGAAACGGCCCAGGCCGCGCTCGGCGGCGCGCGTGCGGCGCAGCAGGTGGCGGCACTGCAGGTCCAGCGCCTGCAGCAGGCGCTGGAGGACCTGCTGGTGCGTGCGCCCTTCGACGGCGTCGTGCAGGCGCGCAATGCCCAGACCGGCGAGTTCGTCGCCCCCGGCAGCGCCGGCGGTGGCTACACCCGCACGGGCGTCTTCACCATCGTCGACATGGACTCGCTTGAGATCGTCGTCGATGTCAACGAGCAGCACATTCACAAGGTCCATCCGGGCCAGCGTGTCGCCGCCGAGCTCTATTCGCAGCGCTTGCGGCTGGAGGGTCAGGTCTTGCGCATCATGCCCAGCGCCGACCGCGCCAAGGCGACGGTGCGGGTGCGCATCCGCCTGGACACGCGCGATCCGCAGATCCTGCCCGATATGGCCGTCAAGGTCGCCTTTCTCTGAAACAGCAGCCATGGAGTCACCCATGAATGATCAAGCTCTGTTCCGCCTGCGTGGCGTGCGCAAGGCCTACCGACGCGAGCACGAGGCCGTGCAGATTTTTGATGGTCTGGACATGGACATCGCGCGTGGCAGCTTCCTCGCCGTGATGGGCCCGTCCGGCTCGGGCAAGACCACCTTGCTGAATCTGCTGGCCGGCGTCGACCGGCCCGACAGCGGCGAGCTGTGGTTCGGCGACCAGCGCATCGACCGCTGCAGCGAGGCACAGCTGTCGGCCTGGCGCGCCCGCCATGTTGGCTTCGTGTTTCAGCACTACAACCTGCTGCCCATGCTGAGCGTGGCGCGCAATGTCGAGCTGCCCCTGCTGCTGACCGGGCTGCCGGCCGCCGAGCGCCAGCGCCGCGTCGATCTGGCGCTGCAGCTGGTCGGCATCGCCCATTGCCAGCGGCGGCTGCCGGCGCAGCTCTCGGGCGGGCAGCAGCAGCGCGTCGGCATCGCACGTGCAATCGTGGCCGACAGCGAGCTGATCGTCTGTGATGAGCCCACCGGCAACCTCGACCGGCAGACTTCGGTCGAGGTGCTCGACACCTTGCAGCTGCTCAACGAGGAGTTCGGCAAGACCATCGTGATGGTCACCCACGATCCACGCGCGGCCGAGCGCGCTGGCGAATGCCGCACGCTCGACAAAGGCCGTTTTGTCTCCGCTGCGGAGGCCGCTCATGCTTGAGACCGTTCAGCCCCTGCGCCTCGCGCCGGGTCTGTCGAGCCAGCTGCTGGCGCTTGCGCGCGAGGCCTATCCGCGCGAGGTGTGCGGCGTGCTGCTCGCCCCGGCCGATGCTGGCGAGCACGCGTCTATCGACAGCGTGTGTGCGCTGCCCAATCGCGCCCGCGACGCCGGCGTCTGCTTCGAGATTGCCGCCGCCGATCTGGCGCGCGCCGGGCAGGGCGCACGCCGCCGCGGCCAGGCGATCCAGGGTTTCTTTCACAGCCACCCCGACGGCGATGCGCGGCCGTCCCCGGCCGACCTGGCTGGCTGTCCGCCCTGGGACGGCTATGCGCAGCTGATCGTGAGCCTGCCGATTGGCCGCGGACCCGAGATCCGCGCCTACGGCGTTGCACCCCATGGCTGGTTCGACCGGCCCCTGATCGGAGATTGAAATGGCGATTGTCTACATCCCCACCCCGCTGGCCCGCCATGTCGAGGGCCAGGCACGACTCAGTGTTGCCGGCGCCGACGTGCGGTCGGCCTTGCTCGCCCTCGTCGAAGGTCGTCCCGGCCTGCGCGAAGCACTGTTCGACGGGCAGGGCGCCCTGCGCCGCTACGTCAACCTGTTCGTCAACGACGAGGACATGCGCGGCCTGGACGGTTTGCAGACGCCGCTGGGCGAGCGCGACCGTCTCGAGATCCTGCCGGCCATTGCCGGCGGCATCAGCTACCCGGACTGGCTGCGCAATCTGCAGCAGAACGTGCCCCAGCTCGATGTCGCGGCCCTGCAGCAGCAACTGGCCGACGGCCCCGCACCGCGCCTGCTCGATGTGCGCAGCAGCGAGGAATGGGCGCAGGGTCATCTTCAGGGAGCGGTCCACATCGATCGCGGCTTCCTTGAAATCAAGGTCGAGACGGAATTGCCTGATCGCGATGCGCCCCTGGTCGTCTACTGCGAGCGCGGTTCGCGTTCCCTGTTCGCGGCCCAGGCATTGAGCTTGCTCGGCTACACCCGGGTCAGCAGCCTGGACGGAGGCCTCAAGGCCTGGAAGGACGCGGGCGGCGCCATCGCCGTGCCGCAGACGCTGGCAGCGGCCGAGCGGCGTCGCTATCTGCGCCACCTCGCGATCCCCGAAGTCGGTGAAGCGGGCCAACTGAAGCTGCGCGAGGCGCGTGTGCTGTGCATCGGCGCCGGCGGACTCGGCAGCCCGGCCGCGCTCTACCTGGCCGCGGCCGGCATCGGCCGGCTCGGACTGGTCGACAGCGATGTGGTCGACGAGTCAAATCTGCAGCGCCAGATTCTCCACACGCAGGACCGCGTCGGCATGGCCAAGACGGCCAGCGCGCGCATCGCGTTGTTGGCCCTGAACCCGGCCATCGATGTCGTCGAGCATTGCGAGCGCCTGAGCGCGGCCAATGCGCAGCAGCTGCTCGAGGGCTATGACCTGGTCGTCGACGGCTCGGACAACTTCGCCACGCGCTACTTGCTCAATGATGCCTGCGTGCTGCAGCGCAAGCCCATGGTCCATGGCTCGGTGTTTCGCTTCGAAGGCCAGGTCAGTGTCTTCCATCCGGGGCGCGGGCCTTGCTATCGCTGCTTGCATCCGGAGCCGCCGCCGCCCGAGCTCGCACCGTCCTGCGCCGAGGCCGGCGTGCTGGGCGTTTTGCCTGGCGTGATCGGCGTGTTGCAGGCGACCGAGGCGATCAAACTGATTCTGGGGCTCGGCGAGCCGCTGATCGGCCGCGCGCTGCGCTATGACGCGCTGGCGGGTGCCTTCCGAACCTTGCGATTTGGCAGCGATCCGACCTGCGGTTGCGCCGACGGACATGCCCATGAACTGGTCGATATGCCGGCGCCGGCCTGCGCGCTCGGCGGCCGTTGAGGAGTTCACCATGCGACTGTTTGGACAGGATTGGAGCCAGCCCAAGGGACATCAGCGCGGCACGCACCGAAGCTGCAGCCCGCAGGAGACGCTGGCGCGTTTGCGGCCGCTGGCGCGGCCGCTGGGCATCACGCGACTCGCCAATCTGACCGGGCTCGACGTGATCGGCATGCCAGTCTGGGCGGCGTTGCGGCCCAATGCACGCGGCCTGTCCTCGGCGCAGGGCAAGGGGCTGGACGCCGACTGTGCCAAGGTGTCGGCGCTGATGGAGGCGATTGAATGCTGGCATGCCGAGCACATCAAGCTGCCCTTGCGCTGCGAGACTGCGCGCATGCTGGCGCGGCACGAAGCCGTTGCCGCGCTGGCCGGCCTGGCCGGCTTTGTGGCGCCGGAACAGCTGTTCGACAGCGCGCAGAACTGGTTGCAGGCCGATGATCTCCTGTCCGGCGCGTCCTGCTGGCTGCCCTACGACGCTGTCAGCACCAATTACGCCGCACCGGCGCATTCGGGCTTGCTGCAGTCCAGCAATGGGCTTGCGGGCGGCAACCATGTGCTTGAAGCCACCAGCCATGCGCTGACCGAGCTGATCGAACGCGATGCCGTGGCGATCGGCGACGCGGCGATGCGCAGTGCCGATGCGCCGATACGAATCCGCCCCGAGACCGTCGATGACCCGCATTGCCGTCAGGTGCTGGCGCTGCTCGAGCGGGCCGACGTGCGCGTGGCCTTGTTCGATCTGCGCTCCGACCTCGGCATTCCCGTGTGCGGCGCCACCATCGTCGATGGCCCCGGCCAGCGGGCCTGGCGCACGCTGCCGGCCTTCAGCGGCTATGGCTGCCACCTGTCGCCGCAGATCGCGCTGCTGCGCGCCTTGACCGAGGCGGTGCAGAGCCGGCTCACCCACATCAGCGGCACGCGCGACGACATCAGCCCCGGCGACTACCGGCGCGGCGGCAATCCCGACGAACTGGACACGCTGTGCGCGCGCCTCGACGCTCAAGCGGCCGCTGTCGACTTCGCGACGCTGCCCGATCTGGCGACCGAGAGCTTCGAGGGCGATGTGTCGCTGCTGCTCGAACGCCTGCGCGGCGCCGGGCTCGAGCAGGTGCTGGTGGCGGACCTGCGCCGTCCCGAGCTCGGCGTCGCCGTCGTCCGCGCCGTGGTGCCCGGCTTGGCAGCACCGACATCGATGCTGCGCACCCAGGGCCTGCGCCAGCAGCGCCGTTCCAACGCCCAACCTTGGCATGCCAAGGTTTCGACCGCCACCCGGGAGGCCGCATGAGGATCTTTGTTTTTCTCGGCCCGAGCTTGCCACTGGCGCGCGCGCGCACGCTGCTGCCCGAGGCGATATTTCTTCCACCCGTCGCGGTCGGCGATCTGCACCGCCTGGTCGAGCGCGAGGCGCGCCACGGTGACGTGATTGCGATCATCGACGGTGTGTTCGAGCAGGTCGGCGCGGTCTGGCACAAGGAGGTGCTGCATGCGCTGGAGCAAGGCGTCGAGGTCGTCGGCGCCTCGAGCATGGGCGCGCTGCGCGCCGTCGAGCTCGACTTCTATGGCATGCGCGGCCACGGCCGGGTGTACCAGGCCTTCGCCAGCGGCGAGCTCGAAGACGACGATGAGGTCGCAGTCGCCCATGCGACGGCGGAGCAGGGCTTTCGCTCCTTGTCGATGGCGATGGTCTCGATTCGCCTGCGTCTGGCCGACTTGTGCGCCTCAGGGGCACTGAGCGCGGATGATGCTCAAGCCTTGGTCGATGCCGCCAAGGCATTGCATTATGGTTCGCGCTGCTGGCCCGCGGTTCTTGAAGAAGCGGCCGCTCACGGGCTGCCGGCCGAGGCGCTCGCCGCGCTGCGCGCACAAGGCGCTCGGCCCGACGCCAAGGCCGAGGATGCGGCCAGCCTGCTGGAGCTGCTCGCGCGCGGCGATCTGCCGCCGCAGGCCGGCACGCCGGAGCCCTTCCGGGTCGAGCGTACCGTGTTCTGGCAGGCGCTGGTGCAGCACAACGCGCTGCGCGGCGACGCCGGCCACAGCGATGGGGACCTGGCGGTGCTGCGCCATGTGCGTGCGCTTGATCCGCAGCGCAAAGCGCTGCTGGCCCAGGCCAAGCTGCTGCGCCAGGCGGCGCTGTGGGGCGGCGCGAGCTCGGCCGAGCAACGTCGCGCTGCTGCGCTGCGGCTGGCGCGCGAACGCGGTCTGCGCAGCAATGCCGAGCTTGCAGCCTGGCGCGCTGAGCAAGGTCTCGACGACCTGGCCTGGCAGCGTGCGCTCGACCTGCTGGCGCGCGAGCAAGACCTGAGCCCAGCGCAGCCGCATGCACTCGACGGCTATCTCCTACAGGCCCTGCGCTTGAGTGGCCGCTATGGCGAACTGGCCGCCCATGTGCAGCGCAAGCAGGCGCTGCTGGCCGAGCGCGGCATCGCCAAGCCGACGCTCGCCGCCGCAGGCATTGAAATTGAAACGCTTTGTCACTGGTACGAGAAACATCACGGTCCCATGCCGACGCGGCCCGATGAGTATGCGAGGGAGCTCGGCTTCGAGTCGCTGCGAGACTGGGTCGGGGAACTGCTGATCGAAGCCTTGGGTAGAGGCGAATGGGAGCTTTGGCAAGCGGCAGGCCGCTCGATTCGGGAAACCGAGCATGCAGACATTGACAGTTGAGCCCACCCCACCAGTCCGGGCACAGTGCGTCCATCCTGAACGCAACCCCCCGGGAGTCTCCAGTGAACTTCGTCTGCTCCACCAGCCAAGATCTCGCCCCCGCCCTCTATGACGAACTGGCGAGTTTTCGCTATCAGGTCTTTGTCGAAAGGCTAGGCTGGGAGTTGCCAGCCCGACCCGGTTGCGAGCGCGACCAGTTCGATCGCCCCGACACCATCCATGTCGTCGCCCGTGCTGAATCGGGTGCCGTGATCGGCTGCGGCCGCCTGCTGCCCACGACTGAAACCTATCTGCTCGAAGGCGTGTTCCCGCATCTGCTCAATGGCCTGCCGGTGCCACGCAGCGAGCAGATCTGGGAGCTGTCGCGCTTCGCCATCATGGAGCAGGAACGCGGCGTCGGCACCGAGCGCTTTCTGGCCGAGCGTGTGTTGCTGACGGCGCTGCGCTTCTGCGCTGCACGTGGCGTCACCCATTTGCTGGCCGTGTCGACCTTGCCGGTCGAGCGCCTGATGCAGCGCGCTGGCGTGGAACTGCAGCGTCTGGGCCCACCGATGATTGTCGGCGGCCAGCCAGTGCTGGCGTTTGTGATCGGCGTCAACGAACGTTCGATCGACGCGCTGGCGTCCTACGAGTCGGCAGCACTGGCCGGCGCTGAGCGGCCCAACCCGCCGCGCCATGACGGTTCAGCCTTGCTTGGTCATCTTGCCGCCGCGGCAGCCTCGGAGGCTGCGACGGTGCATTGATAATGCGGTATTCATTTCCGCCAACCTCGGGTCGGCCATCGCGCCGCAGCCCAACTTTGAAGTCATAAGACCAATGCTCGATGTCTATGTGCGCCTGTCCGTGAAGGAAGCCGAGCGGCTCGCTCCCCGGCATCTCTACTCGGCGCTCGACGACGACGCACCCTGCGATATGGCGACACCGACGCTGCAGGGCGTGACCGAGTGGGTGGCTGACGGCCCCCGAGCGCTGAGCTTCGGCTGGGACTGGAGCGCCCCCATTGACATCGGGCTGGTTGCACACTGGAGCAGCTTGCGCACCAATCTGATGCTGGTCGACGAGTCGGGTGCCGACCTCGATGCCGAAGCCACGCGTGCCTGCGTCGCTCGCGTCATGGAGCGCGGCGGCTGGCAGCGTGAGGTCGTGCGAATTCTCGATCTGTCGAGCGCGGCCTGAGCGGCTCGCTCAGCTCACCAGATCAGGCCGAGCATGGCCGCGCGGACGGCCGCGCTGGTCTTGTTGCAGGCGCCCAGCTTGGCGACCGCCGTATTGACATGGAAGTTCACGGTGCGCTCTGAAATGTCCATGATGGAGGCGATTTCGGCCGAGGTCTTGCCCTCGGCGGTCCAGCGCAGCACGTCGACCTCGCGCGGGCTCAAGGCGACCTGCGGTGGCGCCCCCGGACCTTCGTCGCAACTGGCTTGCATCGAGACATGGGCGGCATAGACCAGCCATTGCAATCTCGGTGCCTTCTCGGCCAGTTCGTCCGGCGTCAGCGGCGGTTCGCTGCGGGCCAGCACGAGCATGCTGTAAGTGCCTTCGGCGTCGCGGCGTGACTGTGCCCAGCCGTGGCGCAGGCCGAAGGATTGCGCCTCGGCCCAGAGCTCGGGTGTTTGCGCGAAGAATTCATCGTTCCAGACGACCGGCTTTGAAGAGCGCATGCCATGCGCGACGGTCGGGTCGCACTCGATGTAGTTCTTCTCCTGATAGCGCTGCAGCCAGGCCGGTGGGTAGTTGCTGTAGAAGGTTGTCAGTGGCTTGGTGATGGGCAGCGGCATGCGCATGCCGTGCACTGCATAGTCGAAGCCGAGTTCGCGCGCCTGCTCCGCGATCATGGCGAAGCAGTCTTCCGGACTGGCCGCCTTGAACGGTGGTGTTGACGATTCCTGTACCGACCCGATGCTCACGAAGCTCTCCTGTTCTGGATGCAGGCGGGAGTCTACGCGCTGAAGATGTTGTGCGATGTGCCGCGGTCGAAGCACTCGCCTAGTGGAAACCCGCGAGATGGCCTTGCAGGCTTTGACAGTTGTGGCGTGGCGGCGTGCTCAGCATAGTTGGGCCATCCACCCGGCCCACCGCCTCACATGAACGCCTCGACTCTCACCGCCACATCCTTCGTCAGCCGCTGCCGCTATCGCCTGCAGCCCCAAGTCGCTGTCGACTTTGGCGACGGGGGGGCTCTCTTGCGCTGCCGCGGCGCACGCCCGCTGCGCATGGGCGATCCGGAATTGCTGGCGGCCTTGCGTGATCTGGCGGAGCCGGCCGATAGGGCTGTTCCACTGCCGGAGGCAACGGGACGCCGCCTGCTGGAGCTGGGCGCGGTCCAGCTCGAATGGACGCTGGATGCGCTCGGGGCCAGGGTGCTGCTGCGCGCCACGGTCGACGGCGCCCGGCTGCGCGCAGGGCCACCGCCAAGGCGCCATGCGCTGCATCCTGGCAGCTCGATGGACCGCGACGGCGACGGCCTGCGCGTGCGCAATCCGGGCTCGCCCTTCGAGCTGCGTCTGTACGGCGCCGGCCTCGGCGACGGTCATTTTGAGCGCGCAAGCGATGCGCCGGACGCCGCTGAGCAGCTGTGGCTGCAGGGCCTGGGCGAGCTCCTGTGGAGCGCGGGACTCAGCGACCTGCCCGAGGCGGTCGATACGACGGACTGGGACCTCGCCGACCGCCAGTTCCATATCGCTTCGCGCGGCCGTTCCGACGGCTTGCCGCGCGGCGCGACCTACCGGCGAGGCCCCAAGCTGCCGACCGTGCGTTCCCAGGCTGCCGTGGCGCCACAGCGGGCCCATCGCCGCGAGGATCTCGACCATCTGCAGGCGATCCATTTCGTGGACGTGCTGCGCCAGCGGCGCAGCATGCGCGGTGCCGCCGCGCCGCTGGCGCGGAGCGCGGTGGAACGACTGTTGCGCCTGAGCTTCGCCGACATCCTCGACGATTCCACTCGCGCCATGCCCTGCAAAGCACGCGCGTTTGCCTCGGCCGGCGGCATGCATGAGCTCGACGTCTATTTCGTCGCTGTCGACATTGAGGGCCTGGCGCCGGGCCTCCATCGTTTTTGCTGCGAGACCGGCACCTTGCTGCCCCAGTCCGCCCCACCGGAGCCGCTGCGGACCATGCTCGCCGAGGCGCGCAAGGCCTGGGGGGCTGACAACGGGGTGCCGCGCGGCCTGATCGTGCTGTGCGCCGACCTGCCCTTGATGACCTGGCGCTACGAAGCCATTGCCTATCGCCTGTCCCTGCTCAATGCCGGCCATGCGTCCATGGCGCTGTGCCAGCTCGGTGCGGCGCTCGGCATTGGCCTGTGTCCACTCGGCAGCGGCGACGCCGCCGCTTTTGCCGAGGCCAGTGGTTGGTCCGAATGGCAGTTGCCGGCCATCGCCGAAATAGCCATTGCGGGCGCCGTTCCACCCATCGGCGCAGCCGTCGCCACTCCGTTTCTTCACCCACCGAGAGCCACCCCATGATCACAAGCAAGAAAACCCGCCTGCTGCTCGCCGCCGCCTGTGCCGCGCTCGCCGCCCATGCCCTGCCGCCGGCAGCTGCTGCTGCCACCGACACCGCTGATGTGCAACTGGTGTTGACCGGCCTGCGCAACGGCGAAGGCCAGGTCGTGATTTCCCTGTGCACCGTCGAGGACAAGTTTCCGAGCGGCTGCCGTAAGTCGCAGACCGTCAAGGCCGAGGCCGGCGTCGTCAAGTATGTGTTCAAGGGCCTGCCCGCAGGCCAGTACGCGATCGCCGCCATTCATGATGAAGATAGCAATCAGCGCCTGACCATGTCGGCGGCCGGCTGGCCGGCCGAGGGTTTTGGCTTCAGCAACAACGCGATCAGCCGCTCCGGCGTGCCCGATTTCAAGGCCGCTGCGTTCGACGCCCGCGGCGAACGCACGGTCACCGTGCAGATGCGCTATATGCGCTGAAGGAGACTGCGATGTTTGCTTACCGTGTTTTGAGTCTGCAGATGCTGGCCGCACTGCTGGTCGGCTGGCTGCTCGCCCAGGCTTTGCACCAGCCTTTTGTGCCGGTGTTGGCCCTGGTTCTTGGCGGCACACTGGCCGGCGCCTTCGGGCGTTCGTTCGAGCGCTGGTGGTCCACGGCGCAGCGCTCACGCGTCGCCGGGCGCTATGTGGCCGGAGGGCTTCGGCTCCTCATCGGTTGTGCTGTGATCGTGCTGCTGGTGCTGATCCTGCGTGCTGCGCTGCTCAATTTGCACTGAACCTTGTCGCCGGCGGGACGGCGTGCGCTTGGGGTGGCTGGGCGAGGTCTTGAGGGCACAGCCCTAGACTCTCCACCCATGCCCCTCGCTACTGATCACGCCGTTTCACGCCTGCGCGCCGCCTGCCTCCTGCAGGATACGAACAACACCCGCCCTCGACTCGACCGCGGCGAGCCGCGCATTGAGCGCTGCGGGCGTTGCCGTCTGATCCCCAGCCATTGCATGTGTCATCTGCGCCCGGAGCTGAGCTTGGCGCCGGGGCAGCGCCCGGCGGCTGTCTGCCTGATCATGGCAGAGTTCGAGGCCCTGAAGCCCAGCAATACCGGCTGGCTGATTGCCGATGTACTGCCCGATACGCAGGCCTTTTCATGGTCGCGGGTGCGGGTGGAGCCTGGTCTGCTGGCCTTGCTGGCCGATCCGCAATGGCAGCCCTTTGTGGTGTTCCCGGGCGAATTCGCCGAGGGGCGCGAGGTGGTGACGGAGTTGGCGGCATTTCTGCCTGGGGCTGCTTCAGCCGCGGTCCTCAAGCGCCCCTTGTTTCTTCTGCTCGACGGCACCTGGTCCGAGGCACGCAAGATGTTCCGCAAAAGCCCGTACCTGGCGAATCTGCCGGTTCTGAGCCTGCAAGCCGAGCAGCTCTCGCGTTACCGCCTGCGCCGCTCCTCCCACGAGCACCATTTCTGCACCTCGGAAGTGGCGGCTCTGTGCCTGGCACTGGCTGGTGATGAGCATGCGGCGCAGACGCTGGAGGCTTACCTGGAGGTCTTCAGCAACCGTTACATCAGCGCCAAGCAAAGCGTGCCGGCGGACGAGGGCGACGAGGGGCATCAGCGCTTGCGGGCGCTGGCGGCGGTGCATAGGTCTCGCGCCTGACAATGCCGGATGGCCATGCAGCTCCGCACCAAGTTCATCCTCCTCGCCGTCCTGCCTCTGGTGGCCAGCCTCTTGCTGATCGCGCTGGCGGTGCGGCATCAGGAGCGCGAGCTGGTGCAGCGCGAACATGCGCTGGTGGAACGGGCCTATATGGAGGCGCGGCGGGCGGAGTTGAAGTCGTATGTGGCGCTGGCGGTCAGCACGGTGAAGCCGCTGTACGAGGCGCCGGGTGACCCGCTGGCGCAGCGGGCGCAGGCGCTGAAGCTGCTGGCCTCGCTGGACTATGGGCCGGACGGTTACTTCTTCGTCTACGACCTGGACGGCAACTCGCTGATGCACTCGCGCCAGCCTGAATTGGTTGGGCGCAATTTGTGGGACATGCGCGATCCCCAGGGCCGGCCGACCATCCAGGAGCTGATCGCGCAGGCGCGCCAGGGTGGCGGCTTTGTCGATTACCTCTGGCGTCGCCCGTCCAAGGGCCAGGTCGAGGCCAAGCTCGGCTATGTGGTGCCGCTCGATCGCTGGGGCTGGATGATTGGCACAGGGCTTTACCTCGGCGACCTGCATGCCACCATGGAACAGCTGGACGCCCAAGCCAGCAGCAATATCGCCACCACCTTGCTCTGGATCGCCGGCATCGCCGTCTTCGGTGTGGCCTTGATCAGCAGTACGGGGCTCTTGCTCAATGTCAGCGAGCACCGCATCGCCGATGCGAAATTGCGCCTGCTGGCCCACCAGGTGGTGCAGTCGCAAGAGGACGAGCGCGCCCACCTGGCGCGCGAGCTGCACGACGGCACCAGCCAGACCTTGGTGGCGACCAAGCTGCTGGTGGAATCGGCCGTGGATGCGCTGGAGGCCGGGCGGCCGCTGCCGGCACGCGTGCTGGCCACCGCGCTGGAGCGGCTCAAGACTTGTCTGGATGAGGTGCGGCGCATCTCGCACCGCCTGCGCCCGGCCATGCTGGACGACAGCCTGGGCCTGCCGGCCGCGCTGCAAGCCCTGGGCCGTGAGTTTGAGGATGATGGTGGTGCGGGTCTGGTGGAGGTGAGCGTGCAGGGCGAGCCGGTGGAGCTGCCCGAGCTGGTCAAGACCGTGCTGTTCCGCGTGGCGCAAGAAGCGCTAACCAATGCGGCCAAGCATGCGGCCGCTGCGCATCTGCAGCTGGACCTGAGCTTCGAGCCCGTTCGGGTGCGGCTGCGGATCAGCGATGATGGTGCCGGCTTTGACGAAGCCGCCGTGCAAGAGCATCCACGCCAGGGCATCGGCCTGCGCAATATGCGCGAGCGCCTGGCCTCCATCGGCGGGCGCTTGCAGATCCGCTCGCAGCCTGGCGCGGGCACTGAAGTCCGGGCCGAGGTGCCGCTGTTGCCTTCGAACTCCACTTCCACCGCCTCTGCATGAATTCAGTTCTCGTATCCGCTCCGATCCGCCTGGCCCTGGTGGACGACCACCCGCTGGTGCGCGACGGCCTGCGCCTGCGCCTGGGCGCGGTGCCGGAGTTCGCGGTGGTGGGCGAGGCCGGCGATGCGCGCGAGGCCCTGGCCTTGCTGGCGCATACGGCGGTGGACATCGTGCTGATGGATGTGGGTATGAAGGAGGTCAGCGGCATCGAGCTGGCCGCCGAGCTGCTGCAGCGACAGCCGGGCCTGCGCGTGCTGATGCTCAGCATGTACGACAACCCGGAGTATGTGCAGCGCGCCCTGCAGGCGGGCGCCCAGGGCTATGTGCTCAAGGATGCGCCAGCCAGCGAGATCGTGGCCGCCATCCAGGCCGTGGCGGGCGGGGGCACGTTTCTGAGCCCGGCCGTTTCGCGCCGCCTGTTCCGCGCGCAGACGCCCCGGCCCTTGCTCTCGCCGCGCGAAAGCGAGGTGCTGGCCGCGCTGGGCCGCGGCGAGTCGAGCAAGCAGATCGCCGCCGCCATGGACCTGAGCGTGCGCACAGTGGAGGCGCACCGGCAGAACATCAAGCGCAAGCTCAATCTCGACGGTCAGGCGGAGTTGATCAAGTATGCCGTCGAGCATGCCGCGCACGGGTGAACGGGTGAGTTGGAGCCCGGCGCTTCAAACCAGATCGTCAGGGTTGACCCTTAAGTGATGCCACGCGCTGCCGCGCGTGGTCTGACGGATGCGCGCGGCCGGCCGCTGGCCGAGACTGCGGCCACGCAGCGGTCCCCCTCGTTTTTCTTTCCTGCTTCTCTCTCTCGCTCCCACAACCAAGACCGCGCGGATCAGGAGACAAAACTCATGTCCTCGAACATCAGGCGCCACCTCGGGTGGCTTCTGGTCGCGGTGCTGGGCGCTTTTGCGCTGGCCACCGTGGCCCTGGGCCGCGGCGAAGCGGTCAGTGCTCTTTGGGTGGTGGTGGCCGCAATCTGCGTCTACCTGATCGCCTACCGCTACTACAGCCTCTTCATCGCCAGCCGCGTGCTGGAGCTGGACCCGCGGCGCCAAACGCCCGCCTGGCGGCACAACGACGGTCTGGACTATGTGCCGACCAACAAATACGTGCTCTACGGCCACCACTTCGCCGCCATCGCGGGCGCCGGCCCGCTGGTTGGCCCGGTGCTGGCCGCGCAGATGGGCTATCTGCCCGGCTTGCTGTGGCTGCTGGCCGGTGTGGTGTTCGCGGGCGCGGTGCAAGACTTCATCGTCCTCTTCATCAGCACCCGCCGCGACGGCCGCTCGCTGGGCGATCTGGTCAAGCAGGAGATGGGCTTGGTGCCGGGTCTGATTGCGCTGTTCGGCGCCTTCATGATCATGATCATCATCCTGGCCGTGCTGGCGCTGATCGTGGTCAAGGCCCTGGCGCATTCGCCCTGGGGCACCTTCACCGTGGCGGCCACCATCCCCGTGGCGCTGTTCATGGGTGTCTACCTGCGCTATCTGCGCCCGGGCCGCATCGGCGAGATTTCCATCATCGGCTTTGTGCTGCTGATGCTGTCCATCGTCGGCGGCCAGTGGGTGCATGAGAGCCCGGTCTGGGGCCCGATGTTCACCTTCGAGGGCACGACGCTGACCTGGATGCTGATCGGCTACGGTTTCGTCGCCGCCTCCATCCCCGTCTGGCTGCTGCTGGCCCCGCGAGACTACCTGTCCACCTTCCTGAAGATCGGCACCATCGTGGCCCTGGCCATCGGCATCGTCTTCGTCGCACCGACGCTGCAGATGCCGGCCATCACCCAGTTCGCCGCCGGCGGCGGGCCGGTCTGGTCGGGGGATCTCTTCCCCTTCCTGTTCATCACCATCGCCTGCGGTGCCGTCTCGGGCTTCCATGCGCTGATCTCTTCGGGCACCACGCCCAAGATGCTGGAGAACGAAACCCATGCGCGCTTCATCGGCTACGGCGGCATGCTGGCCGAGAGCTTTGTGGCGGTGATGGCCCTGGTGGCAGCCTCCTGCATCGAGCCCGGCGTGTACTTCGCCATGAACAGCCCGGCCGCCTTGGTGGGCAAGACGCCCGAGGCCGTGGCCGCCACGCTCTCGACCTGGGGCTTTGTCATCACGCCCGAGATGTTGATCCAGACCGCCAAGGACGTGGGCGAGAACACCATCCTGGCGCGTGCCGGCGGTGCACCGACCCTGGCCGTGGGCATGGCGCAGATCCTGCACCAAGCCATCGGCGGCAAGGCCATGATGGCCTTCTGGTACCACTTTGCCATCCTGTTCGAGGCGCTCTTCATCCTGACCGCCGTGGACGCCGGCACCCGCGCTGGCCGCTTCATGCTGCAAGACCTGCTGGGCAGCTTCGTGCCCGCCCTCAAGCGCACCGATTCCCTGCCCGCCAACCTGATCGCCACCGCGCTGTGCGTTTCGGCTTGGGGCTACTTCCTCTACCAGGGCGTGGTCGATCCGCTGGGTGGCATCAACACCTTGTGGCCGCTGTTCGGCATCGCCAACCAGATGCTGGCCGCTGTGGCCCTGATGCTGGGCACCGTGGTGCTGTTCAAGATGAAGAAGCAGCGTTATGCCTGGGTGACGGCCTTGCCGGCCCTGTGGCTGCTGATCTGCACCATGACCGCCGGCTGGCTGAAGATCTTCTCGTCCGACGCCAAGGTGGGCTTCTTGGCGCATGCCAGCAAGTACAGCAAGGCCCTGGCTGAGGGCCAGCTGTTGGCCCCGGCCAAGACGCCCGAAGCCATGGGCCGCGTGGTCTTCAACGACCGCCTGGACGCCGCCCTGTGCGTGCTCTTCATGTTCGTGGTCATCAGCGTGCTGATCTACAGCGTGCGCGCCATCCTGGCCGCTCGCAATTCGGCCAAGCCCACGACGCAGGAAACGCCCTTCGTGGCGCTGGCTGCGGCGTCTTGATCCATGGCCGCCGCTGAGGACGTGATCGAACAGGCGCGCGAACTGCGCCAGCGTGTCGGCCAGGCTGGCCGCTACCTGGCCCAGGGCCTGCGCCTGATGGTCGGCTTCCCCGACTTCGACACCTACCGCGAACACATGGCCCGCACCCACCCGGACCAGCCGGCTATGACCTATGAGCAGTTCTTCCGCGAACGCCAGGCCGCTCGCTACGGCGGGGCGGATGGGCGGATGAGCCGCTGCTGTTGATGTGGCGGGTGGCTGCCGTCACAGAGCAGCCGCTGAAGGTCGGGTTTGTGCCAAGGGTCGCCGGGCGAGTGCTTCCGCTCATGTCCCTCGGCCCGCGCTCTGCGCGGACCTCCTACTTGACTTCGCTTCAGCACTCACCCGACACCCCTTGTCAGTTCAACCGGTGGGCGTCTTCGTCGAAAAGGCAAGGCCGTGCTGGATCGGGACGGCTGGGTGCTCTGCGAAGTGAAGTCAAGGAGGAGGCGCCCGATGCAGTCGGGCGACGGGGGACATGAACGGAGCAGAGTGCCCAGTCGGCCCGATCAACACCAAACCCATGGCCTGCTCTGTGCCACTTGCGGCCGTCAGCCTCAGACCTTCTTGCTGTTGAAGGCCTGCGTCACCAGTTGCTCCAACACGCCAGCGTCCACATCGGCCAGCCGCTTCAGGTAGACGCAGCCCTTGCCGCGCTTGTGCTTGCCCAGCGTTTCTAACAAGGGCTCGGCTTCGTCAAACCCTGTCAGGCCGTAGAGCGCGATGTCCGCTGCCCGAGAGGAAAAACCCACGGCGCAAATCTCACCGGTCTTGCCACCCGCCAGCGGGTAGCGGTGCAAGCCGAAGCCGACGATGGCGCTGCCCCACATCACCGGGGGCTCTCCGGTCGCGCGACGCATCAGCTCGTTCAGGGCCTGGCAGTCCGTGCGGCGCGCCGTGTCGGCAATGGTTTCCAGATAGTCGGCCGGCTCGGCCTGGGTGGCTTGGGTCTTGTTCTCGGTCATGGGGAACCTCGTATCGAACGTTGCGCCCATTTTCCGCGCTAGATTCGCCTCGGCACAGCCGTGGGCATGAACAAGTCCGCGGGCGATACCAGGGTCTGGCTGCCCTTGTGAAACAGCTGGCCTCCATGCCTGACGAAGTCCTCCAGCGTGCTGAAGGCTATTTGCAGGCTGTGCTGCATGGCTTGCCAAGAATCGACGCCGAACAGGCCGCGCGGAGGCTCGAACAAGTGCGTGATGCTGAGTCGGCAGGTCCAGTCGCCATCGGGCTGAGGCCTGGGCGCATCGATGCGGATGCGTATTTCGAAACGCTTGCCGGCGGCTTCTTTGGCGTCCAGTTGGCGTTCAATGAAGGGGTCCATGGGACGGTGGTTTGAAGTGGTGGCCGCAAAGATTGTCGTGCCGGCTGATGTGAGGCTCACCCGATACCTTTGTTCATCTCTGAGAATTCATGCCTCGCTGCCGAGCCCGCTCATCCGCCCTGTCATGTCCGCCACTGCCCCCACCTTTGTCTTTCGCGCCCAGGCCCTCCGCCTCTCCCATCCCGACCCCAATCAGCCGCCGTTGTTCGATGGCCTGAGCTTCGAGCTGCGCACTGGCCTGAGTTTGTTGCGCGGGGGTGATGGCCGGGGCAAGACGCGCTGCTTGCGGCTGATTGCGGGGCAGCTGGGCGCGCCGGCTTCGGGCCAGATCGAATGCAGCCTGGCTCTTGCAGACATCTTTTTCGAGAATCCGACCGACCCGGCGCTGGACGCCCAGTTGGCCTCGGCGTGGCTGAGCGGCCTGCGCCAGCACTATGCCGCCTGGCGCGCCGATCTGGAGCCGGCGCTGGTCGACGCCTTTGCGCTGGTGCCGCATCTGGACAAGCCGCTCTACATGCTCTCGGCCGGCAGCCGACGCAAACTGGGCCTCCTGGCTGCGGCCGTCTGCGGCGCCCGGCTGACTCTCCTGGACACGCCCTTCGCTGCGCTGGACGGGCGCTCCATCCGCGTCCTGGGCGAGCTCTTGCAAGAGGCCGCGCTGCAGCGCGAGCGCGCCTGGTTGCTGGCCGACTACGAACGGCCGGCTTGCCTGCAGGCCGTGGACTTGATGGCCGAGATCGATCTGGGCGATTGAGCGCGCAGGCGCTCTGCTGGGATTCTCGGCCGTTCAAAAGCTCAATACAAAAGCCGCGCCGCCCTCCAGCGGCCGCACATGGCGCACGCGGCCGCCCATGCCGTGCACCAGCTGGCGCACCACGGTCAGGCCGATGCCCTGGCCGCCTACGCGGGCGCTGAAGAAGGGCATGAAGATCTTGTGCTCCAGGCCCGGCGGCACGCCGGGGCCGTTGTCGCGCACGCTGAGTTGCAGCCGGCCGCCGCGGCCCTGGCGCGCCTGCACCCAGAGGCGCGGCTGGCTCAGGCCTTCGGTGGCCTGCTCGGCATTGCGTAGCAGGGCCAGCAGGGCTTGCTCCAGCTGGCCTTCGTCGGCTTGAAGGCACAGGCCCGCGCTGGCCGGCTCAAAGCTGGCCTCACCACCACGCTGCCGCCAGGCCGGGCCCACCGCCTGATGCAAGCGCTGCAGCAAACCATCGAGCGCCACCGGAGCCAGCACCGGCGCCGGCCATTGGCTGACGCGCCGGTAGGTGCGTACAAAACGGGCCAGCTCGGCCGCGCGCAGCTCGATGCCGGCCAGGGCGCTGCGCAGATCGGCCTCCACCAGGGGCGGCTCGTCCAGCAGCAGCTGGGCGGTCTGGCTCAGGCTCTGGATGGGCGTCAGCGAATTCATGATCTCGTGCGTCAGCACCTGCACCAGCTGCTGCCAGGCTTGCAGCGATTCGCCCTCCAGCTCGTTCTCCAGCGGCACCAGGGCCAGCAGGGTCTGTTGCTCGCCGTCCAGCGAGAGCGGCTGGCGCTGGAGCTGCCAGCGCTCGCTGCCGCGCTCGGTGTCCAGCAGCACCGGGCCGCTGCGGATGTCCGGCCTGCGCAGCAGGGCGTGCAAGGCCGCAGGCTCGCGCACGCCGCCCGGTGCGGCCAGGCGCCGCGCCCGGCTGCTCAGGGCCTGCAGCGTGGGCTGCGCCGCGCTTTCGCGCAGCACCCAGGCGGCCACCGGCAGGTGCTCCAGCTGGGTCTGCAGCAGGATCAGCTGGCGCTGCTCAAGAGCCAAGGGCGGCTCTGGCGGCAAGGGCAGGGGTGGGCGGCGGCGCAGCTGAACAGCGGCGCGCAGCAAGGGCCAGACGCAGGCCGCGCCCGCCAGGGCCAGCAGCAGCAGGGCCAGGGCGCCGCGCGCGCTCAGCGGCCCGCGTGCCAGCAGGACCTGGCCCAGGGCACCGCCCGCAGCCCAGAGCAGGGCGGCCGCCAGCAGGCGCAAGGACTCAAAGACCATGTTTGTCCAGGCGCCGGTACAGGGCCGCACGCGACAGGCCCAGGATGCGGGCGGCGGCGCTGAGGTTGCCCTCGGCCTCGGCCATAGCGGCCAGCACGGCGGCGCGCTCCTGGGCGGCGAGGGAGCGGTCGCTGTCAGGCGCCAGTTCTGGCTTGGAGGTAGGCAGTGGGGTCAGGTCTTGCCGGCTCGTCTGTTGTTGCTGATCCACCCGCTGCAAGGCCTCGCGGCAGGTGGCGATCAGGCGCACGTTGTCCCAGGGCTTGGTCAGAAAATCAAAAGCGCCGCGCTTGAGCGCCTGCACGGCCAGATCGATGTCGGCATAGGCCGTCATCACCACCACCAGGGGCGCCTGCGGCCGGGCCTGCACCTCGGCCAGCAGCTGTAGGCCTTGCGCGCCATCGCTGCGGCCGGGGCCGAAGTTCAGGTCCAGCAGAAGCAGGCTGGGGCGCAGCCGGTCCAGGGCGGCCATCAGCTCGGCCGGCCGGCGCAGGCAATGGATGGGCGCCACCCGGCGCTGCAGCAGCAGCTGGGCGGCCAGGCCGACGCCGGGGTCGTCGTCGAGCAGCAGGATCTGGTGGGCGGGCGGCAGGGCCAAAGGATCGTGTTCGTTCACGGCCCGCATCTTCGCAGCAGCTCGCACGCGCGCGCCAGCCCGGTGTCCGGAAGCGGACAGGGGGCTTGGCGGCCGGCCTGTGGGGCGGCGATGCTGGCAGTGCCGGGGCTGAAGTCTTCCGCAGGCCCTCCTTTCTTCCAAGCCTCTTGTGGGCACTCCATCCATGATCGAACTGAGCCAACTGAGCAAACGTCACCGCGCCGGTGATGTCGAGACCACTGCCCTCAATGCCATCGACCTGCGCATCGAGGCCGGCGAATACGTGGCCATCACGGGGCCCTCGGGCTGCGGCAAGTCCACCTTGCTCGGCCTGCTGGGTCTGCTGGACCGGCCCAGCAGCGGCCGCTACCTGCTGGAGGGCGAGGACCTGGCCCGCAAGAGCCCGCGCGAGCTGGCGGCCCTGCGCCGCGGCCGCATCGGCTTTGTCTTCCAGAGCTTCAATCTGGTGGAAGAGTTGAGTGTGCAGGACAACGTGCAGCTGGCCCTGCGCTACGGCAAGCAGCCCGAGCGGGCGCAGCGCCAGCGTGTGGCCGAGGTGCTGGATCGCCTGGGCCTGAGCCACCGCGCCGGCCACCGGCCCAGCCAGCTCAGCGGCGGCCAGCAGCAGCGCGTGGCCATCGCCCGCGCCATCGCCGCGCGGCCGGCCCTGCTGCTGGCCGACGAGCCCACCGGCAACCTCGACAGTGCCCATGGCCAGGAGGTCATGCACCTGCTGCGTCAGCTGAACGAAGAGGGCACGACCCTGGTGATGGTGACCCACAGCCCCGAGCATGCGGCCCTGGCCTCGCGCACCGTGCGCCTGCTCGATGGCCGCGTGCTGGTGGACGCCCATGCGGAGGCCTGCGCATGAGCGGCTTGCTAACTTTATGGCGCGAAGCCTGGGCCGGCCTGCGCCAGCGCCGCGCCGCCACCCTGGTCTCGGCCGGTGGCCTGATGCTGGCGCAGGCGGCCTGCCTGCTGGTGGCCGTGTTGGCCCTGTCGCGCAGCGCCATCGACCCCGGCGTGCCGGCGCCCGAACGCGTGGTGATGCTGGACTTCCGCGCCCATGCCAAGGGCGAAGGCGGCGCGGAGAGCGACTGGCAGCTGGCCGCGCCGGCCGGCCTGGCGCCCTGGCTCAAGACCCGCGGCCTGCCGCTGGAGCGCATCAGCCGCAGCAGCAGCGAGGGCTTCACCTTGCAGATGAGCGGTGACGGCCAGAGCCGCGTCGAGGTGGTGCGGGTGCTGATCGCCGACCCCGATCTGGTGCCGCTGATGGGCTTGAAGACCCTGCATGGCGACCTGGCCGCCACCCTGGCCCGCAAGGACGCCATCGCCCTGACGCCCAAGCTGGTGCGCAAGCTCTGGGGCGATCTGCCCCTGGCCCAAGCCCTGGGTCGCATCGTCGAATGCCGGGGCAAGAGCTACGCGGTGACGGCGGTGATCCCGGCGCTCGACAGCCGCAGCACGCTGGACGCGGCGCATGAGGCCATGGCCAGCTTCGAGCTGGCGGGCGTGGATTTCCGCGGCGGCCTGCTCGACAGCCCCGAGGCGCTGGAGGGCATCCACAAGGGCAATGCGCAGATCTATGCCCGCTTGCGCCCGGGCGCTGAAGTCCAGCAGCTCGCGCCCCTGCTGGCCGCCGCCTACCGCGCCCATCCGCTGCACGACAAGCTGCCGGCCGAATGGAAAACCGCCGGGGCGGACCAGGCCGCGGCCGATTTCCGCGCGCTGCCCCTGCCCCAGCTTCCGCTCGAGGGTCAGGACTTGCTCTGGACCGTGCTGACGGCCCTGGGCGCGGCCAGCGGCTTGCTCTTGTTGCTGGCCGCCATCAACACCATGAATCTGCAAGCGGCCCAGCTGCTGCAGCGCCAGCGCGAGACGGCGCTGCGCCGCAGCCTGGGCGCCAGCGGTGGCCAGTTGCTGCAGCTCTGGTGTGCCGAGCTCTTGATCACCCTGGGTCTGGCCGCGGCCGGCGCTGCTCTGCTGGCCTGGTGGCTGGGCCCGGCTGCCGCCGACTGGCTGGGCCTGAGCGCCCAGCGCCCGGTGGTGGACGCGCTGCCCGCGCCGGCCTGGCAAGGGCTTTTGCTGCTGCAACTGGTGCTGCTGCCGCTGAGCCTGGCCCTGCCGGCCATGCTGGCCCTGCGCCAGGTGCCGGCGCCGGCCTTGCAGGGCCGCACGGTCAGCGAAGGGCCTTGGGGCCGGCGCCTGCGCCAGGGTTTGTTGAGCTTGCAGCTGGGCGGCGCCTTGCTGCTGCTGGCCTTGAGCGGGGTGATGGCCTTGCAGCACCGCCACCTGCTGCAGCTGGACCGCGGATTCGAGACCCAGAACCGCCTGGTGCTCAGCGCCATGGTCGAGCGCGATTTCGTGCCCAAGCTCGATGCCTTTGTGGACGGCCTGCGCCAGCATCCCGCCATCCAGCATTTCGCCTTCAGCACCGCCCGCCCGGCCATGGACCATTGGGGTCCGAGCGAATTGCACGTCAGCCCCAGCGGCGCCAAGCAGATGCTGCGCATGACCACGGTCTCGCCGAGCTACTTCGTCACCTACGGCATGAAGGTGCTGGCCGGCGCGCCCGAGCAGGGCAGCGGCGAGGGCCGCCTGGTGATCGACGCCAAGGCGGCGCGCCTGCTGGGCTTTGCCACGCCGCAGGCGGCCGTGGGCGCCGTGCTGCGCGGCGGTGGCGATCAGGTCCAGGAGGGCCAGGAGCAGCGCCGGGTGGTGGCGGTGGTCAATGACATCAAGCAGGAGTCGGCGCGCGATGCGGCCCAGCCGCAGGGCTTTGTGCTCAGCGATGCGCCGCAATGGGACCTGACCGTGTTTGGTCCCGATGCCCGCGCCCTGCGCGCCGGCCTGGAGGAGGTCTGGCGCACGCATGGCCCGCCGCTGGGGCATCTGGTTTGGAGCGCCGAGGAGCAGACCGCCATGGTCTACCGCCAGGAAGAGCAGCTGCGCCAGGTGCTCAGCGTGGTGGCGCTGCTGGCGGTCGGCGTGGCCATGCTGGGCGCCTACGCCCTGGTGGCTGACACCCTGCGCCGCCGCCGCACCGAGCTGGTCCTGCGCCGCCTGCATGGCGCCAGCCACGCGGACATTGCCGTCGAAGTGGCGCGCGAGTTCCGTGGCCCGCTGCTGCTGGCGGGCCTGCTGGGTCTGCCCCTGGCCGGCCTGGCGGGCATGGCCTACCTCGACGGCTTTGTCGACCGCCTGGCGCCGCTGCCCGGGCTGGCCTTGCCCTTGCTGGTGGCGGCCTTGCTGACCCTGGGCATCACCGTCTTGGCTGCGGCGCGCCACATCCGCCTGGCCTTGAGCCTGCAGCCGGTAGAGGCCTTGCGCTGATCAACGGCTGAGCCAAAGCCCGCCGCACAGCGCCAGGCCTATGGCATAGAGCCAGACCGTGCCCGGCACCAGATAGGGGTAGAGCATCAGCGCCACGCCCAGCCAGAGCTGGCGCCGATTGCCCTGCTTGCGACCCAGGCGCCAGGCCACCAGACCGATCAGGCCGAAGACGATGGCGCCGAAGATGTAGGCGGGGCTGGGCAGCTCCAGGCCCAGGGCTTGCAGCTCAAGCAGGGTGTCGTTCATCGCCGCATTGTGGGCCTCAGCGTAGACTTCCTCCCCCCGGCCTGCGAATGGGCAGGCCGGCGAGAACCCACAAGGAAGTGAAGAGACTATGAGTGAGCAGCGCCTGATGGTCGGGGTGGACAAGTTTGAGAACATCGTCGCCCTGCTGCTGGAAGAAGAAGGTTATTGGGTGCGACGCGGCTTCAAGGTCAGCTTGACCCAGGATGAAAAACGCCAGATCGGCAAGACCTCGGCGCCCAAGCCCGAGATCGACATGCTGGCCTACCACCATGGCCGCAATGAGCTGCTGGCGCTGGAGGTCAAGGCTTACCAGGACACGCCCGGCGTCAAACTGGCGCAGATGCAGGAAGTCCACGAAGTGCCGACCGGCCGCTTCAAGCTCTTCACCAGCGAGGTCTACCGCCGCGTGGTGCTGGCCCGCCTGCTGCAGGACCTGAGCGCCGCCGGCATGGCCGATGCCCAGACCCAGGTGTGCCTGGGCTTGATCGCTGGCAAGGTCAACCAGGGCCAGAGTGAGGCGCTGCGTGCCCATATGCAGGAGCACAGTTGGCTGTTCTGGTCGCCTGATGATGTCAAGGCCAAGGTGGCGGCGCGTTCGGTGCAGGCTTGAGAGCTTGATAGTTTTTTACTGCGCGACCGCCATGCGTTGTTGGTCCGGTGTTGGCTCCGACATCACATTCGCTTCGCGAGTATGAGTCTCGCCGCAACCTCGTTGTCGGAATCCTCACGTACAGGAAGTACGTTCCGGTTCCTGCGCTCAGTCCGCCTAGCCTGACGGGCGCTCGCTACAAAAACTACCAAGTTCTTGGATTGGACGAGGATGGACGATGTCGTCAATTGAACCCTTGCTGCCTCACGGCACCGGCCGTCTGCTCTTGCGCCGCCTGCGCGCCAGCGACCTGGCGGATTTCCAGGCCTACCGCCAAGATCCGCAAGTGGGCCTCTACCAAGGTTGGCAGACGCAGAGCGATACCGAAGCCCTGGCTTTTTTGCAGCAGATGGCCGAGGCGCCGCTCTTGCAGCCCGGGGTTTGGTGCCAGCTGGGCATGGCCGATGCGGCCAGCGATCAGCTGATCGGCGACATCGGCATCTGTCTGGCCGCAGACTCCGCAGCGGCCGAGATCGGCTTCAGTCTGCGAGCGTCTCGCCAGGGCCAGGGTCTGGCCGCCGAAGGCGTGGGCGCCTTGATCGCGCTGCTCTGGGCCCACACGCCAGCGGGCGAGGTCCTTGCCATCACCGATGCGCGCAATCGGGGCTCGATTCACCTGCTGGAGCGGCTGGGCTTTGCGCGCGTCGACAGCCAGGAGGCGGTCTTTCGCGGCGAGGCCTGTGTCGAACATCACTACCGTGTGGCCAAACCTGCTCAGCTTGCGAGGTAGCTCCAGCTGCTTTCGCAGCGCACGCTGCTGCGCACCGAGTTGGCGATGAAGCAGTGCTCGTGTGCGGCATGGTGCAAGGCCTGCACGGCCGCCTCGTCGGGCGCCATGGAGCCGCTGAACTGCACCTCGGGCCGCAGTGTCACCTCGGTGATGGCGTCCTGCCCGGCTTCGTTGGGGGCCATCAGGCCTTCGGCCGGGTCGTCGTAGCGGGTCACCTCGTAGCCAGCGCGTGCCGCCAGGTCCAGGAACCAGAGCATGTGACAGCTGGACAGGGCGGCGATGAAGGCCTCCTCGGGGTCCACCGCGCTGGGGTCGGAGAAGGGCAGGCGCACGACGGTGGGCGAGCTGGAGGCCGCCACATCGGCGCCGCCGTCGAACTGCCAGCGGTGGGCGCGGCTGTAGCGCCGGCCCGTGAAGTCTTCATCGGGGCCCAGGGCCCAGCGGATGGTGGCGTGATGAGTGGACATGGGCGCGATCCTTTGCAGCGGAGGGCTGCATCTTCCGTCATCCCGCGCAGCGCAAGGTCAGGTTGATGCGCTGCTCGCCCAGCAGCGGGTGACGGCCCGGCGCCAGCGCCTGCACGCCGTGGAAGGCCAGGCGCGAGGGCCCGCCCCAGACCAGCACATCGCCATGCTGTAGCGGCCAGCGCGCCGGCCGCTCGCTGCGGCTCAGGCCGCCGAACAAGAACAGGGCTGGCAAGCCCAGGGAGATGGAGACGATGGGTTGCCGCAGATCCTGCTCGTCGCGGTCCTGGTGCAGGCTCAGCGGCGTGCCGGGCAGGTAGCGGTTGATCAGGCAGGCGTCGGGGCGAAAGCCGTGGTAGCCGGCCTCCTCGGCCACCGCCACAGCCAGCTCGGCGATCACCGGCGGCAGCGCCGGCCAGGGCTGGCCGCACAGCGGGTCTGTCGATTGGTAACGGTAGCCGCGCGCGTCCGAGACCCAGCCCAGGGGGCCGCAATTCGTCATCGCCACCGCCATCCGCCGGCCGCCAGGCGTGAGCCAGTGGCGCAGATGGGCCGCGGCCATCACGCCCTCGGCAGCGGCCAGCAGCTGGGGCGCCTGGGTCAGCGCCCGGCCGCGCAGAAACACGGCGCCGGGGGCCAGGTCTTGCCGGGCCGGCGGCGGCTCCAGAGTGTCGTCAAACAGGTCGAGATTCATGTGGCGCGAGCCTGGGTGCTTGTCAATTGGTGAAATCTTTTTTGGGTCAAATTCAGCAGCCTAGTTCGCTTGCAAAAGCTTGCAAACCCGAATTCCCGAGGCTTGAAAAGCGAGTGGCCGCTGACATCTTTATTTTTGCGCGGACGCCGCCCAGGCCGGGCAGGCCCATCTGCTGATCCGGGTCAAAACGGGCTCGCTAAGATGCTTGCAGCATGCGCAGCCGGGCTTTCATGGCCCGGCCAGCCGCCACGATCCCGCCACTGATTTTGCTTGCGCTCCCGGAGTACCTCGCATGAGCTCGTCCATCACCCCCCAGCCCACCCAGTTTGATTTCGACAGCGTCCCGCAAGCGCCCCGACAGCCCCTGGCGGCGCCGGCCGCCCTGCCGGCCCAGGAGATCAGCGCCGAGGTGCTGTTGGAGAAGTACGCGAAAGGCGAGGAGCAGACCCTGGACGAGCTGCGCCTGCGCGTGGCCCGAGCCCTGGCCCAGGCCGAGGCGCCCGAAGCTCGGGCCGAGTGGGAAGCCAAATTCCTCGATGCCCAGCGCCGCGGCTTCGTGCCGGCCGGTCGCATCAATTCCGCCGCCGGCACGGAGCTCAGCGCCACCTTGATCAACTGCTTTGTGCAGCCGGTCGGCGACTCCATCGCCTCGATCGACGACGGCCACCCGGGCATCTACACCGCGCTGACCGAGGCGGCCGAAACCATGCGGCGCGGCGGCGGCGTCGGCTACGATTTTTCCCGCATCCGCCCGCGCGGTGCCTGGGTCGGCTCGACCCAGAGCAGTGCCTCCGGCCCGGTCAGCTATATGCGGGTGTTCGACCGCAGCTGCGAGACGGTGGAATCGGCCGGCGCGCGCCGCGGCGCGCAGATGGGCGTGCTGCGCTGTGACCACCCCGATGTCGAGGAGTTCATCCGAGCCAAGGACAAGGGCGATCTGAAGAACTTCAACATCTCGGTTGGCGTGACCGATGTGTTCATGCAGGCCGTGGAAGCGAACGCCGAGATTGAACTTGTGCACAAGGCCGAGCCCGGCGCCAAGCAGCGCGCGGCCGGCGCCTACCAGCGCGGCGACGGCCTCTGGGTCTACCGCAAGCTGCAGGCGCGCGAGCTCTGGGACATGGTGATGCGCTCCACCTACGACCACGCCGAGCCCGGCGTGCTCTTCCTGGACCGCATCAACGCCGACAACAATCTGTACTACTGCGAGTCGATTTCGGCGACCAATCCTTGCGCCGAACAGCCGCTGCCGCCGTATGGCTGCTGCTGCCTCGGTTCGGTCAACCTGACCCATTTCGTGCACCAGCCTTTCGGCCTGGACGCCCGCTTCGACGGCGAGGCCTTTGCCGAGGTCTGTCGCACGGCCACCCGCATGCTCGACAACGTGCTGGACGTGACGCCCTGGCCGCTGCCGGCGCAGCAGCAGGAAGCGCGCAACAAGCGCCGCGTCGGCCTGGGCTTCACCGGCCTCGGTGACACCCTGGTGATGCTGAACCTGCGCTACGACAGCGAGGCCGCACGCGCCATGGCCAGCGAAATCAGCGCCCTGATGCGCGACGCGGCCTACGAGGCCTCGGCCGATCTGGCGCTGGAGCGCGGCGCCTTCCCGCTTTTCAACGCCGATCTGTACCTCTCGGGCGGCAACTTCGCCTCGCGCCTGCCGCAAGGCCTGAAGGACAAGATTCGCGCCCAGGGCCTGCGTAACTCGCACCTGCTGTCGATCGCGCCCACCGGCACCATCAGCCTGGCCTTTGCGGACAATGCCTCCAACGGCATCGAGCCCGCCTTCAGCTGGAGCTACACCCGCAAGAAGCGCATGGCCGACGGCAGCTACAAGGAGTACGCGGTCGAGGATCATGCTTGGCGCTTGTATCGCCATATGTTCGGCACCGACGCGCCCTTGTCCAAGGCCTTTGTGACCGCGCTGGAGCTGTCGGCGTCCGACCATGCGTCCATGGTGGCTGCGGTCGCGCCCTATGTGGACACCTCGATCTCCAAGACCGTCAATGTGCCGGCCGACTACCCCTATGCCGATTTCCAGGACCTGTACACGCAGGCCTGGAAGAGCGGCCTCAAGGGCCTGGCCACCTACCGGCCCAATAGCGTGCTCGGCTCGGTGCTCAGCGTTGAGGCGGCCCAGCCGGCGCCGGCCGCTGCGGTCAGCTCGCCCGAGCCGCTCAAGCCGGTGGCCTCAGACGGCAGCAACCAGCGCATGCTGGTCGCGCGCCTGCCCAATGCGGTGCTGGCCTCGCTGCGCTGGCCCAGCCGGCCGGAGCTGCCTAACGGCAATCCCGCCTGGAGCTATATGATCCGCCACCCGCATGGCGACTTTGCGCTCTTCGTCGGCGAGCTGCCGGCCGAGGGGCCCGATGCCGGCCTGTTTGGCAAGAACCTTCCCTTTGAGGTCTGGGTCAACGGTGCCGAGCAGCCGCGGGGTTTGTCGGCCGTGGCCAAGACCTTGTCCATGGACCTGCGCAGCAATGACGCGGCCTGGCTGCGCCTCAAGCTTGATGCCCTGGCCACCGTGGCCGAGGAGCGTTCCTTCGAGATGGCCATGCCGCCGGGCGGCGAGCAGCGCCTCTTCCCCGGCGTGGTGGCGGCCACGGCTGCGGTCATCCGCTGGCGTTGCGAGCAACTCGGCGCCCTGGCCGAGGGCGGCGCCACGCCGGTGATCGACGCCATGTTCAGCCGCGAGGAGCCGCGCACCAGCACCATGGGCACCCTGGCTTGGGCGGTGGATGTGGACAACCCGGCCACCAACGAGCAATTCACTTTGACCCTGAAAGAGGTCAGTCTGCCCACGCCGGATGGTGGCTTCGTCACCCGGCCCTGCGCCATGGGCTTCTCGGGCAACTACCCCAAGGCCCTGGACGGCATGGCCCGACTGCTGAGCTTGGACATGCGCGTGATGGACCCGGCCTGGATCGGCATGAAGCTGCGCAAGCTGCTCAATGTCGGCGAGCCTTTGGGACACTTCATGGCGCCGGTTCCTAACCTCTCGGGTGAGCGGCGCCAGCAGATCTGGCCCTCGACCGTGGCCTATGTTGCGCGCCTGATTATTCACCGCTACGCCATGCTGGGCGTGCTCGACGAGCAAGGCCTGCCCCTGGTCGAGATGGGCTTGCTGCAAGCGCCTCAGTCGACGCGCACCGCGCCCGGTGTCGCGCTGCAGGCTCAAGCCGGCAAGCCCTGCCCGGAATGCGGCAACCGAACCATGATCCACAAGGACGGTTGCGACTTCTGCACGGCCTGTGGCTATGTGGGTCAATGCGGATGAATTGAGACCCGATTGGTCTCGGTCTTGACTTGAGTCAAGGCCCGGGCCGAGCCGGCGCTTTTCGCTGCCCGGCGCTTACAAATTCGTACAGCGCAGGCCGTTTTCGCGGCCTACATTGCACGCATCGTTGGCGCCATCAGGAGCAGTAAAGATGCCGAGCTACACACTCAAGGTCAATGGCCGAGACTACCCCGTCACGGTCAGTTCTTCCTCGATGCCCCTGCTCTGGGTGCTGCGCGATGTGATCGGCCTCACTGGCACGAAATACGGTTGCGGCATCGAGATCTGCGGTGCCTGCACCGTCTGGGTCAACGGCGAGCCGACCAAGTCCTGCGACATGGACGTGTCCTCCGCCGCCGGCAAGGCCATCACGACGATCGAAGGCCTGTCTGTCGATCGCAGCCATCCCGCACAGAAGGCCTGGATCCTGCACCAGGTGCCGCAATGCGGCTACTGCCAGTCCGGCATGCTGATGTCGGTCGCCGGTGCGATGGCCAAGGGCCACCACGGCAGCGAGATCGCCAACGAGGTCAACAACCTCTGCGTCTGCGGCACCTATCAGCGCATCAAGACCGCTGTGTCCGGCCTTTAAGGAGCTGATCATGAGTGCATCCCTCGATCGGCGCCAATTCATGGCCGGGGCGTCCAGCCTCACCTTGGCCTTTGTGCTTCCGGCCGGCCGCGCGCAAGCGGCGGGCGCCCCGGCAGTGACCGGCTGGCTGAGCATCGGCAGCGACAACAGCATTCAGCTGAGCATCGGCGCATCGGACATGGGCCAGGGCTCATTCGCCGGCCTGGCCCAGGTGTTGTGCGAAGACCTGATGGTCGACCCCAGCGTCGTCCGCCTGGTTCAGGGCGCACCGAGCCTGGCGACGCCAGCGCCCGTTGGCAGCGCCATCAACACCGTGGGCTCCGGCGTGACCCGTGGCAATTTCTGGAAGTTGCGCGACGCGGGCGCCAGCGCGCGCGAGATGCTGGTGGCCGCGGCCATGGCCCGCGTCGGCGACCCCGTGCGTGGCAACTACAGCGTCAGCAATGCGTTGGTCACCCACATGCCCAGCGGCCAGAGCTTGAGCTATGGCCAGCTTGCTGCGGCCGCGGCCCTGCTGCCGCCGCCGAGCAGCGCCGCCCTGGTGCCTGACAGCCAGTTCCGCTGCATCGGCAAAAGCCTGCCGCGGCAGGACATTCCCTTCAAGGTCGATGGCAGCGCCATCTACGGCCTCGATGTTCGTTTGCCCGGCATGGTCTACGCCGTCATCAAGCATTGCCCCAGCCTGGGCGGCACACTCTCGGCCACACCGGCGCTGCCGTCCGGGGCGCTCGCCCTGGTGAGCACCCGGGTGATGGCCGGCACCGGCCGTGGCCTTGAGGCCGTGGGCAACGTCAACGCCTTGGCCGTGGTCGGCCCGACCACCTGGGATGCCTGGCAATCGGCGCGTCGCCTTTCTCCAAAGTGGACACTGCCGGCCCATGCGGCCCAGCTCAACAGTGCCCAGTTCATGGCCGATGCCCAAGCCCTGATGAGCAGCGCCACCCCCTATGTGGCCGGGGCGGCCAATCCGCCCGGCACGCTCTACACGGTGGAACGCAGCACGGCCGATGTGAGCACGGCCCTGAGCAATTCGCGCAAGCTGCTGGAGGCGACATACAGCTTGCCCTACGTGGCGCACGCCTGCCTCGAAGTGCTGAACTGCACGGTCGACCATGTGGCCGGCCAGCGCTGCGATGTCTGGGCGCCGACGCAATCGGCCAAGTCGGCGCTGACCTTGGTGATGAGCTTGACCGGCCTGCCGGCCGAAAAGGTCACGATACACACGACCTATCTGGGCGGTGGTCTCGGCCGCAAGGCCGAACTCGACTTCATCAGCCAGGCGGTGCAGGTGGGCATGGCCCTGAACAAGCCGGTCAAGCTGATGTGGCCACGCGAAGAAGACTTCACGCATGACCAATACCGGCCCATGGCCTTGGTCCGGGTGCGCGCCGGCCTGGACAGCCGCAATCTGCCGACCGCCTGGAGCTACCGCAATGTCTCGCCTTCCATCCTCGGGCAGCGCGGTGCGAACCTGGGCCAGACCGGCGATTCTCAGGGTTATGAAGCCTCGCAAGGCCTGCCCTACAACTTCAGTGCCCGGCTGACCGAATGGGTCAGCCACACGGCCCCGGTGCCGGTGGGCTTCTGGCGTTCGGTCGGGGCCTCGATCAACACCTTCGCAGTGGAGTCCATGATCGATGAGTTGGCGCTGGCCGCCAAGCAAGACCCCTACCAGTTCCGCCGTGCCCAGCTCACCGACCCGCGCTGGATTGCAGTCCTGGAGGCTGCGGCCAACGCTGCCGGCTGGAGTGCTGGGGCGGCCAGCGGCCGGGCATTGGGTATCGCCATCGGCACAGCTTTCAACAGCATCGTGTCCCAGGTGGTGGAGGTCAGCAATGTCGGCGGTCTGCCGCATGTCACCCGGGTCTGGGTGGCGATCGATTGCGGCGTGGCGGTCAACCCCGGTTCGATCGAGGCGCAGCTGATCGGCGGCGTTGTCCATGCCCTGAATGCCAGCTTCTATGGCCGTCAGACCTTCAGCAATGGCGCGGCCCAGGTCAAGAATTTCAACAACAGCCGCATGATCCGCCTGCGTGAAATGCCGCAGGTCAAGGTCATCATCATGCCCTCGCCGCCGAGCAGCCGCAGCACACCGCTGGGTGGTGTCGGTGAGCTGGGCGTGCCGACCTTTGCGCCGGCCCTGCTCAATGCCTGGTTCCGGCTCAGCGGCCAGCGCCTGCGTTCTTTGCCCTTGCAGCCGAACGCGACCATGGGTGATTGAGTGTTCGACGGCCCTCGGTTTGAACGCTCTCTGGGCGATGCGCTCATGGCCGAACGGTGGGGCGGCCGAACACCTCTAGTGAGGCCGCGATAGGGGCCGGTTCAGGCGTGCAGCGAGTCTGAATGGTGCGCTGGAGAACAGACCAAGGCGGCGTGGCTGCAGAGACTGCAGCATGCATTCCTTGCCGCCATGAGCGCCCTCCACATGATTCGAAGTCCTTGGTGTCGAGCCCGTAGCTCGGCCTTGGGTTCGTGCGTGCTGTCTGTGCTGCTTCTGCAAGCGTGCGCCACGCCCGGTCCGACTGCCTTAGAGACACCCGGCCAGGCGCCGCTCGCGTTGCCAAGCCAATGGTCGGCGATGCTGAACGATGACGAAGGTGCTGGTCCCGCATGGCCTGCCGACCCGGCCAGCTCGATCTGGTGGTTCCCGTTTGCCGACCCCCTGCTGACCGAATTGATCTTGCAGGCCCTGGCCGCCAACACCAGCATCCATGGCGCCCGTGCGGCCGTGCTGCAAGCGCAGGCGCAGCGGGATCTTGCGGCCGCCGCACTATGGCCCCAGCTGGACGCTTCCGCTTCGGCGCAGCGTGGCCGCGCCGGGGGGGTGAGCACTGGTCAGCGCTTGCAGCTGGGCCTGGACGGGCGCTGGCAGCCCGATGTTTTTGGTGCCACACGCAGCGCGGTGCAAGCCGCCGACGCCACGGCCCTGGCCAGTGCGGCCAGCTTGGGCGCTGTGCAGCTGCAGCTGAGCACCGAAGTGGGCTTGAACTATGTGCTGCTGCGCGCGGCTCAGGCGCGCTTGCGCATCGCCGATGACAACCTCGCCAACCAGCGGGAGACGTTGGAGATCACCGATTGGCGCGAGCAGGCCGGCTTGCTCAGCAGCCAGGAGGCTGCGCAGGCGCGCACGGCTGCGGCGCAGACGGCCGCGCTGCTGCCGAGTTTGCGCACCAGCATCACCCGCGCCAGCCATGCCCTGGCCGTGCTCAGCGGCCGGCCGCCGGCCGAGCTGCTGCAGACCTTGGCCCCAGCCGGGGCCCTGCCGCAACTGAACCCAGCGGCCCAGGCCGGCGCGCTGAACGCTCGCATCCCGGCCGAGACCCTGCGCCAGCGCGCCGATGTTCGCGCCGCCGAGTACCGCATCGCCGCCGCTCTCGCTCAGTTGGATCGGGCCGAGGCGCTGCAGCGCTGGCCGAGTTTTTCCATCAGCGGATCTTTGGGCTTGAGTGCCGCCAGCCTCAGCGGGTTGGGCCGCAGCAGCGCCGTGCTCGGCAGCTTGCTGGCCGGCATTGCCCTGCCTGTCTTGGACGGCGGCGCGGCGCGCGCGGAAGTCAGCCTGCAGCAGGCCGGCTTACTTCAGGCGCAGCAGCAGTACCGGGCGGCCGTGCTCTTGGCGTTGCAGGAGGTGGAGGATGCGTTGGTGGCCTTGCACGGCGACCGACAGCGCGTGGCCAGCCTGCAGCAGGCCAGCGCGGCAGCCGTGCTGGCGGCGAACCTGGCCCAGCAGCGCTACCGCAGCGGCCTGGTGGACTTCCAGGCCGTGCTGGAAACCCAGCGCAGCCAGCTTGCCAGCCAGGACGGCCTGGCCAGTGCGGGCGCCGATGTCAGCGCCGACCAGCTGCGCCTGATCCGGGCCCTGGGCGGCGGCTGGCGCGAGCCGCAGGCCGGCCAGCAGCCATGAGTGAGAGCCCGAGCCCGACAGCCGTGGCTGTGCCGCCGCCCAGTCCCAGGTCCGCAGAGGCTGCCGATCTGAGCGAGCTGCTGGCCGAGCCGGCCGCGCGCGTCTGGTACCGACGGCCGTTGTTCTGGGGCACGGGCCTGCTGCTGGCGCTGCTGGCCCTCGGCTTGTGGTGGTGGCTGGCCAGCCGGGCCGCTCAGGCGGCACCGGTCTATGTGACCCAGCTGGCGGCGCGCGGTGACCTGAGTCTCACGGTCAGCGCCAATGGCAGCTTGCAGCCGACCCGGGCCATCAATATCGGCAGCGAGCTCTCGGGCACGGTGCTGCGGGTGCTGGTGGATGTGAACGACCGGGTGAAGAAAGGCCAAGTCCTGGTCGAGCTGGACACGGCCAAGCTGCGCGGCCAGATTCAACGCTCGCAAGCGGCCTTGCAGGCGGCGGCCGCGCGATTGGACCAAGTGGCGGCCACGCAAGAGCAGGCCACGGCCACGCTGGCGCGGCTGGAGGAGGTTGCGCGTCTGTCCGGCGGCAAGGTGCCGGCCAAGACAGAGCTGGACGCCGCCCGCGCCGGCCTGGCCCGGGCGCGGGCCGATGTGGCCAGCGCGCGCGCCGGGGTCGACGATGCCCGTGCCGCGCTGGCCACCGACCGCATCAATCTGTCCAAGGCCTCCATCAGCTCGCCGGCCGATGGCATGGTGCTGAGCCGCAGCGTCGAGCCCGGCAATGCGGTCGCGGCTTCGCTGCAGGCGGTGACCCTGTTCGTGATCGCCGAGGACCTGAGTCGGCTGCGCCTCTGGGTCTATGTGGACGAAGCCGATGTCGGCGCGGTGCAGCTCGGGCAGGCCGCCAGCTTCACCGTCAGCGCCTACCCGGCGCGCAAGTTCCCGGCCCGCATCACCCGGCTTGGCTTCGGCTCCACCATCACCGACAACGTGGTCACCTACCTGAGCTACCTCGATGTCGACAACCGCGAGCTCAGCCTGCGCCCGGGCATGACGGCCAGTGCCACCATCACCGCCACGCAGCGCCACGATGTACTGCTGGTGCCCAATGCGGCCCTGCGTTTCACGCCCAGCGCGGCCGGTGATGCGGCGGCCAGCGGCAAGAGCGTCGCCAGCCGACTGCTGCCCAGCATGCCGCGCGGCGGCACGCGCCGGCAGGCGGCGGCCGGTGCCAGCACGGCCACGGCACGCCAGGTCTGGGTGCTGCCCGGCGCCACCGAACCCGGGCAGCAAGGGAAGGAGGGCAGGGGCGTGCCGCAGGCCGTGGCGGTGCTGCCCGGCATCAGCGATGGCCGCATGACCGAGATCATCGGCGGCGAGCTCAGAGCCGGCATGCGTGTCATCACTGACCAGAAAAAATCTAGCCAGGCCGGCTCATGACGGCCGACCCCGCCCGGCCCGCAGTCCCCCTGATCCAGCTGCAGGGCATCAGCCGGCGCTACGGCAGCGGAGCCAGCGAACTGCTGGCGCTCAAGGGCATCGATCTGCGCATCGAGGCTGGCGAGTTCGTCGCCATCATGGGGCCTAGCGGCTCGGGCAAGTCCACGGCCATGAACATCCTCGGCTGCCTGGACACACCCAGCGCCGGCCAGTATCTGTTCCGCGGTGCTCATGTCGAGGCGCTCAGCCGCGACCAGCGTGCGCGTTTGCGGCGGCGCTATCTCGGCTTTGTCTTCCAAGGCTTCAATCTGCTGGCGCGCACCTCGGCGCTGGAGAACGTGGAGCTGCCCTTGCTCTACCGCGGCGACGCGGCCGCTGCGCGGCGCACGGCGGCCCTGCGGGCGCTGCAGTCGGTGGGCCTGGGCGGCTGGGAGCGCCACACGCCGGCCGAGCTCTCGGGCGGCCAGCAGCAGCGCGTGGCGATCGCGCGCGCCATCGTCACCGAGCCGGCCGTGCTGCTGGCTGATGAGCCGACGGGCAACCTCGACAGCCAGCGCAGCCACGAGATCATGGCCTTGCTACTGGCCCTGAACCGCGAGCAGGGCATCACCGTGCTCATGGTCACGCACGAGCCCGATATGGCGGCCTATGCGCGGCGAATGGTGCAGTTTCTCGACGGCCGCATCGCCGCCGATGCAGCCAATCTCACGCCCACCGTGCTGCCGCAAGCCAAGACCGAAGCCGAGGCCGCCTGATGCTGCTCAGCGTGCTCTTGCTGGCGCTGCGCTCGGTGCGGCGCAATCTGCTGCGCTCTTTTTTGACGATTCTGGGCATCGTCATCGGCGTCAGCGCCGTCATCACCATGGTGACCCTGGGCAATGGCGCCACCCAGGCCATCGAGGCCCAGATCACCAGCCTGGGCAGCAACCTGCTCATGCTGAGCCCGGGTCAACGGATGGGTGGCGGTGGCGGCGGAGGAGGGGGGAGCGGCCCGCGCGGCGGCGTGCCCCAGTTCAGCGAGGCCGATGCGGCGGCGATTGAAGCGCAGATCGGCGGCGTGGCGGCGGTGGCGCCGCAGAGCCGCGCCTCGGTCACCCTGGTGGCGAACGGCCGCAACTGGGCCAGCAATGCCACCGGCAGCAGCAACAGCTGGTTCGACACCGGCAACTGGCTGCTGGCCAGCGGCCGGCGCTTCGAGGAGGAGGAACAGCTGGCCGGCGCGGCCGTTTGCATCATCGGCGAGACGGTGCGGCGTGAGCTGTTCGGTGGCACGCCCGGCCAGACCGGCCTGGGCCAGGCGCTGCGGGTCCGGCAGTTCAGCTGCGAGGTGGTCGGCATCCTGGTCGCCAAGGGCCAGAGCGGCATGGGCGACCAGGACGATCTGGTGCTGCTGCCCCTGCACACCTTGCAGCGCCGCGTCACCGGCAGCCGCAAGGTCAGCAATCTGCTGGTGGCCATGGAGGAGGGGAGCGACAGCGGGCCGCTGAAAGCCAGCCTGCGCCAGCTGATGCGCGAGCGCCGCCAGCTCGCCGACAGCGAGGACGACAACTTCAATATCTTTGACACCCAGCAGCTGGCCGACACCTTGTCCAGCACCATGGGTGTGCTGACCCGCCTGCTCGGCGCGGTGGCGGCGGTCAGCCTGCTGGTGGGCGGCATCGGCATCATGAACATCATGCTGGTCAGCGTCACCGAGCGCACACGCGAGATCGGCCTGCGCCTGGCCGTCGGCGCGCTCGAGCGCGAGGTGCTGTTGCAGTTTTTGATCGAGGCGGTGGTGCTCTCGGCTCTGGGCGGCTTGATCGGCGTGTTGATCGCCACCGGTGCTTCCTACGGCCTCGCGCGCCTGATGGCCGTGCCCTACCAGTTCGACCCTGCCATCAACCTGCTGGCCCTGCTGTTCTCGGCCGGCATCGGCGTGCTCTTCGGCTACTTCCCTGCCCGCCGTGCCGCGCGCATGGATCCGATCGAGGCTTTGAGGCATGAGTGAGGTCGGTGAGGGGGTGAACAGGTGAACAGGTGAACAGGTGAACAGGTGAACAGGTGAACAGGTGAACGGGTGAACAGGTGAATGGGTGAATCGTGAATCGTGAATCGTGAATCGTGAATCGTGAATCGAAAGTGGCCGCTTGTTCACTTGTTCACCCGTTCACCATTCACCATTCACCATTCACCATTCACCATTCACCATTCACCTCCCCGAACCCCCGGCTTTTCCGGGTTTCACTGCCAGCCACAAGCGTTTAGGCTGTTTGCCATCTGAGTCACGGCAATCCGTGGAGGCCTGGATGGCATTTGCACATGAGCTGGTCTTGTTTCCCCTGGAGCGCGAGGTACAGGCCGCGGCCCAGCAGCTGAGCGAAAGCTCGGACTGGAACTCGCGGCTGGAAGTGGCTTGGGGCTTGCGCCAGCTCAACAGCCCGCGTGCGCAAAGCCTGGCCAGTGGGCTGCTGAAGGAGCTCGGCGAGGCCGAGGAGCAGACCGCCTTCATGGATCCGGCCGCCCTGGCCGCCATGCGCGGGCGCCTGTACCTGGTGCAGGCCGAGGTGGCGGCGCTGATGCTGCGCCTCGACGAAGCCCAGCAACACATCGCCAGCGCCCAGGCGGAGTTCGACGCCTTTCCCAACCCGAGCGCCCAGGCCGATCTGCAAGGCCTGCAGGCCGCCGTCCATGCCGATCGCGGCGACGTTGACCGCCAGCGCGATGCCTTGCAAAACGCCATGGACTGGGCCGACCAGGCCCAGGACGCCGAACGTCAGCTCTACTACCGCGCCAATCTCGCGCGCGCTGACTTGTTCCGTGATTTCGAGCTGGCCCGGGCCGCCTGGTCCGAGCAACTGCCGCTGAGCGGCGAGGGTCTGTCCCGCATGTGCTCGGCGGCCTTGGACGACTACCGCGCGCTCGAACATGGCCTGGCCTCCGACTATGTTGAGGCCGCGCGCTTTCTCGAACGCAGCTACGAGGCCAGCCTGGAGTCCGGCCAGGTGCGGCGGGCCATTTCGGCCGCTTCCAATCTGGGCTATTCCTACACCAGCATTTCCGACTACGAAACCGCTCTCGCCTGGCTGAAAAAAGGTCTGGCGGTGGCGCGGCGGGTGCGTTGGCCAGGTGCCATCGGCCTGTGCCTGGCGCAGACCGGCGAGGCCTTGCGCCGCGTCGGCCAGACCGAGTCGGCACGCGAGCTGCTGAGGGAATGCCTGCAGACCTTGGTCCAGCACCCGCACAGCCGCACCGCCATGATGGCTTTGGATTACCTGGGCCAGGCCGAGCTTGACCATGGCCATTACGCGGAGGCGCTCAAGCATTTCGAGCTGCTCGGTGAACGCGAGAGCCATGCCCATGCCGCGGACATGCGCACCGGTGTCGTGCTCGGGCGGGCCCGGGCCTTGATGCATCTTGGCCGCCTGGACGAGGCTCGGGCGGTGGCGCTGGAGGCGGTGGCGGTGATCACCGCGCAGAAGCAGCGTTCCGATCTGGTCGAGCTGCGCGCCACACTGGCAGAAATCGAGCGGCGCAGCGGTGCCGCGCCGGCCGTGGTGCTGGACGGGCTGAAGTTGGCCCTGGAACAGGCCCAAGCCCTGGACGGCTACCAACCCAAGCCCGAACTGCTCGACGCCGCCGCCGAGGCCTTCGACCGCGCCGGTCAGCCGCAGGAGGCCTATGCCATGGCCCGGCGTGCCGCCGCCGCCCGCCAGGCGAGCTGGGCCACGGCGTCCAAGCACGCCCGCCAGCAAGTCGAGGTTGCGCGCAACGAGCGCCAACATGCGCGTCAGCAGGCCCAGGCCAAGGAAGAGCGCCTCAGCAAGCTGCAGGCGGCCCATGAGCAGCTGCAGCAGCTGGTGGTGCTGGGCCGCGAGATCTCCCGCCAGCGCAGCCCGGGCCTGATCTTCACCGTGCTTGGCCGCGAGCTGCGCTCGGTGCTGGGCGCCGAGTTGTTGGCTGTCTACCGCCGCGATGCCAGCGGCCAGACCCTGGTGATGGGCGAGTCATCCAAGGGCGAGCATGAGGGCCTGGCTTTCAAGATCGCGGTCAGCGACGCCGACAGCCCGGTGGCTGCGTGCAGCCGCGACTGGACCGAACGGCAGCTGCCCTTGGGCGAGTCGGGCCGCTGCCGGGTGTTTGCGCCCATGGTTGGTGACGACGCCAACCCGGCCGTGCTGGTGCTGGAGCTGGCCGCTGGCCAGGCCTGGGGTACGCGCGAGCAGGGCATCTTGCGCCATCTGAGCACCGACGCCGCCCTGGCCTTCAAGCGCGCCGGGGCCTGAGCGGCCCCCGGCGTGCTCGGTCCTGCGCTCAGAGCGAGCGCAGGAAGTCCAGCATGGCTTGCTGCTCGGCGGCGTTCATGGCTTGGAAGCGTTGGCGCGCTGGCGCTGCCTCGCCCTCATGGGCCAGCACCGCCTCGCGCGGCGTGGCCGCACGGCCGTCGTGCAAGAGACGCTCGCGCACGCGCAGGCCCCAGAGTGGCGCGGTCCGCATGTCGCGCCGGCCAGCCGCATCTTGGGCAATGCCATCGCCGAGGCTGCCCATATCGTGCAGGAGCAGGTCCGAGTACAGCGGCACGTTCTTGAAGGCCAGCGCGGGCCAGGGGCTGGCACCGGTGTTCAGGCTGGGCGTGTGGCATGCGGTGCAGCCGCTGCGATCAAAAAGGCGAGCGCCGGCCAGGGTCTGGGCGCTCGGTCGCAGGGCGGCTGGAGCGGCCAGCAGGCGCATATAGTCCGCCGCCCGGTCGATGTCCGCACGGCCGCTCAAGGGGTCGGGCTGGTCCTCGATATCGGCCACATGGTCGAAGCGGGCCAGCAGGGCGGCATTGCCGTTGGGTGCGTTTTCCTGGCGGAACAGGCGGTTGGTGATGCCCATTTCATTCAGGTACGCGTCGGCCGAGAAGCCCAGCAGGCTGGCATGCTGGGCTTTCCAGCCAAAGCGGCCGACCCGCCGCGTGCCGCTGGCCGGGTCGATGATCCAGGCCACCGTGCCGCGCACGCCGTCGGGTTTGCTGCGCAAGGCGCCTTGGACGATGGTGTCGTCCGCAATCGCTTCGATCAGGCCGGCGCCGAACAAGGGCGTGGTGATGCGCTGGGCGACGATGCTGGCCTCGGCGGGCACATGCTCCAGTGCGGCCGGATCGATGGCGCGCGCCTGCAAGAGGCTGCCGCCTTGTGCGGCCATGGCATCGAACTGGCCGTCCAGCAATCGGCCGAATCGGGTGACGCTGCGGCGGCTGCCGCCTCCCACGCCACCGGCCGAATGGCAGGCGGCACAGGAGCGGTCGTTGAAGATCGGCCCCAGGCCACCGGCCGGCGTTTCCTGAGCCAGGAATTCGGTGCGACCGGCATTGAAGGCCGCCAGGCTGGCGGCATCGAGGCCGGCCAGCGGCTCACCCATGGGACCGGGCGGCGGGGTGGGGCGCGAGGGGTCGGCGGGTGGTGGCGGCAGCTTGGGGCGTTGCCCCGGCACCGCGGCCGCCTGGGCCGATGCCTTGCTGCTGCCCAGCACGGCCATGCCAGCGCCGCCGCCGGCCAGCAAAAGGGCGAGGGCAGAGCCGAGCGCGCCGAGGCGCAGCAGGGGCGAGTGACTCTTCTTGGCAAGAACAACTGGTTTCATGGGAATCGACTCCTGGCCTGAGTCCGCAAGGGACGCTTGAGTTGACAAGGGCTTGGACCGGCGTCCAAGGGCATGGCACAGAGCTTGGCGGCCGACTGTGGAGGCAATGTGGAGATTGCCCTTGCGCGCTGGGTCTGGGCGGGCAGGGGCAGCACTGCCGTGGCCTTGCGTGTGAGATCGTTCACATCGGTCGGGGCCACGCACGCCTCCACACTCAGCACACAATCCTCGGGTCCACTGCGGGTTCACTTCCGAGGTCTGGCAATTCATGCGCTTGCGTTTGGTTCACAGCTTGTCCCTGCTCCTGCTGGCCGTGGTCAGCCTGACGGTGCTGGGCATGGGCGGCGTGATGGCCTGGAACCTCAGCCGCGGCTTCAATGACTATCTGCAGGCGCGCGAGGTCGATCGCCTGGAACGGCTGGCCGAGCTGACGTCCGAATTGCTGCAGCAGGACGGTGCCGGCCTCGACGGCTTTTTGCGCAGCCGGGTCACGCTTCGCGGCCTGCTCGACGAACTGGCGCGGCGCGAAGGCTTGAACCCAGGCGGACGGGCGCTGCCCATGCAGCCGGGCTTGCCCCCGGCCCTGGCGGGCGAGCCGCCGCCGCACGGTCTGGCCGGAGAGGCCCGCCCTGGCCCGCCGCCGCCCTGGCGCCGGCCGCGCGAGCGTGAAGCCCCTCCGCCTCCACCGCCGGCAGAGGACGGCTTCGGCGGCCGGGTCGGCTTGTACAGCCTGCAAGGGGAATTGCTGCTGGGCCGGCCCCAGGCCGAAGGGCGGCGGGGCGCTCGCCCGCACTGGGCGCCCGAGCGTGGCCCCGGCGACAGGATGGTGGAGCGAGCGGTTTACGGCCCGGCCGCCGGCGCTGAGCGGCTGCCCGTGGCCTGGTTGCGCCTGCGCTTGCCCAAGCCCCTGCCCGATTCCGTGGACGCCCTGTTTCTGCGCCGCCAGTACCAGGGCATTGCGGTGGTGGCCGTGCTGATGCTGGGGCTGGCCCTGCTCGGCGCTTGGTGGCTGACGCGCCGCTGGTCGCAGGCCTTGCTGGCCGTGCAGGACGCTACCGCGCGCATCGCCCAGGGTGAGCTGTCCGTGCGTCTGCCCGACCCGGGGCGCAGCGACGAGATCGGTGATGTGCTGCGCAATATCAACCGCATGGCGGCCGGACTGCAAGCCTTGGAGGGCACGCGGCGGCGCTGGATCGCCGACATCTCGCATGAGCTGCGCACGCCTTTGAGCGTGCTGCGCGGCGAGATCGAAGCGCTGATTGACGGCGTTCGCCCCCTGTCCGCGACGGCGCTGCAATCGCTGCGCGAGGAGGTGCTGCAGCTGGCCAGCCTGGTCGACGACCTTCATCTGCTGGCCATGGCCGACCTGGGCGCCTTGCCCTGCCGCCGGGTCGACAGCGATGCCCAGGTCTTGCTGCAGCGCCTGCTGCAACGCTATGCCCCCAGGGCGGCGGCGGCCGGTCTGGATTTGCAGCCCGGCAAGACCTGGCCCTCGGGGCCGGTGCCGGTGTTCTGGGACCCGGTGCGCATCGAGCAGCTGCTGGGCAATCTGCTGGAAAACAGCTTGCGCTACACCGACGCCCCCGGGCGCATCGTGCTGGACCTGTCGTTGCAGGGTGAGCAGCTTTTGCTGACCGTCGACGACAGCGCGCCTGGCGTGGCCGCAGCCGATGTCGGGCGCTTGTTCGAACCTCTGTACCGTGCCGATGCAGCACGCAGCCGGCATCTCGGTGGCAGCGGCCTGGGCCTGGCCATCTGTGCCGCGATCGTACAGGCCCATGGCGGCCGCCTCAGCGCTGGCGCGTCTTCGTTGGCTGGCTTGCAGGTGACCTTGAGCCTGCCCAGGCGCGCGCCGCAGGAGCACTCTTGATGGAGCAGACCGCAAAGGCCTTGCTGCCGCCACAGCGGGTCCTGGTGGTCGAGGACGATCGCAAGATTGCCCAGCTGCTGCTCGACTATCTGCGCGCCGATGGCTTTGCTGCCGACAGCCTGGCCGATGGCGAACAGGCCCTGGCTGCGATCCGCCAGGACCCGCCGGACGCCCTGGTGCTGGACTTGATGTTGCCCGGCCTGGACGGGTTGAGCCTGTGCCGCGCGGTGCGCGAGTTCAGCGCCATGCCCATCTTGATGCTGACCGCCCGCGTCTCCGAGCAGGACCGCTTGCAAGGCCTGGACGGCGGGGCCGACGATTACATCTGCAAGCCCTTCAGCCCGCGCGAGCTGGTGGCCCGGGTTCGCGCCCAGCTGCGTGCGCAGGAGCGCCGTAGGCCCGCTGCTGCTGCTGCCGCGCCTGTGCTCTGGCAGGTCGACGAGGGCGCCCAGCGCATCGCCTGGGGTGGGCAATGGCTGGCGCTGACGCCCCTGGAGTTCCGCATGCTGCGCCTGCTGCTGAGCCGGCCCGGCCGGGTCTTCAGCCGCGCCCAGCTGCTCGACACCGTGCACAGCGAGCTGCGCGATGTCAGTGACCGTGCCATCGACAGCCATGTCAAGAACCTGCGCCGCAAGATCGCCGCGGCGCAGCCGGGCTGCGAGTGCATCGCCTCGGTCTACGGGGTCGGCTACCGCTTCGACCCGCCGACCTGAGCGACCGCTCGCGTGGGCGCATGGGCGGACCAACTGAGGTACGCTGCAAGCCAGAACCCGAGCTGGAGGCTCGTTGATTTGGAGTCCTGCCCATGAACAAGGCCCCGAGGCGATGGCATGAAAACCCCCTCTGAGGACGTCGCGGCCGAGTACCCGCTGCAGCAGTTGCCGGCGCAGCCGCCAGCGCTGGCGGAGCGCTTGTCCCAGACCTTGTTGACGCTGGTGGCGAGCCCGCCGGAGTCCAAGGCCCTGCCTTGCGCGCAGCCGGCCGAGCGCGCACGTCAGCTTGCGGGCGAGGCGGCTGCCAGGGCGGCGCTGGCGGCCGGCTCGCTGGCCCTGCCGCCCGGTCCCTTGGGCTGGCTGACGGTGATGCCCGAGATGCTGGCGGTCTGGCGCATCCAGTCGCAGCTGGTGGCCGACATTGCTGCGCTCTATGGCCGCTCGGCCGAGTTGGGCCAGGCGCAGATGCTCTACTGCCTGTTCCGCCACACGGCGGCGCAGGCGGTGCGCGACCTCGCCGTGCGCGTCGGCGAGCGCCTGCTGGTGCGGCCCGCGACCACCGCCTTGCTGCAGCGCGTGGCGGGCCAGATCGGCGCCAAGCTCGGTGAGAAGCTGCTGCAAAAGACCGTGTCGCGCTGGGTGCCGGTGCTGGGCGCGGCGGCCGTCAGCGCCTATGCCTTCTACGACACCCAGCAGGTCGGGCGGGCGGCGGTCGAGCTGTTCGAGCGTGAACAGCTGCTCGACAACCCTGCCTGACTTTGGCCTGAGGCGGCCTACACTGCGCTATGACTGCGGTCTTGCCTGCCTCCAGCTCCCTGGCTCTGCGCCCCCCCGCCATCCTCGATGTCGAGGCCTCGGGTTTTGGCCGCGGCAGCTATCCGATCGAGGTCGGTTTTGTTGAGTCGGCCGGTTCGGTGTTTTGTTCCCTGATCCAGCCTGAGCCCGATTGGCAGCACTGGGACCTGGCCGCCGAGCGTGTGCACGGCATCAGCCGCGACATCCTGCGCCAGCATGGCAAGCCGCCCGCCTGGGTCGCCGCTCAGATCAATCAGCGACTGGCCGGTCAGACCGTTTACTGCGACGCCTGGGCCCATGACTATCCTTGGCTGGCGCGGTTGTTCGACAGCGTTGACATGGTGCCGGCCTTCCATCTGCAGGACCTGCGCTGCCTGCTCAGCGATGCCGAGGCGGCTTGCTGGCATGTGGTGCGCGAGCAGGTGCGCGACGAGTTGCAGCTGGTGCGCCACCGCGCCAGCAGCGACGCCCGGGTCTTGCAGACGGCCTGGCTGCGCCTCAAGACCCGCGCCGGCAGCTGAGTGATCGGGCCGGCAGGCCTCAGTCCTGCTCGCCCAGATTGCCGCGCGCGCAGTTGCGACCGGCCCGCTTGGCCTCGTACAGCTTGGCGTCGGCCTCGGCCACCATGGGTTCCAGATGCAGCAGCTTGCTGGGCCGCACGCAAAAGCCCACGCTGATGCCGATGTGCAGCTCCAGCTGCTCAATGCGGAAGGGCGCGCCAATGGCCTGGATGATTTTCTCCGCCACCGTGCGCGCCGCGCCGGGATGCTGCAGCCCGGGCAGCAGCACCGCGAACTCATCGCCGCCGAGGCGGGCCACCAGATCCTGCGGTCGCAAGACATGGCGCAGGCGGCCGGCCACGGCCTTGAGCAAGGCGTCCCCGACCGGGTGGCCGTGTTGGTCGTTGACGGGCTTGAAGCGGTCCAGGTCCAGGTAGAGCAGGGCGGCATGGCCGGCACCGGGCTGGTTGTGGGCGGCGTCGAACAGGTCTTGCACCTTTTTGTTGAAGCCGCGCCGGTTGAGCAGCTGTGTCAGCGGGCAGGTCTGAGAGGCATCGCGCAGCCGCTGTTCCTCGCGCCGCGCCTCGGTCACGTCCACGGCAATGCAGATCACGCCCTCGATGGCCTCGCTCTCGCTGCGCAGCGGCGCGTAGCTGAGCGAGAGCACCAGGGCCAGGGCATCGGCGCTGCCGCGCGGGCCCTCGACGGGCGCGCTGCTGCGGTCGTAGACGCGCTCCAGCTGCGTGGCCAAGCCGGAGAGCGCGCGCGCGATGGCGGCCTCGCGCGCCTGGTACTCCTCGGCGCCCAGCAGCTCGGCGACCGGTCGGCCCAGCCAGGCCTCGCGGCGCACGTTGTAGCGCTTCTCGAAGGCGTGGTTGAAGAACAGAAAGCGTCCTTCCAAGTCCAACACCGAGATCATGGCCTGCGAGGTCTGGGCGATCGCTCGCATCATGGCCTCGGTGCGCTGGCGTTCGCGCTGCGTTTTCAGGTCGGCCGAGATGTCGCGCAGGATCACCGAGATGGTCTCGGTCGCACCATTGGCCTTGCGGTGCAGCAGCACGGTGGCCTCGCAAGGCACGGGCTGGCGCTGCGCGTCCAGCACCGTGCCGCGGCCCTGCCACTGGCCCTGGGCCAGCACGGCGGGCAGGATTTCCTCGCGGAAGCGCTCGGCCCCACCGGGCGCGAAGAAATCTTGGTAGTCGGTGGCACTGAGGTCGCTGTCCAGGGGAACCCCCAGACGCCGACGCGCGGCCGGGTTCATATAGATCAGGCGGTGGTTCTGGTCGAGCTGGCAGACATAGTCGGGCGTCAGCGCAAAGATGGCACTCAAGGTGCGCGCGGCGCGCTGCTGTTCGGCCTGCTCGCTGATGTCCTCGACCGTGCCGACCTGGCCTTGAATTCGACCATCGAGCCAGAGCGGCGCGGTCCGCACCGCCAGCAGGCGGCGGCTGCCGTCGGGCCGGGTGATGCGGGTGAAAACCTTGAGCCGCTCGCCGGCACGAATCAGCGCCACCCAGCTGGCGCGCAGGCGTTCGCGGCGCTCGGCCGGCATCAGGTCCACCCAGCCCCAGGCCAGTTGGTCCTCGCGCAGGCCTTGCAGGTTCAAGTAGGTCGGGTTGCCATAGACCATGCGGCCCGAGGCATCGCAGCGGAACAGGCCCAGGGGCGAGGCGTCGCTGGCGGCGCGCTGGGCCGCTTCATCGAGGCGCAGACGTTTTTGCATGCGTGCCAGCTGCCAGGTCAGGGCCAGAGCGACCAGGCTGACCAGCACGCTGAAGCTGAGTACCACCAGGCGCTCGACGCGGTGGCGCGCCAGCGCGGCGTTGTCGCCTTGGGAGATCAGCAGCTGCAGGCCGAAGACGTCGAGGGTGCGGAAGGCGCCGTGGCGCGGCACCCCGTCCGAGACCTTGCCGGTGGTCTTGAAGAAGCCCTCGCGCGCGGCGAACTCGGCGCGCCGCTCCGGATGCTCGGCAAAGACATCGCGGCCGACAAATCCGGGCAGCTCGGGCAGCCGGCTCAGGGCCACGCCGTCCTGGCGCAGCAAGGTCACGGCGGCGGCCGGGCCATGAGCGAAGTATTGATGCAGGCGCTGCAGGCGAGGCAGGTCGATCAGGGCCACCGCCATTTGCAGCTGCTCCGTCGGCGCGCTCAGTCGCATCAGCATGGGCAGCTGGGGCGGGCCGTTGTGGCGCAGTCGCAGCGGCAGGCCGAGCAAGGGCCGGCCCGTGCCGGAGCCGTCGCGCAGCAGGGCAAACTCGGGCATGGCCGCCAGCTCGGCCACCGCCTGGCCGCTGATGGCGGGCAGACGGAAGGCCTGGCCGGTGCCGTCGACCAGCATCACATCGATGATGCCGCGCGAGGTCTCACGCAACATATCGGCCAGCTGGGCCAGCGAGGCATCGGCCAGGGGCTCGCGCTGGCCGCGCGTCAACAGCCAGAGATCGATGGCGCGCAGGCTGCGCTCGGCATCGCGGAACACCGCCTCGGTCTGGGCGGCGGCGGCCTCGGTACTGCTGCTCAGTTCGGCCCGCTGGTCCTGCGCCAGCTGGGCCGGGTAGAACAAGGTGAACCAAACGACAAAGCCCCAGAGCAGGGTCAGCACCAGGCCGATGGCTGCAAAGGGGCCGAGGGCCAGCAAGCGGGCCAGGACGGCTGGCGCGTGCGCGCTGTCGGCAGCGTCGCTCCGGCTGTCCATCAGCGCGGGCCCACCCTCATGGGCACGCGGCTCGGGCGCTTGGCCGCCAAGCGGACCCGAGCGAGCGACCTTTGTGCGCGCATGTACTCCCGACCAGAACGGGAGCTCGCAAGCAGTGGTGGCGAAACAAGGGGCAGGGACATGGTTCAGAGGATCCAGCTGAAGGCGACCCAGAAAGAGGGGCGGGGGCGAGGCCTCGGGCCAGCAGTTCAAGCTTCAGATTAGCACGTGCGCAGGTTCCGTCCGGGGTCCACTTCAACGACCGGACGCCGCCGCTGGGCCCATCCGCCGCCGGGGCCATTCGCCGATGTCCATGGCGTGCTGCGCCTGGGCGGCCCCGTCAAGCGCGCTTCAGCCACAGCTTTTGTTGCTTCTTCAGCTCAAAGCCTGCGAGAGCGCCCTCTGAGTCCGTTCACAGCGCTTGCCCTGGCCGGCTCTTGGCCCGATATTCAAGCCCTGCATCCGGGAGAGTGGCAATGAAATTGCGCAATCAAGTCATGGCCTTGGGCCTGGCGGGCACCTTGCTGGCCATGCTGACCGGCGGTATCGGTCTGGTGTCGGCCAGTCATCTGAGCGGGCACCTCGATGAAGCTTTGCACGCGGCCGCCACCCTTCAGGCGAGCCAGGAAGCGGACATGATGCATGACGCCATCCGCGGCGATGCACAGCTGGCCTTGCTGGGCGCACTGGAGCAAGCGCCCGAGCGCATCGCCGAAGCTGAGCAAGGTGTGCAGGAACATGGCAAGACTTTTGAACGCAATCTGGCCACGATGGATTCGGCCCGGCTGAGCGTTCCGGTGCGCCAGGCCTTGCAAGCTGTGAAGCCCTTGGTGCAGCGCTATCTCGAATCGGCCCGCGCCATGATCCAGGCTGCGCGCAGCGATGCCGACGCCGCCCGCAAACTCGGCCCGGGCCTGCAGACGGCCTTTCTGGAACTTGAGCGCGAAATGGCCCGGCTGTCTGACGCCATCGAGAGCGACAACGCGCGCCTCAACGAGGCGGCTTCGCAAGGTGTGCAGACCACGCGTTATGCCATGGCCTCGGCCCTGCTGGTGGCCGCCGTACTGATGACGCTGGCATCGCTGTGGCTGGTGCGCCAGCTCAGCCGGCCCATGAGCCAGGCCTTGACTGTGGCGCAAAGCCTGGCCCAGGGTGACCTCGGCAACCGCATCCAGCTCGAAGGAAATCTGGAGACCCAGCAGCTGCTGCAAGCCTTGGCTGAGATGCAGTCCAGCTTTGCCGGCATCGTCCGCGAGGTCAAGCGCAACGCCGACGAGGTGGCCAGTGCCAGCACCGAGATTGCCCATGGCAACCAGGACCTGTCGGACCGCACCGAGCAGCAGGCCAATGCCTTGCAGCGCACCACCTCGACCATGGCCGAGCTGGACGCCAATGTGCGCAACAACGCCGAGAGCGCCGAGCAGGCGCGCGGCCTGGCCGAGCAGGCCTCCAGCGTGGCCCGCAATGGTGGCGAGATGATGGGCCGAGTGATCGCCACCATGGGCGGCATCAACAGCAGCTCGCGCAAGATTGCCGACATCATCGGCGTCATCGATGACATCGCTTTCCAGACCAATATCCTGGCTCTCAATGCTGCGGTGGAAGCGGCCCGCGCGGGCGAGCAAGGGCGTGGCTTTGCCGTGGTGGCGAGCGAAGTGCGCGGCCTGGCACAGCGCAGCGCCGCGGCGGCGCGCGAGATCAAGGACCTGATCGACGCCAGTGTCAACCAGGTCGAGCAGGGCACGGGCCTGGTGAACCAGACTGGCCAGACCATGGACGAAATCGTCGGCGCCATCGGCCGTGTCAGCGCCGTGGTGGCCGAGATCAGCCGCGCCTCGGGTGAGCAAAGCGCCGGCGTGCGAGAGGTCGGCCAGGCGGTCGCCCACATGGATCAGGCCACGCAGCAGAACGCGGCCTTGGTCGAGCAGAGCGCGGCGGCTGCCGACAGCCTGAGCCAGCAGGCCCAGCAGCTGGTCCGGGCGGTGGCGGCCTTCCGCCTACCGGGCTGAGCTTGGGCCGCGTTCAGGCGGTGAGGGCCGTGGCGGCTGACCTGGCCTGTGCCGCTGGCCAGGCCACCGGCTGCGGCTGGCGCAGCGGCAGCCAGCTGGCGGGACCCGCCCCCAGCGAGGGGCGCAGATCGGGCGCGCGCGACGGCAGCTGAGCAGCGGCCTCGCGCCAGTGCAGCAGGTCGACCCGATCGGCGCCATTCAAGCTAGGCCGTGCCTGCAGGCGCAGCAAGAGGCGGGCCGGCACATAGGCCCAATCGCCGGCATCGAGCTGCAAGGTCCAGCGCTGATCGCGGCCTTGCAGCAGCAAGGTGACCTGGCCCTCCATCAGCAGCAGAAACTCGCTGCCCGAAGCAGCCAGAGTCGGTGTGCGCGTTTGCGGCAGCTCGCGCCGGGTGCTGTGACGCCGTTCGGCCTGGTCGAGCTTGAAACGCCGGTGCAGGGCCGCCAGCTCGGTCTCGTAGACCGGGCCTGCCGGGCGGCCCGAGCGGGCCGGGTAGAGCACCAGATGGCCGACGCTGAGCTGCAGCGGCGCCAGCAGGGCGCCGATCTGGGCCAGGGTTTCGGGTGCATGCCAGAGCGATGGGCTGCACAGCAGGCTGCTGTCGTGGGCGTACAAACGCATGGGGGCTCTCTTGCTGTGAATTCTTGAGGGATGGATGAGGTCGCGTGATTCAGATCGCGAACGACCACTCCCGGAAGCTGGCATGCAACGGACGCTGTTCACGCGCCGCGCGCGCCAAGGCCACCTCGACCCAGCGTTTGGCCAAGGGGAAGGGGCCGAAGCCGGATTCGCTGTTGATGTGGCCAACCCGGCCCAGATTGCTGTAGCTGGCGCCCCAGCGGCGCGCCCAGCGCTGGGCGCTGTGCGGCGTCATCCAGGGGTCGTTCTGGCTGGCGATCAAGGTACAGGGTATGCGCAGGCGCTGCTGCGGCAGCAGCTCGGCCAGACCGAATTTGTCGGGCTCGGCCGGCGCCACCAGCAAGGCCTGGCGAATTGGTGTGTCTGCATGTTCATCGAGGTAGCGGGCCAGGGCCAGGGTGCCGAAGCTGTGGGCCACTGCCAACCATTCGCCCGGTCCCGCGTGGTCCACCGTGCTGGCGATGCGATCGGCCCAGCGCTGCAACTCGGGCTGGCTGAAGTCGCGCTGCTGCACCCGACGCGCATCGCGGAACTGGCTTTGCAGCCAGCTTTGCCAATGGGCCGGGCCGCTGTCATGCAGGCCGGGGATGATGATCAGGCGCGGCGGGCGATAGGTGGTGGCCATGGCGGGATTGCAAGTCGTGTGGCGATCAGAGCGTGGCGATCGAGACCTCGGTCGACTTGACCAGGGCCACCACCTCGCGCCCGACCACCAAGCCCAGATCTTTGACCGAGCGGGTGGTGATGACCGAGGTGACCAGGGCGCCCGAGGGCGTGATCACGTCGACCTCGGACACCACCGGGCCTTCGATGATTTCTTGGATGGTGCCGCGAAACTGGTTGCGTACATTGATGGCGGTGATGCTCATGGTTCTTGCTTCCTTGCCCGAGGGCTTTGTGTGCCTTGGTGAACCTTCAGCTTAGGAGGGCAGGGCCAGGCGGGGAAGGAAGGGATGCGCGGGAGCACATGCGCTGGTCAGATAAGGGCCGAAGCGAGGCAGAGCGCCGTGGAGGTCGCGGCACAATCTCCGCCCATGAATCTTGCTGCTGTTGCGCCACCAAGCACCACCGCCCGCCTGCCCGGCCTCGACCTCTTGCGAGCCCTGGCCATCGCCTGGGTCATGCTGTTCCATTCCGTGTGGGTCGGTGGCGTCGGGCCGGACTGGGAGGGCCTGGCTCGCTTCGGCTGGGTCGGCGTCGATGTGTTCTTCGTGCTCAGCGGTTTCTTGATCGGCGCGCCCCTGCTGCGCCTGCTGCAAGAGGCACCCACACGCTTTTCTCTGGCCAGCTTTTATGTCCGGCGCGCCTGGCGCATCTTGCCGGCCTATCTGACCGTGCTGGCCGTCTACCTGGCGTTTCCGGTGCTGCGCGAGGATCCGAATTTGGAGTCGGCCTGGAAGTTCCTCAGCTTCAGCTTCAATCTACTGGTCGATTACGCCCGCAATCCGGCCTTCTCCCATGCCTGGTCGCTGTGCGTGGAGGAACATTTCTATCTGCTGTTTCCGCTGCTGGCCCTGGGCCTGAGTGGGCGCGTCAAGAGTTGGCAACTGCTGGCGCTGTTCGCGGCCTTGGTGCTGGGCGGCGTGGCCTTGCGCGGCGCGGTCTGGCAGCACTACACCGCGCTGCAGCCCGACCGGGCCTGGTTCATCGAGGCGCTCTACTACCCGACCTGGTCGCGGCTGGACGCGCTTCTGGTGGGCGTGCTGCTGGCCGTGGCGCAGGTCCACCGCCCGCGCTGGTGGGCCTGGGCACAGCGCCATGCCAATGCCGTGCTGGCGCTGGGCTTGCTGGTGCTCGGCCTGGCATGGTGGCTGTTCCGCGCGCGCACCGGCTTGCTGGCCAACACCTTGGGCTGGCCCGTGCTGGCGGCGGCGGCCGGCCTGCTGGTGCTGGCCGGCGCATCGCCGCACAGCCTGATCGGCCGCTGGCGCCTGCCTGGCGTCGCCTGGATCGCTGCCATTTCCTACAGCCTCTACCTGAGCCACAAGCTGGCTTTGCATGCGGTGCAGACCTGGCTGCTGCCCTGGCTGCCCGAGCTGGCGGCGCTGCAGTTTGCGGCCTATGTGGCCGTGATCCTGCTGTTCGGCGCAGTCCTGCATTACGGCATTGAACGGCCGGGACTGCGCTGGCGCGAGCGCGGCCGAGCCCAGGCCCCGCCGCGCAGCGAGCCTTCCCCGGCTTGAGCGCGGCGCAGGGCGAGCGGGCCGTCAGCCGGCGCTGTGGAGCGAGCTTTCCAGCTTGAAGGCGCTCACGGCCTCAACCAGGATGCGGGCCTGCTGACTCAGGCTCTCGGCCGCGGCGGCCGATTGCTCGACCAAGGCCGCGTTTTGCTGCGTGCTTTCGTCGAGCTGGGCCACGGCCGAGTTGATGTGGACGATGTCCCGGCTTTGCGCCTGCGAAGCCTGGCCGAGCTCGTTGATCAGCTGAACCACCCGGGCGACTTGGTCGCGGATGTCCTGCATGCTGTTGCCGGCGCTGCCGACCAGGCGTGAACCGGCCTCCACCTTTTCGACATTGCTGGAAATCAAGGTCTTGATCTCGCGCGCCGCCGTGGCCGAGCGCTGGGCCAGGCTGCGCACCTCGGACGCCACCACCGCAAAGCCGCGACCTTCTTCGCCCGCGCGGGCGGCTTCCACCGCGGCGTTCAGGGCCAGGATATTGGTTTGGAAGGCGATGCCGTCGATCACGCTGACGATGTCGCTGATGCGCCGGCTGGCTTCGTTGATGTCGCTCATGGTGTGAATGACTTCGCCCATCACCTGGGCGCCACGTTCAGCGGCGCCGTTGGCGGCGGTGGCGAAGTCGGTGGCATGACGGGCGGTCTCGGCGCTTTGCGTGACGGTGCCGGAGAGCTGCTCCATCGAGGCTGCCGTCTGCTGCAAGCTGCTGGCCTGGCGCTCGGTGCGCTGCGAGAGGTCGCCATTGCCGGTGGCGATCTGGCCGGCGCCGGTGGCCACCGAGTCGCTGCTGCTGCGCACCACGCCCACCAGCTGACGAAGAGCCTCCTGCATCTGGTGCAGAGAGTTCATCAGCTGGCCCACCTCGTCGCGCGACTCGGCCACGATGCGGCTGCTCAGGTCGCCCTTGGCAATGCGTTGGGTCACGTTCATCGCTGCGAGCAGGGGGCGGGTCACGCTGCGCGCCATCCAACCGGCTATGCCCGAGCCCAAGAAGGCGGAGAGCATCAGCAGGCCCAGCATGGCCCAGCCGGCGCGCTGGATGGTGCGGTCAGCGGCAAACCCGGCGGCCTCCATTTCCCTGCGCTGCATCGCGATCAGCTCATCCAGGGCACTGAAATACTCGGTCTGAGCTCGGCCGACCTCGCCCACCAGGGCGTCGCGCGCGGCCTCGTTCTGGCCGGCCATGCCCAGCTGAATGGCCGGGTTGATGACCTTGATGTAGGCCTCGCGGGTGCGGGTGACCTTCTGCAGCAGCTCGCTGCCGGCCTCGGCGGCCAGTTGGGCCTGCAGCTGCTTGAGCAGCTCTTGCGTGGAGCTGCGGTTGGCATCGATGCGGGCCTTCTCGCGCTGCTTGGCGGCTGGCTCGCTGAGCAGGGCGATATTGCGCGCCACTCGCGCGGTGACGTTGACGTTGTCCTTGAGCTGGCCCAGCAGACTCACCACGACCATGTGCTTGTCGGTGAGCTCGTGCATCTGCTGCCCCACCTCTTTGAGCGCCACGCGGCCGAAGGCGGCCACCGCCATGCTCATCACGATCAACAAGGCGAACCCCAGCCGCATGCGCGTGGCGATGGAGCGATCTTTCAATGCTTGCATTTTCTTCTCCCTGTGACTCCAAGAACGGCGTCGCCCGTGGTGTGAGCCCCGGGGGGAGGGTGGCCGCTCGCGCCCATCCCTGAATCCAAGTTCTGAAGCTGGTGCTGGCGCTGATTGTGGCGAGAAACGCCGCTCGGGAACAGCGGCAGCGTTCTGGCCACAATCGCCCCATCCCCGATCGCTCCGGAGCCCGAGCCATGCCTTTCGATCCTCAACAGCGTTATGTTCATCTGGCCGAAGATGGCCAAGCCACCGAACTGCCCGGTGGCGCCGCGTTCTGGGGCCTGCCTGCCGCCGAGATGGCTGCTTATGACTCAGGCTGGCTGGTGACGGAATTCGAGTGCAGCGAGGACTGGCCGAACTGGGAACGCCACCCCGGTGGAGATGAGTACGTCTACCTTCTGTCGGGCGCTGTCCAGCTGTTGTTGGAGCTGCCTGGCGGCCCGCAGACCCTCACCTTGAGCGGCCGTGGCGCCGCGCTCGTGCCCCGCGGCGTTTGGCATACGGCGCGGGTGAGCGCTCCCAGCCGTTTGCTGCACATCACGCGTGGCGCGGGCAGCGAGCACCGGCCGGTGCGGGAGGCCGATGCGAAGATTTGAGCGCCAGCGCGCAGAATGATCGCGGCCTGTAGCTGGGCTGATTGCCTGTGATTCCTGTTGCGAAGTCTCCAGAGTGTCGATTTGCGACCCCTCTGCTCGTCGTCGTATTTCATGCGTGCCGCGACGCTTCAACTCTCTCTTCAAACTGGACGCCTTACATGAATCACACGATCCCAACCCGATGCCGCTCGATCTTCGCATCTGCCCTGCTGCTCGCCCTGGCCCTGAGTGGCACTCCTGCTGCTCAAGCGGCGCCCGTGAGCTACGAGATCGACCCCACGCACACCTACCCCAGCTTTGAGGCCGACCATATGGGCCTGTCCGTCTGGCGCGGCAAACTCAACAAGAACAGCGGCAGCATCGTCTACGACAAAGCGACGGGTGCCGGCAGCGTCGAGGTCCAGATGGACCTGGCCAGCATTGATTTCGGCCTGGACGCGATGAACGCATGGGCCCGCGGCAAGGACTTCTTCGAGATCGAGAAACACCCCGTCGCCCACTTCAAGGGCCGCTTCGAAGGCACCCAGCCCGGCGGCGCCCCGAGCCAGCTTGTGGGTGAATTGAGCCTCCACGGCCAGACCCGCCCCATCACGCTGACACTCCATCAGCTCAAGTGCATGCCCCATCCCATGCACAAACGCGAACTCTGCGGTGCCGATGCCTCAGGCAGCTTTCAACGCGACGACTTCGGCCTTGCAGCAGGCAAGGATTGTGGCTTCAAGATGGAGGTGAAGCTACGCATTCAGGTGGAGGCGGTGGCAAGGGAGTAAGCCATCGGTCTCGCGGAGCGCGATATGAACCGTGCGACATGGCCTGGTGGCCTGGCGCTCACCCCTTTTGATCACTCTGGCCTTCGCGCTCGGGACGGTCTGCTTCGAGCGGCTTGGGAAGCAACGGGCTGCCTACGGCAATCTTTGTGGCCCGGGAATGCTTGAGCTTAGCGACCAAGCTGTGCTCAAAGGCGGCCATTCAGCGAGTCTTCCCTGGCCTGAGCCCCGGGCTGAGCGAGGCGGCTCGAGCTTGGACTGCCAGCAGATGCCGCTGGGCCTCTTCCGCCCGCCGGTCCTCGGGGTAGCGCTGCACGCGCCGGAGTCGGCGTTCGTGCAGCGCTGCGCGACGCAGGCCTGCGTTGAAGTGAGCGTCGAACAGCCGTTGGTAGAAGCTGCCGATCAAAGGCTTCGGCGTTCAATGTTCAGTTATCTCGGTTGCTGTCATCAAGGCAGTGGACTGATAGTGAGGGAGAGCAAGGGAATGCAGCCCCACGCTGAGGTTCGTCAACGAAGTGCCCAGGTGGCCCTGCCGGGTTTAGCCTCAGCCGACACCCATCACCGCAAAGCGACTGCATGTTTTCCCGAATCGCCTCAACCTGCTTCGAAACTTTGACCTCACCCCGTTCGCTGCCTCCCCCCAAGACTTCGATAATTTGACAGTAACTTCGAAACTTTGTTCTCAGCCTCCTCCTGCAGGAACCTCATAACAAAGTTTCGAAGTCAATGCCCCTGTATCGATCGGTGAAATAACCCGTAAAAGGCACGGCAAAGTATCGAAGTCCCAGCTCGCTCTGCCGATTCGAGCTGGAATCTCTAATGGCAAAGCTTCAAAGTGCCTTGCCGGGCTGGAACTTTCATGCGGCATCCTGTGGCGGGCGGGCGGTCGATCTCTCGCTTGGCTTTGGTATGGAGGGGAGGGAGTGGTCACCTGGGCTTAGTGATAGACAGATCACTACTTCAATCCAACGCCCGGATTCGGTGGCTCTGCAGTTGAACTGGCGTCATGGCCAAATCGCTGTTCGAGTGACCTACGAGCGGCAATGCTGGACTCCACGGCTTTGACCTCGCTGATCGCACCGCGTATCGCTCCCACCAGTGGCGCGAAATAGAGGCGCAGCGTGTCAATGAAAACCTGCCGGTGGTTAAGTGAACGCATAGGGCCTCATTGCAAATCCATCGATGGGCATAGGAACGTGCAGCACATGCGCAGGGCACCCTGCATTTTCAACCCACACCTGCCGACGGAATCACATCACTGGACGCCGTTGTGGGCAAGTTGCAGGACATTCGGCTAGGGCGTCAATCTATCGTTTTTAGATCAAGGAGGCCTCGCAGAGCATTGACTACGCCTTCGAGGGGTTTGGAGCGGCGTGAAGATTGATCAACCACGACTGTGTTCTTCCACAGATTGAAGGACAAAGCCTGGCGCGAGCACAGCATCTCCTGTCGGGCGTCCCGCATCTTGCTCAGATAGCGGCCTACTGTTGGAATGTCTTCAGCACCTGCTTCAAGCGCTTTCGCCCATCACTGTTTGTTTCGCGATAGACCTTCAGGGCAAGCGCCAGGAA